>URVC01000110.1 GCA_900551245.1 uncultured bacterium | reverse complement strand
AAATATAGCATAATTTTCTTGGATTTCATCTTTTATTTAGGGATAAGTTCTAAATCTTTCACGGCCTTTCAATCATCAACGTCTGTTTTTGCGGAATCCTTCGAGCAGAACCTGCTTTCGATCGGTATTCGGGGCAGGGCGGATGCTCTTATGATCGGAACCGGCTTTTTCCACATCCCAGACGGAGGCTTCGCGGAATGCATGATAGCTCCAGTCCCAGTGATAATCCTCGAAGATCTCGATTAGGTCCCGCAGATATTGCGCGGCTCCCGGCGCCCAGGTGATAGCGGAAAATTCGCCGACGTAGATGCGGGTTCCGTAGCGCAGCTGGAAATCGCGGACCGGTTGAAGAATCTGCCGCAGTTTCTTCTGATCGAACTCTTCTCCGTTAATGCGACCGGGGTAGACAACCGGTTTTTCCCCGGGCCGGAGTTTGCCATCCTTCGAATAGACGCGCTGATGGGTGAATTGAAACGGCTGATACATGTGAACTTCATAGATGATGTTCAAGAGATCAATCGGTTCCAGCAGATGGAAGGTGTCCGGAGAGTTGGAGAGATTGGCGGCAATGATGATCGGCCGGGTGGAGTCGATTTTGCGAATCTCCTCCGCCGCCTGTTTCTGCAACGTCAGGAAGTCGTGTTTGGCAAACCGTTTCTGGTTGGGTTCATTGATGAGTCCGTAGCCCCACACGGCCGGATTGTTGCGGAATCGACGCGCGATCCTTTTCCAGAGCTCGACAAAATATTCGGCGTAGCGGGTCTCGTGGAACATCGCCATCTCCCGGTTGGCATATCGGCCTCCCGGGTAGGTGTGAAGATCAATGACAAAACGAATGCCGTATTGTTCGTAACCGGTGCGGAACATGGTTTCAAAGTGATCGAGTTTGCGATTGATCCAGCGGTCGAACTCCTCCAGATCGCGGTCGGTGCCCACCTTGTGCCAGTTGCGGATGATCTGAGCGCGGACCAGATTGACGTTCCAGCTTCGAAGCGTGGCGAAATCATCCAAAGTAAGATTTCTTGCCGGGGACATCATCCCCCGCAGCGGCGGTGTGGCGCGGACCTCATCGCTGTAACGGGCGGTAAACGGTCGGGTCGGCGGGGAGAACAGCTTGTGAAAACGGAGAGAGGCCAGATCGAATTCCACCTCGCCGGAGCTGTCCTGCAGACCGAGTTTCAGGAACGCTTTGCCCTGCGGTTCTCCGACAAGAGCGAAAAAGGAGAGTTCCTGCCAGTCGAACGTACCGGAGTATTTCCGGATTCCCGGCCAGAAATTTTTTCCGGCCGAATCGCGGTAGTGCAGCATGAACTTGACTCCGTTCCACTCCTGGGGCGGTCTGGAAACATTTTTCGCTCTGGCACGAATCGAGAATTCGATCATGCAATTGGCGCTGGCCGAAAGGTCGAATTCGGCCGAGGCGCAATGTTGTCCGCTCTTGTCTTCCGGTGCGACGGAGAACTTCAGAAACCGCCCCTCTTCCAGTTTCGCTTCGCGACAGAGATTCCACTTGAGGTTCAGAGATTCCGCATGTCCCGCAAGGGCGGCAAACAGAATCACGTTCCACAGGATTTTTTTGTACTTCATCCGTTTTCCCTTCTCACTTTCTCAATATTGATAATGCAGGTATTTCCTGTCGTCCTCTTCATCGGTAAACGGCGAATTTTCAAATGGATGAAGCGTGTCGTTCAGGTGATATGCGGCGACGTGTCCGTCGAGATGGAGCGCGTTGGTCGATTTCTGATGACGACCGGCGACGATGCCGAAGCCGGTGTTCTGAAAACGGTCGACCTGCCAGCGAAAATAGCCGTTTTCCTCCACCGCAAGTCCCGTGGCCGCCTGTTGCCAGGTATCCGCCAGCAGGATTTTAAAAGAGGGGGATTTGAAATAGCCGAGCTTGAAGGACTGCAGGCGGGCGACCTGATACAACTGACTGTTGATTCTGTAGTGCGGCTTGATGATCCACCAGCCGGCACCGCCGCCGGTTTCCGTGCCGGTCAGATCGTAACGGCCGGTCATCGACGGGCAGTGAAACAAAGTGTTGTGCGCGTAGAGACCGGTTTTCATCCAGACGCCGCTGGTATAGACGGCGGAGGCGGAAACTTTGAGATTGGGTCCCATCAGCGCATTGGTCCAGCAGGGGTAGCTGCCGGAAGCGCTTCCTTGAACCGGAGGCAGAAAATCGGCATGATCGGCGGAGTAAAGCTGGAAGCCGGATCCCAGCTGCCGGAGATTGTTGATGCAACTGGCGGAGCGTCCCCGTTCCCGGGCCTGGTTCAGCGCCGGCAGCAGCATTGCCGCAAGAATGGCGATAATTGCTACAACAATAAGAAGTTCAATAAGAGTAAACGTTTGCCGTTTCACCCCGGGACACAGGAGGGGGAGGGCGGAAACCGTCAGGCAGAGCGCGGCGATGCGGAAGGCGGAATTCCAGTCCGCAAACACGCTGCCGGCGATGAAAATCATGGGGAGCGTGACGAGGAAAATCCACATTGCCGGATCGGGCTTGCAGGACGGTTGATTCCCGAAAATCTTCCGGGCGCAGAGAACTCTTCGATGCATATTGCCTCCTATGATAAAATTCCACTTCGATGCCGGGAAAAACTCAATTTTTTACGAGT
>URVC01000109.1 GCA_900551245.1 uncultured bacterium | reverse complement strand
GGAGTCTGTCAAATACGCCGGATGAACTACAAGTATTAAACTGTGGGAGCAATATGAGGTTTTGCAACAGCCCCCAATCTGGCGGAAGCGTCAAAACGGGTGGGCGATCGGCTCCTTTTCTATCGGAGGCTTCGATCAGAACGACGGTTTTGAACGGGAGCCCCCGGCTTATATTCGAAACATGGGTTTCGATTGTTTTGAGGCTGCCCGTGACCATTTACCGACGCCTGCGGGGGAAAGAGCTGTTTCGACTGCTCGAAAATCGCCGCCGCTTCCCGCTCAGAAATACGAAGGAATGTCGGGCGATCAGAGTTGGCGAAGAATTGTCTCCCCCGATTGAAGAGTAATCTCTTCTCCGGCATTTTCCCCCGGCAGATCAAATTTTACGCGATGCGACTGCGTTCCTAGATTGGCCGCGAAAAATACGGTTTCCTCCGGCGTACGGCGCAGGTATGAGACGATGCTTTCCGGAACACTGTTATCGATCCAGATCAGTTCTCCGCGGGTGAGGGCGGCATGGGCCTTGCGGAAATGAAACAACTCCCGGAGATGCTCCAGCCGTTCAGCTCCTTCCTGAGTCATTGCCCGTGACCAGTTGATCCCAAGTTCGGGTCCGTAAAGGCAATTCGCGTAAAGCGAGTGACGCCAGCCGTCACCGATCTCCTGGCCGTTATACAGGAAAGGAATTCCGTCCATGGTCATAACGACGGCAAGTGCCGCGGTCGCACGCGGCGATACCCCGGTCACCTCCGGGCGGCTGTCATAATCGTCGTTGGCAATGTCGTGGTTGTCGAAATTGCAGAGGAACCGGGCTCCTGGATGCCGTGCATGCCGTTCTTCCCAGCAGCTGCGCAGAGCGTCGGCGCTCTTCCGGCCGAGCAGCACCTGGTGCAGTTCCCCGGGAAAGGCGATGCCGTAATTGACGTCAAAAGCGATTCGCTGGTCGAGCATGGCTGTATCTCCCGCTTCCGCAATCATGATCACATCGGGTTTGATCCGTTCGATCCGTCGCCGTCCCTCCTCCCAGAAATCGAGAGGAACCAGATCGCATGCGTCGCACCGATACCCGTCGACGTCAAATTTCCGGATGAAGTATTCCATGTTTCCCCAGAGATATTCACGCAGTTCCGGCAGGTCGAAATTGAGTTCCGGAATATGCCAGCGGCCGGTGAGTATCCGCCCGTATTCATCCCGACGGACGAAGTCGGGGTGTTCTGCAATCAGCTTTGCGGTCGGCCCGCAATGGTAATAGACCAGATCGAGCAGAACCCGCAGGCCGAGGGAATGGGCACTTCTGACGAAGGAAAGCAGATCGTCGTCGCCGCCATATTCCGGATCAATCCGGAAGTAATCTCTGATCCGGTACGGATTCCGGGGATTGTTCAGAAGTGATTGTTTCTGTCGATCACTCCAGAACTCGGTTCGTCTGTCGCCGTCGGCTTCGACGATCGGCGTAAGGTATACGAGATTCGCTCCGGTCGATGCGATGTGCGGAAGCAGTTTTTCCGCCGCATTCAGAGTTCCCTCCGGCGTAAAAGCCCTCAGAAAAAGTTGATACACGACGCTTTTCTCCAGAAAGTCCGGAGAATGATGAAACGAATGATCTGCCATGATTTTCTCCTTGTAATGTGGCTTGCACTACCGTATAGTATAGCGGCGATTTCAAAATGAAACAATAACAGGACTGATTATTTTTTTTACCGATGTGATTAAAATGGAAAATGAATGGATTTCTGTCGCCCGGAAACTTCCGGAACCGGTGAGCTATTTTCAAGGCAGGAAGCTGCCGGAAAACTTCCTGTTGCCGGAGAGCATTTTGCTCTATTTTCACGACTATCCGCATGAGAAAACAGTCATCAGCACCCGTTATATGCTGATCATCCCGGTGGTCTCCATGAAATATTTGATCAACGGTCGTGAATTTTTTTTGAATCCGGGAGAAGCGCTGCTGGTGAAACCCTATTTACAACGCAGTGTGCCGGAGAAGGAAAACCCGGTATGCACGCGGTTGATTGTCTCGTTTGAAGCGCCGTACGGTCAGGATTATCTTCCTTCCCAGGAACTCTTCCGCGTGACGGAAGCTGCAACAAAACTGATTCTGGATCTGGTGCGTTTTTACCTGGACGGCAATACTGTCGGCGCCATTTTCGCATTGACCATGCTGCTCTATGAATTGGGGAAATCCCGGAGTGAACGCCCCGGAATCCAACCGTCGGCTTTGATTGTCGGGGTGCTGGCCAGGATCAATTCCAATCTGGTGAGACCCCTTTCCATCAAGGAGATTGCGCAGGAAGCGGGATTGTCGGCCAGTCATCTGCGCCGCCGGTTTCGCGAGGAGATGGGAATCTCACTCGGGGAGTATCTCGCGGAACAGCGGCTGGCCGGAGCGAAAATTCTGTTGGAGAATACCACGCAGCCGATCGGAGAAGTCGCCCGGCAGTGCGGATATGAGTCCATCTATGCCTTCTGCCGCTTTTTCCGGAAACGCTCCGGAATTTCGCCCGGGAAATATCGGAAATTCAGAGAAAATAATCGGGGTCTCGTAGAAGTTTTCTGATTTTATCAACGATATAATCACATCGGTAAAAAAAATAATCACATCTATCATTGCTATATTTTCCCTTTTCTGTCATAATTATAGCAAGTGTTGCAAAAACCTGATTTGCGGAAAAGAGTTGAATGAGACCGACTGTTTCCGGCTGAGTTTCACAAATGAGTTTCCGTGCGATCGGAATTTTTAACTGGTTAGGAGGATGGAACATTATGGTATTTTGTCAAATGAGTCATCAGACACCTGTTGACACCACTCTGAAGAATCGTCTTGGTCATGCCGCCCCCCCTGCAGGATTCAAAATAGTTGTTATTGTCCCAAATTTTGTGAAACACATCTGTAACTTCCAACGCCGATGAAG
>URVC01000108.1 GCA_900551245.1 uncultured bacterium | reverse complement strand
GCTCGGCACCCGGCGAAGGGGAGCGGAAATGCGAAGGGGTCTTTCCGCAAAAAAGCGGGAAGAGCCGTTCGGATTTCCGCGGCTCTCTTTCCCACCGGCCCGCGCCCGACCTCGAGCCCAGCCTGACCGCTGACCCGAACCCGGCGCCGGCACCTTGCCGGACGCAGGGGGTGCGGGGGGCGGCGGACACGCCACCCGCTTCCCACCGGCCTGCACTCTGCGCTTTCTCCCACCGGTCCGCCTCAGCCACGGCCCGATACCGGAGTTTTACCCTTATCGAACTCCTCGTAGTAATCGCGATCATCGCCATTCTCGCCGCCATGCTGCTGCCGGCTCTCAACAAGGCGCGGGAGCGGGGAATCGCCACCAGCTGCACCAACAACATGAAGCAGGTGAGCTCGGCGGACTCCCTCTATCAGAACGACTACGAATATTTCTGCCCGACGATCTACTACATGGGCGCGACGGGAGGCCACAAGGCGTGGATGGCCGCCTGCAATAAGCCGACCAAAGACTTCGACTACACCGGCGAAGGGTATCTCACCCCCTACCTGCCGAAACCGGGGGAAGACGCCTCGATGGCCTCGATTGTGACGAAAAGCGTTGTCTTCTGCCCGCACCCGTGGGTTTCGGCATTTTACAGCAGCGGCGAATATTCGGCGAAAAATGCGGCGGGCAGCGGCATCGGCATCGCGCCTTACCTGCATGGGTGGGAAGATTTCGCCAACCGCAGTACTTCTATCCAGAACAAATATCGCCTGACCAAGCCGGGCACGATCAAGACACCATCCCGCTGTGTTTCGTTCGCTGATCAGGGAGGAAAAAAGAGCGACACCTCCGGCGGTGGCTCTCACGGACTGGGTTCGGAGATGAACTTCAGCCATTCGGTCGATTCAGAGAAGACAATGTTCCGCCACATGGGCCGGGCCAATGTGATCTGGGCGGATGGGCATGTAAGTTCCGAGCGGAGCGGCTACCTCTCGATTCCGGCGCTCTACATCGGCGGACTGGGTGCCGACGCCGACGACGAGGAATTATACGCCCCCAATACCAAATGGGAGATTCTGGGGATCAATCAACCGCAGGCCAACCCCTGATCCGGAGAAGGAGCAAATCTCATGAGAAAGAAAATTCTGATTTCCGCCCTGCTCATATGCGGGCTGTCGATGAGCGTGTTCGCCGTCTTCGGCAGACGCGCCCCGGAACCCAACCCGGTGAAGGATTTCCCGGTGAAGCAGGAGTTGGAGCAGCGTCTCCAGGCCTGCGTCGCCTACACGCTTGAACCGCGCCGAAGCCGGAGTGAAACCCAGCTGCAGAAACTCTTCGGCATGGACCGGGAGGCGCGCGAAATCGCCCGGGAAACCGAGGGATGTGATCCGGTCGAACAGGCGATGAACATCCTGCGGAAACACGGGGCGGCGCTCGCGAAAGAAAAGTGGAGCTTCCGCGAAAGCGGCCGCCCGGGGCTCGGCGTCTACCGCGCGGTGGCGAAGGGCGACGGAGCGACACGGCCCGACATCGAATTCCGAATCCGGATGAATGCGGGAGGCTGCCGGTTGCTGGCGGTTACTGAACTCCCCGCTCAGGAAGTGAAATAGATCCATCATGAAGCAACATATCACATTGCTTCTGCCGGCGCTCCTTCTGCTTTCGCTCGGCGCCGCCCCGCAGGAAGAGGATCCGACGGCTCCTTACCTTACCGGGGTGAAGGAGCGGTTCTCCGGCTTTGAAGAGTTGAAGCAAACTGCCCCGTTCGATTATTCGGTCCGCGGGGAGGGGGAGCGGGAGCTCGGCCGACTGCTGCTGGAATCCGGCGACTCCGAACGTAAAACCGGATATGCCGGCCCCATCCCGGTCGCCCTCTGCCTTGGCTCCGACGGCAAAATCATCGGTGTTCTGACCGGTCCGAATCAGGAGACTCCCCGCTATCTCCGGATGCTCGAAAAAAAAGGTTTCTTCGAGCGCTGGAACGGGATGACCCTCGAAGAGGCCGCCGAGCGCCAGGTCGATGCCGTCACACGCGCCACCTACAGTTCCAATGCGATCCTCCATGGAGTTCGCCAGGCGGCGAAATATCATTTCGAAGCCGCCAAACGGAAGCATTCTTCCGCGGGGAACGACTGGAACGGGCTGTTGCTCTCGGCGGTGGTTCTTCTCAGTGCGGCCATCTACCTGTTATGCGATTTCCGGCGCAGATTGAAACGGGAAACCAGCTCCTGCAGCTGCTGCAAAAATTAGGCGGGATCGACTTCACAGGGAAACACCATTATGGAACTGCTTGTTATCGCCGTACTGGCCGGAGCCGCTTTGCAGAGCATTCTCAAGCTCGCACTGCTTCCGCTTCGCTGGCGCATTTTGCTCTGCGCGGCCGCCGTACTGCCCGCCCTCGTCTGGCATGACCGGCTCGCCGCCTTCAACTATCAGCGTATGCTACAGCAGCTCGGCAGCTCCGAACTGCTCGCAACGCTCTGTCTCGGCGTCGTGCTTCAGGAACTTCTCACGCTGGTCGTCGGCTGGAAACTTCTTGATGAGAAACAGCAAAAGAGCTGGCGCTCCGTCGTCCTTCTGCCGTCGATTCTGCTGATCCCCGGCTCGTTCTATCTGGAGATCTTCTGCTTCAACCATCTGGTCGGCTGGAATTTCGGACTTACCGCCGCGCTTCTTGCCGCCGTCTGCGCCGCCGTTCTGTCCGGCGGGAGCGTTCTCGCCCGGAAGCTCCTGCCGCGCCGCGACGACCGGATCGGTGCTCTGCTCGGCGCGGAATATCTGCTGCTGCTCGGCGCCATCGTTCTGCCGATTGCGCTCGAATGCCGGATCGGCGAGGATCCCGGGCCGGGCGTCGGATGGATCCATCTGGCGGTGTTCGGCGGGCTGTTCGCCGGAACGCTCCTCTTCTTCCTGTTGTTCCACGCAATTGAAATATGCAAAGAAAGAAAGTATCATGCACTACATCACCCAAATTCTTAACTGGATCTCC
>URVC01000107.1 GCA_900551245.1 uncultured bacterium | reverse complement strand
CCGCAACGGTTATAATTTATCGAAAACTTGCTGTTATTTAGGGATAGGTTCTAAGACATTCTCATTAAAACCTGCCATCAGAACATGATTTCCGTTTGCCCGTCATTTGACGTCATTTCCGTTCTGCGGAGTGATCACGGAGATTCTGTTGAAGTAGAGAAAACCGCGTCTGGCTTTGCGGTCATTCAACCTGATGCCTTCAGCCAGCAGTTGAATCCCCACAATTCCGCCATGCCATTTTCCGTCATTGGCGCCGGCCCAGAAATGGTACGACCATTTCGGCCGACGAACGGTGACCGTTTGCCACCCCTCACCCGATTTGAATGGAAGAAACAGCTGGTGCGTCTGACTGGACTGGTCGATCAGACGAACCACAATTCCATGAAAATCCGGAGAAAAAACCCGAATCTGAATCTCCTCGAAAGGAACCGGAGTCGGAAAATAATATTTGATTCCGGAATACCATCCTCCCTCACGATAGGCAAGTTCCAACCGTCCGCACCGTTCCGGCGGCATCCCGACCGGTTTCGGGAACAGGAGGAAGTTCCCCTGAGCTCCGGGCGCTTCGTCACTCAGAAAGAAATTCCATCCGGGATTTGTTCCCCTGTCGAATCCGATCTCCCGGACTCCGGCGGCGGCCGAAAAGGCCGTGCCAGCCACCATCAGAAGCAACCAGAGAGCTCTCATTGCAGGACCACCCAGTTGTACAGATCCGGATTTTTTCCGGTTCCGATTCCGTCCGCCCAGTGCAGGTATCCTTTTCTCCCCTCGCCGTCGTTATCGTTTATGACGAGAGAGAATCCCATCGGAGTTCCGGCGGCATATTTCACCCCCAGTTCCTTGAGCGGAACCGAAATCCGATAGCAGGTCTCCCGACCGTTTCTGCGGGCTTCAAGCTTTGCTCCGGTCGGCTCCGTCGAACCGGTCTGGGAAACCTCACGGAACACCCGGGGGCCCTGTTCGGTCAGGGCAAACATGTATTCGGTTCCACCCGACACGGCGGAATCGTTGTTCAGCACGGAAAACGCCGCCTGCACGGAGTCTCCGCTCCACAGCATGTCGTCTGCATAGTTGTTGAAATGCACATCGTCGGTCACCGTAACCTCTAGATAAATCTTTTCGCTGTCGTTGGCAACCCGGAAATTTGCATCGACATCGGAGAGCCCATTTCTCTTCAGGCTGCTCGTCGTCTGACGGAAAAGCAACTCCGAACCGAACTCATGTTTCTGTGCCGTTTCCAGCGATTTTGCTGACAGAATAATGGTTTCCGGGAGTCTGGTGCCTGAATTCCTGCGCCAGGTCGGTTTGGAAATCTCTTTTATGGTCTTCAATTCCGCGCCCTCCAGTTTTCCGGACAGCAGCACTGGCCGACTGCCGATCGTAACGGCGATCTCATCGGAATGACGTCCCCCGAGGCCGAGAAATTTGCCACCAGCAGCATCCAGCAACTCCAGCCACTCCCACTGGCGCTCCACAGGAGTTCCTCCGGCGACCCAGACCAGCAGGGAACCTTTCGGAGCATTGCCACGCGAGATAATCAGCTGTTTATTGACGTCGGGTTTCGTCGTCCACGCGGCGAGAACGTCGCGACCGTCCGGCATCCGATATTGCAGCAGCCACACATCCGCCGGCGTTTTCCAGCGCCGCACAAACGTTCCGTGCCGGACAATCTCCGCGATGGAACGCACGGCATAGAATGGTTCCTTCGGCGTCATGTCCACGCGGCATAAACCGAAATTGTCCTCCTGCTCCTTGAAGTCATATCCTCTGTCGAGCATGGAGTAAAGCCAGATCCCCCGGATGGCCGGTTCCGTTCTCACCAGGAGAAGAACGCGCGTGATGTAATCAGCGGCCTCCCCCTCGGTGGCTCCGACACGGCTCAAATGGGTGGGACGTCCCGCCTCCGTGATGTAAAGCGGTTTGGGGCGGCCGTGATTGTATTTTTTGGAAAGTTCAACCATGGTCATGGCTTCGGCGAAAAAGGCTTCGGCCGAACGCTTCCTCTCATCGAGCTGGGCATGATTGTATCCGTGCCAGGAAAATCCATCGCAATTCTCCAGCATTCCGAGCTTGAAAGTCTCCTCCATAAACGCAATCCCCTTGTGGCAGGAATTCGCGATTACAATGCAATTCGGATCCGCCTTTTTAATCCTGGGATAGGCTGCGGCAAGAACTTCCGTATACGGAGCGGGATTTCCTTTCCATTCATTCCACACCTGATAGAGACGCGGTTTGTCCCCATAGCCGCTGTAATGGGAGGCTACCCAGCCGGCAAATTCGGCATATGCGCTGATCGCCTCTTTCGGCGGATTCGGATTATCGGCCAATACCACCCCTTCCGGATCATAGAGCGGGTGACCCCAGTTGATCAGATGCAACGGCTGAAGCCCAAGGGAATAAGCCCGTTTCGCCATGGCTTCGTAATACGGAACGGGAACATATTGTTTTCGAGCCTTTTCCCACTGCATCCAGACGATATCGTCCCGCACCGAATTCATTCCGACCGCCTTCAGCAGATCCAGGGTGGCATTGATGTCGGCACGGGCCTTGGAGAAGTGCGCACAACCGCCCAGGAAAAATTCTTCCTCTGCAAAAAGGCTTGCTCCTGTCAGAAGCATAGCTGCTATCGCTGCGGTTTTCAAGATTTTACGGAACATGTTTCTCATCCTTTCTTCATTCCATGTTTTTAACTTTGACACAACTCAGCTACATTGAACTCTTTAAGGAGCTGTAACCGGAGTGATCATCCCGGGATACAGATATTTGATGGTATAAATGGTTTCGCGATCAGCCCGCTTCCACTGACAGTGACTCTTCAGCTCCGTTCTCTGCAAACTTGCGACGTGACCGTCCGCATGCAGAAAATTTCCGGCTGACTTGTGCCGCAGACTCGCCTCTCCCTGCCAGCTCATGTCCAGTTTCCAATAACCGGGATACTCCTGAGATTCCCAGCTGGAGTCGCCAAGAATCAAAGACTGGCTGTACGACAGCTGGGATGTAAACACTCCCCATTTAGCGGTCACTGCTCCGCCTGTATTGTAGAGCAAATCCAGTTTGTTCCCGAATCGCAGCATGCCGAAATCTCCATAACACAACAGCCCGTAAGTTCCAATCATGCTGTTTCCGGCAGAAATCGAAGGACAAAAATAGACACCCCTGGCATCGGAGTCAAATGTCACATCATTCCTTTCCACGGTAAAGGAAGGACCGCTCAGATATTTCCCGTCAAGCAGAGGTCGAAGCCAGAATGCGTTGTCATAATGACAATCCACTCCCCATCCCGCATGATCCCCGGAATAGGCGTACAACGCCAGACCGATCTGCTTAAGATTGTTTGTGCAAGTGGTCGACCTGGCCCGTTCCCGAGCCTGATTCAGCGCCGGAAGCAACATAGCGGCCAGAATTGCGATGATCGCAATCACCACCAGGAGTTCAATCAACGTAAAGAATTTGTGGAACTTTCCACAGCCGGAAGCTGCGGGGCGCAAAGAGAAAGAGTCGCCAGCGGGATGAAAACCATGTCGCGCCTCCATGCACACCCGATTCGAATCAGCAGCAAAAAATTCAACTATTTGATGATGTCCCAAATTTTGTGATGGAACGTGTTGTTTGACAGAGGTACATCT
>URVC01000106.1 GCA_900551245.1 uncultured bacterium | reverse complement strand
GGCCGGTTTGGCCGCCGGGGCGGGTTTCGCCACCGGAGCCGGAGCGGGTGCCGGCGCCGGTGCCGGCGCCGGAGCTGGAGCGGCCTTGGGGGCGGCGGCGAGCATCTCCGCCGGAATCTCCTCGCCCGGGGCGCCGATGATGGCGGCGGTGGTCATCACGGGAACCTCCACGCCCGCCGGAGTGACGATCTTGAGGATCGTCCCCTCGAACTGGGATTCGACGTCGAGCACCGCCTTGTCGGTCTCCACCTGGAAGAGCACATCTCCCTTCTTGATCGCATCGCCCTCCTTGACCTGCCAGGAGGCGATGGTCACGGTCTCCTCGGACTGGCCGAGTTTCGGAACCGGTATCTTGGTAGCCATAATTCAGGACCTCACATTCTTCAGTAAAGTTTCCGGACCGCGGCGATGATCTCGTCGACGCTCGGCAGGAACGCCTTCTCAAGCGAATACGCCTGCGGCGCGATGCCGTTCTTCGCACCGACCTTGAGCACCGGGGCGTCGAGCGAGTCGAAGCAGTTCGCGGTGACCTGCGAGACGATCTCGCCGGTGAAGCTGCCGATGTCGACGCACTGGCTGAGCGCGATGCAGCGGCCGGTCTTGCGGACCGATTCGAAGACCGTCTCCCAGTCGAACGGCACCAGCGTGCGCGGGTCGATGATTTCGACGCTGATCCCCTCTTCGGCCAGCTTGTCGGCGGCCTTGACCGCGTCGGCGACCGCCGGACCCCAGCTCACGATGGTGACGTCGGAGCCTTCGCGGACCACGTTCGCCACGCCGAAGGGAACGGTGTAGTCCTCTTCCGGAACCACTCCCTTGACGTTGTAGAGCAGCTGACCTTCGACGAACACCACCGGATTGTTGGTGCGGATCGCGGTTTTGATCATGCCCTTGGCGTCATAGGGGTTCGACGGGTAGGCGACGTAGGTGCCGGGAATGTGCGCGAACATCGATTCGAGCGACTGCGAGTGCTGCCCGCCGTACCCTTTGCCGCCGCCGACGCTGCACCGGATCACCAGCGGAACCTCGGTCGAGGCGCCGGTCATGTAGTGCCACTTGGCGGCCTGGTTGGAGATCTGGTCGGAGGACATCAGGGCGAAGTCCATGTACATGAGCTCCGCGATCGGCCGGTAGCCGGTCATCGCCATGCCGACCGCGGCGCCGCAGATGCACGCTTCGGAGATCGGGGTGTTGAAGACCCGGTCGCGGCCGAAGGTGTCGATCATCCCCTTGGAGAGCTTGAAGGCGCCGCCATATTCGGCCACGTCTTCGCCGAAGAGCACCACGCGCCGGTCGCGGAGCATCTCTTCGACGATGCCCTCCTTGATCGCGTCCTTGTAGGTGGTTAGACCGTTGGCATCCCGCTTGGCGCGCGGCGCGGGGTCGTCGACCTTGACGCTGGCGGCGGCGTATTCCTCCGGCACCACATCGCTGGTGCCGTCGGTGTACATGTACTTGATCACGTCGGCCGGATCCGGGTCCGGGGCGTCGGCGGCGCGGCGGGCGGCGCGGGCGTTGCGCGCGGCGACCTTCTCCTCGAGCGCTTTGAGCTCCTTCTCGGTCATGATCTTCGCTTCGAGCAGGTTCCGGCGGAAGGTTTCGACCGGGTCGACCTCCTTCCAGCGCGCCTCCTCCTCGCGGGTGCGGTATTCGTTGCGCGGGTCGCTGAGCGAGTGGCCGTAGTAGCGGTAGGTGTCGAACTCGAGCAGCACCGGGCCTTCGCCCTTTTCGACGATCTCCCGGGCGCGGACGATCGCGTCGCGCACCGCCATGATGTCCATGCCGTTGACCACTTCGGCGTGCATGTTGTCGTTGTCGAATCCGGCGGCGCGGCGGGCCAGATGGTCGACGCCGGTCACTTCGCCGTCGGCGCGGCCGGTCATGCCGTAATGGTTGTTGATCAGGCAGTAGATGATCGGCAGGCCGAACTTGGTCTTCGCCAGCGGTCCGTTGAACTGATCCTGGCTGGCCCAGTTGAGCGATTCGAGCACGACGCCGTTGGAGTAGGCGCCGTCACCGGCGAAGGAGCAGACCACGCGCCCCTTCATCTTCTCGTCGATGCGGCAGGTCATTGCCGCTCCGGTGGCGATCGGAATGCCGCCGCCGACAATCGCATTCGCGCCGAGGTGTCCGACGCGGAAGTCGGCGATGTGCATGCCGCCGCCGCGCCCCTTGCCGTAACCGGCCTCCTTGCCGAAGAGTTCGGCGATGGTGCGGAAGATGTGATCCTCCATAACCGCTTCGCGCAACTCCTCGCCGGAGAGGGCGGCGAATTCAGGACAGCGGGCGTGCAGCTCCTCTTCGCTCATGTGTTTGATCGCGTGGAACCCCTTGGCGATCGAGTCGCCGTGACCGCGGTGGGTGCTGGTGATGAGGTCGGTGATCGCCAGTTCGGAGCAGACTCCGGCGGCGGTCGCCTCCTGGCCGATCGACAGGTGGGTCGGGCCGCGGTATTCGTAGTCGCTGATGATTTCGTAGGCGCCGGTGCGGCACTTGAGGATCATCTCTTCGAATTCGCGGATCACCAGCATCGATTCATAGAGTTCGGCCGCTTCGGCTTTGGAGATCTTCTTCGCCTTGTACTCTCCGGCGAGCGTGCCGTCGTAGGCGTACGCCGGGATCGGTTTGAACTTGAGCGTCGTCTTGCGGAAGTTCGGGCCGAGGTCGCTGAAGTAGTTGTTTGCCATTTCCTTTTTTCCCTTTCCAGAAGATTCTATGAATAATGTTACTGGGTAACCACTTCGATTTTGTTCCGTTTGAGCAGCCGGGCGAACTCCGGCGGCAGGCCGCGGTCGGTGATGACGATGTCGAGGTCGCGCAGGGAGCCGCTTGCAACCAGGGAGGCGCAGCCGAACTTCCCGGAATCGGCCAGCAGAATCGACTTGTGCGCCCGGCGCAGCATCAGCTTCTTGGTGTACGCTTCGCCCGGATCGGTGGTGGAGAGCCCGTCCGCCGTGATGCCGATGGTGCCGAAGAACGCCTTGTCGATGTGGAGCGCTTCGCCCACCGGCGCGGTGAGCGGGCCGACCAGCGTGCGCGAAATCGGCCGGAACTCTCCCCCCAGCAGGATCAGCCGGTGGCCGCTCTCCATCAGCTCCGCCGCCGCCATCAAGGAATTGGTGACGATCGTGAGATGACGCCGCGCCCCCAGCCGCCGGGCGAGGGCGAGCACGGTGCTGCCGCCGTCGAGATAGATGGAGTCGTTCTCTTCGATGAGCTCGAGAGCGCGTTCGGCGATGCGCTCCTTTTCTCCGGCGCGGCGGCCGGTCTTCTCGTGAAACAACGGCTCCACCCGGCCGTGCTGCATCCGGACCGCTCCGCCGTGCACGCGCATGGCCAGCGCCCGCTGTTCGAGCGACTGGAGATCCCGCCGGACCGTCGCTTCGGAAACCTGAAGTTCCGCGGCGAGTTCAGCGATGGTGCGCACGCCGTCGCCGAGCGCGGCGAGGATTCGCTCCTCGCGCTCCGGCGAAAGCAGTTTGCGTGAACTGGTGTTTTTTTCTGTCATGATGACATAATTTAATCACATATTTTCGAATTTGCAAGTTTTTGAAAGAATTTGAAAGATATTTTTTATTTGCCGTTTTGTTTGACTTTTCTCGATTGCTGTAAGATATTACCTCGGAGAAGCGTCAGAATTACAGATAACGGCGGGTGGAGCTGCTCCAATGAATTTTCGGGCATTCCTTTGCAGAAGTTGCCGATGGCAGTATTTCCTGTGGTTTCAACTGTTTATCGGGGTGCTTGCACTCTATCCGGTTTTTATCGTTTTTTTCGGCGTGACGGGCGGTGCGGCATTCGGCCTTCTTATTGGAGTCCTTTGCTTCCGGCGGCCCTCTGCTGCGAACCTTTCACTGCGGCGGAAGGCTGGTGTCGGGTTTCTTGTGGCCGGAGCGGCTGTATTTCTTGTGAATCTCATGTCCGGCATATATATCCGTGCCACCGGGTTCCGGGGAAACGAATTCTTGTCCGACATTGCGTATCTTTGGATTCCCGGCTATCTCTGCTTTGCGGCGATTCCGTTCCTGTTTTCCGTCGTTCCCCGCCGTTTCCGCTTTGCGGCGATTCTGTTTGCCGCGGCGTGGGGAGGCATTCTGCTGATCGTTGAACCATTCTATTGGGGTGAGTTTCCTGTAGATGAAAAGTGGAGTGTCCCGGTCGCAGTTCAGAATAATTTTCCCGTTCCGCTCCGAAAAGGAGGAGAGCCGCCGAAACGGTTTCTTGCTGTGGTCGGGACAGAACTGGCTATTATCCCGGTTGATCAACTGAGCTCGCTTTCCTGCAACAACACAATGGGGGGACGGCCGCAATTTGTGCTGGCGGACGGAGAGACCGGAGCCCTTTCCATCGAAACCTCCTGCAGCGGTGATGCGGTATCGATTCGGCTTGACTCTGTTTTTTACCCGGATGCGGCAACCTTTCCGGATGAATTCCGGATTCCGGCAGAGACCATCTATCCGGCGTTCTCTCCCGGAAGGATGAAGATTGCTTCTTTCGACTGCTATGAAAAT
>URVC01000105.1 GCA_900551245.1 uncultured bacterium | reverse complement strand
GCAAGGTTGGAGACCGTCATCCAGAGTCCGTGATTCTCCAGACCGATCACGATCAAATACGAAATTTCAACAATGCCGCACAACCGCTGGGAATCGTTACAATCTGGTCCGATTTCAGTGATTGCACCGTGGTCTGAGCGGCTTGTGCCAGCCGATCGAATTGCTGCCGATTCAGAAAATCCGGTTTCCCCAGTTCGAGCCACGTTTCGTATGCGCTGCCGTGACCGGGTTCAATCCGTTCCATGGTTCCACTGACCGCAGGAAAGTCGGCAATACGGAACTCCAGCGGCACACCATCGGTTCCCGGCTGCCGGTAATTCCACACAAGCAGACGCAGCTCATCGCCGGAACGCGATGCAAGCACCCCGTGTTCTTCGCAGGATTCATCAAAGGAGGCGGCAATCTCCATCTCTCCAGTTTCACGCAGGAAACGGAAGGCGTGAAAGGAAGATTTCGGGAAACTATTCACATTCATCAACCCGTAACCTCCGTGAAACGGGGTATAATGAAAATCGTTTTCCTCATAAATGTCCGTGGCGTTCCAATACATGCTGCCCTGGCAACTGGCGCGCACCTCCGTCATGGTCTTGCAGATAAACGCCGCATTGTTACACTCGTCGTGGTTGAATGCGAAAGGCCCGGCAGAAGAGTTCCACTCCCCGAAAATCAACGGAACCCCTGCGCCGAGCCGTTGATCGATCTCTTTGCGGGCTGCCGCGCAGAGCGTTCGTAAAATACTGGCTTCCTGAAGTTCAACCGAGCCTTCCGCCGCATCCAGAAATGCCAGATCACTCGGATAAGCGTGGGTCGAGATGAAATCGCACCGGATACCCGGCTCAGGATCATCTGCCGAAGGCGTGGTGACATGGGTTATGAATTCCGGTATCCACTTGGTTTTGGAGGTGGCCGGTCCGCCGACCCGATATTCCGGACAAACCGACTTTACCGCCCGCCGGGCCAGATCGTAAAGTTTAAAATACTCTGCCATTGAACCTTCCCAGAAAGGGATATCCGGTTCGTTCCAGACTTCAAAGTACCACTCCCGAACCGCCTCCCGGCCGAAATGTTCCGTCAAGGCCTGTGTAAATGCGTGAATCAAATCGTACCATTTCCGCCAGTCCCGGGGCGGTGCGGAGATGAAACGGTAGAAACAGACCGAAGAATCCGAGGAGGCCAGTGCCGTCGGCATCGATGACAGTTCAATGAAAGGTCGGAATCCGGCGTTGAGTGTTTTTTCATAGACCTCGATGACACGTTCAAAATGGAATGAGCCATCGGCATGAACCACGCCCATATCGTCATTCAATACGCCGTGAAAACGGACATAACGAAACCCGAGTGTTTCATGCTCTTCCCGCAGCTGGAGCGGCAAATCTCTCCGCAGCCACAGGGGCGCGTGACAGGTATTCACGCCAAACTCCCACATCCGGTTGACAACCGGAGTTTGTCGGTCCATATCCAATTTCAAAAGTTTCATTTTCGGCCCCCTTGCTCTTTCTCGTTGGTCCAGCGTCCGCTCTGATGAAAAAATGGCATTCCATCAACGAGCGTTGATCTGTTCTGACCTATCATAGCACATGAACTTCTCCGTTTCAAGTCTATAAGGGAGTCTCTTTTTTCAGTCAATTTCGTAGCTCGGAGATTATCGATGTTCTCAAATATATCCGGCCGATTTCCTGCCTCTGTGGTTTCACACAGAAGTATAACAGTTCTCCCCTCCCCTATTTGCTTTACGGCAAAGCGGGAGGGAATGGGAGAAAATTACAACGGCAATTTTACACTTTCGCCGGCACGGACGCCCTGCGGAAGCGCAACCACGAGCCCCCTGCCCTTCAGGCGGAACCGGAGTGTTTTCTTCTGCTGCATTGGATCTGCGGCGTAGAGAACACCATCCCGTATCAGCACCGCAGACGGTTGAGCGGCCTCCAGTGTACCAAAGCCGGGCAGTTCGACTTTTCCGGGCGTGTAGAACAATGCAAATCCAGTCTTCCCGACAGCGTCGAAGAGAGCATGACATCCTGTCTCGTTCGCCAGAAGGCGCAAGTTCACACCACCGTGGTCGACCGGAGAAATTCCAAAACAATAATCCGCATTCCGGGGCCGGACTCCATGCTCCAGATAGATGGTCAGAAGTTTCCCCGCAACCGGCCGTTGTTTTTTGTAGGAAGGCTGAATGGCTGTCCAGTCGGCCTTCCGTTCTGCAATTTCAATCACCAGCGGCACCGGCGTCGGAAAATGGTATTCCAGCCCGTCATGCCGGATCGACATTACATTCCTCAGGCGATACTCTCCGGTTTCCGTCACCGTGAAGCTTTTTCCATCCTGCGTCTTCACCTCCACCGGGGTCCGGTACCAACGGGAATCGACGGTCGTATTGACCGGGAAATCAGAAGTTGCAGTAATCGCACTCCCGATGAAGAAAACAGCCTGTTCCAGCGCAATCACACTCTTGCGGGAAGAAAGCCCGTCGGTTTTCAGATCGAACATGACAGCGCCGTTACGGCCGTCGGAAACCCCGCCCACCAGAGCGGAGCGGTTGTAGTAGTATTTATCCGGAGAGCGGAGTTTGGAATGATCCTGCAGGGCAGTCAGTCCCGGCAGACGCCGCCAGTTCCACAGCGGCATGATCTTCAAATACTCATCGCCCTTCCGCAACAGCTGGAACACGCCTCCCGCAGTATGTCGCCCCAGTTCGTTTTCAAAATTGGTGCTCTCGCTGCCAATCACCCGCCGGGAACACATCTTCACGGAAAAGTAGAAATTCTCCCGCCGGTGAACCATGAAATCACTGCGGAAGAAATAACGATTGCCGGAAAGCTTCCCGGTATCGGCAAAAAATCCGGCAATCCGCTCCTCCGTTTTCTCATCCGGCACGTCAAACTGCCGGAGCATCGCGCGGCGGACACCGGCGGCTTTTTCCGTCTGTGCCGGCCCGACGATCTGCCGCCCGCAGGCGTTGAAGTCGAAGAGATCGCGAAAGATCACCCAGCGCATGCCGTTTTCGAAATAATCGAAGAGCAGCCGCCGCTTTTCCAGAGGAAATGCAAAACCAGTTCCCTTCATCACGCCGGACCAAAGTGTGCCGGTCATCAAAAATGCCAGTCCGTAATTGCCGAACTGCATCTGTGCATAATGCTGATGAAAGCTGAAATCCGCCTGAAGACCTTCGTGTTTCGGTTTGGCGAAAGCGACCTCCTCCAGAATGACTGCCCTCCCCTCCTTCACCATCTCCGCGTCACGATAGATCACTCCTTTCAGGAAATGAATCGTCGCCAGATGAAGTCGATTCTGTGCCGTCATGCCGATTTTCGACCGGTCGAGGATCGGACGGAACTTACGGAGCGTCTCAGCAGGAAGTGCATCGCCCATCGTGAGGATTGTCTGCGTCGACATCAACGGAATCCCGATCGACTGATACCACCAGTTGTGATTGACATACCCTTTTTCCGCCCAATTCTCGATACCGCGGATCACCGCATCGCGCAGCCGTGGATCGCCCCTCAGCCCGGTTGAGCTGAACCGCCAGGAGCGGGCAAGCGCATTGAGTGCGCGCCAGTGGCGGCGCAGATCCCAGCGGCCACCATCGTCATCCGTATAATCGACATCGGAAAACGTCCCATCCGGGCGCTGCCGGGAGAGCGTCTTCAGCGCAGCGGCATCATCGGCCGCCGTACAGCCGGATACGGTCAAAGCGACAAATTGATCGCGAAGCCGTTTAAAATCATCTCCGTAAAGCGGCAGAAAAAGCATCAGCGCGGCAGACAGAAGCAAAAATCTCATCTCAAATTTTCCTAGAAGTTGTAACGGTGATAACGCTTGTTTTCATCGATGTTCCGAAACGGGTTGGAGTCGAACGGCCGCTCGAGGTTGGCAACGCGATAAGGTGCGACATGGCCGTCGAGATGCAGGATCATCACACTGCTGTTGTGACGGGCAGCCAGATTGCCGTAACCGCCGTTCGTAACATCGACGTTATTCTGCCAGCGGAAATAACCGGACTCCTTGTCGCTGAGGCCGGTGCTGTTTCTCTGCCAAACGTCAGCGAGCAGAAATTTGATCGAAGGATTCCGGATTCTGCCGCTTTTGGTGGAGCTCTGCCAGCCGCTGTTCCCGGTGTAAAGCAGACTGTTGACGCCGTAATGCGGACGCATGGTCCACCATCCGCCGGTACTGGCGGAGGAAGCGGTCAAATCGTAGCTTCCCTTCATCTCCGGACAGCGAAACAGCCGGTTGTGCGCATAACGCCCGCTCGTCAGACCGACAACTGACAGCTCCCGCCCCATCAGGAGCTGCGTCCAGTAGGGAGACGATCCGGAGGTCGTCCCGTTGGAGACCGGCGGCAAATAGTCCTGAAAATCGGCCAGATAGAGTTGCATCGACAGCCCGAGCTCCTTCAGATTGTTCTGGCAGGAGCTGGAATGTGCCCTGCTCCGCGCCTGATTTAACGCCGGCAGCAGCAGGGCGGCCAGAATTGCGATGATCGCAATTACAATTAGAAGTTCAATCAAGGTAAATGCGATACTTCGAACTTCTCTTTCCCGGTGGCTGACAGAATCTGATTTCATAGTTTCTCCTATGATAAAATTCCACTTCGATGCCGGGAAAGACTCAATTTTTTACGAGTT
>URVC01000104.1 GCA_900551245.1 uncultured bacterium | reverse complement strand
GATCATTTTCGCCTTTTCCGGCTCCGGCAGTATCTCGTCGAACGACACCCGGCGTGTCTCCCACTCCGGCCCCGGATTGTGATACCAGATGTAGGTCGTTTTGCCATGCTGACGGGTCCAGTCATTGACCGCCATGAAGACGGCTTCCCGGGGGGTGGAAGGTGTGGTCTTGATCTCGAAGACAACGGCCGCGGCATTGCGGAGTGTTTCGCCGCCGCGGAGGATGTATTCCGGATAGACCCAGCGGTCGCCGCGATCGCCGTGCACGGTGAACTTCCAGTCGAACCGGATTGCCTTCTCCGCAGGATCGAACCGGATCTCCATCGCTCCGGAACTGTTGGCTCGCCAGCGTTTCGGCTCCAGGATACCGGTGAACTCCCGGCTCGGGAAGCGGGAGAGCTTTCTCTCATACCGGTGGACCGGGATGATCAGCGGCGAAATCTTCTCCCCGCTGAAACTGCCTTCGAAATGAAGTTCCCCGTTGATTCCCGCCGCATCGAGTTGCGGTGTGACGGTCAGCGGAATTTCCAGGCAGGACATCGGCGCAACGGTGATGGGAGAGGTCGGCAGCCCGGAACAGCGTGCGCCGCCAAGCGTCACCATGCCGGTTTCGGGCTGGTTGGAGAGATTCCAGATCTGCAACGTGACCCGTCCGGAATCCTGTTTCATATCGACCGAATCGCGCGTATTGGAAACGGTGAATTCTGATGAGAGGTCCGCACGCAGAATCACATGTTTTCGAATCGTCGTTTTCGGAACTCCCGTTCCGGCGGGTTTGCGGAACGGTTTTGCCGGAACAAGTCCAGTCATTCCAGTCAGGTATGCCGGATAGCGGGAGGCAGTCAGTTTGAGGCAGCCCTGTTTTGCCGCCACCCGGCTCGCGGCACCGTAGAGAGCGCGGACAAGATAACTGCCATCGGCTGCCGGAAGCTGGAATTGACGCTCATACTTGTTCTCCGGGTGAGGATGAAATTGATCATATGGTTTTGTGTCCAGCTCGCTTTCGCTCCAGAAGGCGACCGTCTGCGTTCCGTCCGGCTGTCGGTAGAGCCAGGCACGGACGCCTGCCGGAGCCGAAAGTTCTCCCTGCAATGTCGCGTCGCCGAGCGTGTGGACGAGTGTGGCGAAGGCGTAGTAGGCGGGGCGGGCGGTGAAATCGCGATTCAACAGCCCCCAGTCGCGCGCGCCTTCCGTGTAGGGCGAAAGGATAAAAAAGAAATTCCGGGAAACGCCCAGACTCTGCATGAGAATCTGGGATTTCGGCACGAATTCCGCAACCAGATTCTCCTGCTCCGGCGAATAGCAGAGAATGTTGGGGATGTAGCTTTTTTTCTGAGCAAGTCCGGGGGCGAGTGTGCCGTTCTCCGTCACCCAGATCGCTTTGCCGGGGATGCCGGATTCCGCGAGAAAACGGTGGAAGCCGTTGATTCGCTTCGCGTAGTCACACAGCGGCGCATAGACGTGAAAGTTTGCAACGTCGAAGTAGTGTATGGCGCCGTTTTTCATGACGACGCGAGAATAATTTCGCACCGGAAACGCACTGAACGAGCCGTGAAGAAGCACCGCCTTCGGATTGCCGGCACGGTAGCCGAGCATGGCCGCCTTCAGCGCCGCCGCATAATCCCAGGCTCCCTCCATCGTATTGGCGACATCCTCCTCATTCCAGAACTCCCACCCTTCAATGGAGCCGCGGCCGCGTTCTGCGGCAATCCGGGCAAACCGGTAGGTTGCGGCAAGATCGTCCGGCAGATCGCGGTTCTTCCGTTTCGCCCATGCGGGCGCGCTGCTGTAAAAGGTGCAGACTTTCACCCCGCGTTTCCCGAGCTCCCAGGCGCTGGGGATATATTGGCGCCAGACGATCTTATCCGGAGTGGGATTCACTCCCGGCCAGCTCAGGCGGTCGCGGACCCAGCCGATGCCCGCCCGCCGGGCGGCTTCCGCCGCGAGATGAAATCCGGGGCCGGGGTGGCGGCTGTTCCGCAACTGGGCTCCGGCCAGCCAGCTCTGGGCGGAGTCTGCGGCGAAGATCATATCCGGATTGGGAGCTTTCTTTCGTTCCGGCACGATTCCGAACGGGACGGCGCCGGTGTAGTTACTCCCCTCCAGCCGGATGGTGTAGAAATCCCGCGGCAGGGAGTCAACGGTCAGAACGCCCCGGCCAGCCTCCGGCCACTCGCCGGAACGCACCGGCGTGTTCCGGGAGTCGAGAATCCGGTAGCGGACCGGTTTGACATAATTTTTACGAAGGGAGAAGCTTGGCGACTCCGATTCCAGATAGATTCCGGTAGTGTTTCCGATGACGATCGCGTCGCCGGAGTCGATCGGTTCCGAACAAACGGCAGTGAAAAGCGGGAGAACAGCAAGCAGACTCAGTAGATTTCTTTTCATGGTACAGAGAAATTTTTTTCAATACAGATTCAACAACGGCCCGTCCTGCCGGAGCACGACGCTTCGGCGGAACGGGGCCTTTTTTCATATCGTTTACCAGGCGGCCCGGCCGAATTGATCGACCCAGTAGGTATAGCCCCGCGATTTTAATTCCGAAGCAGAGAGGTATTCCACATGACCGTCCGCATAGGTGATGTTGGCCCCGACGGAATGAACCCAGCCGATGCCGCTGGGGCCGCCGGCGAATTTGTTGTTGGGAATGAAATAGGCGAACCCGCGGTTGGGCTGCGCCACATTGAAAGGCCGTCTGACATCGGCCAGAAACGGAATCCGGGAGAGCTGTTTCATCTTGGACAGGACAAAGAAGTGATTGGGATCAACCATGAGATAGTACTGCCCCATTTCCTCCCGGTTCAGCCAGTAGAATTCGTCGGTCCTGACATAACCCGCACCGCTGTCCGGGCGGTGAATGCCGATGGAGATATAGTTGAACTCCTCCTGGGTCGGATTCTGTTCCGTCGGGCAGGAAAATACGGTCCGGGGCAGCTTGTAGAGCTGGTTCATCACCGCCGCATAGGTGCCGTAGCCGCGCGCTGTTATCACAAAATAATTGGAGAAATCGCTGGAATACATCATTTCCGCTTTGCCTACCTGATTCATATTGGCCGAACAGGAGGCCCGTTTGGCCGTTTCCCGCGCCTTGTTCAGGGCAGGCAGCAGCAGAGCGGCGAGGATCGCAATGATAGCGATAACGATTAATAATTCAATCAAGGTAAAGTAAATGCTTTCCGATTCCGCTTTGTTGCCATGGGGAAATTTGTGTTTCTTGTGCAACGTCTTCATGACTGCCATTTCAACCATCTCCTTTGTTGGGTATGAGAATATCGGGTTGTATGCGATTGCTTCGCGGTCAAAACTCCAGTTGACGGAGAAAACGGAGAACGTCTGTCAGATTGAAAAACAACATGGCTTCAGGCGATCGAAATTTTACCGGGGCAGGCAGTTTGTTCTTCCATCTTCACCAGTGGCACCGGCACAATGATTCGGGAATCTTCTGGTTTCCTGCCATCGATCACATCGAGAAGCAGTTCAACCGCGGCACATGCAATTTTCTCCACATCGATATAGAAGTAATCGCCGATACAGTGCGGCGGCATGAAAAAGGGCAGCTGTTCACATCGCTCATAGATGAAATGCGGCACATTCCTCGTCCGTTCCCGCCAGTAAAGATAGGCGGTTGCGGCAATGGTGTCATCCGGAATCACCAGGCAGTCCGGCCGTTTCTCATCCGGCAGATTCCAGAGCCGGTCGAGTGCTTCGGTGATTCTGGCCTGCCGCTGTTCCTGATGCGGCTCCTCGTTGAACCGGTCCAGGCCGCAGCAGTAGGTATCTGCGTTTTCCGGGAAAAAGCGGGCGTAAAGGCCCCGGATCCCCTCCGGACGGGGGCCGTTGTAGGTGATGACGGCCGGGTGTGAGAACCCGCGTTCGCGGGCCAGTTGAAACGCTCTGCTGCAGAAGTCTTCCTGCTGCACAACGGCTCCGTATGGCCACGCGGCCGTCCCCACGGAGCAGACGGGAATTTTCCGGGTGCGGAAGAACTTCCGCGCCTCTTCGTCAAAAGAACTGGTCGTCAGAATTCCATCCAGATTGCGTCGGGCGATATTGCGAGCCAGGCCGTCATACATATCCAGAGAGTCGCACTCGCATTTCTGAATGTTCCGGCGAATGAAGGGAATTTCCTGGCAGGCATGGTCGACGAACTGTGTCCGCAAACTTTGCTGAAGTACAGCTCCATATGGATAGTTGGCGATGCGGAACTCCACCATCCCGATCCGCCGTCCGACGTAACCGTTGAAATTATCTTCCAGCAGGAAAACCCCTTTTTTGGGGCGGATTTCCAGAATGCCGTCGTCCGCGAACAGTTTGAGCGCCCGCTCAATAGTTACGGCTCCAACGCCGAGCCGGCTGCGCAGACAGGCCTGGGATGGCAGTTTGTCACCCCGTTTCAACCTGGCGCTCTTGATGAAGCTCACCAACTCCCGGCGAACCGCTTCTGTACGATTTTCCTGGCTGTTTTTCATGTGTAACCTACTTTTGGTTTACAAATATTATACCTGATTTCCAGAGGAAAGTCAAGAGGAAAAAAGAAAAAATGCAAAAAAACTGCGATGTTACCGATAGAATGGGCAATGCTGGTCCGGTTTTGCTAGATCGTGTCGTCAATAGTTAAAAGACCCAAGCTGCAATACACCTGATTTGTAC
>URVC01000103.1 GCA_900551245.1 uncultured bacterium | reverse complement strand
GGCAGTAGGCGGCCGACATCGGGTAGTGGTCGTAGCCCCAGCCGCCGGTCGGCAGCGATTCCAGTTCAAGGTGGCTGAAGTACTTGAGGATCTCGGTGTCGCCCATCGTCACGTGGCCGGAGTTGTGGAAGACCGGCATCTTCGGATTGCGGCTCCGGGCGGCGGCGGTGCTCCGCTGGTAGTATTTGAGCAGCACCTTCCGCGCATAGGCGAGGCGGTCCTCCGGCTTCGTCGGGTCGAACCCATCCGCCTTCATTCCGGCCATGCAGTATTTGCAGCAGCAGGGCCCCTGCGAGATGATGTCGAGAAAGATCCCGTCCGCGTCGGGGAAGAGCGTCACGGTCTCCTCGATCTGGCGGCAGAGGTAGTCGAGGTAGGGGGTGTTGAAACAGAGCTTCGGGAAGCCCGGTTCGAGCGGGGAACGGTTCCAGCCGCTCCAGCGCCCTTCAAAATCGATTTCGCGCCATTCGGGGTGTTCGAGCCCCTTCATTTCGTTGACGCCGGCGGTGAGGTAGACCGGCACGTTGATGCCGATCTCATGGCAGGCGTCGATCTGTTCGCGCAGCAGGTTGAACTTGAGGTGCGGGTGCATCCGCCCCACTTCGGTCGGGTGGTAGCTCCAGCCGTGATGGCAGCTGGAAAAACAGGTGATCGAATCGACCGCGGCGTCGCGGAGCCGCTCCTGCCACTCCCGGCGGTCGAACGCTTCTCCGATTCCTTCGATGAAGGGAGAGGTGTGAAAGTCGAGGTGAATTTGACGAAAACGCATGATTTCCCTTGAAAAAACTCCGCCGGAACCATTTCCGGCGGAGTTGCGGGTTGAAGGTTGAATCCTTACCGGTAGACCGGGCCGAGCGCCTGGCAGGCACGGTAGTCGGCGCCCTCTTTCTCCATGCCGAACGCATTCCAGACCGCCGGGCGGAAGATCTTCTCTTCCGGCACGTTGTGCATGCAGACCGGAATGCGGAGCATCGAAGCGAGCGTGATGAGGTCCGCGCCGATGTGGCCGTAGTTGAACGCGCCGTGGTTGGCGCCCCAGTTGGCCATGACGCTGTAGACATCCTTGAACGCGCCCTTGCCGGTGAGGTTGGGCACGAACCAGGTGGTCGGCCAGCCCGGGTCGGTCCGCTTGTCGAGGATGTCGTGGATCTCCTTCGGCGGCTCGTAGGTGTAGCCTTCGGCGATCTGGAGGACCGGGCCGAGCCCCTTGATCCGGTTGATCCGGCTCATGGTCACCGGCATGCCGCCGCGGGTCAGGAAGCGGCTGGAGAAGCCGCCGCCGCGGAAGTAGCCGAGGTTCGCCGGAACCCAGGTGGTCGCGTCGAGACAGGCCTTCGCCTCGTCGTCGGTGATCTCCCAGAAGGGCTTCATCACCGGCTTGCCGTCGCGGGTCTGGCGGCCGGTGGCGTCCATCGTCGTCGCGCCGGAGTTGATCAGGTGGATCATGCCGGGCACTTCGAGGTCGAATCCGGTCGCGCGCTTGACCGCTTCCGGGCTCCAGTAGGTGCGTACGTCGCTGAACCCGGAGGCGGTGCCGGTCAGCAGGTGGCCGAAGAGCATCGCCACGCCGTTGAGCGCGTCGTTCTCGGTGGCGACCACGAACGCTTCGCGGATGCCGTTCCAGTCGAACGAGGAGTTGAGCACGGTTTCCAGGAAGTCGCCGTTGGGCATGTGGTCGGTCCACTGCCGCTGGCCCTGGAATCCGGCGGCGATGGCGTTGTGCCCCTCGGCCTCTTCGCGGAATCCCATCTCGGCCAGCTTCGGATTGCCCACCATCAGGTCGCGGGCGATGATCGCCATCTTGGCGACGTATTCCCACACCTTCTGCTGTTCTTCCGGCGTCTTGCCCGCCTTGCCGTTGTAGATGTCCTCATACTGGCGGCAGTTCGCCTTGATCCAGGCGAGCGCCTTTTCGTATTCCGCCTCGTCGTAGATCTTCTCGTTGACCCGGCGGATGATTTCGCTCATATCGACCGATTCGCAGCGCATGTTGAGGTATTCCTCGAAGAATTCGGGGCTGACGATCGAACCGGCGATGCCCATGGCGACGCTGCCCATCGAGAGGTAGGACTTGCCGCGCATCAGACCGACCGCCACCGCCGAACGGGCGAAGGCGAGGATCTTGGTCGCAACATCTTCCGGAATCTCGGTGTCGGTGGCGTCCTTCACATCACGCCCGTAGATGCCGAACGCGGGCAGTCCCTTCTGGGCGTGGGCGGCGAGCACCGCGGCCAGATAGACCGCGCCGGGCCGCTCGGTGCCGTTGAATCCCCAGACCGCTTTCTGGGTCAGAGGATCCATATCCATCGTCTCGGAGCCGTAGCACCAGCAGGGGGTGACGGTCAGCGTCGCGGTGACGTTCTCCTTGGCGAACTTCGCCGCACAGGCGGCCGCTTCATTGACGCCGCCGATGGTGGTGTCGGCGATGATGCATTCGACCGGTTTGCCGTTGGGGTAGCGGAGGGTGCTGCTGATGAGTTCGGCGGCGGCCTTCGCCATGTTCATCGTCTGGACCTCAAGGGATTCGCGGATCCCTTTGCGGCGGCCGTCGATGGTGGGGCGGATTCCGATTTTCGGCAGAGTTGTAATCATTTTTTCACCTCATTGGTTGAAGGTTGAGCCGGAAAAACTGTATACACTTATTATTGTAGCCGAATCCCGGGCAAAATCAAGCCGCCGGAGAGGAATTTTTTGGAAAAAAGCGGAGAAAGTGCGCGATGCAGAGGGGAATTTCCTGGAAACAGAGGCAAAAAAAATGGTACCGGAGACGTGAGACGTCACCGGTGCCGTTTTTTACCTCAAGATTGGCTGCAACAGATTGATGCACAATAAAAAACTATCGTTCTGATCCGATTCCATGCAAGGCGCCTTGAATTGTCAAAACGGCACTTTTTGGCACATTTTCATCTTTAAACGGCACAAAACGGCACCGTTGAAAAGTGTGGTACCCCTGCTCCAATCCTGAAATCAAACAACTGATTTACTATAACTCTTCATATTCGCCATTGCAAACCGGTTTTCAAAATTTTCTCTTGAAATAATGTAAAGCATCATTGACATTCATCATAATCTGTGATAGTTTAAACTGGCATAACTAAGGAGAAAACAATGGCGAAGCGTACCACAGTGCTGTTTCCGAAAACAATTGAGCTGCTGCAGGAGTTCGGTGAGAACCTGCGTCTGGCGCGTTTGCGCCGCAATATCACCTCTGCGCTTCAGGCGGAACGGGCCGGAATCAGCCGGGCTACGCTGTCGCAGATAGAGAAAGGCTCGCCCGCCGTTTCGCTCGGCAGCTATGTGCAGGTGCTGGTTTCACTCGGATTGGAACACGATCTGCTGAAGGTTGCGGCCGACGATGAGCTTGGCCGCAAGTTGCAGGATGCCGGACTATCCGTCCGCAAGCGTGTCACGTCCAAAAGGAACAAGTGAAGATGGAACGAAAAACCGTTTATGTTTACAGTGACTGGCATGCCGATGCGACTCCTCAACTGATAGGTGAATTGCAAATTCAGATTGTCCGAAGGAAAGAGATTTTTGCGTTTGAGTTCAATCCGGCCTGGTTGAAGTCGAATGACACGCGCATCCTCGATCCTGATCTTCAACTGTTCGCCGGTCCGCAATACGCTGCCGGTGACAAGAACAATTTCGGCCTGTTTCTCGATTCGTCCCCGGACCGCTGGGGGCGGCAATTGATGCGGCGGCGAGAAGCGATCCGGGCACGTAATGAAGAGCGTTCACCGTCCCCGTTGCAGGAGTCCGATTATCTGCTGGGCGTTTACGATGAAACCCGCATGGGAGCGATCCGCTTCAAGTTATCCCCCAACGGAGAGTTTGTCAACAATGACCGGGCGATGGCGGCTCCGCCCTGGACCAGTCTGCGCGAACTGGAAGCCGCCAGCCGCAACTATGAGGATGAATCGCAGTCCGACAACGAACATGAGAGATGGCTGTCGATGCTGATTGCTCCCGGTTCTTCATTGGGAGGCGCACGTCCGAAGGCGAATGTACTCGATCCGGAAGGCAATCTCTGGATTGCCAAGTTTCCGAGCAAGGCGGATTCCACTGATATCGGCGCATGGGAAATGGTCACACATCAACTGGCAAGGCAAGTCGGCCTCCGTCTGCCGGAATGCCGAGTTGACAAGTTCTCCAAAAATGGCTCTACTTTCCTGACCAAGCGTTTCGACCGCAACGGCAACCGCCGTATCCATTTCGCTTCGGCAATGACGTTGCTCGGCAAAACGGATGGAGCCGATTATCAGGACGGAACCAGTTATCTTGATATTGCCAAATTCATCATGCAGTACGGCGCTCAGCCTGAAGCCGACTTGCGGGAACTCTGGAAACGGATCGTTTTCAGTATCGCAGTGAAGAATACCGACGACCATCTCCGCAATCATGGTTTCCTGCTGGCGCCTCAAGGCTGGATACTCTCTCCGGCCTACGACATCAACCCCAATCCGAATGGCGCCGGTCTTGCTCTCAATATCTCGGAAAACGACAATGCCCTTGATTTCGATCTCGCGCGGGAAGTCGCGCCGCTTTTCCGAACTGACACAGACACGGCCGATTCTTTCATTAAGCAGACCGAAGAAAGCATTCTAAACTGGCGTAAGATCGCCGATCGCTGTGCGCTCAGCCGTTCCGCGCAAGACGATATGGCCTCGGCATTCGATTAGATAAGCGATGAATTGCAAAATTATTTAGTCTTATTTGTATTAGATGCAATGTAATTCTTTATCATAACTGCGAGAGGAGAATATCATGGGACAAAAAATTCATAGAGAAATCCAATTGAAACCTCAAGAAGCATTCTGGTTGGATTTGATGCAACTGCCTCACTGCATTGAGCTCGAAAAAGAAATAATACTTGATGCCAAGTTGCAATTGCTATTTTCACCGCCTTATCTCGGTATTGATCTTGAGAAAATTTTTCAAACCACTTTGGAAGATGGCTGGCTACTTCCCATCAATGGGACTCGATTTGCGGTAAAAGAGAAAACGATTTATGTTGAAGTACACGATTCTGTCGCAGAAAAATTAACGATCTTGCAAAAGCAGAAGAAAGAGTTAGAGCGCGAGATTATCCAATTAACAAATTTAGAACCTATCCCTAAATAACAGCAAGTTTTCGATAAATTATAACCGTTGC
>URVC01000102.1 GCA_900551245.1 uncultured bacterium | reverse complement strand
TACAAATCAGGTGTATTGCAGCTTGGGTCTTTTAACTATTGACGACACGATCTAGTGGATCGTATCCCGGATTTTCTGTTCCTGGATACAGGTGTTGAAACAGCTCCAGTGGTTCGCCGAAAATTGCCGGCGGTGGAACTTTGGAGTTGTAACAGATGCGGTGAAGTAAAAAATCGTCAGAGCCATCGGTAAAGTAGTTCTGCATACCGGGATGCAGCAGCAGAACATCATTTTCCCGGATCGGCATGGAGCGTTCCTGCATATGGTGAACCGCGGAACCATGGATTACGATCTGGAGTTCTGACCGAGCGTAAGAGTAGTACCGGTTGAAGTCGAGCGGCTCCCGCGTCCCCAGGCGAACGAAGACATTAAAACGGTTGTTTCCCGATTGCTGTTCCGATTCTCTGAGTACGTCGTGCCCCATCCTCATCTATCCTCCGCCAGACAGTTTCATATTTCCATATTATTATACCGTTGAAACAGGAGATTGCAAATTCGAGATAATTTTCCCCCCGGAATCTGTCACCTCACGGCATTCATCAGACATTGCAAGAATTTTCAGGTCAGAAAACTTAAGCGGGATTTTTCTGGAAAAAAGTAAAGTTGTAATGCCCTGTTTTCAAATTGCCCGGGGTAGAGTTTTTTCTCTCTGAACTCTTTTCCCTATCGAAAAAATGCGGACTTGCGTCTTATCAAAGGCGCAAGTCCGCAAATGCCGTTGAGCGAAAGAGGCGTTAGTTGCGGCTGTAACGCAGTTCGCCGCCGACGAAGGTGTGGACCACCTCAAAATCGGCGTCGAGCAGCACGATGTCCGCGAGATATCCCGGCGTCAGTCGTCCGATTCCGGAAAGGCCGACCGATTCCGCCGCGGTCAGCGAGGAGGCGGCGACCACTTCGTGCAGCGGTTTTTGGGTCACTTCCGCAACATTGCGCAGTGCGTGGTTCAGCCGCAGGGTGCTGCCGGCCAGCGCACCGCCCTCCTTCAGGCGGGCCGCTCCGTCGCGGACGATCACCGGCAGGCCGCCGAGGGTGTATTCGCCGTCGGGCATGCCGGAGGCGCGCATGGCGTCCGAAATGAGCAGGATCCGTTCCGCTCCCTTTACTTTGAAGGCGAGGGCGATCATCTCCGGCGAGACGTGGAGCTTGTCGCAGATGAGTTCCAGCCGGACCTCGTCGAGCAGCAGCCCCGCACCGACCAGCCCGATGTCGCGATGGTGGAGCGGCGTCATCTGGTTGCAGAAGTGCGAGAGATTGCACAGCCCGGCGGTGTACCCGGCGCGGAATTGTGCATAGTTCGCGGCGCTGTGGACACAGGAGGGGGTGATGCCGAGCCGGAGCAGTCCGGCGGCGAGCTCCACTCCGCCGGGCTGTTCGATTGCGAACGACACCTTGCGGACCGGATAGATCGCGTTGAGGCGCTTCACCTCTTCGATGTCCGGATTGCGAACGAAGGCCGGATTCTGCGCCCCGGTGCACTTCGGGTTGATGAACGGGCCTTCCAGATGGACGCCCGGCATCCGGCACCCCTTGCCGTCGTAGGCGGCGATGGAGCGGAGCGAGGCGGCAAGGTCCTGTTCCGGCAGCGTCAGCGTGGTCGGCAGCAGCGTGGTGACCCCCTCTTCGAGCTTGCCGCGGCCGATGCGGTTGACCCCTTCGACGGAACCGTCGCTGAAGTCGGCATTGTTTCGGCCGTGGCAGTGGACGTCGACGAAGCCGGGCACCGCGGTCAGGCCGGCGGCGTCGATGATTCTGTCGGCGGCGGGCAGTGCCGCTCCGGCGGGCAGAACGGCACGGATCCGGTCGTTCTCCACAAGGATGGATGCGGATTCAAGTTCGAGGCCCGGCGTGACCAGGCGGCAGTTGGTGATCAGAGTAGTCATAAAAACAGTCTCCCTGTTGGTTTCGGTTTTCTTCAATATAGTGCGGAAGCGGGTTCTCCCCAATGAAGTTATCCGCATGAATCATGGATTTTTATGCAAAACTGCGGAACCAATGGGGGAAAAGGTTGATTTGCAGGGCGAATGAGTATATCTTAAGGTGAAAGGAACAATACGCCGGTACGGGAAGAAAAGTGGTTCCGCGGACCGGCATGCAAATGCAGATGCAGGAGAGATGAGAATGAAACTTACCTTGATGGTGCTGGCGGCGGGCATGGGCAGCCGTTACGGCGGGTTGAAGCAGCTCGATCAGCTCGGCCCTTCCGGCGAGACGGTGATGGATTATTCGGTGTACGACGCCATGCGGGCGGGATTCGACCGGGTGGTTTTCGTCATCCGTCGCGACATCGAGCAGGCGTTCCGTGAGGCGATCGGCAGCCGTTATGCGGACCGGATTGAGGTGGACTATGCGTTCCAGAGCGCGGACGATCTTCCGGCTGGATTCCGGGTGCCGGAAGGGCGCGCCAAGCCGTGGGGAACCGGGCAGGCGGTCTACGCCGCGCGCAACATCATCGACGGTCCGTTCGCCGTGATCAACGCCGACGACTTCTACGGTGCCGACAGTTACCGGAAGCTGGCGGATTATCTGCGGAACGCGCCGCAGAACGGCAAACTTACCGGCTGCATCGCCGCTTTTGTGCTGGCCAACACACTGAGCGAAAACGGTTCGGTTTCGCGCGGCATCTGCTCCGTCGACGCAAAGGGGAACCTGGCCAAAGTGGTGGAGCACACGAAAATCTTCCGCCGCGACGGGAAGATCATCAGCGTGCAGGAGGATGGTTCCGAAGTCGAATTCACCGGGCAGGAACCGGTTTCGATGAATTCCTGGGGATTCCAGCCCGGTCTGATGAACGAGCTTGGCGGCCTGTTCACTGAATTTCTCCAGGGGCACGGGCAGGAGCTCAAGAGCGAACTCTATCTGCCGGCGGCGGTGGATTCGCTGATCCGTTCCGGCCGGGCGGAGATCCGGGTGCTGCACAGTCTCGACAGCTGGTTCGGCATCACCTACCGCGAGGATAAGCCGTTCGTACAGGCGGCTCTGCGCGATCTGGTCGCCCGGGGCGCTTATCCGGAAAAACTCTTTGCCTGATCGAGGGAGGAACGAACATTGACGTACACGCAGGATGATTTCCGGCGCATCTGTTCGAAATTCGCACTCTACGGCGATTTTCTGGTTGCGGTTCCCTTCGGCGGCGGCCATGTCAACGACACCTTTCAGCTCACCTTCGATCAGGGGGGGGTGCGGTTGCATTACGTCCTTCAAAGGATCAACCGGAATGTGTTCCGCAAGCCGGAGCAGGTGATGGAGAACATGGACCGGGTTACCCGCCATCTGCTGGCGAAGATCCACGCCGGCAAGGCCGAAACCCGCAAGCGGACGATCCGGCTGCTGCGCACTTTCGCCAATCAGCCCTGCGTGACCGATGAGCGCGGCGAGGTCTGGCGTGCCTACATCTTTGTCGAAAACGCCCGTGCGTACGACGTGCTGGAAACGCCGGAGCAGGCGTTCAAAGTGGCGCAGGCGTTTGGCGACTTCCAGTGCAACCTGGTGGATCTGCCGGGGCCGCGGCTTCACGAAACCATTCCGGATTTTCACAACACGCCGAAGCGGCTGGAAGCGCTCCGGCAGGCGATTCGGCGCGATCCGGTCGGCCGGGAACGGCGGGGGCGGGGCGGAATAGACTTCATCATGAAGCGGGCGGATGAGACGAAGCGGCTTCTTCAGCTGCAGGCCGAAGGGGCCATTCCCGAACGGATCACCCACAACGACACCAAAGTCAACAACATCCTGATCGACGACCTCACCGGCGACGGCATCTGCGTGATCGATCTCGACACGGTCATGCCCGGCCTTTCCCTCTACGACTTCGGGGACATGGTCCGGGCGGGAACCAGTCCGGCCGAAGAGGACGAGGTCGATCTGGCCAAAGTCGGTATGCGGTTTGAGATGTACGAGGCGCTCTACCGCGGATTCCTCAGCAGTGCCGGGAGTTTTCTCACCGAGGCGGAGCGGGAGAATCTGCCGTTTTCCGGCAAGCTCATCACCTTTGAAATCGCCATCCGTTTTCTGACCGACTATCTGGAGGGGGATGTCTACTTCAAGGTGAAGCGTCCCGAGCACAACCTGGAGCGTTGCCGCAATCAGCTTCGCATGGTCGAATCCATCGAGGAGCAGTCGAAGCGGATGAAGGATCTGCTGCTTACCCATTGAAAAAGTTCTGTCGTTGCAGCTGGTTGCATATGTGCAATTTATGAAATGCGCATATGCAATTATTTTTTGAAAAAATGATTATGTGCTGTTGACATTTTTCTTTGTATCCGCTATAATTAATAGCGAAAAGGAGAGTGTCGACGTGGAACTCAACCGGATGGAACTGAATGCGGAAGGCGTGCCGAAATACCGGCAGCTTGCCGCGCGGCTGGAGACGTTGATTCGTGACGGAGAGCTGGCGGCATCCACCCGGATTCCGAGCGAGCGATTGCTGGCGCGACAGCTCGGGGTTTCGGTGATTACGGTCAACAGCGCGATGAACGAGCTGATGAACCGCGGATTGATTGAGCGCCGGGTCGGCTCCGGGACCTACGTGAGCGAACTTGCCGGCAGCCGGACACGGCATCGGCGGATCGGATTCTTCAACCATCAGCGGATCCAGCCGGGGGCGAATCTGATCGGGACGATGCTGGAGACGCTGTTCCAGTTCTGGGGAGATCATAACGCCGATTTGCTTGCGCTTTCGCGTCTGCCCGGCGAATACGAGCAGACCATTGCGGAATACCGGCTCGACGGGGTGCTGATTTACAGTCCGCTGGCGGAGTTTGTTCCGGCGATTCGCAAACTGGTGCGGCGGGAGTTCCCGGTGGTTGCATTGAGTTCGATTCTATCGGAGCTGGCCGACATCAGCTTCGGTTACTCCAATGTCGAGGTCCTTGACGCGGCGGTGGAGTATCTGGCGAAGCTCGGCCATCGGGATATTGCCCTGCTGCTGCCAGGGGCCAATGAGACCGCTTACCGCGGCCGTGCAGAAGGATTTCAGCGGGCGATGTGGAAGTACCGGCTGCCATTGAATCCCGATTGGCAGAAGACGGTCGGGGCTGAACCTTCGGCATACATTCGCGAACTGCTTTCCAGCCTGACGCGTCCAGGGGCGGTGATTCTGGGCTCCTGCGGATATGCGGAGACATTGTATGCGGTTGCGGCGGAGTTGAAGTTGGAGATCCCGCGCGATCTCTCCGTCGTCAGCATTGACGAGGATGCGAAGATGCTGACGCTTCCGGAGCCTCCTTCGGCGTTCCGAGTGGATTTCGCCGCGTTGACACGGGAAGGCTCCGAAACGCTTCTCGCCCGGCTGGAGCAACGGGAACCGGCGGCGGGCCGGGAACGGAACTTCGAGTTTGTCGACCGCGGAACCTGTATGGCAATTCCAGTGAAATAAGATCGATCAACCTTGCAGAAAAAGGAGATGGTATGATAAATAGCTGACGTTCGCGGTTTCTGCTTGCGGC
>URVC01000101.1 GCA_900551245.1 uncultured bacterium | reverse complement strand
ACCGTCGTAGGCGTCGTTGATGTTCTTGTTCCAGCGTGTCCAGGAGTTCACGGAGAGCCCGTGATAGCTGTGCAGGTCGAGGAAATCCGTGTTCAGCGGCTCGATGCCGTAGCTGATCCATGAGGCGGAGCCGGAGAACGAAACGGCCGGCCGCCCCGATTTGTCGAATTCACGGATGAGGTCGATCTGACGGTCGAGCTGGCGCTTGACATCCGGTTTTTCCCGGTGCCGGACCTCGTTGGCGCCGGACCACATGACCACCGACGGGTGGTTGTAGTCGCGCCGGAGCCATTCGCGCAGCTCGCGGTCGTTGTTCTCCTGAAACGCTTTTTCGTCGAGAAGGTTCGTGAAGCTCCAGCCCCATTCGTCGTAGATCATGAGTCCGATTTCATCGGCGATCTCAAGCGCGGCCGGAAGGATCGGCAGGTGGGCGTTCCGGATGATGTTGACGCCCTGCCGCTTGAAGCCGTTCATGTATTTGCGGAGGTTCGCCGCGTCTTCGGCCGGCGTCGTGCCGCGTCCGCCGAAATCGACCGAACGGATGTTTTCGCCGAAAAGGTAGATGCGTTTCCCGTTCAGATGAAACTTGCCGTCGATGATTTTAAACTCCCGGAAGCCGAACCGCTCCACCGCTCCGGAAACCGCTTTCCCGCCGGCCGACACGGTTGCCGCCAGATAGTAGAGACAGGGATGTTCCGGGGACCACTCAACCGGATTGCGGAGCTTCAGTTTGACACTGCCGGAACCGGCTCCCGTTTTCAGGGAAAGCGGCAGAGAAATTTCCCCGATCGCCCGCCCGGATTCCCCCTTGCGGGCCGGAAGCGCGGCGAAGGCGAGAGTGCCGTGAAATTCTTTCCCGCTGCGGTTGTTGAGCGTGTAGTCAATCCGGATGGACTTTTCTGCGAGAAGCGGCGAAATCCGCAGGGATTCCAGATAAATCTCCGGGACAAAGGCGAGTTCGACGCTCTGCCAGAGCCCGGCTTTGATGTTTCCCCAGCCCCACTGGGAGCCGTACACATGACCGGCTGCCGGAATGTTGCCGTGGACCGTTCCGAAATCCGAAAGCACCCGGATCGCCAGCACATTGCGTCCCGGTCTGACCGCGTCGGTAACATCGAATTCGCAGGGGGTGAAGTCCCCCTTGTGGCGGCCGATCTTACGGCCGTTGACGAAGACAGTTCCGTCATAGCCGATGACTCCGAAGCGGAGAAGGACCCGCCGCCCGGAGAGTTCCGCGGGGGTGAGCTCGAAACTGCGGCGGTAAAACCCCTTGACATAGGGCTGTTTCTGCGAATAGACGCCGGGATACTGTCTGTTCCAGTCGAGGGGAACCGGGATCGAATCCCAGGCGGAATCGTCGAAATCCGGAGCCAGATATCCCTTGTCGAGGTCAATGGAATCGGGGAAGGGGACCGCGGAGTTCACCGGCGGCAGGATTTTCCACTCCCTGCCATTCAGCGAACGGAGGCGAGTGAAGGTTGCCGGTTTCACTCCGTTGACCGCGATCTCATTCGGCGGTGTCAACGCGCTGTCGAAGGCGTGTTCCGGTGCAAGTTCCGGGTAGAAAGGCGGCAGCTCCGCCAGCCCGGCAACGGCCGTACTGAGGCACAGGGCGGCGAAAAGATATCGGGCGTTCATGGCGTCTCTCCTACTTTTTATCAAAATGAAGGAATGGATTGGTCCGTTCGGAGGTTAGTTTCTCTTTGACCTGATGGCCGTTCATAGAGTCGACATGACCGTCGAAAAAGAGCAGATTGGTGGTCTCCTTATGGCGGTAGGCCAGCACCCCCTTACCGGTGGGAGTCTCTTCGCGGCCGGAGACCAGGTACCCGTAGTCGCCCGTGTTGAACGGATCGAATTTGTACAGCAGAAAATCGAGCGCATCCGCGAATGCCGCCGAGGAGCTCGGCCGCGCCAGTTTGCTCATCTTGAACGCTTTGTCGCCGTTGCTCCACTCCGCTTCAAAATCCTTGTAGGAGACGCCGTAACTCCAGTCGACCCGGCATCCGGACTGCTCGTTCAGAGTGCCCGGCGTCATGTAGCCCTTGGAGGAGGGGCAGACCAGCCCCTGGCCGAACACCACCGACGAGGTCATGCCTTCCGTCAGCAGAAACGTTCCGAGCAGGCGGCGGAATTCGTTGACGTTATACCAGGAGGGTTTGACCGGAACCCAGTAGTCGCTGTAGTTTGAAGCATAGAGAGTTCCTGCAACTCCGTATTGTTTCAGAATGTTGGTGCAGGAGGTTCTTCGCACCGATTCCCGCGCCTGGTTCAATGCGGGCAGCAGCATGGCGGCCAGAATTGCGATGATCGTGATCACGACAAAGATAACTTGTCAAATATACTTATATGCAGTATATTAGCGATGACAAGAAGAAAAGCGGAAGGAGAATTGGGCAATGAAAGCGTTGATTTATGCACGTCAGAGCAGTGGGAAGGATGATTTTTCGGAGTCGGTGGAGGCACAGATTGCCAACTGCAAGAAGCTGGCGGCAAAAGAAAAACTTGAGGTAATTGGCATTTATAAGGACCTGAACACCAGTGGGGAGACTTATCCTGTGGGAGCGGAGGAAATTGCCAGGCTTGACAAAGCATATATGAATTGGAGTCTCACGCAAAGTACGAAAAAGGATTTCCGTCTGGGGCTGAGTCAGGTATTGCTCAAACTTTCCGAGGTTGATTTTGTGCTGGTTAATGAATTGACCCGGCTGTATCGTCCGATCAACGGGAGCTTTCTGGAAGGACACATCAATCAGCTTCTCAAGGAAAACAATGTCAAAGTTCTACAGGTGCAGGGTGGAACAATTGATTTGAGCAAGTTCGATCAGCAGTTGATTACACTGATCAAAAATCAGATTTTGTATGAGGATTTGCAAAAGAAACGGCAAAACAGCATCAACGCTTTTCGGATCAAGAAAGACAGCGGCAAACTTTGCAGCGATGCGAAAATGTATGGCATTCGCTACCTCGGCAACGGAAAAATCGAGGTGATTCCCGAATGGGTTGAAATCATCCGCTTCGTCTACGACAACATTTGTGCCTATCGTCCTTACCGGGCAATCATCCGGGATTGCAATGAACGCTGGGGGAAGGAAATCTTTTTCTATGAAAGTTCGATTTATGCTATTGCAAAACAGCCGATTTACTGCGGTTATCAGTATAACAGCCAGGGCGAGTTGATTAAAAATGTGCAGATTACCGGTCAGGAGTTTATTTCATTCGAGCAGTGGCAGGATGTTCAGAAAATCATTTCGCAGAAGCGTGCGAAATATCATGTGAAAGCAAAGAAACACTGGCTTCCTTTATCCGGCCGACTTTACTGCGGGGAATGCGGAGGAAAATTGATCTGTCTGCTGGAACATGGAAAAGTTTACTATACCTGTAATAAACAGACGCTTGACCGTAGTCATGCGGATTGTCGTAACAGCCGGATTCGTTTTGAGTCCGGTTCCCGTGGAGAACCCGCTCTTTATGATGCCATCTATCCGCTGCTTTCCATTGCTTTGATCGAACGCTTTCGCAAGGCTTCGGAAGTGCTGAAAGAGAAAAAGAGACTGGCGGAATATGATGTGGAGTTGAAAAATCTGGCAACGAAGGAGGAACAGCTTCATGAAATGTTTCTGGATGGTCTTGCTACAGCGGAACAGTTGCGAAATCTGCTGGCACGCAACAGGGAACGGCGCAATCAGCTCTTGCAGAAGGTCATGGAGCTGAAGAACAGTTCCATGAGCGACAGAAACCTGAAAGAATTGCAAACGCATGTCCTGGCAGCCCAATTTGACGCTCTTGCCGAAAAAACTTTGGATCATGGGTTGTATGAAAGTCTATTGAATGACGCTCAAATCACGGCGACCAGTTATGCCGACCGGGTGGAATTTCATACTCTCTACGGAGATGTGACACTGCCCCGGCTCCGTATCCGTAAACGCATCTGGATGCCGAAGTGGGAATTATCCTTAGCCAGTACCAAAATCAAAGAGAAAAATGTCATAGATAAAGATACGCAAATCACCGCGACTTATTTCACCGGGACAAAAGCAGAACTCGCAGATTTTGGTTCCCTCCGCATAATCAGCCGGTAATAAGTGCTATAATAGAGGTTAGCTCTAAAAAATACCGAACAAAAATTAAAAATATGACCGATTCCACTTGTAAAATATAACCGAATATAATATATTTCAACCAAAAGAATTCGGATTGATTGAGGAGTATACTTATGCAAAAGAAAAACTACCTTCCGCGGTTGATAGACACGACCGTGACAGATTACTTGAGTGCATTCGGTGCGGTTGTTATAGAAGGTCCGAAATGGTGTGGAAAGACTTGGACTTCCGCCCAACATTGCAACAGTGAGTTTTTTCTAGGCGATCCTGATGGTAATTTTCAGAACAAGCATCTTGCCGAGATGTCTCCCCATACTGTTTTGACCGGAAGTACCCCACGCTTACTTGATGAATGGCAGGAAGTACCGCCCTTATGGGATGCTGTGCGTGCTGAAGTTGATGCCCGTAATGCAAAAGGGCAATTTATCCTGACCGGTTCGGCCACCCCGAATCGAAAAGGAATTCTGCATAGTGGAGCCGGTCGCATCGGGCGGCTCCGGATGCGTCCGATGAGCCTGTTTGAGGCGGGTTTTTCTTCCGGAAGCATTTCTTTGGAAAATTTGTGCCGGGGTGAACTTTCTCCGACAATAACAGGGGAAGTTGAACTTCTCAAACTGGCGCAATATATTGTTCGCGGCGGCTGGCCCGGCAATCTGACCGTGCCTGAAAAGCAAGCCGGATTGATGGCTGCGGAATACATCAGCGCTATTTTGGAAAATGACGTTTATCGTCTCGACGGTGTAAAGCTGAATGTGCATAAAATGCGTTTGTTGCTGAAATCCCTGGCACGGAATGAGAGTACAACCGCCACGAATAAAACCCTGAAAAATGACATCAAGGCAGTGGATGCGGAAGATGTGGATGATGATACCATCAGTACTTATCTTGATGTTTTCCGCCGTCTTTTTCTTTTAGATAATCAGCCTCCTTTCGCACCGGGTGCCCGTTCTTCAATCCGTACAAAACAGGCAGAAAAACGTCATCTGGCAGATCCGTCCCTTGCGTGTGCCTTATTGAAGCTTTCTCCTACGGGACTGATTCAGGATTTGGAGACTTTCGGTTTCCTGTTTGAGGCGTTATGTGAACGGGATTTAAGGATCTATGCCAACTGTTTCGATGGAGAATTGTATCATTACCGTGATTACAGGGATAACGAAATTGATGCGGTAATTGAACTGCCGGACAAGTCCTGGTGTGCATTGGAAATTAAGCTCGGAGCCAATCAGATAGACAAAGCGGCAGAAAACCTGCTGACCGTCAATGAAAAAATCAAACAAGCAGATGGCGTTCCGGCGTCTACCCTGATTGTCGTATGCGGTCTTGCCAATGCTGCATATCAGAGACCGGACGGCGTCTTTGTGGTTCCGATTACAGCATTGAAGAACTGAGCCTGTGACGGTTCTCAAACTGGTCGGTATGCTATTCAAAATCCCGGCGGGAAAATGTCAGGAAGTGTTACGCAAACATGGGAAAGACTCTCATATGCTTGCGAGAAAAAAATCACCGTGTGACAGAGAACTGTAAATTACTCCGATATGTCCGCTACTTCCTGCGTTCTGAGTTCAATTTTCACGCCATCGGCGGGAAAGACCGCCCGGACACATTC
>URVC01000100.1 GCA_900551245.1 uncultured bacterium | reverse complement strand
AATATAGCACAAGGAGCTATTAAAATCAATTTATTAGTTGATAAGCTCTAAAAATAAGTCTGTTTTCTGAATTAAATAATCACCAATCAGTACCTGAAGCATTTAAGTCTGGATCTTGAATTCAGAGTTTCCGCTACCCATGGCAGTGGTACTCTGTAATGTACTCCTTTTCTTCAAGGGGGCGTTATAAGACCAGGCAGTTATTTACTATATTCTAGTCTTTTGTACTCCATTATAAATGTTGCCAAGCCTCAGAATAAATGGTACCATGTTGCTGGCAGGCCTGACTTGCTAAAGAAAGCTCTATTTCGGTTTGTTGCTTGATAATATCTACTTAAGATAAAATAGCAAAAAGAGCATCCAGAGCTGAAGAATATGATGATCAAAGGTCATCCTCTTTGCCATGTGTGTTTCCCCGACTTTTGCTTTTCCAATCGAAAAGCCTGCGACCTCTACTCCCTGGAGAAATTGCCGGAAGACGGTCTGAAATACACCTTCATAAGAGAAAAATGGAGATTCTCCGCTGTCAGGAAAAATGAGAGTTGAGAGTTACCCCTCGAAACGAAAAAGCCGACCGGAATACCGATCGGCGGAAAGTCAAAAAAAAATGGTCGGGGTGAGAGGATTTGAACCTCCGGCCTCTGCGTCCCGAACGCAGCGCTCTAGCCAGACTGAGCCACACCCCGACGGATTGTTTGGTTAACACCTTTCCGGCGCCAACAGTTTATAATATATACCGCGAACGCCGGAAAAGCAAGCTCAATTTGAGGAGTTTTTCAGAGAAATTACAACTTTCTTGAACGCGCCTTCGCCTTCCGACTCCGTCGTGATCTCCGGATCGTTCTGCAAAGTCACATGAATGATACGCCGATCGTGCGCATTCATCTCCGGCAGCTTCACCGGATCACCCCAGCGCTTCACCTCTTTGGCCGCATCCAGCGCCTGCTGTTCCAGCTGGGCCGTCGAATTGCGTTCGCCCCCGTCGTTGTAGCGGCGACGCTCACGGCGTTCCCGCGGCTGACGGCGCGGCTGCTGTTCCCCGTTCTCTTCCTCATTCTCACGCGGAGCACGCGCTTCCCGCTCGCCCTTCGCATAGCCGTCGATGTCCAGCAGAATGTGCGGGCAATCCTCGTTGTCCTTGAACATGATCCGGTTGAGCAGCAGCTGAAGGCTTTCCAGCGCCTGCCCCTTGCGGCCGATGATCCGGCCCGCATCATCCGAAGTGATCTTCACCGCCAGCCGGTTCCCCTTTTCCTCAATGCGGAGCGTGGCATTGAGCCCGAGGTAATCAAACATGGTGGCCAGCGTTTTGATGATCTTTTCCTTCTGCTCCTGGAGCTTCTCGTTGTCTGACATTGACTTCTTCCCTTTTCCTTAATGTTGAATTCCGGTTGGCGCGGCCCGGTTTTATCTGGCGTCTTTGACTGGCGCCGCGCACTGCACGTTCCCGCTGCGCTGTTGGAGACGCAGCTGAATGATACTGAATATGTTGCTGACCGTCCAGTAGAGCGTCAGCCCCGACGGCAGATCGTAGAGGAATATCAGCATGACAATCGGCATCGCCATCATCATCTTCTTCTGTACCGGATCCATCGACATCGGCGTCATGCGCTGCTGAATCACCATCAAAACCGTCATCGCGATCACCAGCGGATTGATCGGCAGGCTCCAGCCGAAGAGAAAGAGCGGAATCCGCGCCACCGTATCCGCCGTCGCCAGGTCATGCGACCAGAGAAACGGCACCTGCCGCAGTTCCACCGCCCCGTCCAGCGTGGCGTACAGCGCGAAAAAGACCGGAATCTGCAACAGAATCGGCAGGCATCCGCCGAACGGATTGACCTTCTCCGTCCGGTAGAGCTCCATCATCTTGGTGTTCAGAAGCTGCGGATTGTCCTTGTACTTTTCGCGCAGTTCCTGGATCTTCGGCTGTACCGCCTGCATCTTTTTCATCGAAGCGTTGGCTTTGGCGGTGACCGGGTAGAAGAGCAGCCGCACCAGCAGCGTCAGAATGATGATGCTCACCCCGTAGGAGCCGCAGAGGCCATGCAGTTTGACCAGAATCCACAGCAGAAGCCGGGCGAGATAATCGAGCGGCCCCCAGGCGAGGTGCATCACGCGGCCGGTGGTCGTATCAAACGCATCCAGCTGCGCAATCACCTTAGGGCCGGAGTAGTAGCGGAACGCGAACTGCTTCGAGTCCCCCGCGCCGACCACGAAGGGGGCCAGCCGGGCGCCGACGGTGATGATCTCATCCTTTTCCTGGCCGCGGAGCCGGAACGTACGCGCCTGATACAGCGTATACGGTTCCGCCGCCGTCAGGAGCACGGTGAAATATTTGTTGCCGATGCCCGCCCAGGAGACCGTCGGAGCGGGATTCTGGAAGAAATCCTCGTCATCCCAGCCGGCTTTGATATCGAAGAATTTCCCGGCCGCGGTCATGTAGTCCATCCGGTGCGAAGCGACCCGTACTTTATCCCCGGAAATCAGCGTCCACGGAGCCAAATCACCGCCGTTGAACACCAGATTGCTGAAGGAAAGCGGTACCCCGCTGCGGTTTTTCACCTCCAGCGAGATTTGGGTCTCGTACCCGGAGGAGGCGATCTGCCATTTCTGAAGCAGGTCGAACGTCGTGCCGGAGGCGGTGCGGATTCTCCGCTCCAGTTCGTAGCTGTCGGCCGTGAGCCGGGAGGAGAGAACTCCGGTGACCACCCAGGGGGAGCCTGGCTCGAAAAGCGAGAGTGCTCCCGTGTGCTGACCGAGCGTGTGGTCGAGTGTGACCGGAGCGGTCTGGCCGGCGTTGAGATAGTGATTCATCGTGATGCCGCTGACCGAACCATCGAGCGGATTGATCCGCAGCGTCATATCCGCATTCTTGAGCTCCACTGGCGGAAGCGGTTTCGCCGCCAGAACCGGTTCGACCGGGCGGACTGCCGGAGCGGCTGGTTCCTGTACCGCCGGAGACGGCGCTGCCGGGGAAGGCGTCGAAACTGTGGCCGGCGCGGCGGCCGGCGCGGTTTGTGCAGCAGGTACTGCCGGATCGGGGATCCAGCCCATGTAGCGGCAGAAGGGATCCCAGCCGAAGAGGATCACCACGCAGATCGCAATTGCGATCGCCGTCTCTTTATCGAATTTCACGTTAAGTCCTTACAGTTCGAAGAGAACCCTCTCTTCCATACTCTGCCGCACAGGCGCCCGGAAACTGTTCAGGGAGTCATCTGCTCCTCCGGCGGGCGCCGGGGCAATCTCGTCGAGGGGGAGGAACCGGATCAATCCCCCCCCGGCAGAACGGCTGGCAACGCATCAGACGCCAGATTGTCAGCCCCGTCCCCCGCCAGAATCCGTGAAGCCGCAACGCTTCGACCGCGTAGCGGGAGCAGGTCGGCTCAAAGCGGCAGCAATTGGGCAACAGCGGGGAAATTGCCCATTGATACACCTTAATGATTGCAATCAGCATTCGGGCGGCAACGCCGACCCGGGCGGAATCAGATTGGCTCTGGTCAGCAGTTCCGCCATTTCGCGGGTCACCTCCTGACGCTTCCGGTGTTTCATCCGGTTGCGCGGAATCAGGATAATCCATTTGGCAGGAATTGTTTCGCGCAGAAGTCGGAAACTCTCCCAGAGCAGACGCCTCGCCCGGTTGCGTTTCACCGCGAGCAGGCTGTATTTCTTGCCGCATATGACTCCGCATCGAAGTAAACTGTCGGGGGCGTCCGCATAGACCAGAAGCATGCTCGGCCCCACCAGTTTGGTCCCGTCGGACCGGACCCGGTCAAATTCCGATTTGAACCGAAGTCTATCCGGTTTTTTCAACGTCTTTTTCAACATGAAACCCAACGGGCGACTGAACCGCCGGCGATGTCGGCGGTCAGATCGTAGAAAAGCGTTACGCAGTCAGCCGGGCCCGGCCTTTCTGGCGGCGGCGTTTCAGAACCAGACGGCCGGCACGGGTCGCCATGCGGGCGAAGAAACCGATGCGGCGCTTGCGGCGGCGGCTGGAGGGCTGGAATGTTCTTTTCATGTTCTCTTTTCCTTTTTTTATCGTAAGACAAAATTGTTCAAATTACGGAAATATTACAATACATCCGTTTTCGCCGAATTCAAGCTCTGCTCGGGAAAAAGCTGGAATTTTGTTCTCTCACCCCCCGCCGTTGCGGTTTTCGCCTGTCGCGAAGAGAGACGGACAGTACGCGATTCCCGGCAAGAGAGGCCGTCTCTTGCCCGTCAGGAGGGGGGGGCGACACTCTGCCGCTTGAGAAACAGGTAAGGAATGAGAATGTTGCGCGGCTGCCGTTCGGAAAGCTGCAACAGATTTTCCAGCAGGCGGATTCCTTCGTCTGCCATGCGGGGATAGTTCTGACAGAAGGTGGTCAGAGGCGGAAGGGTGTGCTTTGACAATTGCGGATTCTCCCAGGCGATTACGGAGATGTCCCGTGGAACATGCAACGCGGCTTTTTCCAGATGGCGGAGCAGATGCAAGTCAAATCCCTCATGGGGAAGGAGGAGAGCGGTGACCTTGTCTGCTCGGATTCTGGGCGTGAGCTCCACAAATTCTGTTCCGACATAAAATTCATAGAGAAACCCGGTCAACTCGGGCCGTCTGTCGATGGCAAGTTGAAACTGTTCCCGGCGTTTCCAGTTGGAATAGCCGATATTAACCTCTGCAAGCAGGGCGATTCTCCGGTGGCCGTTTGCATGAAACAGCTCCACGGCCGCCGCAATGGCCCCCGCTTCATCGGAGTTCACGGAGAAGATTCCCTCCCGATGGCACTCGTAATTGTTGAAACAGACGAGTGGGCAGCGGTAGGAGCGGGCCAGCTGTTGATTGGTTTTCCGGTTGTAGCAGAGCGAGAAGAGGCCATCGACGGCATACTCTTTCAGACTGTGGAAATTTGATTCCGTGGCAAGCAGAAGTTCGTAATCGCGGCTGCGGCATTGCTGAAGGATCTCCTCCAGCAGACTGAGATCGTAGACCCCCCGGTAGAACCGGTCGGAAAGCGCCACCATCAGGCGTTTTCGCTTCTGGGTGCGACGATACCCCAGCTCTCTGGCGCTCTCCAGAATTTTCCGCCGGGTTTCCGGCGCCACCAGCGGACTGTCGGAGAGGGCGCGGGAAACTGTGGCGGCGGAGAGTTCCAGGGCCGATGCGATGGTTCGAATCGATGTCTTTTTCATATCTCCAGCTCCTGCTTCCGGTTCACAATAGCAGTGCGTCGACTGTTTTTCAAGGAAAAAAACGTTGTTTTCTGCTTATTTTGTTGCATTTTGTTTCATTCAAATCTATTGTTTTTGGCGATATTCTGAGTATAATAAGAGTGGAAACACCGGCGGATTCATGTTTTCGTCGCGTGCAGAAGTGCCTGTTTGCGAAGCTCAAGCCGAAAAACGGTATTTTCGGAAAGGGAAAGCGCCATGAGAAATTTATTCAGCAACCCGAGAATGAAACAGTACCCGCACACCGCATTTACTCTGATCGAACTGCTTGTAACGATTGCGGTCATCGCGATTCTTGCGGCGCTGCTGCTGCCCGCTCTCAATCAGGCCCGGGAGAAGGGACGGGATGCACAATGTCGCAACAACATGAAACAGATGATGATGAAAACCAGAATGTATATGAACGAATATAATGATGTCATTCTGGTGGATGGCACCGTCAACAAGATTGAACAGACCTGGTCCGCCTGTCTGGCACTCGGGGGATACCTCAGAAAAGGCGAGTGGAACTCCTACAACTGCCCGAAAGCGAAATTCGTGGAACAGCCCGAGAATCGCAGCGATTATCAATATGTCTCCGACTATGCCTATCCGGCAAATTTTCTGGGCAGATATGTCAACCGGGGGCATCAGCAGCTCAGCGCCCGGATTAAAACCGATACGGTGAGTTTTGTCAATTTCAAACTTCTCCGCAGTCCTTCCGAATTTCTTTTCCTTGCAGATGGAAAGGCGCCGGACGGCAGTTCAAAATCCAAACTCACCGCGGATGGTCCCAAGGACTGGGGCTCCTCTCCGTGGACCGCACACAACCGGTGGATGGTCAACTCGGCCTGGGGGGATGGGCATGTTTCAGCCGCCGGCAGCGGCACTCTCTATAAAAAATACAGTCTCACCATCGTATTCGCCGCGGAATAACTCTGGAACCGGCGAGCGACTTAGAACCTATCCCTAAATAACAGCAAGTTTTCGATAAATTATAACCGTTGCG
>URVC01000099.1 GCA_900551245.1 uncultured bacterium | reverse complement strand
TAAATATTCAGTCTGCAACCTGTCCGCTTCCATACGTGTAAGTTAATCGCCATAAGTTACACGCCGCAAGCAGAAACCGCAAACGTCAGCTATTTATCATACCATCTCCTTTCATTCTTTCACTTCCCCCCCCACAGGATTTTCATCGACTCCCCCTGAATGGTTCTCCATATATGGAACGGCAACTCCTTTAACTGAACTGCCGTTTGTGGTGTAACATGTCCATCCGCAAAAGCGATATTTGCTCTCTGGTCGTGACGAACATGGATTGCGCCGTTAGAGTGGTCAGTCGGCTCCCATTGCAATACCTGTGTCCACCTCGCATTGGAAAGCATTACTGTATCGGCAAGCATAGCCAATTGGGAGGGCTGTTTCATTCGACGTAGGACATAGCCTATAAAATCCTTGTGACTCGCAACAAAATTTCCGATAAATGGAACAAAAGGCCCATTTCCAGGCCCGTCGGTCTTATGATTCCAATAATTGTCACCACCAAAACCGGAGCCGTTATCGCCTTTATACAAGCCGTATGTATTCCATTCCAGGTTTAGCTCACTGTCGGGAGCTCCTTTATACGCCGGACAAGAATATACGTTCTCTTTGGTAACATATTTCAGGCCGTTTTTACCTAATACACTCGGCCAATGGGTATGCGGGTTGCGGAAAAAAATATAGCCATCAAAATCAGAGGCGTAAAGCAAATGTCCTTTCATCAATTGGTTTTGATTATTAAGACATGTGGTACTTTGCGCCTTGTTCCGCGCCTTGTTCAGGGCGGGCAGCAACATGCCTGCCAAGATGGCGATAATCGCTATAACCACAAGCAGCTCAATCAAAGTAAAACTTTTTTTCACTTTCATCATTTCAAAAGCCGTTATTTTCATTTGCTCCCTTTCACAATTAACAGTTGCTCACAATATCAACGTTTATCAAAATAGTGTTATTCTAGAATTTCACACCTCCTAGCGCTCGAAAATCAGTTGTATTTCACTCAACAAACCGTACGGTTTTAATCGGCGTTCCGCTGGAGTTGCATAAGAGAATCCCGATGGCTCGACCATGGAAACCGGTTCGGCGCCGAAAGGCCCGAATGAGTTGCGTCTGCTTCCGTAAACCGTGATTTCAATCGTATTTCGGCCCGGTTTCAGATATTCTCCAAGATTCAACTGTTCCGGTTGCAGAAAAGCGATCTGCGGTTCACCGCCGTTCACTGCGAATCCGATTGCTGACCCACGCCATTCCGCAATTGCCGGAAATGCCGGCGTCCCCGCCGGTTCATACCATTCAAAATCAAAACTGAACGTCATATTCCCGGAATAGTACGGATATCCCTGAAGCCCCCAGTCTCCGGGATGCAGCAACCGAACCGGGGCAGTCAGTTCGTTTTCAAATACGCCGAAATTCCCCAACAGATAAATCGCTTCAAAACCGCTCATCGCACCGCAGTACTCACAATGCAGTTCCAAAATATTTTCTCCGGTCCGCAAAGCTTCAGTCGGCAACGGCACGATCCGCAGAGAGGAATCGCACCACCAGCCGACATCCCGGAATTCAACAGGCCGGCTGTTCAGCTGAATATCATACCGGACGGCTTCCTCCAACGCCAGCGATAATTCTTCCGGTATTTCACGACATTCAAACTGGAAACGCAGAACAGTCCCGACACTTCGCAGGTTGTCCTGCAGATATTTCTGCTTCCACGGCTGGACCATTCCGTGACTGCGTTTCGGAAGCCCCAGATACCGCCGTACCGCCGTATCCGCCTCTCGGACATGACCATACTGAAAAATTCCGCCGCCAATGGAATATTCCGCAAAATCAAGCGGCAGCACGTTCGGTTCATCCGGCCGAACACGCCACGAGCCATCAGAGATCGTGAGCCGTCGAGCGGATTCCGCCGGAGCCGCGACCGGCTTGGTCTGTTTTTCTCCGCAATCCTCGCTGGCCAGAAAAAGTTTCGATTCCAATCTGCCGAAGCGGGTTGGGAATTCCCACCAGCCATCCCTGTAAACGGCATTCACCTGTAAACGACGCCCGGAAAATGGCTCCAGTTCACATGGCGGATGTCTCAGTTCCCCTTTCCAGCGGATCATCGCCTGCGGAACGACAAGCGTCCGTTCATCAGCTCCCTTGGCCATCATCATGCCAGACCCCAGCGGGAGCGGACAACCGGTATTGCAGAGAAACAGCCGCCGTTCAGCACCGCATTGCACCTCGTTGCACAATACAGATTCTACGGCATTCCCACAACCATCCATTACGGAAACGGTCTGCACTGCCGCAAGTTTAACGGGTAAATCTGCCGGACTTGTCAGAACAAATTTCCGATAGACCCGCAATGCTTCCGAAGATAATTCGCCATCGACAAATTCCGGTATATTCCCTAAATAAAATACTTTGTTGCCGAGATCGGCAAAACGTTCCAGCAGCGAAAGGGTTGTTGTCCTGATTGTCCGGAGTTCCGGCAGAACGACTGCGGCATAAGTCGCATGACAGATGCGTAATACTCCGTCGCAAACACTTCCGTGTTCGGCAATAATTGCTTCGTCGCCGTAATCGAAAGCCAGCTTTTCCCGGAGCAGAATGTTGCGCAGCCGGGGAAGCCTGCGGGCTTCATTTTCGCGATCCTTGCGACTGTAGGCGGCAAGAGGCTTCCAAAACCAAGTGGATTCAAGGGGATGCACGACCAGAATCGGACGTACCGGTTTACCGGATCCGAGCATGAAACCAACAGTTGATGCATAATCCTGCAACGTTTTCTCCTGCTTATACCAAGGCGACTGATAGTGAATACTCGGCGGATAGTCACGCTTGGCCTCGCCCTGCAAAGTATAAAAGGCCAAATGGCTGCAGAAACGGGTAATTCCTAGTGCCAGCTGCCAGTCCATGTATGCCTTTTGCGCATACAGCGGAAAATCCCAGCCGGTTCCAGCAAACGATTCACTCAACACCTGTTGACTTCCATTCTGATGGGCGACGGAAGCCGTCTGGAGCATAGCATCATAAATAAGGTTATGATCACTCAGCACATCCACGCCGGGTATATCCATATGCCATACGAAACGCATGGCGGAGCCGCAGTGCGTCGCCTGCGCGACAACGTCTTCCTCGCCGAACACATGCCCGGTGTAAAGCAGATGATGTTCTCTGCACCATTCAGCCGCCTGCACCGCGAAAGCGGAAACCAGAAGCTCCGTTCGGAGTTCGGCCATCTGCCAGCGCAGTTTGGAACAGCTGCGCCCGTCAATTTCAAAGAACAGTTCCGGCAGACGGTCAAGCAGATTTTCACCATACCGTTGCGCGAACTTCTTTTCCATATCCTCCGTCCAGTTGGAACAATTGGGCTCATCTGAAAAAATACCGGGAACCGAACCGCCGAATTCGGAACCGCACTCTTCCGCATAACGCTCATGAGTCATCTTGATGAATTTTGAAATCCCGTCCGCATTCATCATGTCGGAGAAGTAGCCTCCGTTGTTCCAGGAATTTGCTTTGTCGAACTGTACATAAAAACGCAAAAACGATTCTCCACTCCGCAGGCAATCCCCTTTCCCCAACCGGCGGCAGCGGAACAGTGCCGTTCCGCGCAACTCGCCGGCAAACCATGCCAAATCATTCCGACGGTAAACCGGTTTGTCTAATACGGCAATTTCAAGGGAGCGCCGCCGGAAATGTTTATTTTTGCCGATTTCCCCACTACCTGATCCGGAAGCATAACGATCCTCATCATACAGCCATGCCTCCAGCCCCTGAAGACGCGCCTCATCAATACAGGCGCGAACCAAATCGAACCACTCGCAGCCGAGATAGTCCGTATTCAGGCCGGATCTGGAGTGTATAAAAAAGCCGCCATACCCCATCTCCCGGAAAACCCGGATCTGACGACGCAATTCCTCTTCGCAAAGTTTTCCGTTCCATGACCAGAACGGCAGACCACGATAAGTATCCGATTGAAATGCAAACATTTTATCCTTCTTCGGTTATAAGATTAGGAAGGCTTTTCTTCCACTCTCCGGGAGTACAGCCATATTTTTTTTTAAAAATTTCAAAAAATGCCGCTAAAGTAGGAAATCCCGCCTTGGCCGCAACCTGTTTCATGGTGCAAGTTTCCATGCGTAATATATAATCCGCCTGCTTCAATCTCAATTCTTGAAGAATCTGCTTGGGAGATGCATTGAACTGAGTTGCGAACAATTTGTACAGGGCAGAATCGGAAAGCCCGAAATAAACCGCCAGCGAGTGAATCGGCAATTTTTGCTGGAGATGTAATTTCATATAATTTACGATTTCTTTGATTCGCGGGTCATCTCGAACGACAAAATCCGTGCTTTCACGTTCAATCGGAATCGGTGCCGGCGGAATGAAAATCCCCTGCGACTTCGGCTCGCCACCCTCAATCAATCGGTCAAGTTCTTCCGCCGCGCACCAGCCCAGCTGGTAAAGGCGACTGTCAATGCTGGAAAGCGAAACCGACGGAGCGTGACAGACGCAGATATCATTCCCCACTCCCAGAACCGACAATTCCGAGGGAATGTCGATATCGTTCAGCAAGGCCGAATTAATCACATCGGCCGCATCCCAGTCATTTTCAGCAAACACTGCACAAGGTTTGGGAAGGTGAACCAACCACTGCGGAAGCTTTTCCGGTTCACCGGTCGGCAAACTGGCGCACTCATCGAATCCCCATTCCTTCAGCATTTCGCAGAAACTTGTTCCGCGTTCCGACGCACTATACACGCCGAAATGCCTATGACCGCATCTGATGAAATATTCTGCCGCGAGCTTGCCTATGGCCCTATTGTTTTCTCTGACCATGGTATACGGTATACTCGACTGCTTCAGTGCAGTCAAAGACACCAACTTCATGTCCGATCGGACCAGATTCTTGCCGGTAAATAGGCCGGGATACGGCAGACTTGCAATAATGCCGTCGCCCCGCCAGTTGCGTAATGCGCTTCGGACACTCCCCGAATGCCAGAGAATTAAATGCCAATTATGGGAATGAGCATAATTGACCACCCCATGCACCAAGTGTCCCACCTGCCATTCCGCCATCAGCATAACGCGTTTGCTTCTCATACCACCTCTTGATTTATTATTTATTATACCTGAAAAAATATTTTTAGCAATTCCGTTTTTGACACTTCTTATCCTGATTTCAATAATTATTCGGTGACGTGAAAATGTTCGAAAACAATCTGTGCAGACAGAAGATTTGCGCTTCTCCCCCCGCTTGGACAACATTTTATTGAAAGATTGGTGTAAAGACCCCTGGTTTACTATATGCCATTGCTTGCCGATTACAAGTGCCGAAATAGACTTCATCCGGCGTCCGATATTGGAGTGCCGAATGAATTCGCCTGGAGTTGTAAAAATTCACATAGTGCTGGACTCCAAACCGTAGCTGAGCCAGGTTCAGGTACTCTTTGATTTTGATGTCTTCGTATTTGAGCGCCCACCAGAAGCGCTCCATTTTGGCGTTGTCTAGGCAGCGTCCGCGCCCATCCATGCTGATGCGAATACCGTTCTCCTTCAGCTCTCGGATGAACTCCGCGCTGGTGAACTGACTGCCTTGATCCGAATTGAAGATTTCCGGGCGACCGTAGCGCCGGACCGCTTCCTGCAATGTCTCCACGCAATACCAGGCGTCCATGGTATTTACCACGTTGTATGCCATGACTTTGCGGCTGAATAGATCAATGATTCCGATCACAAATGCACGGTGACCGCTAACTGCCGTGTAAGTGATGTCGGTTGCCCAGACCTGATTCGGACGTTCAATCGTCATGTCACGCAGCAAATACGGAAAAAGGCTTCCGGATCGCGGATCAGCCGCAGGCATTTCTGGCTTTTGAGGATATTGCAGGGACTCTGACGCTGGGAGGCTGCGGGATTGGAGAATATTACGCTTCAACGAATGACAATCTGGATGCCGCGCTTGAACATGCGGCAGGAGAAAATAAACTTATCGTGTTCTTTTCCCATGGAATTTCCGTGAATCCCGGACCGGTCGATACAGGAGTCGATATGCTGCGGCATCTACTGCAGAAGGCCTCGGAAATGGGAATGCGGCTGGTCTCCATGGATGAACTGCCGTAATCGTCAGAAACGGAGTGATTTGCGCGAAATCTCGGTGATGCGGTTCATTTTACCGGGGCAGCTGAGTGCATCATCGCCGGGAAACTGTCAGAAAGGGTTTTATCATGCCTCTTCCACGCTTTGAACTTCAATCGGATACCTGCAACGCCGCGGAAGCCGTCCGGGGCGCGCTCGGTTTCACTGCCGGAGACGCTTCCGCGCTTGATTTCGGCGCCGCCTCCGGAGGAGAATGCGGCGCCCTTGCCGCCGCACTCGCCGCGCTTCCCACGGAAACCGCACGCCGGAAACTGCGCGGAGAATTCATTTTCGGAAGAAACAGGTAATCCTTTTCTCCTGAATAATGAATTGATAGGCAGTATGATGCAATATCACGTCATATTCTGTTAAGAAGAGTAACATAGCATGTAAAATTCTGATTACAGTTTCTCCTTTTGAACAGTTAAAAGTAAATTTTTCTTTTAATTGCGTTATAATCATCTGATGGGAACCTTATGGTTCCGAAAATGCCCGACAGTT
>URVC01000098.1 GCA_900551245.1 uncultured bacterium | reverse complement strand
TATAGAGGTCTTTTTTGCCCGGGACCCGGAACACGGAGGAAATCTGTGAATGAAATGACGTGCGCGTATCATCCGCCGGATGCGGATCGCCCAGAACGCGGTACGGACCGTGCCAGGTATCGGCAATTGCAAGTTCCGAGGGGTTCGGGAAGTACCCGGTCGTACCGGAGGTAAGAAGATAATGCTTCCCTTTCCGGATAAAATGCGCAGGTGCTTCGCGCGTATAGGGTGGACCGAGGCGCGGAAAATGCGTGCTGTAATAGCCGGTCACGTTGGTGTAGTCATCCGTCAGATCAGCACAGATCAGCTCAGAGTGGACTCGTTCAAAGAAATAGTAGGCTTTCCCATCGGGCGCGACCGCAAGGTCAAAGTCGCCCGGCTCCATGCCAAGCGGCCAGAGTCCCTCGTGTACGACGGTGTATGGCCCCAGCAGCGCATCCGCAGTCAGAACTGTGCAGCCCACGGACATGACCTTCAGCCAGCAAACGTATTTTCCGGTTTTCCGATTGTATAGGATGTGCGGACGATCAACGCATTTACTTGGGTGCAGCGTAGACGCAGGATCGTCCGGCTCCGGCGGAATGATCAGGCCAAGATCGTCCCAGTTGTAAAGATCGCCTGAGACATAGCAGCGGATTCCCCAGTGCCAGATCGAATCAAGGCCAGTCGTTTTTTCCTTGTTTTCCCCATACCAGTAGTAGCGGCCGTTTTCATAGAAAATAGAGCCGCCGTGCGCATGGATCCGCTTCCCATTGGTGTCCAGCCACGGCTGCCCCGGATGAAAACTCTTGTATTTCATGTGATCAATCCTCCTGTGTCACAAAATATATCAGTTCGCTCGTGTGTCTATTTTCGCGCATCGCCTCCCGGCACTCCAATATGCCGCAAGCAGAAAAACCGCGGCAGCAAGCCAGCCGAGCGGATAGGATAAAGAGCGGCCCAGCGCGCCGCAGCGCGGGATCAGGACGGCGGCGCAGAACGCATTCCCGATGAACTCGCCGGTGCCGGACAGCATCGCCAGCTTTCCGCGTCCGACGCTGACAAAAAACGTGCGCAGTGGGTACACAACGCCAAGCGCCAGATGCCCCAGCCCATACCAGCGCCAGTATTCCACGCCGTAAGCGATGATCTGCCGGTTCTGAAACAGCATGCCGAAATACCACGCCCCGAGCGTCCAATACAGCAGGCAGCACAGCGCGCCATACAGAACGCAGCACACAAGCGATAACCGCAGAAACGCCCTGATATGTGCGGCATTGCCGGCAGCGAAATTGGGCGGCACAAACGCAAGTCCCGCCGAGGTGATAGCGCTCATGATGCCGGTCAGGGGCAGGCTGACACTCAAAACCGTAATATAATCAGACGGAAGCAAGCGGTTTGCCTGAAGCGTCACGATCAGGTATCCGGCGGTACAGAAAAGGTTTTGCAGCGCGATCGGCACACTGTCGCGCAGGATCGCGGCGGTCTGCATCCAGTCCGGTCGGAAGCGTTCTCCCGCGCGGAAATAGCCTTCCCTGCGGAACAGGAACCAATAAACCAGCAGATGCAGCGCCGCGCCCAACGCGCTGCTCAGGGCTGCACCGATCAGCTTCATGCGGAAAACCGCAAGCAGAAGAACGGCGGCAAGCAGATTCGCGCAGATCACGATAATGTTGATCCAAAAGATCCGCCGTGAGCTGCCGATCCCGTTGACGATCGTTATAAAGAGCGCCGCAAGCGCGGAAGGCAGATACGCGATCAGATACAGAATATAATAAAGTCTCGCGTCAGCGCCGAACACCGGTGGAACGTTCAGCGCATGCAGAACCGGCTCTGTGAGCAGCAGCATCAGTCCCGCGCAGGCCGCGCTGGCAAGCAGAACCGTAAATCCCGCGTTTTTCATCGCGCGTGTCACGGTCGGATGGTCGTGCAGGGCGAACTGGTGCGCAATTTTGATCCATGCAGCAGTATAGACGCTGGAAACGACGTTCACGAACAGCGTCGTGGCGACACTCAGATAGCCGGTCACGGTGAAATAGGTCTGCCCCGCGTATTGACTATAGAGCCGGTTCGTCAGCGTCGTTGTGACGGCAAGCACAAGGTTGACGAGGATCAGCGGTGCGCAGACACTCCAAAGCGCGCGCGAAGGAGAGATGTGCAGGTAGTCCGTGCTTTGTCCCGAAACTCGCATAGGCGTTGCTCCTTTGCGTCAGCAAAATGTTTTGTGGATTCTGCATAGATTATAGACCGGCGATTATGAGAAGTCAACAAATTTTGCTATACGGGTAAAATTATACTTGCTTTTCCGGTTTAGAAAAGATATACTGCAATCGTAAAAGGATTGGATCATCCGGAATTATCTGATATTTTGATGCTTTTTTGCATTGATCCGGGTAGCAAAATGGAAGGAGGAAACGCCCATGAAGGTCACGCGCACAGATGTAGCAAAGCTTGCAGGCGTTTCCACCGCGACGGTCTCCTATGTCCTGAACGGCTCGCGCAGCATGTCTGAAAAGACGCGGAAGCTGGTGCTGGACGCCGTTGAGCAGCTCAACTACAAGCCGGATATGATCGCGCGCAGCATGACAAAAAACGAGACCCGTCAGCTTTCCTTCATGGTCAACGATGCGACGAACCCGTTTTACGGCGAGATCATCGTCGGCAGATTGCCGGAGAGTTGTTTCACATAGCGCCCCATACCGGCGTAAAGTTCGGTGATTCCGGCGAAGGCGCGGCTGACCTCGAAATTCAGATACCAGCCGCCAAATGCCTTGCGGTTCCCGTAGTGGTTCCACACCTCGTCGGCGACTGCGCGGCTGATCTCCATCTCCCGTTCGCAGTCGTGGTTGTGCCAGTATTTGCCGGAGTCGTAGAGCCCGAAATAGAATTTCATGCCGTACTTTTCCGCGAGGTCAAGAAAGAGATCGACCAGATCCACCGGCGGCGTGTAACATCCTTCGTGCCGCGTCAGATAGTTCGAGGGATAGGTGATGAAACGGCGGTGGCCGCAGCGGATCAGAATCACCGTATCGATCCCGATCGACTTCATCGACGCAAAATCCCGATCCCACTCGGCCCGTCCCCAGTTCTGGTGGGGAATGTCGTGGCTGATCTCATCGAGAAATGTTCCAGTTATCTGCATGGTGCGCAATCCTTTCCCATAATTTTACCCTGCGATCAGACGTGAAATGTAGCGTTTGAAAATTTTCCGGAAGAAAAGCCCGCCGCCCAGGCAGATGATCCCGCAGAGGAGCGCCTCCCGGTACCGGCCGACGTAAAGAGCCGAGAGTGCCAGCACGCCGCTGCCGATCATCGCAAATCCCACCGCAGCCACGCCGACCCCCGGCAGGATCAGCGCCGGTGTGGAAGACTCCTCCGGCAGTCGTCCTTCGGCGATCAGCGCGCGGCGCACCGGGCCCCAACAGCCCATCGGCCGGGCGCGCAGATAGAATTCCTTGAGCACCTCCATCTCCTCCGGCCGGGTGAGCAACGTGACCGCGAACCAGATTCCGGTATTCACCGCGAGTGAAACCACCGCCTGAAGCAGCTGCATGTTCTGCGCCTGAACAGGCCCTTCCGCAATCTTCGCCGCCCACCACGGGATGAGCGGCAGCAGCCGGCCGCAGAGCAGATAAACGATCGGACCGGCCACCACAGAGGCGCACCACCCCTTGAAATTGATCCGCCAGTACCACCATTGCGCCCAGCCGAAGGCGGCCGAGGTACCGAAGATGCCGAGCACAACCACAGCGATGCCGAGCAGCGAATCGGCCGCAAAAACCACGACGACCGAGAGAGCGGCGATGCCGAGCATCAGCAGCCGGCCGATCCAGACCTCCCGCCCGGGAACCGGTTCGCCGAACAGCGGACGCCACACATCGTTCAGCAGTGTCTGCGAGCCGTAGTTCAGATGGGTTGAAATGGTGCTCATCACGGCGGCGAGCAGTGCCGCGACCGTCAGCCCGACGCCGCCCTTCGGCAGAAATTCGGCGAGCATCCGGCCGTAGGCGAACTCCCGCTCTGCGGGCGAAGCGGTGAAAAACTCCGGATGACGCGCCAGAAGTCCCGTCGCCGGAAGCATCAGCATCAGCAGCATCGCGAAGAGGATCACCTCGCCCCAGACCCCCACCTTCGCCGCCTCAAAGTCGTTGCGGCAGGAAAAGATCCGCTGCCCGTCGGCGCCAACCGCGCTCCCCGCCCCGACCGAGACGATCACCATCCAGGCGAGGATGCTCAGCGGCGTCAGGACCGGATTGCCCTCCGGCGGCAGCAGCGAGAGGATCGCCGCGCCGTTTTCCGGACCGGCCGCGCTTACGACCGCCTCCGCCAGCCCGGAGGGGCCGCCGAAGGTCCAGAGTACCGCGCCGACCATCACCAGATTGGCTGCGAGGATCACAAATCCCTGCAGCGCATCGGTAAGGAGCACGCCGGCGAGGCCGCTGGTCCAGACGTAGACAGTCAGCAGCGGCAGGATGATGAGCAGAGTCACCGCCTTGCTTTCGATTCCGAAGATCGGGGAGGCGACCAGATGGATGCCGATCAAACCCGCACCGATCCACGGAACCATTCCGATCAGCACCGAGGTGAGCGAGGAGTAGACCCGGGCAAACGTTCTCCCCGCACCGAAGCGAAGCTGGAAAAACTCCGGCCCCGTCCGCACACCCAGTTGTCGCCAGCGCACCGCGAAAAGAATCGCCGCCAGCAGCAATGCCATGCCGAAGCGTGAAAGAAAGAACCAGCACCCCGAAATCCCGGTCACCACCGCAATGCCGCAGTAGAGCGGCGCGACATCGCTGTTCAACGCGGTGGCCGCCACGCTCATGCCGTTCAGCCAGCCCGGCATCTTCCGCCCGGCGAGGTAGTAGTCCTCCTCCCGCGCGTTGTTCATGCCGAGCAGCTTCCCGCCGAAAATTCCCAACAGCAGCGAGACCGCCAGATAGAGGCCGACCATGATCGAATCAACCAGCAGAAGTTTATCCGTCAACATGAAGTCGCCTCCGATAGTCGTTGTAGAGTTTCACCGTTTCCGCTCCGCCGGGCGTCCGCCGCGACGCGGGGCTGTTCAGAAGCCCGGGAAACTGGTAACAGAGCACCTTTTCGAAGTTGGAGAAACGGTCGAGCTCGGCAAAGATCTCCTCCGCCGGGCGCGGATACAATGCCGTATCTGTCCGGAAATAAAACACCTCCATATCCATCCACAGATGCGCGCCCCCCTCGTCGGCGATGTGTTGCAGCAGCGAAACCGCCTCTTCCGGCGGCAGGTCGCCCGCCGGCATCCGATTGAAACCGAAGGGGCAAAGGATATCCACTTCCCGCGCAAGCTCTTCCCACGCCTCCACCGCGTTCGGCACTCCGAAACAGTTGGGGGCGAGCATCACCGGCAGTGCCGGGTTCAGCTCGTCGCGCAAACTGCCGAATTTGCGGAAGAACGCAACGATCTCCCCGGGCGTCTCCGTCCCCCGGTTCAGGTCGCCGAACACCTCCTCGGAGATGTACCAGCCGTAGAAGGAGGCGTGGTGTCCATACCGCTCCCACACCTCGCGCGCCACGTGGCAGTGCCACTCCAGCGACTCCGGCGTGAAATCGAACCAGGCGTACATGCCAATTCCCGGCAGTACCGACATCCCCAGCTCATCGGCGGCGGTGAAAATCGCTTCGACCGGATCCGGACAGGCGAGGTCCATCCGTCCCGGAAACAGCTTCGAAGGGTAGAAGGCCCGCCCCCGATAGCCCGTCTCCGGAATGCGGTGTTTGCCATAATACTCCTGATTGCGAAACAGCTCCTGCAGCACGATCACATCCATGCCGATTTCGTGCATCGCCCGCACCAGGTCGCGCCAGTCCTCCGCGGTGAACTGCTTCAATTCCGCATTCCAGAGCCGTCCCTCCTCCTCACTCCAGTGGTACAGGCCGCACCAGGCGCCGTCGATCCTCCCGGTCGAACGGGTTCCCCGGTCGAGCACCTCAATCGAATGCTCCGCGCAGACCAGCAGACGATCTTCTTCATCCAGCACTTCCAGCCGGAGGGAAACCGTTCCGGAACAGCTGCGCAGATCCAGTTTCCGGCAACCGGAGTACCAGCCGGCAGCATTGGGCGTTCCCGGTTCGCCGCGCAGAATTTCCCCCCCGTCAAGCAATAGCCGCAATGCCGCCGGAGTTCCGCCGCGAAATGCGTACCGCACATCGATTGGTACCCGGCGACTTACCGGAGAAACCGGAAGCAGTCTCAGTGTCAATTCCATTGTGTTTTTCCTTTCCTCGCCTTTCCGGGCCTGTCCCGCGCCGCCGTTTCGTCAGAATCCCCACAAGGTTCCGGGTTGCGGAAACTGGGTGTCACCCTCGAACGTGTTCCTGTACGGATTGTCCTCGGCGGAGTAATTGAGCGGCAGCTTCGTCGGGGATCTTCTCGCGGCGGCGTGTCCGTCGAGATACAGAACGTTCGCTCCCTGACCATGTCGCAGATCGATGATTGAAAAACTGCCTGTGGTGTTGTACTGCTGAATCAGATTCGGCGTGAACATCCGCAACGCCTCAGAACTGTTCCCGCTTGCGGTGTCCGCATGGCTCAGTGTCACGGCCGGACGCCGGGCACGACTGAGTTTCCGGGAAACAAATGCGTTGTTTTCGTACGGGGCACAGGATTCATTCATCGCGTAATGCGGCCACTCGAAATTCACGTTCCCGGTGAAGGCATCGTTCCAGCTGACGTTCTTCCAGTCGATCGTGACCGATTTCACCGAGGGACACCCCAGCACCCCGCCGGTGATCAATTTGTGTCCGATGAGATAGTCGGTCCACCATGCGGTGTGTCCATCCATCACCTGTTTCATCGCAGGAAGCATTCCCTCGTTTGCGTCGGAGTAGAGCATCAACCCGGTTCCCAGCTGCTTCTGATTGCCCAGGCAGTTCGAAGCCCTGGCACTCTCCCGCGCCCGGTTCAACGCCGGCAGCAGCATTCCCGCCAGAATCGCGATGATCGCGATCACAACGAGGAGTTCGATCAGAGTAAAACTCCGGCAGCCGGGGGCTGCGGGCCGGAGGGAGCCGGGGGGCGTGTCCGCCGCCCCCCGAACCCCCTGCGTCCGGCAGGGTGCCGGT
>URVC01000097.1 GCA_900551245.1 uncultured bacterium | reverse complement strand
ATCAGGATCGGAAATCAGAACAAAAAACACCGGGAAATCCGGCAAAAATCAACATGTGAATCCGAATGAAAAATACATCAACAAAAATTCACGGATTCAGGTGAATAAGCAAATCGTAAATGGTATGAATCGTGGTCTTTTCCTGCTGTTCCGGAGGCAGGGTGAGTTCCGTGGGCCTGATAATGACCCGATGATCAAATGGTCGCTCAAGTGCCTGCTGCTTGTCGTTGACCCGGTAGCGGACTGGTCCGCATTGCATGAAAATGATCGGATGATGACCATCCTTCCGGGTGAGTGTTGCAGAAAGTCCCAATACATATTGGCATTTGCACTGGCGAATCACCGATTCAAAGGAGAAAGCACTCAGATGATGACACTCATCCGCAATCACCATGCCATAGTTGCCGACAATATCATCGACGACTCCTTTCTTCACCAAACTCTGAATTGAGGCAACATCAATGATCCCTGTCGGTTTTCTTTTGCCGGAACCGATTATTCCGATTTCCGATGGCGGAATCCCAAGAAAGTTTTCCAGGCGGCTCTTCCATTGGTTCAGTAATTGTACCCGATGGACAAGAATAAGTGTGTTCGTGGCTCGTTTTGCAAGCAGGTATATCGCGACCACTGTCTTGCCGAATGCGGTAGATGCCGACAGTACTCCCAGATCATTTTTCAACAACGCTATCGCCGCCTTTTCCTGTTCTGGACGGAGTTTCCCCTGAAATGCAAACTTCTGCGGCTTTCCACGATTTCGTTTATCGGATACGGTATAACGTATTTTATTTTCGACCAGAAGCGTAACGATATCGTCGGCACTGCCGCGCGGCAGACCTATGTAATTCGGAAAATCTTCCACACAACAAATGATACGAGGTTTATCGTAAGTCGGCATATGCATTGCTTGAGCATGGTAAAATTCCGGATTCTGGAATGCAGCAAGCCGTAAAAGAGCTGTCTGCAATTTCGGCGTAAGCTGGGCTTTCGTGAAATATATCTCGTTTTCTATGACAATCTCCAGTGGTTTCGTCAGGCCGACGGCGAGATCTTTTTCTTTTCGCCTGCGAGATGGAGGCTGTTCCCATGGAACCTCGTCTTCTTCCAATATCGGCATTTTGACTGCGGTAACACGTCCACTTTCCACAGCTTGTGCGGCAAGAGTTTCCACTTCTGCCGGTTGCATCTTGCGTATTCCGGCAAGAAACTTCCATTGATCCGGATAGGGGGTCATCGCATCATCCAGAAAAACACTGTTCCCGCGCTGGCGTGGTTTTGCCTGAAGCGGCAGAGCTATCAAATTGCCCAAACCTCCCTGCGGCATCGTGTCCTGATTGGGAAAAAATCTGTCATAGGATTCAAATCCAAGTTCAGGACGGCTCTCCATGGTTTCCGTCAAGAGAAAGCAGCCCAGGCGGCGAGCTGTACGGGCGGGAATTGGCGAAGTGAAGAAAATCCAGACGTGTGCACCATTTCCGGAACGGGATCTTTCCAAGGCGGCGGGAATGTTGAACCGTCGGCAAGTGAGAAGAAATGCCTGTACATCCTCACGAAAATTCTGCTTGTCGAAATCAACTGCGAGAAAAAAGCAGGTCTCGTCTTCCAGCATAGGGTAGACGCCGATGGTAAAATCATGACCTCGTTCATCGGAACCACGAAGATGCTTTTCGATAATGTCGTCAGAAACCGGAACCCATTCTCGATATTGGCATTCAGAACATTTGATTTTCGGCTTGGAACAAATTCCGCGTCGCCACTCGTTGGTACATACCGGCTGATAACCGCTTTTCCCGGTCTTCATGCTCTCAAAACGTCGAGGAAACACATCCTCGCGACCACGAAACAAACTGCGGAATATTCGGATTTTCTTGTCCGGAGGATATTGGTCGGATGTTCGCGCTGGTGGGCTCCAAGAAGAAATCGTTCGTTGCCGAATAAGAAGCAATTCATGGAGTTCCTGTTCCAGTTTTTCCTGTTCAGTAGAAAGTCGCTTCAACCGGGCGCGAATGGCTGTTATTCGCTGTTCCATGTTATGCGTTTTCATACTGTCTGTCATGTCACCTCCATTAACTCCATCATCGGTCTTGTTCCCTTAAATTCGATGTCCCATGTTCCACCTGCTTTGAATTCTGTTCGAATAATTCAGTGTATTCGTTTATGTGGTTCTATATTTCCTTGTGGAATCATTGACTCGCTTCAAGTAAAGTTTCATTCTACGACAATTTTACAGTCCAATATGACGAAAGAAATCGCCCGGCGTTCCTACGAGGTTCTGCAAGCCAACTCACGGTTATGGGATTAAATTCATAATCACGGAACTTTCTGTCGAAGTCGTGAGTGTCGAAGTTTCTGAGCAAAATGAAGCCCGTGAGAGTTCGATTCCTGCCGGGCTTTGCTCATTTTGAGGGGTCAATTTCTCAATGCGGTAATTGGCACAACAAATACCCCATCCTGTCTCTGATATGCAGCATTGCTTAACCCGCATATGACGCACAATTCAGAAGCAGGAATACCTCCATTTGCTTCGATTTTTTTATTTATCTTCAACAGCCCCTGTGCCGCAGAATCAATCTGATGCGCCCCAAGTTTTATTTCTATGGCACACCATGATTTATCTGGAAGTTCAATAACAGCATCAATTTCATTATCCCGATAATCCTGATAATGATACAATTCAGCACCGAAGCTGTTGGCATAAATTCTCAAATCTCTAAGACACATTGCCTCAAAAAGGAAACCGAAGGTATTCAGGTCATGGATAAGTCCTTGCGGCGAGAGTGCCAGCAAACCACAGGCAAGCGATGGGTCGGCCAGAAGACGTTTTTCCGATTGTTTGATTCGGATTGAAGATCGGGTTTCCGGAGAAAAAGGAGGAAGATTGTCTGTCAAAAAAAGTCGGCGGCACACATCAAGATAATTAGTAATTGAATCATCATCAATGTTTTCTGCATCAATTTCATGAATGTCGTTCTTCAATACCCGATTTGAGGCGGTTGTGCTTTCGTTCCTGGCTAGCGATCTTAGAAGAAGATGGATTTTATGGGCATCGCGTTTCACTTCATCAATTTGATAGATATCGTTCTCAAGCACCGCTTTTATGTATTCTTTGGCCAAAAGACCAGCATTACGTTCAGATGACGTTTGGTTGCCTGGCCATCCGCCACGAACAATCAGGGCAGCTAAACTAGGCAACTCAACTTCACCAGTCAGGGCCGGAACAAGTTCTCCTTGACAAATCTTTTGCAGTGAAAACATTCCGGAGGAGTGCCCAGCTTCAAATAAAGTCATAGGACGCATTCTGATTCTGCCTATACGGCCAGCACCGCTGTGCATAATCCCCTTGCGTTGCGGCGTTGCTGAACCAGTTAAAATGAATTGTCCTTTGGCATTACGAGTATCAACCTCCGCTCGAACGGCATCCCACAGTCCTGGAACAGATTGCCATTCATCAAGAAGACGGGGCGTTGCTCCAGTTAATACTGTTGCTGGAGAAATTTCTGCCAAATGTTTATTCTGAAAATTTCCGGATGGGTCTCCTAGCAAAAACTCACTTCGACTGTGCATGGAAGATGTCCACGTTTTGCCACACCACTTCGGTCCTTCAATAACGACAGCACCAAATGTTTCCAAATAGTCTTCAACCATTTTATCAACGAAACGTGGACGGTATTCTTTTTTGTACATGAGCGTTCACCTCCTGGATGTTTAGCTAACTATACCACGATCGGCGATTTTTTCAACTTTTAATCGGTGATATTTTGATTTTCCAATCGGAAATATTTGAGATCTGCCCAAATGCATTAGTCAATCGCGCACAAAGGGCTTTGTCGCCGGGGAATTTTTATACTGCGATCAGGGGCATGCGACCCGGTCCCGCATTTGCGCAACACACCCTGTAACTTTGCGGACAAAGGGGAATTTATGAGCAGGGCGATGCGAGCAGTGCCCCAATATTTTTTCTGCATAATTTCCCCGGATATCGCTCTGCCATACTTGCATAACTCTTTTTCCATGCTGTCAGGTGAAACTGTCATCCCCCCCCCCGCAGCACCACTTGTTTTTATTGCAAATGCAAATACCTCAAAATCAACGAAATAACCCCATATTTATTATCGTTGTTTCTTTTGCAAACTACTGGCTATTAACGCATATCATGGCATTGTATGCACTGTAAATGGGGCGGGAAGGACGCCGCACCGACAGAAGACAACCGAAAGGGAACAGAAATGAACAACAGACTCGAAACCGCAATCAAGGCAAATGCCGCCGAGGCGCGCCTGACAAAACAGAAGGTTCTGAAAGAACTGAAGCAACGGATGGAGGGACTGATTCAGCAGATCGAAAATGACAACCTGTGGATCAGCGACCTGAAAGAACTCCACAATCAGGTCGCCGAGGCAGTCGCCAAGGTTACCGCCGCCGATGAAAAAATCAAAACGGAAGAACTTTTCAAGGCTCTCCAATAATCAACGCGGGGCGGTCGAAAGGCCGTCACCCAAAAAACAAGGTGATGTAAAATGACTCCCGAAGAAAAACAGTCCGGAATTCCCTGTGTTCTGATTGGAACCGATGGAAACATCTATGCGCTCTTAGGGCGCGCCCGGCAAGCTGTAGTTTTCAAGCCCCGCCTTATAGGCATCAAAGCTCAGATTATGCGGCCGGTTGTCAGTGCTGTTAATACTCATCTTCGTCATCTCCTTTGTGGTTGTTGGTGATAAAATCATGCGCGATCGACAAATCGAGTGCGTCATCGTCCGTCTCGCGCGGCGGCCTGGTTAACATTTCATGGGCCGCAGCGAGTTCGGCCTCCTCCTCATCCTCGCGGAATTCGAGTTTCCGCCCGCGATCCTGCGCTTTCGGCGCGGCTTCGATGGTTCCCGGCAGCGTGAACCGGGTGAAGCTGTGCGCGGCTCCCTTGACGCTGCGGCGGCCGCCGCCTCTTCCGCAAGGGGATAATCCATCGAAGTCACGGTCGGTTCCGGCCAGAAGTGCACGCCGTGCGATTCGAAGTTGTCGTAACCGACCAGTTCGTAGTCGCGCATGTACTGCAATCCGGCATCCGACAGCGCGCCGGTCAGCCGCCAGGTGATGAGGTCCGAACAGGAGAAGAGCAGCCGTCCGCGGCAGCGCTCGGCCAGGGTGCGGTCGAGGCGGTAGAGCTCCTCGCCCGCGCCGAATTCGCAGCACTCGATTTCGGAGAGGCGGTAGCCCGCCCGCAGCGCTTCCCTGATGAAGGCGTTTTTGCGGATGTTTCCATTGGGGTGGTTGAGGTAGAGCACCGTCAAGCCGGTGTAACGGCGGGTGGCCTGTCGGAAGATCTCCCGGATTCCGGGCACGTGATTGACGATCACCTGCGAAACCTGAAGAGCCCATTGAGCGCCGGACTGGAACACGACCACCGGAATTTCCAGCTGTTCGACGAGGGCCCGGCAGCTCTCCTCCAGCAGCGCGGCGCCGGAGAGCAGCAGGCCGTCCAGCCGGCGGAAGCAGTCGATTCCCTGCTGCGGAGCGAGCCAGGCTTCCGTCGGAATGGAACGGATGTGACAGCCCTCCCGCTTGAGAAGATCAGCGGCCTGCTCCCCGGCTACAGCCAGAATCTGTTTCACTTTGGAGTCGCGATCCTGCTGGCGGTCGTACAAGGTGCAGCCGATGAGGAAACTGCGTTTCTCCTCACCGGGATGGTTGACGAAACTGCCGCTGCCCTGCCGCCGGAAGATGACGCCGGCCGCGGCAAGATAGTTCAGGGCGGAGTTTGCGGTTTTGAGCGAAACTTTGTACTGTTTTGCGAATTGCGGAGCGGAGAAAAGCGGCGTGCCGTGCGGGAATTTTTCCCGCAGAATTTCCGCCCGGATTTTTTCCGCCACCTCCCGATACTGGATCTGCCGTTTCACTGCCGTCATCGAATTCTCCGGTTGCCGCCGCATCTCCGCGGCGGAGCTTTGTGTCGTCTGCTGTAATTATACCCGGAGAAACGGAAAAAACAATGCAGCGCCGCTGAGAAAAAATTTTTTGAGGAGAAAACCTTTGAAATTTCGGGCAAAATCAACCCCAACTTATTCCTTTGCGCTGATTTGACCGGAAAAGACGGAAGATGCCGGAGCAAACTGGAATTTATACTGTTATTTCACAAAAAAGAATATGACGATTGTGCCAGACAGGTTGTTTTTCCGACGAAAATTGGGTATAATGAATCCGAAGATGGAAAACTGGGGAATTCTTTCAAACAGGAGCGGAACATGGCGTGCCGGATATTTCTTCTCGAGAAGATGAAACGGGTCTACCCATCGGCGTATCCCGTGAAACTGATTGCCGTCAATTTGCAGCGGAACATCCGTTTCGGTCTATATTCCACCCGCAATCGGAACGCTTGGGAGGTTGCATTGCGACTGCTCTCCGACAATCCGGAATCAGCTGATTCGATTGGAGGAAAACCGCTGACGATGACCTTCCCGAATGTGCTGGTGAAACCGGCGAATCTGCTGTTTCGGAACGATTCATGCGACATTCGCGAGTTCATCTCCTTCCAGTATTCGCTCGAGGTAGCCCGGAAGATGATACAGGAGGGACTGATCTCCGCCCGTCAACTGATCTGGGCGGTGAAACTCGACGACTCCTTGCGCCGCCATGTGACCGAAATTCGTGAGCTGCTTGAACACGTGAGCGAATTCGGGGTCGCCAACCGGATTGATTCACTCTGTTACTGCATCATTCAAGAGTTGGCACTGCAGCGTGAAGCCGGCAGTCGGCGCCTGGAGCACAGCCTGCTCGCAAGCGCGGAATCCTACATGCGGTTTCATCTCGACGAGAAGATCTCCGTTGCCCGGTTGGCGGAGAAGTTCGGATTCTCCCACAGAAACTTCTACCGGCTCTGGATGGAGGCCTATCAGACCAGTCCGCTGGAGTGGCTTAAGCGACGACGGCTGGAAAACGCCGCGGAGGAGCTGACCAGCACACACCGTTCAATCAAGGAGATCGCCGCCAGTTCCGGTTTTCCGGATTGCAGCTACTTCGCCGGATGTTTCCGTCGCTGTTACGGCATGACGCCGGGGGAGTTCCGTCTCCGTGCCGTGAGCGGGCCGGAAGACGGCGATTCATTTACAGAAGGGGAGGAAGGTAGTCATGACGCAGAATCACAGCCATCCCATAGGAAAAGAAAAAGTTGAAAGATGATGGTTCTGGATGCAA
>URVC01000096.1 GCA_900551245.1 uncultured bacterium | reverse complement strand
AACGACAAGTCCATGCTAATTTTACCCTGCATCTGCGTTTCCTTTATGTTGGATTTTGAGCAAACTCAAAATAAAGGGCAGATGCACCTCTGTCAAACAACACTTCCCATCACAAAATTTGGGACAATAACGAGATTTTACCTCAGTTCTTCCATTCAGACTGTTTCCTGTTTAAATTTCAATTGATGTACCTTGAGGTGATTTCTGCCTCAAACTGTAACTGAAATTGTACCAATCTCCCGGAAAAGTCGGAATCCGTGCGAGGCTGTCTGTTGTTTTGATAAAACAGCACTGCGCTATAATTTAATTGAAAACAAATAATTTTGCTGTTGACATTTGCATATCTCTTTGCTATAATTAATATAGAAACTTGAGATTACCATTCAGGAGGCGATATGGGATACGGCAGTAAGGTCGCGGAGACGCGCAACTTCATTCATGAGGAAATCATTTTGGGCAACTATTCGCGTGGAACCGCGTTGCCGCCCGAGCGGGAGATGGCCGAGCGGGCCGGGGTCAGCTATATGACGTTGCGCAAAGCGGTCGATCTGCTGGTTGCGGAAGGCTGCCTGCAACGGGTCGCCGGAATCGGAACTTTCGTCTGCAGTACGATTTCCGAAAACAAACTGCCCCGGCAGATCGGAGTGGTAATTCCGGCGTGGGGCGCCCCGGAGAATATTGATTTCATCATGCACCTGAGCGCCGTTGCGCGGCGCGAAAACTGGACCCCGAAATTCGTGTTCGCCGGCTCCTGGCGCGATCGCACGATCGCTGAGCTTTACCAGAGCAGCGACGCGCTGGTCACTAAGGCGATCGAGGATCTGAACAATCTGCCTCCCGATCTGGCGGAAAAGTTCCGCTGCCGGGAGAAAACCGTGATCGTCAGCGGCGGCAATGCGACGCAATTCGGGTTCGATTCGGTTGCGCCGCACTTCAGCGGCGAGGCGGAAAAGCTCTGCGCCCGGCTGTATGAGCTTGGCCATCGCCATATTCTGCAGGTCGAACAGTTCGAACGCTGCAACGGCGGCAAACGGTTTCTGAGTCTGTCGGACAACGGGATCGGCGAATGTTTCCGCAACCATTACCCGGATGTCGCATTCGACGATACCACGCTGTTGGTGGAGGTGCCGTCATTCGGGCAGCCGTTCGAGGCGATCCACCGGAAGCTGCTGCGGCTCGGCGCGAAGCCGGACTATACCGTGATCGTCTGTCCGCTGCCGTTTTACTGGGGCGTTTACTCCGCGTTGACCGACCTCGGGCTGAAAGTGCCGGAGGAGGTCTCCGTCGTCTGTGTCGGCGACCGGCTGGAGGCCAACTATTACCGGCCGCGCCCGACCACACTCACTTCGCCGCTGCTGGAACTGGCCGAGAGCGTGTTCAAGCAGATTCACTGGCGGCAGAAGAATCCGAGGCCGCCGGCGCGCAATGTGCTGTTTGAAAGCTGTTTATGTCCCGGGCAGACACTGGATGCCGCCCGTCACCAATAAAATAAGGTCAGAAAATTATGAACGCTCTTTCCCTCCGCAAATCACTCGATGAACTGATCGGCCGGCGTCAGGTGCTGGTCGCCGTCCATCGCGGCATCGCCTGCGGCGATATCATGGAAAATACCGCCGACGGATTCCGGGCGGCGTGGGCCTCCGGCGGCGACATCGCCGAAATGGATGTGGTCCGCAGTTCCGACGGGGTCTATTACTGTCTGCACGACGGCATGGAGCCGCGGCTGGTAGGAGAATGCGGGCATCTGGACACGCTTTCCTCCGCTGAAATCGACCAACTGGAGTATTTCAACATGTCGCGCACCCCGGCCGGGCGGGTGGAGCGGTTGGAGGAGGTGCTTGCCGCGCTCCGGGGGCGTGGGCTGCTGAATATCGACCGCTCATGGCGTTATTGGCGGGACGGCTTTCTGGACCGTCTCGCCGCATCGGGGATGTCCGGCCAACTGATTTTGAAGTGTCCCGCCCTTGACGCTGGGGCGCTCGACGCGCTTGAGGCGTGCGGCCACCCGTTTCTCTTTATGCCGATCGTCGGTTCCGCCGGACAGTGGCGCGCGATCCGGGAGCGGAAACTCAACTTCGTCGGTGCCGAACTGCTGTTTGCCGATGAGGAAAATGAGCTTCTGACCCCGGAATTTCAGGCGGAATTTCACGATGCCGGGCTCTTCCTGTGGGGCAATGCGATCTGCCTCGGCCGGAAACAGTACAATCTGAGCGCTTTCCGCGACGATCGCGGCGCGGTCCTTGAAGACGCCGCTTCGCATTGGGGCTGGCTGATCGATCACGGCTTCCGAGTGATCCAGACCGATTTCCCGGCGCTGCTCTACAGCTATCTGGCGAGCCGTTATCCCGGCAGCCGTACCGAACTCTGTCCGGCGGAAGTCCGGGAAGCGCACTGGCGGAGACCGGAGCGCAAAGAGAGTATCGCATGTTCCGGCCGTATAACGGCATAAGACCAATGACCGCACGTATTCATTCATTCAACATGAGGTACACGCAAAATGATTCAAACAAAAAGAGCTGTTTCCATGTCGCCAGTCCGTCACTGTTTCACTATGATTGAATTGCCGGTAATGAAGTATTTTCCGGTCTTTAATACCGCGCTGCGTAAAAGAGAGGGGGGCGGGGGAGAGAAAGCGGCGACCTGCGCCGCGTCTCTCCCCGTACCAACCAATCTCAACATTCCTCTCATTTCCCGCAAGCTCTCACGTCTTCGCCAATGCTCTGCAAGCGGCAAGACAACTTCACGTTATTGCGGATCTTCTTTCCACCGCCGACCGACCGCACCCCCGCACTGCACCGCCCCGTACCCGGCACCGGCACCTTGCCGGACGCAGGGGGCGCGGGGGGCGGCGGACACGTCCCCCGCATACCGCCGCTTAAGGCCGACTACCGTAAAATTTACGCTGATTGAGCTGCTCGTGGTAATCGCGATCATCGCGATTCTGGCGGGCATGCTGCTGCCTGCGTTGAATCAGGCGCGGGAGAAAGCGCGAACGGCGAGCTGTGCGAGCAACGTCAAACAAATGGGGCTGGCGATGAACCTGTACGCCGACGACAACCGGGGCATGATGAGCGGCTGCAATACGAATACGTTCGGAACGCCGTGGAGCTACCAGCTTCTGAGCTGCGAGGGGAATGAGAACAAGTACGTATCGCGCAATACGGCAGTCTGTCCTTCGGATATGCGCGCCGGGGTGTTCCGGGATATGGACTTCGGATGGCAGAAGATGTACAGCGGCATCAACGGCATCTTCGATTATCTGCGTTACCATCAGCAGGGAACGGAGGGAACCGCCAGCCCGAATTATGAGGACACCAGGCGGTTCCTGACGAACACCACCTATAACAAACCGTGGGCGATACTGCTGGCGAAGGCGAAAAACCCCTCGCAGGTGCCGCTTTACGGCGATACTTACGAAGCCGATGTCTCCAAGGCGGCGGGCTGCTGCCGGTTTCAGGGGAACAGCCTGATCACCAGCATGGGATTTCTGCGGGCGCACGGTAACCGCGGCAATTTGCTGTTTTTCGACGGGCATGTCGAGACTTTGGATAAAAACGGACTTTCCGCGATTGCGACGTTCCCGGTTACCAAATCCTATAATTCGGCGAAAGTATTTGAGACGCACTGAGATGAAAAAGAGAATACTGTTTGGGGCTGTCGCGGCGGTGCTGGTTTTCCCGGCCATTGGCGGCGACTTGCATTTGTCGAATCTCCCGGCGCTCTGGCGGTTCACGGGCGGCTCGGAGTTTCCCGGAGCGAAGGGAACGCTGGAGAACCGCGATGAGGCGCTTTGCCTTGCCGCTGACTTTTCCGAGGGGGGGCGCTATGTGGGGGCAGTGAGCCGGGGCAGGCTGCCGCAGTTCCGGGAGCTGGCGTTCCGGGTGAAAGGTGCGGGAAAGCAGGTTACGCTGCGCTGTCTCGACGGCGAAGGGCAGACGCATCAGTACACCCTGCCGCTTGCCGGAAACGCCGGGGAATGGAGGCAGGCCGTCTGGAAGCCGGGGCGTTCCGCGTCGCACTGGGGCGGCGCGAATGACGGCAAGGTGCGCGGCCCGTTGCGGGAGATCGCATTGCTGGTGCACGCCGCCGAGCTGCCGGGAAAGAAAGCGGAGGTTCGGTTCCGCGACATCACGTTGCGGGAGGCGGAGGTGCGGGAATGGAAATTCGAGGCCCGTCCGTTCCGGCTGGAGGAGAGCTTCATCGCACCCGGCGGTACGGAACCGTTCCGGCTGCAGCTTTTCAGCAGCCGCGATGATTTCACACCGGAGGAACTCGCTTACTTCTGGAGCGATTATGCGGGAAAGAAGGTCGCCTCCGGGCGGGCGGAATACCGCCCCGGCAACGGCGGGTCGCTGCTGGTGGCGCCGCCCCGGGAGCCGGGCTACTACGACCTGACGTTCCCGGAACTCGGAATCCGTTCCGCCGTCATGGTGGACCGGCCGGTTTCGGGGGAGCCGGACGGCTTTTTCGCGATGGATGTGGCGCTCAGCCGGGGAATCGCGCCGCTCGGAGAGGTGGAGGAGATGTTCCGGCTGCTGCGCAAAAACAACATCGGCTGGATTCGGGACCGACTGACTTTCAGCGCGCTTCAGCCGGAGCCGGACCGGTTCGACTTTGGGGCCGCCGCCGGACGTTACCGGCTGTTGCGCGAGGCCGCCGCCCGGACGGGGCTGCGGCTGCTCGATGTGATCCATGACGCGCCGAACTGGAACAAGTATCCGGCCAAACTCCGGGAAGACCGGGTCGGCGATAAGATCGCCGGACGTTACTACCTGCGCGGCAACAATCTCTACCCGCGCGACCTGATCGCCGCCGCCAGGGGATTCGACGCGATCACCCGCCGTTTCCTGCCGGCGGAGAAGGCGGTCGAGGTCTGGAACGAGCCCAGTTCTCCCACCTTTGACAACTCTTTTCCGGTGGAATTCGTCAGCGCGCTGACCAAAGCGGTTTCGGTCCGCTTCAGCCTTACCGGCAATCCGGCGGCAGTGGTCGGGATCGTTTATTCGGGGCCCCCGCTGCAGAATTACGATCTCTATATCGCCAACGGCCTGCTTGAGTACATCGATGCGGTGAGTTATCACGACTATCAGCCTGCCGCGACGCTGGAGGAGGGGGTGGCGCGGTTGCGGGAGATTGAACGCGAGAGCGGTTCTCCCCGGATCGGCATTCCGTACTGGATCACCGAGGCGGGAATGCCGTGGGCGAACCGCGAACTGCGGGCGGCGCCGGCGGACGACCGGCACAGTGCTTCGGAGATCGCCGCCAAGGCGATCGAGTTCCGCGCGTGCGGTGTTCAGCGCTATTTCGCCTTTATCTGCCGGTACTACAGTGAACTGCACAAGAACTTCGGCATGCTGGATGCGAACGGCGCGCCGATGCGTTCGATGGCGGCCTATACCCATCTGGTGCGCGTCCTCGCCCATAAGGAGTATCTGGGCGACCTCCGGCTGCCGGGCGCGGTCCGTTGCCGGGTATTCGGGGACGACCGGGAAAGGGTGGCGTGTCTTTACACGCCGCTGCGTCCCGTCGCTCCTCCGGCGGAATTGGGGTTGCCGGAAGGCGTGGAGCTGAGCCGGGCCGAAGGGGCCGACGGCCGGCGGCTTGCGGTGGAGAACAAACGGATTCCGACGGCGGTTGACGGGGTGGTCTATCTCTATTTGAAAACCTTGCCGGAACGGCTGCTCGACCGGAATACCCGGGCGATGGCGCTCTGCCGGCTTGCCCGCGACTACCGGCCGTCACCCCGCTGCCGCAAGCCGGTGGTGGTTCAACCGGAATACGATCTGACGGAATACTTCTACAGCGGAACAGGCATCCGGTTCAACCCGGAGGGGAAATTCCGCTGCCGGGTCCGGTACAACAATCTCTCCGGGCGGCCGGTCACGGTGGAACCGGCGCTTGAGCTGCCGCCGGGAGTCGTTGCCGCCGATTTTTCCGCCGCTCCCTTTGAACTCGGCCCGGAGGAATGCCGGGTGCTGGAATTTACGCTGACGGCGACGGACGGCTTCGGCGTGTCACGTTATGCGCTGGCGAAGGTCGGGGACCGGAACGGCAACACGACGCCGCTGGCGATTGCACTGCATCGCGAACCGTCGCCGGAGTATATGAAAACAGGGCGGCTGGTCGAACTTAACCGGATGGAAGAGCCGTCGGCGTGGCGTAAAAATTCCGCCGGAAAACTGACTATCCGCCGGGACGAAACGGAGAGGGCGATTGAATTTCAAACCAGTTTCCCCGTGGGAGTAGACCGCTGGAGCTACCCGGAGTTCCTGATCCCGGCGGGATTCCTGAACGATGCGTTCGCGATCGGTTTCGAGGTGAAAGTCACTCCGGCTGACCAGATCAGGCAGATGGTGTTGATGGCGGTCTGCTCCGACGCGAAGGAACATGGCCCCTATATCAGTATCACGGTTCCGGCGCCGACCGGGGAATGGGAGTATCGCAGCGTCTTTCTGCCATCGCATCCCCGACCGGAGACGATCCGCATGTTCCGGCTCGGCGTGAACGCTTTTACGCAGGAGGTCAGCGTGAAAATCCGCAACGTGAAGGTGTTCTATTCGCGTTGACCGCTCCGGGAGTGCTGCTTCTGCCATTCGTAGAGCGACGGTACCGGGGGCGTCGGGCGCGGTGCGGGGGCGTCGCGCGGCAGCAGGCGGTTGTTCCGGTCGACCTGCGGCTTGCCGAGTCCTGACGCCAGTGCGGTTCCGCCGCAGATGCGGTTGTTTTCAAGTTCGATTCCGCCGCAGTCGGAGGTTTTGTAGAGCAGGAGCGGGCTTTTGCCGTCCTCCAGAATGAAGGTGTTGCCGCGGATGATGTGGTCGAAACTTGCCGCGCCGAGCAGGAAGCCGCCGCTGAAATTGAATTCGATTTTTCTGCTTTTCGGACCTTGAAAGTACGGAATCGAAACGTTACATTTTGTCATAGGCAGATCTCGATGTTATATTGTTGTGTAAGATACTACAATATAATATGTTAATCGAAAATCTGCCTCTTTGTTTTTTTTAAATTATGCAATATTCAGGTTAATTTTCTTTCCCTATGGGATGGCTGTGAAAATAAAACATCATTCCAGAAAGTCGAAGTACTCACTTCGTGCCACACGTCAGCATACAGTACAGGCCGGTTCAAACCCTATTGATACCTCCTCCCTCCTTTCTGAAGTTACTCTGAAGGTCGTGACAGGCGATACACCTGAAGCTGTACGGCTTCTGCGCGAGCAAGTCAGGCAGATAACAGCAAAATACCCGCAACAGGAGGATGAGAACCGCATCTATCTGTGTCTGGGCGACCCGGAACTGCAAAAGCAGTACCGGGAACTCTACAAACCGACCAAAGAGGTTTGTTTTCTGAAAGAGCAGTACGATGCAGTCTACCGGCCCCTCGGTTTGCTGCGGCTCACTGTTGCGTTATATACGATGAGGCGGAGGAGATGTTTGAAGCCGCGATTGCCTGGAATCCGCTTTCCATTCAGTCAAGATTGGATTTAGGCAAAATCTACGAGCATAGGGAGCAATGGAAAGCCCTTTATGCGTTAACCTTATCTTGTCTGGAACGTCACCCGCAGGAAAAGGAACTCGCCCAGTGTTACCGGTATCTGGGAGATTGCCAGTCGGAATGGGGGGAATATGAGCTGGCGAGTTCGCTTTACTGGTTCAGCATGCTCTATGATTCAAACAATCCTGATGCCATCGTCGGGCTTTTCTGCGTTGCTTTAGGAGCTGGAGAAGTATCACCACCTTCTGACCTTGAGAAAATCACCGAATGCCTCGAAAAGAATCATATTCCTCTGGTTCAGCCGGAGGAGGTCGGCAGTACAGAGGCTTAATTTCTCCTGTGATTGCGTTATAATCATCTGATGGGAACC
>URVC01000095.1 GCA_900551245.1 uncultured bacterium | reverse complement strand
AAGAAAAACTGGAAAAAAGTTACAAAAGTGGCTTGACAAAACCTAACATGGAAGGGAGGAGAATAGTGGCCGTATGAGTTTTGCTTTTCGTCAAGTTCATCTGGATTTTCACACCTCAGGGGAGATCCCCTGTGTTGGCGCGACGTTTCAGCGGCGGGAGTTTCAGAAAACGCTACTGGAGGCGGCGGTCGATTCGATCACCTGCTTCTCCCTTTGCCACCACGGCTACAGCTATCATCCAACGAAGGTCGGCACGATGCATCCCGCTCTTTCGTTCAATCTCCTCCGGGCTCAGATTGATGCCGCGCACGAGGTCGGAATCCGGGTTCCAGTTTATCTCTCCGCCGGCGGGAATGAATTCTGCGCGCAGACTCATCCGGAATGGCGCGAAATCAACCCACCCTGCATCTCGCCGTGGGGAGCACAGTCTCTTTTCGAACCGGGTTTTCACAAGCTCTGTTTCAACAGCGGATATCTCGATCATCTCTGTGCGATGATCGAGGAGGTGATGGTGCTCTTTCCGGATGCCGATGGTATCTTTCTCGATATCGTGCTGCAACGGCAGTGCTGCTGCCCGAACTGTCTGCACGACATGTTTCGCCTCGGCCTGGAACCGGAACGGGAGGAGGATCGGCAACGTTTCAGCCGGAAAGTGTTGGAACGCTACTATGCGCGGACGGTTGAAGCGGTCCGGAAACACGATCCCGGAATGCCGATTTTCCACAACTCCGGCGGGATTGACCGTAGCCGTCCCGAACTTCTGCAGAAATACTTTTCCCACCTCGAACTGGAAAGTCTGCCGACCGGTGGCTGGGGATACGACTTCTTCCCTCTCTCCGCCGGATTCGCCCGTAAAACCGGTCTGCATTTTGTCGGAATGACCGGTAAATTCCACGGCGGTTGGGGGGAGTTCGGCAGTTTCAAACACCCTAACGCGCTTCGGTACGAGTGCGCACTGGCTCTGGCCAACGGGGCCGGAATCAGCATTGGCGATCAGCTTCACCCCGATGGACGGCTGGATGAATCCACCTATCGGATTATCGGCGCCGCCTATCGAGAGGTGCGCGAGAAAGAACCGTATTGCCGCGGTGCGAAGAACCGGGCTGAAATTGCACTCATTTCCGCCGCTTCCTGCAATCTGCCGGATGGAAACGAGTTCGACATCGGCGCCTCCCGCTTTCTGCTGGAAAGTCATTTCCTGTTCGATCTGCTCCATCCGGAGATGGATTTCTCCAGTTACACTCTGGTTATCTTTCCGGACGCGATGGAGTGGAGTGGTGAACTGGTTGAACGGATTAACCGTTATCTCGCTTCCGGCGGAAAGATTCTGCTTTCCGGGCGTTCTTTGCTGCAGGCTCCGTTCGATCTCGGAGCGGAGATTGTCGGACCGGAAGAGTTTTCTGTCTGCTACCTTCTGCCGCCGAAGGAATTTTCTCCTGATTTTCTCACCACGCCATTTGTTCTATATTCCGGGGCGGTGCGAATGAGAGTGCGGCGCGGTATATCCACGGGAAGCGTGTTCGATCCCTATTTCGAACGGACATTAAAACACTTCTGCAGCCACCGGCAGACGCCGAACCGTCCGGAACGTTCCGGATGGGATGCCGGGGTTGTGAGTGAATCTGGCGCCGCGCTCGCCTGTCCGGTCTTTTATGAATACCGGCAGAACGGACCGGCGGTACTCCGGATTCATCTAGCCAAGATTGTGGAGATTTTGCTCGGTTCACGGCGGATCATCCGCACTACATTGCCCAGTATCGCGCGCGTCTTCGTCATGGACGCCCCGGAGGAGAACCGGGAGATCATTCATCTGCTCTTCGCACCGATCGTCAAGCGTGGAGCCGGCGTCGAAATCATAGAGGACCTGACGCCGCTGCGGAATGTCGAGGTAGTGTTTTCTCCCCGTCGTCCGGTGAAACGGATCCTGCTGGTACCGGAGGGCAGGACGCTGTCGTTTGAATCGATTTCCGGCGGCAGGATTCGCTTCCGGGTGGAGGAGTTTACCTGCCACGCCATGATTTCGTTGGAGTCATGATGCAAAAAAGCCCGGCGGGGAAATTTCCCGGCCGGGCAGGGGAGTTTCCTTGGCGTTATTCGCCGAAGTATTTCTGCTCCATCAGAATCTGCTCGATCAGCTTGATCTGGGTCAGCATCAGCGGCGCGGAATAGATCGCCCGCTTCTCCGCGATTCCGCCCTTCGCCATCGCCTCCTCCAGCATCCGGTTGGCGAGGTAGAGGTCGTCGAGCGTCTCACGGACGTTGAACCGCCCCGGACTGGTCGGCAGCGGAGGCCAGCGCGAATCCGAAACGTAGGCGCTGGTGACCGCCTTCATCGCCTTTTCCAGCTCCGGCGTGTTGCCGAGGTGCTTCCGCAGCGCGATCACGCCGTCGAAGATCGAACGGCAGACCGGGTCGAGAATCCGCGAGTAACTGGTGTTTGCCCAGGCTTTGGCGGTGCCGCCGTGCCACGCCACACCGTTTTCGATGTTCTCTATGAGATCATTTTCAATCACCGTCTCCGCCGAACGGATTACCTCCGCCGGGGTGGAGAGTTCGTAGCCCACCTCTTTGGCCATGTCGAGCAGTTCGCGGAACCGGTTCACGCTGGCCGGTTCCGGCTCGAAGAAGCGCGCCTGGTTGAACTGCTTCACGTAGAAGTAGGCGGAGCTGCCGATGTATTCGGCGTCTTCGGCGTAGGGCATGATGAAACTGCCGGACTTCGCAATCCGCGGCTGCCACTTGAGGAACATCTCCCGGATTTCGTCGAGCGAAACCGGGTCCTTGCGCATCCCCTCCGTCGCTCCCATCAGATACCAGAGCATCGGGTTGGCCATGCAGTCGCTGCGGAAGATCATCTTCAGCCCGTTCGGTGCAACCGAGGGATTGGTGAGATACCGCAGAAATTCCGGCTTGTCCTTGATGTACTCCTCGATCTTGAAGAGGTGGTTCTTGTTGCTGTGGCCCTGAACGTCGTACTTGAGGCCGGTCGCTTCGCGGATTTCCGGGAAGGAGAGGAAGAAGCTGTCGGCATCCATCACCAGCGATTTGAAGCCCGCCTCCAGATAGGCGTCGGGGAGCCAGCCGGCCCAGCCGCACTCCGGATTCCAGCCGGTTTCGGGACGCACGCCGGTGTATTTCTCCCAGGCGTCGAGCCCGTGGCGGAGCGTGTCGATGCCGATCTCCGGCGGAATGTTGGTCAGCATCACGTGGATGAAGGGCGACCCGATCGGTTCGATCTTCCCTTCGCGGATCAGGCCGGAGAGCAGATCGAGTACCGCGGGCGCTTCGTCGTGCATCACCTCGAGGGTCCGCCCCGAGGCTTCGAACGCAATCCGGTAATCTCCGTCGCGCACCAGCTCGAAGAGCGGCCGGTAGCAGTTCTCGCACACCCAGGCGCGGCGCGCCGGATCGAGCTGCGAGTACTGAATGTTCGCATGCGGCATGAAGATGATCTGCGGTTTCTTCGACATAAATAAATCTCCTGTTGCGTTGGACTTTTACTGCAATTTTACCGGAACTGCTTCAAATATGCCAGACTGCGCCGCAGTCCGTCTTCGACGTCGCCGGGCAGCTCATATTCGATCAGAGCCGGGCCGGTGTAGTCGGCAAGCGCCGCCATCAGAGCCGGCCAGTCCAGCCGCCCTTCGCCGCAGGCTGCCGGGAGAACTCCTCCTTCGACACTGCGGAAATCCTTCAGATGGACATATTGGATTGCTTTTTTGAAACGGTTGTAGAATGCGACCGGATCGGTTGCTCCGACCGCGGCGAAGTTCGCCGGATCGTAGTTGATCGATACGCCGGTGGAAAGGATGTCATCCCACCAGTCGATCCGGGTGGTGGCGCTGGCGAAGTGGACCAGCGCGTCGCCATTGGTCATGACGCCGCCGTGAGTTTCGACCGCGAGCGTGACGCCCCGGGGCGCGGCGTATTCCGCGGCGGAGCGGAGACAGTCGATCATCCGCCCGAACCGGGGGCCGGCCACTTCGCTGTCCGACCGGAATCCGGCGAAGATGCGGAGGAACTTCACGCCGAGTTTCGAAGCGATGTCGATCACGGTTTTGACTTTGGTCAGCTGTTCGGCTGCGTCGTCTCCGGTGAAATCATTCCCGGTGCAGGCGCAGTCGAGCCGGACATTGTAACGGCGGAAAAGCTCCGCCACTTCGGCGATCTTCTTCTCATCCGCGTCGAGCTGAAGGTAGTCCCGGTCGTAACCGGCGATGGAGAGCTCGAGCAACTCGAGACCCATCGCGGCAGTGATGGCGAGCTGTTGTTCCAGCGGGGTTTCGCGCAATCCCCATGCGGCGTTGCCGAGCTGCATTTACAGGTCCCTCCAGTCGAAGAGGATCTTGAAGACGTTGGCACCGTGTTTCGACTGATACTCAAACGCCTCCTTCGCCTTGGCGGCCGGCCAGATTTCGATCGGCAGGTGCTTGGTGACGAACTTGCCTTCACTCATCCACTTGAGGATTTCCGGCTTGCCGCGCCATTTGATCGCGCAGGTCATCGACATGTTGACGTTCTTGACGAACCAGCGGTGGTAGTGGTCGAAGACCAGTTTTTCCGGATAATCACCGTTGAGATGGATGTGGCCCGGTTCATCGTCGTCGTTCCAGCCGCCGTCCTTGATGTATTTCCAGAGCACGCCGGGCACGATCGGATTGCCGGAGCATTCGATGATCTTGTCGGCCTTTTTGCCGTTGGTGATGTCGAGCAGCTGGCGGATTCCTTCGTCGCCGAAGGGGATGACGTAGTCGGCGTATTTTTCGGCGATGGCGCGCCGGAAGGGGTTGGGTTCGACGCTGATTACCGTGATGCCGGGGCACTTGATCTTGAGGATCTGAACCGCGCTCAGCCCGACCATGCCGGCCCCGAAGACCAGCACCACGTCGGTGGGACGCAGATGGAAGCGTTCAATTCCCTTGAGAGGAACGCAGGCGAGATAGGCGAGCACCGCGTCGGTGTCCGAGACATTGTCCGGCACCTTGCAGAGCGGGTCGCCCGCGCCGCCGGCGTTGTCGGAGTCCTTGTGGACCAGCAGCGTGCCGCCGCCCCATGCGGCGCAGCAGTCGCCGTACTTGCGGCATTCGTTGATCATGACCCGGTCGCCTTTGTGCAGTCCGGGTGCGTAGCTGCCCTCTTCGACGATGACGCCCATGTTCTCATACCCGGGAACCAGCGGATAGTAGCACTGTTCCGGATGCTGCATGCCGTGGTAGGTCTTCATATCGGTGCCGGTGCTGATCGCGCTGAACATGGTGCGCGCGACAACCGTATCTTCCCGTTTCGGCGTGAGGGTTACTTCCCGGAACGCCGCCTCGCCGGGGCGTTCGATCACGGTGGCCATCGTCTTGACGTTTGACATTTTTCACCTCTCGTTTGTTGGTGTGGTTTTTATATGGTTATATTATATCACGCAAACCGGGAATGTCAAGCGGAATCCGGTACCGGAATCGAGGTTCCACGCCGTGGCACATGAAAAAGACGGTGAGAGACAGGAGGAGAACGGCATGGTTCGCCAGCACCTTTCCCCGTCGGTAGAACTTTTTATGGAAAGATTGATATAAGTTCCTTTGCGTTAGTCGATCTCATCGCTTGCCGATTGCAAGTCTCGAAATCGATTTTGTGCGGAGCTTGATATTGCAAGGCCGGATGAATCCGCTTGGCGTTGTATACCGGGGAGGAATCTTTGAAAAATCACGCAAACAGAGCCCAATGAGTATGAATGGTCCTCAAATTACACCGTTTTGAAAGGTATTGGAACTGGTGTATGGATTTTTTCATATTAAGGAGCAAAGTAGATCGTTTGCACACCGTTTAGAAGCCCTGCAAAGTTATCCGGCCCGTGATCTCCTGAAAAGATTAGTTTCGGCAGGAAATCATGGCGAACCATGGCCTGACATTTTTCCTGAATATAGGCGATGTCATTTGCTGAAATTTCGTCGCTGGCAACCACAATGCGATCCGGATCGAGCAATGCGGTGATGGGGCGCAGCATTTGCAGAACCATATTGGCTAGACCGTATTTTTCTCGCAGGCGCCTGCGTTGTTCGTCCCAGTCCTGATTCTGGATATAAAGAACTTCGCCGGCGAAACCACGGCAACCTTGAAAAAGTTGTCCGTTCAGGACCAGTCCGCAGCCGGGGAGGTTCCCGCGGGGAAAGGCGATGTAGGCAAAGGTATCTGTTTCGCCTCGGTGCTTTTGGGCATAGCCCCAGGCGCTGAGGTTGATATCATTCTCAATGTACAGGGAAAGATCAAGCCGCTGCTGGAGCAAGGTTTGTAAATCGAGGTCGGTCAGCTCCTCCATATCGCTCCAGCAGGCGGTTTTCCCGTTGCGCACCGCGCCCGGATAGGAGATGCCGATGGCCTTTATGCCGGGATTGGCCCTGACAGTTTCCTGGAGCAACTCCCCCAGAAATTCAACGCTTACAGTGTTTACAAAATATTTTTTTCGGGAGAGAACGGTGCCTCCCACGTCGGTTACGAGAATGGAAACGCTCTTTTGCAGGTTTTCACATTGAAGCAGCACAAGTGCAAAAAGCACGGAAGTCCGGCGGTACTGGAACCGGCTGGCGGGACGGCCGCCGTCGGATGCGCCGTGGGAAAGCTCGGCCGCTTCTCCGGCCGCCAGCATGTCCATCAGGATATTGTAGCAGGTGGACCGGCTCAGGCCGGTTGCGGCGGCAAGGGCTTCTTTGGTCCATGCCTCCTCGGTCAGCATCACATTCCGGACCAGATTGTGATTGGATTTCCGCAACTGTGCGGTTGTTTGTTTCTTCATGCGGTACGCTTTCCTTTTTTCTGCCGGATCCAGCACTCCCAATAAATTATCGCCGAAAACACGATAAGGCAAGCCGGGACGACAAGAATGGCGCCTTTCAGTCCGAAATGGTCCCCCATGACCCCCATCAGCCAGGAAAAGAATCCGCAGCCGGGAATCCCCAGCGTGGAATAATAGACATAGAGCATGGTGGAGTCGCAGTGGGGCAGGTTGGTCACGCCGTAAACCTGCGTGGTGGGCCAGAAGGGCGCGATGCCGACGCCCGCGAGCAAGAGCAGAATGAACAAAAGGGGAAACAATAGCCAGCCCGGCAGCAGTCCCGGATGCAGGAAGGCGAGCAGCACGGTGACCGGAATCGTCCCAAGCCCCGCCGCCAGCAGAATATAGCGCAGCGTATGGGGGCGGGCGATATAACCGAAGCCGGCCCTGCCGAAAAACATGCCAATCGCGATGACCCCGGTACCGAGGCCCGCGACCCAGACGCTGGTGTGAAAGGTCAGTTCGATATAGGCGGTCGCCCAGAAAGTGAGGCCGAATTCCGCCCCCGCACCGAAGAACATCGCCGCGCTGCAGATCCAGAAACGCGGTTCGCGGACAATTTCCTTCGTATAGAGCCAGACGTCCCGATGGTCGGTTTTGACCGTGACCTCAGGATATTTCCGCCGGGGATTTTCACGCCACAGGAACAGCAGGGAAACGAAGCCGGTCAGGAAGCCGATCGTGCCGAGCACGAGGCGCCAGTTCACTCCGAGGGTCAGCAAACCTCCGGCAACGATCACTGCAAGACAGATTCCGACCGACCAGAAGGAGTGGGCGATATTGACATACCGTTCCGGTGCTTTGGGGTGCAGATCCTGAATGAAGGGAGTCAGGATCCCTTCGCAGATGCCTTCGCCGAATCCGGCAAGCATCAGGCAGGGAAGCAGCATCCAGTAAGCGGAGGTGAAGGCGCAGAGCATGATGCCGGTCCCGAAGAGAATCAGGCAGCCGCCCATAGTGATGCGTTTCCCCAGACGGGCGGAAATTGTGCCGCAGACCAGAAGCGCCGCCACCATGAAAATGCTACGGACCACGTGCAGCACGCCGCCGGCCGCCATCCCGCCCTGATCCAGCGGAAAATTTAATGAGTTTCCCATCGCCACGATCATCAGAGGAATCGCTAATGAGCAGACCGAATACATGGTGAATGCCGAGAATCCCGCGTAATCATAACGCCCGAGTTGCAAATTCCGATGAGTCATAACATGTCCTTTTGTTTTTACTTGTGTCAATAGTTGTTAAAAGTGTAATATATCATTTCTCAAGAAAAAAACAAATGCGCAGCAGTTAATATTCCGATTTTTTCGCAGAAACAGTCTAAACCTTCTGTTGCAGCATAGAATGGGCGAAGTATTGTTTCAAAACAGACAGGAATTCAATTTTTCTGCCCACGTCAGAAGGTTACTGAATTATAAAGAAGTTGTACTCGACGTGAGTCTTGCCACTGAGCCCTGAATAGTGTTTTCTCTCATTCGAAGGCAAATTGTGTCATTTTTGATGAGGATGCATGAAGTTGTAAAATTCTGCTGTTTTTCATAATATCGGAATTAAGGAACTTTACTCCAACGAGCTGCTTTGTTCCCGGAGACAACTGCACATTAAGAACCTATCCCTAAATAACAGCAAGTTTTCGATAAATTATAACCGTTGC
>URVC01000094.1 GCA_900551245.1 uncultured bacterium | reverse complement strand
GGTAATATAGTACGTTTGAATAGATTCTACAAGTATTTTTGTTTCTTATCTATAATGAAATTCCAGCCGGTATAATTCCTTCTCTTCCTCCACAAACAGGATACACCGTGTGGGGACCTTTTTGGTTAAAGATCTGGAACAAATTCATGAGATTTGTTTATATCCCGGGGAAAAATAAAAATGCCAACTCCTATATGATCTATCTTGAATACCCTTATCAATATACTTATCCATTCTCATCTTTTCTGGTATTGGAATCAGACGCACTAGGTCAACCTGCTTATCCTGATGTAAAAGACTACTCCCGGCGAGAACTGGAAGAGATCATAAAAAAATATCAGTAAACCAGAAGTATTATACGGAGGGGGATGGGAAATCGCGGCTGAAAACGGTCCGTTATCCGAAGGGGAACCGTGTCACCTACACCCACGACACGGCCGGCAACATTGCGACGGAGACGGAGTTGCAGGGCAGCCTGAGTTATGTGACGAGCTATGACTACGCATAGGAAGAAAGCAATAGCGGACTTTCGAAGAAGCTTATTGGATAATTTCCAATCGGCAAGCCGTGAGATATCGTAATTCAAAAGCCTTTACCCCAATTTTACCATAAAAAATCGTTTTACTATGGGTGTGAAACGTAAAGTTTCCTTCGCTCCGGGGCAGGGGAGGCGGACGCCATCCCGGGCTGGTTCGTCTGACGGAAAATCTTTCCCCGTGTAATTGCAGTGCCGGGATGGTGGGCTGCGGCGGCTTCTCCTTCTGCGCAGGTGGAAAAAAACGGCGTGGCGGTGTACATTATGTGAACGATGAATCGATAACCCCTTTAGAGGAACGGATGGAGCATCGCATCATGCATTTCACCAGCACCAGAAGCCGGCAAGACGTCACCTCCGCTCAGGCGATCGCCCGAGGACTCGCCGAGGATGGCGGACTCTTTATCCCATGTGAATTCCCGAAAATTTCCGCAGAGCAGATCGACCGGATGGTCGGAATGGACTACAAGGCGCGCGCCCGCGAAGTGCTCGCCCTCTACCTGACCGATTTCTCCGCCGACGAAATCGCCCGCAGCGTCGACGCTGCCTATACCGGCACGTTCGACCAGGAAAATCCGGCGCCGCTGGTCGAGCTTGCTCCCGGGCTCAACATTCTCGAACTGTGGCACGGGCCGACCTGCGCGTTCAAGGATATGGCGTTGCAGCTTCTGCCGCATTTGCTGACGATCTCCGCCCGGAAAGCCGCCCCGGGGCGCACCATGGTCATTCTCACCGCGACCTCCGGCGATACCGGCAAGGCGGCTCTCGACGGTTTCGCCGACGTGCCCGGCACCAGAATCATCGTCTTCTATCCGCAGAACGGCGTGAGCGCCATGCAGAAACTTCAGATGGTCACGCAGAAGGGCGGCAATGTCGCGGTCTGTGCGATCGAAGGCAATTTCGACGACGCTCAGAACGGCGTCAAGAAGATCTTCGCCGACCGGGAGATGAAGGAGTATCTGAATGCGCGCAATATGGAGTTTTCTTCGGCGAATTCGATCAACTTCGGGCGACTGGTGCCGCAGATTGTCTACTATGTTTCGGCCTATTGTGATCTGATCCGGCTGGGCAGACTTCGCCGGGGCGAGTCGTTCAACGTCGCGGTTCCCACCGGGAACTTCGGCAACATTCTCGCCGCCGTCTACGCCCGTGAAATGGGGATTCCCATCGCCCGGCTGATCTGCGCTTCCAACCGGAACAACGTGCTGACCGATTTCATCCGCACCGGCGTCTACGACCGCAACCGCCCGTTCTATACAACAACCAGCCCGTCGATGGATATTCTCATCTCTTCCAATCTGGAGCGGATGCTCTCATTGCTGTACAACGGCGATACTGCCGCCGTCGCCGGATTGATGGAGCAGCTCGCGCGGACGGGCCGCTATTCCATTGCGCCGGAGGTGCGCGAAAAACTTCAGGCGGAGTTCTACGGCGGCTTCTGCGATGATGCGGGCACCGCCGAAACCATCGGCGCGACCTTCCGGAACCATCGCTATCTTTGCGACCCGCATACCGCGGTGGCGCTCAATGTGTATGAACAGTACCGGCGCGAAACCGGCGACGACACCCCGTGCGTTCTGGCCTCCACCGCTTCGCCGTTCAAATTTGCGGCGGCGGTGCTGCCGGCGATTCAGTCGGGCAAACTGCCCGCCGATGAGTTCGGCATGGTGGCGAAACTTGCCGAGGTGAGCGGGATTCCGGTGCCGAAACCGCTGGCCGGTCTGAAGGATCTTCCGGTGCTTCATACCGGTTGCGTCACCAAGGAGAAGATGAACCAGTTCATCCGGGATTTCCTCGGCTGAAGGCGCGCAGCGGCGGGGCGCCGGGGGGCTGTGCTCTTTGCCGGCGCCCCGGCTGTCGGAATTCATTCGCGGAGAGACACTGTGAAAAAGGGTTCAATCTGTCGTCCCGGGTGCGGCGCCTGCTGCATTGCCCCTTCGATTTCGTCACCGATTCCGGGGATGCCGGCGGGGAAACCGGCCGGGGTTCCGTGTGTGAATCTGGATTCGGAGTTCCGCTGCCGGATTTTCGGAGCGCCGGAACGGCCGGCGGTGTGCGGTTCTCTGCAACCGTCTCCGGATATGTGCGGTTCCTGCCGGGAGGAGGCGCTTGCCAATCTGACGGAGCTGGAACGGTTGACGGCGCCGCAGAGGTGAGTGTTTGCAGGAGGGCCGGTGGTGGTCCCCTTGCCGGGGAAACGGGCTGTTTTCACCAAAAAAACAAACTTCGATAAAATCCGCGACTTTAAAACTCTCCGATTCCGTGCTATATTAAGAGATGACAGCATTTCAACCATTCACCAAGAGCGTCAAATGAGTGAAACCATTGTTGTATTGGACTTCGGGTCACAATACAGCCAGCTGATCGCCCGGCGTATCCGGGAGTGTCACGTCTACAGCAAAATCATGCCCTATTCCACTCCTGCGGCGAAAATCCGCGAGGAGAATCCGCGGGGGATCATCCTCTCCGGCGGACCGTCGAGCGTCTATGCCGAACACGCTCCGAAGTGTGATCCGGCCATTTTTGAGCTGGGAATTCCGGTTCTCGGCATCTGCTACGGTCTTCAGCTGATGATCCACACCCTCGGGGGCGAGATCACCCGCGGCAAGGCCCGCGAATACGGCAAGGCCATGTTGAAGATCGCCGGAGAAAGCGATCTTTTTCAGGGACTTTCCGGCGAGATTCAGGTCTGGATGTCGCACGGCGACAAGGTGACCCGCATGCCGGAAGGGGGCTTTGAAATTCTCGGTTCCAGCGGCAACACCGAATATTGCGCGGTCCGCATGGGCGGCCGCAGTCTCTACGGCATTCAGTTCCACCCGGAGGTGGTCCACACCCCGCAGGGCAGTACGATTCTGCGCAACTTCTGCCGGAACATCTGCGGTTGCTCCGGCGACTGGACGATGGAGTCCTTCATCGAACAGTCGGTGCGGGAGATCCGGGCGAAGGTCGGCAGCTCCAACGTGATCCTCGGCCTCTCCGGCGGCGTCGACTCCTCAGTTGCCGCGGCGCTGATCCACAAGGCGATCGGCCGTCAGCTCAACTGCATTTTCGTCAACAACGGGCTGCTCCGCAAAAACGAGGCGGAGCGGGTGCAGGATCTTTTCGGCCGCAACTTCGCCATGAAGCTGATCTACATCGACGCCACCGACCGCTTCCTCGACAAGCTCGCCGGAGTGGATGAGCCGGAGAAGAAGCGCAAGATCATCGGCAACGAGTTTGTCAAGGTGTTCGACGACGCGTCCGCGAAGATTGAAAATGCGGAATTTCTTGCGCAGGGAACCACCTATCCGGATGTGATCGAGAGCGTTCCGATCGACGGAAACCCCGCGGCGATGATCAAGAGCCATCACAATGTGGGCGGCCTGCCCAAAGAGATGAAGTTCAAACTGCTCGAGCCGCTCAGCCGCCTCTTCAAGGACGAGGTGCGCGAGGTCGGCCGCCAGCTCGGACTTCCGGAAGATGTCGTCATGCGCCAGCCGTTCCCCGGCCCCGGTCTTGCGGTGCGCCACGTGGGTGCGGTCACCCGCCGGACGCTGGACATTCTGCGGGACGCCGACGAGATTGTTGTGGACGAGATCAAGAAGGCGGGGTTGTATTACCGCATCTGGCAGACTTTCGCGGTCTTTCTGCCGATCCGCAGCGTCGGCGTGATGGGGGACGAACGGACCTACGACCATGTCATCGCATTGCGTGCGGTGGAGAGTTCCGATGGTATGACCGCCGACTGGGTCCAGCTTCCTTATGACCTGCTCGGCAGGATCTCCACCCGCATCATTAATGAGGTCAACGGCGTCAACCGCGTCGTCTACGATATTACCAGCAAACCGCCGGGCACCATCGAGTGGGAATAATCCGCCGGAACGTGCGGTTCCGCTTGGCCGGAACCGCATCTCGGGCGGAGTGTTCCCTGGATTCGCACCAGAACCAGGAGTTTCGTCATGCAGATCATTGCCGGCAAAGCACGCAGCATCGAGCTGAACGTTCCGCCGGGCATGGGAGTGCGGCCGACGGCCGGACGCTCCCGCAAGGCGCTGTTCGACAGCATCGGCGGGGCGTTGCCGGGGAGTTGTGTGCTCGATCTCTTCGCCGGCTCCGGCGCTCTGGCGCTGGAAGCGGCCAGCCGGGGGGCGGCTGCCTTGTGGCTGGTGGAATCCAATCCGCGCCATGCGGCGGTCATTGAGGAGAACATTCGCAAGGTCCGCCGCGCCGGAGTGGAGGCGCCGATCGAACTGCTCCGCGCTTCGGTGCTCGACACCGCGGTCTGGGTGCGCCGGATTGTGCCTGCACCGGATTTCATCTTTGCGGATCCTCCTTATGCGGAGTCGGTGGAATTTTTCCGGCAGCTCACCGCGGATGCACGCTTTACGGAAGCGTTTGCGGGAGCCCGGCTGATCTGGGAGATTCCGGATACTCCGGGGGCGGTCGGGAATTTTCTCTCTTCATCCGGAGTGACGTCGCTTCAGGTGCGCCGTTTCGGCGGAAGCGATTTTCTGCTCGGAGAGCTCTGCCATGCCTGAACCCGCAGACTGGACGTGGGAGTTCGCTACGGCGGCGACCGCCGCCGAACTGGGGACACATCCGGAGCTTCTGCTGAAAACGGCAACTCCGGTCAAAGCCAATCCGGTGCGGAAGGTATTCCGCACGAAAGAGTTCTATTTGAAGTTCGATTGCCGCCCGGGGAACCGGCTGGCGCGGGAGTGGCGCAGCGCCGCACTGCTCGCCGCCCGGCATATCCCGATGGTGGAGCACTTAGCTTGGGGGCGCTCTTCGCAGGGGGAACTTCTGATTACCCGCGCGCTGCCGGATGCGGAGCAGGCGGGAACCTATTTTTTCCGCCAATGCCTGCGGAACGGTGTTCCGGCGGAGGTGTTTGCCGAAGCGCTTGCCGAGTTTGCACGGCAGATCATCGGTTCCGGCCTGTTCCATCCGGACTTTCACTGCGGCAACGTGCTCTATCTGCCGGAGCGGAACCAATTTGCGCTGGTCGATGTCTACGGCGTGCGGCGTGCCACCATGTTCGATCATTTCCGATACTACCGGATGGAGCGGATTCTCATGGAACTGCGCGAAGCATTCGATCGCGCCCATCTGTTGCGTCTGCTCGCCATCGAGGGGGTGTCTGCGCCGGAATCTTTCTACCGCAAGATGTTGCATCGCGAAGCGCGCCATCTCTTTCACGAGTGGCCGAAGCGGCGGCGGCAGATTCTGGCCGGATATCCGAAATTCACCCGTGCGGAGGAATCACTGCTTCGTGTGGTCGATCCGGCGGGGGAGGTCAGCGACGTTTCGACCGCAGAACCGGTTGCGGGGGATTCCGGCGAGTTGGAACGGCTTCTGCTCGCCCATTTCTTTCTTCAACTGGCGTGCATTCCGCATCGGCGGGTGGTTCTGCTGGACCGTGCGGAGAATCTGCTGTACCGGGAGGCACGTCCGGCCGGCAGTTCTGCTCCGGTTCCCGTCGGTGACTGGCCGGAGCGGCTGGCGGCGTACGGTCTGGAGTTCCGCCCGGAAGAGTGGGGTTTTGACCGTTTCGGGCGGCCGGAACTTCAGAATTTTCAACAGGTGACAGCTCTGGTTTGAGGGGAGGGCGAACATGCTGGCAAAAACCTTTTCCGCCGCGGTGATCGGCATTGATGCTTATCCGGTTGAGATTGAAGTGAATGTGACCGGAGCCGGGGCGAATGTGCCGGAGAGTATGGTTTCGATTGTCGGTCTGCCGGATGCGGCGGTCAAGGAGAGCCGGGACCGGGTCCGTTCGGCGATTTTGAGCAGCGGAATGGTGCCGCCCCGCGGTTCGACGGTGGTCAACCTCGCGCCCGCAGATCTGCGCAAGGAGGGGGCGGCGTTCGATCTGGGAATCGCACTCGGAATGCTTGCCGCTTCCGGAAGCATTCCGAAAGAGCCGCTGGCCGTGGCGGCGGTGCTGGGGGAGCTGGCGCTCGACGGCACGGTCCGGCCGGTGCGCGGCGCGCTGCCCATTGCGGCGCGGCTGGCGGAGAACGGCGGCCTTGAGGCTCTGCTGGTTCCGGCGGCCAACGCGGAGGAGGCGGCGCTGGGGGCAGGGGAGAGTCTGCCGGTGTACCCGGTGGCAAATCTGCGCGATGCGATCGACCAGATCAGCCGGGGGTACGGTCAGCCCTGTCGCGCGAGCATCGCGGAGTACCAGGCCGGATTGCAGGAGAACATTCCTGACTTCGCCGATGTGAAAGGGCAGAAGATGGCGCGGCGGGCGCTGGAAATCGCCGCCGCGGGCGGACATAACTGCCTGATGATCGGGCCGCCGGGCACCGGCAAATCGATGCTGGCAATGCGTCTGCCGGGAATCCTGCCGCCGATGAACCGTGCGGAGACGCTGGAGACCAGCCGGATTCACAGTGTGCTCGGCCTGTTAAGTTCGGGGCAGCCGTTGCTGAACCGACGTCCGTTCCGGGCACCGCACCATACGATCAGCGATGTGGGGCTGATTGGCGGCGGGCGCGATCCGCATCCGGGGGAGATCAGTCTGGCGCACAACGGCGTGCTGTTTCTCGACGAGCTGCCGGAGTTCAAGCGCAATGTGCTGGAGGTGTTGCGTCAGCCGTTGGAAAACGGCTGGATCACGGTGAGCCGGGCCTCGGGGAACTGTACGTTTCCGGCGCGGTTCATCCTTTGCGCGGCGATGAATCCGTGTCCGTGCGGGCGCGGAGAGTACGAGCTTGGCTGTACCTGCCGCCCGGAGGAGAAGCGGCGTTACCGCAAGAAAATTTCGGGGCCGCTGCTGGATCGGATCGATCTGCAGGTGGAGGTGCGCCAGCTTTCGGAAGCGGAACTGCTGGCGGCGCCGGACGGGGAATCGAGCGCGGTAATCCGGGAACGGGTGATTGCGGCGCGCCGTCTTCAGGAGGAGCGGCTGGGCCGGCGCAAACTTTACTGCAATGCGCAATTGACCAGTCGGGATCTGCAGGAGTTCTGCCGGCTGTCGTCGGGGGGACAGATGCTGATGCGTCAGGCGATTGCGCGGTTCAAGTTAAGTCCCCGCGCGTACGACCGGATTTTGAAAGTGGCGCGGACGATTGCGGACCTGGCGGGCAGTGCCTCGCTTCAGGAGGAGCACATTTTTGAAGCGATCAACTACCGTCGCGGGGAAGATTAACTGCGAAAAAAATGTTTTTTCTGCGAAGCGTTGCTTGTATTCGCCTTAAATTCATGTATATTAAATGATGCAGTTGCTTGAGTGACTGAAGTCGGGATATAGCGCAGCCTGGTCTAGCGCGTTTGACTGGGGGTCAAAAGGTCGAGAGTTCAAATCTCTCTATCCCGACCATTTTTTTTGCTTCTCTGCCGACTGGATTTCCGGTCGGCTTTTGTGTTCCTGAGCTGGTTGGGCGGCAGAATTGGTTCGTTTACTGCGTCGGCGGAAATCCACTGTTTCGTGTGATTCTCAGGTCTCCGACGTTTCCTGGCAAATTCTCAGGGAAGTAAAGATTAGAAATTTCAGTTGTCACGTCCTACTATTTCAAGGTTGAATTCAGAAGGGAATGGTCGTTTGGAGTTTTTTCGACATTTTCGGAAATAGTCATTTCCCCAGCCAGGCAAACAGCTGATCTTTTGCCACTGTTACTTCCTTATTCAGGGAAGTTAAAAGTCGCAACAGTACCGTTTATTTTTGAGTCTTTGCAATCTGCTAATGGCTGGATATAGTAATTCAAGGTTATTACACCAATTTTTCCATCAAAAGTTGTCCATTGGGGGGAGGCGCAATGTTTGGATAATGCAAAGATTGAGCGCTTCTGGTGGGCGCTGAAATTTGAGGACATTAAAATCAAAGAGAAGGTCAGCTTTCCGCAACTCCACTTTGGTGCCGGAGGTGAATTTTTACAACTCCAGGCAGATTCATTCAGCACTCCAATATCGGATACCGGATGAAGTCTATTGGGGAACTTGTAATCGGCAAGCAATGGGATATAGTAATGCAAACAGTGCCGTCCCATAATTCTTTGAAATCGTCATTCTAACCACCCTATTTGAG
>URVC01000093.1 GCA_900551245.1 uncultured bacterium | reverse complement strand
ACACGCCGCAAGCAGAAACCGCGAACGTCAGCTATTTATCATACCATCTCCTTTCTATTGCGATGTTTTTTCGGGTTCCCAGCCCTTCCGGTGGAACGGAGAACGGCGTGAGAACAGCAGGTGGATCAATGGTGCTTTCACCTCCTTTCGATGAAACTTCCGATTTCCCGTTGCAAGGGTTACCATCGGTAATACCGACAGGGATCGTCGGAACTTTGAAATACGTCGTTGCGATAGTCTCGATGGTACAGGCCGCTTCCCGAGAGCTTGGGGGAGTCCGCCATGAACGAATCCGGTGCGCCGATGAATCCGCCGGTTCCCAGACAGTCAAACAAACGTACGGAAATCAGGTTGGGACCCGGTTTCACCAATTTCCCCGGAACCAGATATTTTCGCGGAATCTGATACCCTTTGCTCACTTCGCCAACTTTCACGCCGTAGAAAAAGGTCTGATCAAAGTCATCGATAATGCCCAGGGAAATCGTCAGGTCATGGCCGGCGCATTCGGGCGGCACGTGGAGGACTCGACGAAAAACGGCCTCTCCATTTTGCTGCCCCCACCTTTTCCAACCGTGCGGCAGCTGATGGCGGAATATCAGGTCAGCCAGGCGACGGTGAGTCCGGCAATAGCCCTGCTGAAAGAGCGCGGACTGCTCGAGTCGGTGCCGCGGCAGGGGATGTTCGTCCGCCGGGACCGTTCCGGAAATGCTCCGAAGATTCTGATGTTTCACCCGGACTGGGACAGCCCCTATCTGCGGCAAATCCAGCGTGAGCTGGAATGGGCGGCGAAAAAGCACCATTTCAACCTGGAGATCATTCTCTTTGATTATCGCGAAGATATCTGTGCTACGCTCAACAACTACAATGCAGATCTTATCGTGATCGACTCAATTACCAATGACCAGCTTTCACCACTTCAGATCTTTCAGATCAGCCGCGCGGCAGCACCGGTGATCCTCTGTTCGAATGCCGTGCCATTTAAGGAGATACGTTATGTTTGCGGAGATGACGTCGCCGGCGGAGCGTTGGCGGCACGTCATCTCGCGCAACTGGGGCACCGCCGCATCGGGCTGCTCTACTGTGAACCGCATATGCTGACAGTGGAGTCGGCGGTGCGGAGTTTTCAATTCACTGCCTCCACCTGCGGCTGCAGTGTCACGATGCTCGACTGCGGCATGCATCCCGGCGACGTTCCGGAGCCGATGATCTCCCGGTTTGCCCGTGCCTTCCGGGCGGGCGAGTACGATTTCTCCGCGCTGTTCGCCATTTCCGACTACGGTGCGTTGAAGATGCTCCAGGCGCTTCGAGCGTTGCAGGTTGATGTGCCGGGAGACCTGAGTATTCTCGGCTTCGGCAATGTTGAGATGCCCGGCATAGAGGAGCTTGCCACCATCGATATTTCCAAGCGCAAGATCGCTGAGGCGGTTATGGAAATGGCCGCCAATATCCTCTCCGGGAAGAGCGGGTTTGAAACCCAGATCACCATCATGCCGGAACTGGTGGATCGGCGTTCGCTCTGCCCGCTGCCGGCATGTCGCACTGTATGAAGAACCCGGGAGTTTCCCGTTTCCGTAATATAAACAAACAGGAGGTACCATCATGTCCATCATTCATCGGAAAAGTTCCGGAGACACCGTTCTGTTGTGGAGTCATCGCCGTTCATTTACATTGATTGAACTTCTGATTGTAATTGCGATCATCGCCATCCTTGCCGCTCTGCTTCTTCCGGCATTGAATCAGGCGCGGGAGCGGGCGCGGGAGTCGCAGTGCTCCAACAATAAAAAACAGGCGATTCTTGCACAGGTCCAGTACGCCGGAGATTACAAGGAGTACTTCATCGCCTATCGGTCAGACCCGACTGGCTCCACCACTTTCGGTCTCTGGTCGGCGATACTGTGCAATTCCCCCGATGAGAACGGCAGTTACACTGTCCCCGGCGGCGGGTATATCGGCAAGAAGAGCCTGCAATGCCCCTCTTCGGTGAACCGGGTCGGACCGGAAAATAACGACAACGATTTCTTCTGGCGCAGCACATTCGGCATTGACTGGAGCAATTTCGCCACCGACGAGAGTCGCAGGCGGCAGTTGGGCGACTACATTGTCTGGAATGCAAAGGGGCAACCGGAGCACGGCACATTCTACCTGCCGAGGATGCGGCAGCCGTCGCAGAGCCCCATCTTCGCCGACACGCATTGCACGAAATACAACACTACCTTTACACGCTTCTCCTACGGATGGGACCTCGGCGAAGGGGCGGCGGTGTACATGGCGCATAACGGCCGTACCTCTGTCATCGCCTATGCGGACGGACATACTGCCTCGCGTACTCCGGGAGAATTGAAAGATCCTTCGCAGCCCTATTTCTTCTTTGAAGGTACCGTGGTGGTAACTACCGGCGGATTTTGAGAAAACGGGACGATCCCGTAGATCATAGGAATCTGAAATGGCGCGAAATGGCTGCCGGTACGGAAGCTGTCATGTTCGGAGTTCTCCGTCCGGGAGGGGAGGAGCTTTGCGGCATCTGTTCGCGTATCAGCCGGGGACTCGGGTAAAACAGCAGTTTGCCCGGAGGAACCGGATAGAGAGCTGCCGGGTTGATTCGGATGGCGACCGGGCGCGAGTTGAACGGCTTACAACAACCGCTGCCACGTCGCGGTCGGCAATGAGCACGCCCGGGGGGGATGCCGGGGAGAGCTGACCGCGTTTCCGATGAAATTCAAAGCCGTCTGAATCTCCAACTACAAAAGGAAAAACAATTGATGAGAGCCTTGTCTGTCTGTCTGTTGCAACTTGCCGTGGCAAGTTTGCTTTCTGCCGCGAAAATCGAGGTGGAAACCGGTCGTGGATCGCCGATACATGTCCTGATCCCCGGCGAGGAAAACCGCCTTGGGCTGCGGATTGTGAACGACGGAAAAAGAGAAGAACAGTTCACCCTGAAATATGTGGTAGACAATTACGACGGCAGCAGACTTCATGACGGGGGAGAAACCTGTTTTTCCCTCAAACCCGGAGCAAAACGCGTCATTTCGCTGCCGAAGCCGGAACAGTTCGGAGTCCGTTTCATCAAGGCAACTCTTGCCGGCAACGTCAGCGGAACCATTTCAAAGCGCCTCAGCTATTGTTACATGAAACCATCCGGCCCGACGGCGGGACGGGCGAAAGGGTTTCTCTTCGGCATCTGTGTCCACAGCCAGAGATTTCCGCTGGCGGACCAGGAACGCGAGGCCATGGCGGCAGCCTGGTGCGGAGCAAAAGTGTTCCGCGAAGACATCAGCTGGTGGACAGCCGAACTGGAACAGGGAAAATGGAATTGGTCCCGATTTGATCACCTGGTTTCTCTCTATGGGAAGCAGGGCATTGAGCTGCAGGCCCTTTGCGCCTGGCTGCCCAGATGGGTCCTGAAAGAATTTGACCGGACCGGGTGCCCGGAGGAGTGGGGGGAGTTCATCCGTCGTTTCGCCACACGCTATCGCGGACGCGTCCGGTATATGGAGGTGTGGAACGAGCCGGATCTCAATACCTTCAAAGGGAATCCGGAAAAGTACCTCAAACTGCTCCGTATCGCGTACCAGGAGGTAAAAAAGCACGCCCCTGAAATGCTCGTGATGACTGGAGGCGTTTCCGGCATGGTGTCCACGAAACAGCAGACCGCATTTGTACGTCAAATGCTCCGGGACGGAAAAAATTATTATGACATCATCGCATTTCACGGGCATGGCAATCTTCCGAGTTACCTGACGCACATCAACCCTTTTCTGGCGGCACGAAAAGAGTTCGGAATAACCGCTCCGTGGTACGCCAACGAAACTGCGGAGCCCACCACCTGGTCGAGTGAAGCGGGACAGGCGGTGACGCTTTTCAAAAAACTGCTGGTCAGCTGGGCCCGGGGATCAATCGGCTACAACTGGTACGATCTGCGCAATGATGGAGTGGATCCGAACAATGCCGAGCATAACTACGGAATGCTGACGCAGGACTTCTACCCCAAACCGGTCTATGCAACATACAACATGCTCGCCGGAACCTTTCGCGAAGCGGAGTTCCTTGAAGATGCCGAACCGGGCCGGCCGTTTCAGGCATACTGGTTCCGCTCGCGGGGAAACGGCTATCTGCTGCCGGCCTGGAGTGATGAATCGGGAGAAACACTTCTGGCGATTGCCGGTGACGGAAAGTTTTCCAGGATCGATCTTTTCGGCAACCAGACGCCGCAGACCGCGCTCGATGGAATTACGGCATATGCCGTCGGAGGTCTTCCGGCTGCCTTATACAACAGCGAAACCGGAACGAAGCCGGAAATCCGAGGCAAATTCCTTTCCACGGACGGAGTATTCAATCTGTTCCCCGGCGAGTTGCGCAACTTGGAACTGGATCTGAGCAATCCCGCGAAATCGGAGCTTCTCTTTCAGATAAAGCTCCATTTGCCCAAAGGGCTTTCCGGATCCCGCACAACGGTGGAACAGCGGGTGCCTCCAGCGGGGCAGTGCCGTCTTGTTCTGCCGCTGTGGGCAGAGCGCAATTTTTGTTCCCTGCCGGATTGCCCGCAGAAGATCGGGGTGGAACTGCGTCTTAGCGCCGGGAAAAAGGTGCTTTGGAGCGGCCTGATGCAGAAAGAGGTCCGGACCGTGACTGATTTGCCGCGCAATAAATTTTCCGTCCAGCCCAATTTCATCCTGAATCACCCTGGCCAGGTCGCCCGGCTAATCCCTTCCGCTCCGGAAAACGAACCGCGCTACTGGAAGGGGCCTGACGATCTCAGCGCCACAGTCCGGCTGGCCGTAAAGCAGAACGCATTGCTGCTGCGGATTGAGGCGACGGACGACGTTCATTGTCAGCCTCACAAAGCGGCAGAAAGCTGGTGCGGGGACAACGTTCAATGTGCGCTGTCGATACCGGGGCAGTCGAGCCGCTGGGAGATCGGTCTCACCCGGCTTGCGGACGGGAAACCGGAAGTGTGGGTCTGGATGGCTCCAAACGGATTTTCCCGCGAGAAAACCGCCGCAAAAATCAAATTGACCACAGCCCGGGATGAGACGAGAAAAACCACCGTCTATCAGGCGGAAATTCCGTTCGAGTCGATCGGTCTTTCCGAACGCATCGGCAGACGCGGCTTCCTGTTCAATCTGCTCATCAACGACAATGACGGCGAGGGAAGGGATAACGCGATATGGATCGCCCCGGGCAATACGGAAGAAAAAGCACTTGGCCGTTTCCCGACAATCCTCCGCTTCCGCTGATCGCCCCCCCACCGACCCAACGCTTACGAAACTGTCTTTTAAAACGCAAGTTATTGTGCATTAACAGATGAAGCAAGGCCGAGTTGAAACAATCTGAATCGAGAGTGTCTCTGGCGGGTATGTCACATTGGCGTGTGGAGAGAATATCGCCTCCGCTTTGCGTGGCGTGAAAATCTGTTTCAGTACGGTATGCGAAGGGAGTCAAAAGGGCGACGGTAAAAATTGAAAAAAGGTGGTTCCCTGCGAAGGTGTTCGGGCCGCACGGCACCACGCTCGCCTGCGAGCTGGTCCGGCGGCAGACTGTTCTCAAGAGCCCCCTCTGCTGTCGCGGAGCCGGTGAAATGTCGGTTCCGCGGCAGTTTTCTTTTCCGTGTTTGTTTCGGGCAGGGGAGGACGTTATTCAAACCAAACCTCTTTCAACTCCACCGTGACGGCGGGACGTGGGAAAAAGGCGTGTTTGTCCTCTCCATTGTAGAGAAAGAGTTCGCCGCGCAGCGCCTTTCCTTTCAGCAGGGAGGTCAGCTGGGGGAGAAGGTCGATTCGGTAGCGCCGGAATTCTCCCGTACGATCGTCCAGTTCAAGCTGATAGCGCAATGTGCCGTTCCAGTTCCGTTCCGGAATCGAGAGATCCAGAGCTCCGGGTTGGTCGTGCTTTATCGTCAGAACGAGGCGGTGATGCCGGGCCGGATCGAACCGGGTCGCGTCAAATTTGGCCATGGCGAAACTGAACGCCTCCTTTTCCGGCTTGTCAACCGCCGGGAAGGCGATTCGGGTGACGCCGGCCGCCCGGGTGATCTCCGGCGCCGCGATGCCGCCGCGACCGCTGCCGCGCCACTCCGCGGCGACGGGCAGCGGAGAGTCCGCCGTCCGTTCCGCAGTGATTGCAAGCAGAATCGGTACCGGCGCCCGCCCCGGCAGGTAGTCGATTGCCCGGTTCTGACCGGCGGCGAGGAAATCCAGTTTCGTGATCTTCTTCTCCGGATACGGATTCTCCCACACGGCCATGTAGGTGCCGACTGTTTCGGTCAGCGCGTTGGAACATGTGAGCCCCGGCAGTGCGTCGGAGAGTTTCCCGACGTTCCACCAGTCGCCGATGTTTTTCCCCTGAATCAGCGGATAGTCCAGCGTCTCGCCGTTTTCATAGTGGATCCGGTAGTATCCGGCCTCGTTCCCCTTCCAGGCGGAGGTGTGCAGGAAGAAGAGCCGGGAGACTTTTGCGTCGATGGAGATCCCTTCGATCCGGGCCGGAAATTCCGGTTTGTCGCTGCCGCGGAGTATCAGGCAGGATCTGCCATGGTTGGCCGCCGGGGCGATGATCCGGAATCGGACTCCATTGACACTCTGCACGCCCAGGGGAACATTGCGGAAATCGTTGATTCCCTGTCCGGTCCACCCTGTCCCGTCGCCATCGTCGCGGAAGCCGCGGTTGGCGTAGGGCTCCAGCGCGATGAATTTCTCTCTGCCGCCGGGGATGGAATAGGTGGCGGTACTGTCGCGTTCCAGCTCCGTAATTTTCTCATAGGGTTTGCTGCCGGAGAGCATGTATTCAAGAACGTTCCGGAGATAGCGCGTCGCGGAGCTGTCGCGCCCCCAGAGGGCGACCGCGTCGAGCTGGCTCCAGAAGATGCGGCCCCGGCCGATCCGCGCTTCGGTGACGGCGTTTTCCACGTTCCGGCTGCCGAGCAGCGGCCCCCGGACAGCGAACGCATTGGTGGTGAACGGCGAGAGCGCGGTGGAAATGACTCTTCCCTCCCGGGGATTCTCCCACAGGTCGAAATTGCGCTGGTCGAGACCGGAGAAAACCGGGTGGGCCGGAAACACCAGATCTGCAAACGGCAGCGGCGAATTGACCAGACGGACTCCGGGCAGAATGCCGGAAACGCCGGTCGGCTGTTCCAATACAAGCAGTTTCCCGCCGTCTTTCATCCAGCGCTCCAGCTCGCCGGTTTTGAAGCGGTGGCTTTGCCCCTCGATTCCCGACGGAATGATCGCCGCAGAACAGGTGCGGTCGAGTTTTTCCACCGGTATCACGGTGAACGGGACGGAGAGTTGCTTCAGAATGTTCCGGAGCTCCTGCACGCGACCGAAATCGATCAGCGCCAGCTTCTCTCTGGATTGAATCGGCCGGTGCAGAAGGCTCCTGTCGCCGAGATAGACGTTGTAGAAGTTGCGGGAGAGCTCCCGGCCGTCGGCGCCTTTCAGAACCACCCGGAGCTGTGCGTGCCCCGGCGCAATATCCGGCAGTTTGAGCCGGAGCGGCCGGACGGTTGTCTCCCAGGGCGGAAGCGAGAGTCCGGTGATTTCCGCCAGCGGAAGTTCCTTGCGATCCTCCGTCAGGAGCCGGATTGCGGCGGTTGCGTTTTTCACCGGGAGATTGGTGCTGTTCACGACGAAAAACTCCCGGCTCTCCTCTCCGCCGGCGAACAAATTCGAGGGCGGCAGACCGGCGGCGTTCCGGATTCCGGCCAGCACCGGCTGATTCCAGAGCGTCGCCGGGCGGAAATGGGTTGCGTGCTGCCACGGAGCGAAGCCGTCTATCCGGGGATTCTGACGCACCTGCTCCAACAGCCGGTGGCCGAACAGTGCCTTCCCGTAATCCATGCCGCGCCGGGGATCCAGCGCGGCGGCAAGGCCGATTGTCGCCGCATAGCCGATTCCGTTGCCCTGCGCCCAAGAGGTTTCACCCCGGGCGTACTTCGCATAGCTCTGCATATCGTTCAGACGGAAATTTTTATCATATTTTGCCCCCCAGGTGAAGCCGACGCATTCCCAGATGATGTAGGGGAAGGGGAGTGTGTTGCCGGTGGCACCGTAATGTTTCAGGGACTCCTCATACATGCGGTCGATGGTGCGGTTCCAGATGGTCCAGGACCCGGCGGAGAGCCCGAAATAGCTGTGCAGATCGAGAAAATCGGTGTTCAACGCTTCCGTGCCGTAACTCGACCAGGAGGCGGAGCCGGAAAAAGATCCGACCGGTCGGCCGGAAAGGTCGTTGTTGCGCTGAAAGAGCGGTTCGTCGATCGTGTTGGTGAAGCTCCACCCCCACTCGTTGTAGATCATGAGGCCGATTTCGTCGGCATACCGGTAAAGTTCCGGCAGCGCCGGCATGTGGGCGTTGCGGATGATGTTGTATCCGAGGCTCTTGAAACCCTGCAGCTTGTCGATGAGGTGCTTCCGGTTCGCTTCTTCGTCGCCGAGGCCGCCGAAATTGACCGAGCGGAGATTTTCACCGAAAAGGTAGATGCGCCTGCCGTTCAGATGGAATTTGCCGTTCCGGATCGTGAAGTCGCGGAAGCCGAACCGCTCCGAACGGGCCGTGAGCGGTCTGCCGTCCTGCAGCAGATAGAGGGTCGCATAGTAGAGGAACGGGTTGCCGGGCTCCCATCTGACCGGGTCCTTCAGCCTGACGGAGATGCTGCCGGCGTTCCTGCCGGGCCTGAGCCGGAGCGTTTCGGGCGCGGCGGCGGCATTGAGCTTGTTCGGCCCGGTTTTCAGCGCGGTGGTGACCGCGGCGCCGATTTCGACGTCGACCGGCCTGTCGGCCGGATTTTCGATCCGGTAATCAAGCTCGACCGTGTCGTCGGCGAGATGCGGGGTGACCAGCAGCCGCTCGATGCGGACCGGCGTCGTGAAGACAAGATCGACATCCTGCCAGATGCCGCCCTTGATGTTGTTGATCGACCACTGTGATCCGTAGACGTGCGTGATCTTCTCCCGGACGCCGAAGGTCGGGCCGTTGTCGGAGAAGACACGGACCGCAAGAACGTTCTTCCCGGCTTTCGCCGCTCCGGTCACATCGAGCTTGAACGGCGTGAAATCGCCGTGGTGGCTGCCGATCTCCTTCCCGTTCAGGAACACCTTCGCATCGTAGCCGACGCAGTCGAATTTCAGGATGACCCGGCGGTTCTCAAGTTCGGCGGGAGTCAGCTCGAATTCGGTGCGGTAGAGGCCCTTCGTATACGGCTCGGACTCCTTGCGAGCCTGCGGATACTTCACAAACCAGTCGAGCGGAACCCTGATCGTGCTCCAGCCGGAGGCGTCGAATTCCGGCTTCATGAAGCCGGTGTTCAGATCGGCGTCCGCCGGGAACGGCGTCGCGGAGTTGGTCACGCCGGAGAAACGCCACTCGCCGTTCAGGGAACGGCTGCGGACGAAATCGGCCGGCCTGACGGTCTCGCCGCCGAGCTTGAATTCAATTTGATCGGGCTTGACGGTTTCGGCCCGCCTGAAGTCATGCGGCGGGGGAAGATACGGAGCGATGTCCGCACGGACCGGGCCGCAGAGTACGGCGATTCCCGCGAGAGCGGGCAGGATCTGTCTGATATTCATGGATACTCCCTGCAAGTTATGAG
>URVC01000092.1 GCA_900551245.1 uncultured bacterium | reverse complement strand
GCCGCAACGGTTATAATTTATCGAAAACTTGCTGTTATTTAGGGATAGGTTCTTATTTTCAACGGGACGTATGAATATATTCCGTGTTTGATTCGGACTTCCGGGTATCTCAATGCACGAATTCACAATATTTCCATCAATATGGCGGACCGGGGCCTGAGTGAAGTGCGTCCTGCAAATCTCTACCTTCAGAACAATCTGATTTATTTCTCCTACCTGCGGGATTTCACGGTGTCGGACATTACGGTCAATATTCCCCGCTGCTGGCGCTGCACCGCTCCGGCGGTCGGACTCCATGACTGTTACAGTTCCAACTATGTTCCGGGAATCGAAAAGGATGTCCGCAACATCACGATCAACCTCTGCGAAGACGAGGAAAACGCCATCGGTTCTCCGATCAGCTATTCCGACGCCTCCAACTCCGGGGATGATTATGTCGCGCTCTTTTTGGAATTCGACCGGACGGATGGAGATATTTACGCCAAAGTTCCGGTTGTGGACAATATCACGGTCAACAACCCGCGTGGGAGATCGCTGTATATCTACAATGCCCGGCTGACCAATGCAAGACTGAAAGGGTCCATGACCTGCTACTATACCGTCGCGGACATCGACAAACTGGAAACATGGTTTCCCGGATATGTGCTCTGGGCTTATGACGGCAGCCATGTCCGGGTCAAGGACATGTTCATCAATATTGACAATCCCGCCTATCTGTACAGTCAGGAACCTGCCGTCGGAACGGATTACAGCAGCCGAGCCAATGTGTTTGCCGACAAATGCAATATTGCGCTTCGCCCGTTGACCTATCTGACATCCAATGATCACTATATTTATCATGGATTCGGCTGCAACAACGAGGGGGAAGAAGGTCATTTCTGTTTCCGCTGTCCGAACGGTATCGCCGACACCTGGAGCGTTCATCGTACCGGCGGCGGGGCCGCGGCATTGAAACTCTACAACAACAACTACAACACCACCCGGACGATGGTTCTCGGTCGCAAGCCATTCAAGGGCATGGAGTTGCTTCCGACGACCAGTGGACGGCATCTCCTGAAAATGCACATCGCCTATAAAGGGTATACGGACGACAGCGATATGTTTCGTCGCTTGATAGTTTCCGCTACGGTTCGGGACAGCGACGGGAACGACTGCAGCTATTGGAGTACGCTCCACGGACGCTGGGTCGATGATTCCGCCTCCGAATGGATCAATGATGAGAATCTGACGCGGAAGTGTCTGGAAATTCCGCTGGATCTGGTCGAAAACAATCCGGTTGATGTGCGGATCTACTTCTGCTGGTTCAGCTCCTCCGGATTCGTTTACATCGATCCGGCGCTGGAACTCGAACCGGTTGTTTCGGAGTAAACGATGCAGGCGCGCTACATCCAGCGCGGCGAGTCGATTGATTTTGTCCCGGAAAGGGATATTGCAGCCGGTGAGATCGTAATCCGGAACGGTCTCGTCGGCGTGGCAAGAATTCCTGTCCGAAAAAAGACACTCGGCAGTCTTGCTCTTTCCGGAGTGTTCGACGTGACGAAACCGGTGCGCTGTGCTTTCAGCGTCGGCGCAGCGGTTTACTGGGACACTGTCCGTCAAAGTGCCGTCACCTCCGGAGAGCTGCTGCTCGGACTCGCCGCCGAGAGCTCGAAACTCAACGATTCCCATGTCCGCGTGATTCTGAATTCCGGAGGAATCACGATCAACAACAATGAAGCAACCCTCAACTGGCAAACCATAAACTGAAAGGTATCTCCATGTCCGCAGTCAAATTTTTCATCCTTACTTCGGCGCAGTATGCCGCAATTGATCCCAAAGACGACGGGACTCTCTACTTTGTTTCCGATCAAAACCGGATTTACAAGGGAACGGTTCCGTATTCCCATCCGATTGAGCTGGTGGACGAGTTTCCTGCCACCGGACTGGTCGGCACACTTTACGTCAACACATCCACCAAAGAGGGGAAAGCGTGGAACGGCTCCGCATGGGTGACGGTTCAGCTTGCCGTTTCCACAACTCTGGACGATTCCGATGAAGCGATCCCGACCTCCAAGGCGGTCAAAGAGTATGTTGACGGCGCGGTGGAAAACATCGTCGCAGGGGGCGGAGCCGTGACCGACGTCACCTACGCCGACAAGACGATCACGGTCAAAAAAGGGACGAATTCCGCGACGCCGCTTCAGCTCACGGGGCTGGTCGACGGGGCATCATATGACGGGGCAAGCGGGAAACTCACGTTCACGACGAACGGCGGAACTCCCATTGAAATCAATCTCCCTGTCGAGCAGTTTCTCGCCGCAGCCGCCTACGATGCGGAAACACATATTCTCTCTCTCACGATGACCGACAACACGAAATTCGATGTCGATCTCGGCGACCTCATCGATGTGTATGAGGCGGGAGAAACGGAGAGTATTTCCGTGAGTGTTTCCGGTGGAACGATCACTGCCACTCTGAAAGTCTCCGCCGAAGCCGAGAACCAGCTTCAGGTCAGAAGTGACGGGGCATATGTTCCGCCGCTCAGCTGGCAGACCGTGGAAGGCGCATGATGCCGAACTTCAAACCGAGGCTTGGGACAAAGTTCCAAGTACAGACCGCTCCCGTAAATGACGGACAGTTTATTGTGGCGACCGATTCGCGCGAGCTGTTTTACGATAACGGGACGCTTCGGATTCCGCTGGCGGACATTGTGTTTCTGAACACAGAGGAGGAGCGGGCGTCGATTCTCGCTCCGCTCCCCAAATTTTACTTCGTGATTGCAACCGGGAAACTCTATGTCTGGGACGGCACAATCTGGACGATCATCAACGACGATCCGTTTGATGAAAACTCTCTGCCGCCGGCAGGAAGCCTTCCGACTCTTCTGTTCGTCAAGCATGGCAAGATCCGTTCCCTGAAACTCGGCGATGAGGGCGATATTCTGACTGTCCGCAACGGGGAAATCGTCTGGGAACCGCCGCAATATCAATAACGTAAAGGAGGAAGATGAACCGGCTTAAAGAAATCAAGGAACTGAAGGCTCTGGCGGAGGAGCTTCAGCTCGAAAACCGCGAGATCATCCGCAAATACAAAATCACCGAACTTGCCAGTATCTACAACGGCATCGGTCCGGATTCCTTTCCCGAATGGCTGCGAGGGCTTGTTTCCACCCTGCATCCGAGCCTCGCTGTCGTGGCCTTTATCCACGACATCGAGTGGCATGAGTCAGACGGTTCGAAAGAGAAATTCACCGAATCCAACAACCGCTTCAAAAACAACGGCTACACGGTGGCGAAAGCAAATTACAGCTGGTGGAATCCGCTCCGCTACATCGTCATGAACCATGCCCGCAGATTCGGGAACATCTGTCAGCTCTTCGGCTGGGATGCATGGTGTTCCCCATGTGAGTGTACCGTGTGCAGAAAGAAAAGAGGTGAAAAGTGAAAATCGTATCCCTTGTGTCCATGACGTTTGCAGCCGTGCTTCTTCTGACCGGATGCGGTCACAACGCCATTCAGTATGGGGACGGCATCGGCTTTGACGTCGGAATCAATCCCAACAACTACATGCTGTCCTTGAACCTGCGGTATGGCAAAATCCTTTCCGCCGTTGTCCGTGACAATGTCGAATTGGAGCTTTCCGGCAAAGCCGATGCCAATGGGATGAGCGGAGACAAAAACACCACCGGGGCAAGTTCCGATGGCAATCTCAAGCTCAAAATCGGTCGTCAGATCAACGGTGCAACTGTCGATCTGGTGAATGCCGGAACCGATTCCGAAAAAATCCTTGAAAACCTGAAATAGCTTCAAACACTCTGAAAGAAAAACTTATCATGACCAAAAAACAGAAAATCACTGCTGTCCTCGCTCTTGCATTCGCCTTCAGTCTCGGCATGGCGGTGATGTGCGGATGCTCCTACTTCACCCAGGAAAAGGTCGCCGAGATCCACAAAACGGTAGGTATCATTCTCGACATCGCCTACACCTCCGGCGGTACTGTTCTCGTCGAGCAGAAGATCGAACAGCTCGTCACTGACGGCAAGATCACACCTCAGCAGGGAGAAATGCTGAAGGAAGCCGCCCGGAAGTCTTACGAGGCTCTGCAGGCCAAACTCACGGAACTTTCTGTCAAAGACGTGACCGTTGAAGTTTCCGAGTAAAAATGAAGCCCGGTTGGGAGTTCGCTTCCGGCCGGGCTTTTTATTCAATTAAGATAGGAATCATCAAGCAGGAAATCAATTAAGCTGATGTTCAAAAAACCATTGTCGTCGTACCAGGGATTCCCGATGTCCTGTCGTATGACAATCTTTGGAAAAGAATCCCCTGTCAAAGAAAAAGGCTTCAGTTCGATTGTCTTTTTCTCTTCATCCGGCATCGCGAATGCAGACTGAATATAAAATTTTCTATTCCCTTTGGTTGCTATAAAATCTATTTCACGAGAAATCTTTATGTTCGCTCCATTTTTACTTTTCCCGTTTTCATAAACAATTCCGACATCGACATGATAATCTCTTGCACGCAATTCGGAACAGACTATATTTTCCATGATATGAGTCATTTCCATTTGACGAAACCCGGTTCTGGCATTGCGTAAACCGATATCTTCGCAGTAATATTTCATGGGGTATTCAAAGTATGCTTTTCCCCTTACATCGTATCGTTTGCACTCGCAGAACAAAAACGCATCTTTCAGATATTCCAAATAACTTTTCAGCGTATTCGCGGAAACTTTGACATTTTTTTTCGAGCGGATCGTATCCGCAATTTTAGTGGGATTTGAAAGCGAACCGATGGAAGAACAGAGCAAATCCAGGATTTGAGAAAGCTCATCCGGATACTCAATTTTTTTTCGCTCAATAATATCCTTCAGATAGACTTCTGAAAAAAGGGAAGACAGATACGCTGATTTTTCCCCGTTGTCCTTTTGCTGAAGCACAAGCGGCATCCCGCCATACCAGGAATACTGTTTCATTGCCTCCTGTTTGTCGCCACCTGTTGTGGAATAAAATTCAGCAAAGGTGAGCGGATGTATCCTGACTTCGTCTCCGCGTCCACGGAATTCTGTGAGGATGTCTGTGGAAAGCATTTTAGAGTTGCTCCCGGTCACATAAACATCAAGATTTGGAATCGCTTTGAAATCGTTCAATGCATCATAGAAGGTTATTTTCTTCCCATCAGGAAGATAGGGGTTTTTCACTGGCTCGGACATTTGGATTTCATCAATAAACAGATAGAACTTTTCCGTTTTCCCGTCAAGGCGGTCATGAACATATTGCGACAGCTCAAGCGGGTTGCGGTAACGAATATTGCTGATCAAATCAAGCTCGAAGTGAATAATCTGTTCGTCTCTCACGCCTCGTGATAAAAGATATTCTTTGAACAGATTACGCAGAAGATAGGATTTGCCGCAACGTCGGATCCCTGTGATGACTTTGATCTGGCCGTTCCATTGCCGATCAATCAATTTTTTCAGATATTGATTGCGTTGAATCACCATAAAAACGCCCCGCATGTTGAAATCTTTTCCGTTTTTCGGTTCTAACTGTCAATGAATATAACGCTTTTTTCTCTGCTGTCAAGTTATTTATTGATAAGTTTAGCCGTTTTCGGCTCAACTTGTTAATAAAACAGAAAGCATGCTCAGAATACCATCCCGCACAGCTGCGCACAAATGCCCTTTGTGGGGCTGTCATTCCTGACCAGCATCAGGCCGATTCAGCCGCCCCCATAAAAGCGAACGTTGGGCCGTTTGTGCGCGACCGTTGCCATATTTTTTATGCCGATCTGTTTGAGGTGCCCTCAAATAATAAACGCAGATTTCCCTGTGTCAGACTTGCCTTGACCCTTATTCATGCTGCCACAGAAAATGCCTTTATCCCCGGCAGCATCCTTTGCTTTTATTGCAAATGCAAGTCCCTCAAAATCAATGAAATAAACCCATATTTATTATCGCCATTTCTTTCGCAAATCATTGGCTATCAACGAATTTTATGGAATTGTATGCACTGTAGACGGGGCGGTGAAAACACCGCCCGGAAAAACAGAAAAGCCAACAACGGAGGCAAAAATGATTCTCACCATGAAAGCAGAACGGGAAGGATACGCACCTGGCATACACTATTGTCCGGCGGAACCCATGCTCAATTTCCGGCGGATTTCGGTACGCAGCCGCACAAAAGCATGCTTCTATATACAGCGCACCACCCCCGCGGTATCGCCAAGCGCCCCGTCCGGAACCCGCTCGCAGACCGGGCAAAGTCTGCGGCCTTAAATCAAAATCCTCGACTTCAAAGTGCCATTTCAAAGTGCAAAATTTGCACTTTGAAAGACGTGGATGAGCACAGACCTCTGGGGTTTCCCTGATATCGGGCTGCCGTTCCCGTCGCGATCCAGCACATCCGGATAATGACGCGGATGCGAATTGTAACGTATTTCGTTGATTGGCAGCGGGTATTGTTGGAAAATGTCCGGTTTTTGAATTGAATTTTTACGTTTGGATCAGTATATTACTATGTTTTTGTGTGTCGTGTTCCCCTCTGGGGAAGATGCGCGAACCGGCAAAAATTCGGTGCTGACAATGAAATTCGTCCTCAAACAATACGATACGGAGATGATCTCCTTCGACCTGCGGTCGGAGGGGCTGGACGGTTGTGTCTGCACGAGTTCCCGGTTCATGACCGATCAGCGTAAGCAGCTCCAGAAACTGATCGACTTCCGCTTCACCCGTGACCGCAACTACAACCTCCCGGCAAAGCGCCTCAAGGCGCTGGAAGACTTTCTCCAGCGGCGCATCAGAAAGTTGAGCGCAGGCGAAAAATGAGCACATTCCATGTAAAATGCCCCAGCTGCGGTATCCTGCTTGACGCAGATGAAAAGTATATCGGTCTCGTGGTGTCTTGCGAAAAGTGCGATGCACACTTCCCGCTGTGGAAAACGGAAGATGCGTTGCCGCCATATCCGGATATGCTGGAGCGATATAAAGTCGGCATTGTGGCCAAGGCGGGGGTACAGCTTTCGATCATTTCGGGATTATTCGGCGATGAACAGCTTGAACTGACCTTGTCGCCGGAGGAATGCAAGAGGATATTCCATTTCTCATATCCCCTGTTTCGGAATGAAAACGAGTCGGCTCATCTAAACGGCTATAATCGCTACTGGAAGAACCCTGTATCTATCAATGGCATCAGTTATTTGGTCTGCAAGGAATGGTTCGAAAGCAACCGGAAGTATTTGATTTTCTGGCTTCGGCAGATGAATGTTGCCTATGGTGACTTAAGTGCCGCATGTGACTTGCTGCAAAACGGTCCCGCCGACAAAAAAGCAGATTTGCCGGAAAAACACGAACCGACCGTTCCTGCGGGAAGCGATGTCCGAACTTTTACCTTCGATGACTTCCCGAAAAATCTGGATTACAGCCAGCCGCTATCCCTGACAATGCCCAACGGCACTTTCCCGGTAAAATACTGGAGCGAGGTTTTGGTGCGCTGCTACGATTATGCCTACCAAAACAACCGGGACAAAGTTGAATCTCTGGCGGATATTGAAGCGCCTCCTCCGCTCAGGAAGGGCATCCTTTTTGCCCGCGATCCGCAAGTTTTGCGGACGGCAAGGGAGCTGTCGCCGGGCTTTTACATGGAGGTCAATTTCAGTGCACATAGCATCGTGAAAAATGTCTGCGGACTCATGGCTTACTGTGGATTCCCGGTGAAGGCGTTTTCGGTAACCTACCGGATCAAGTCTTCCGAGCCGCCTGCTCCGGAAAGCAAAGTTGATGCGCCCGTATCGAGTTCCGAATTCAGCAAACCGCTGGATTTTTCCACGTTTACGACCGGAATCACGATCCCCGTCAGGGTGCATGAAGCATTTTTGAAGCACTTGTCGGTTAAATTGGAACGGGGAAAGTCTCATCCCGTGACGATCATGGTCGGGGACAGCAGTTTTCAGGTCTCGATCAACAATATCGGTTTTTCCGAACCGAACCAGAAACAGGTTCTGATGTTCCTCTGGCGGAAGAATTCTCTGCTTGCCAAGAGCTTTCAGGCAACTTTTCCGGCTGTCTTCGAGCAGCTGTCGGAAGATCATTCCAATCGGGACGGGATCGACACGGTTCTGACCGTTTCCTGCGGTGAACAGCCTGATGTTTTCAAAATTGCCATGGATACGCCGCTGCTCGAAAACAAAAAGCCTGTCGCGTCCGTTCAAGCCGAAACGGTCGCCCCGATCTCGCTGGAAACATCCGAGGCGAAGACGGCATCTTGTGGTGAGGACACAGAAAATAACGAGAACCAGCTTGCAGAGTTATTGCAAGTGGAATTTGCAAATGGTGTCAGACCAAATTCCGTGATAGACCAGAAAAAAATCCGGAAGTTTTATCGACAGTATTTTGATGCAGATTTGTCTGAAGATTTTGACTTTGCTGCCATCTTGCCGAGAGTCGGCATTGCTCATGGCGGGAAGGTTTTTCCGAAACCTACGTCCAAACAAGGTGGCTGGCGCAGTCTTATCAACACACTTATCTTGGAAGGACAGTCTCTCTTTCAGTTCTCCCGTCTTATGGAATTGTACGCTGACGAGCTTATGACGTTCGGCATTACATCCCGCGAGTTGCTTCAAGAAGTGATGTCGCGAGATGCGTCTGATTCCTTCGATATCTCCGGCGAATTATTCGCTCCCAAGGGAGACGAGACAATTCCCCATCGTCTTGCTGCTGCCTTCATTCCCGCAGAGGGTGCCATTATTGACGTTCTTGCAACATCACGCTACGTCCCGTATCTTGATGTCGCATTCATTCGCAATTGGTACAGAGAAACGGACAGCTTGGTCAGAATTGCTCAAGATGTTTATGCCATAACGGAGCGAATTGAATTTGACGATACGGAGATTACTCGGGGCAAGTCTGACTGCGCAACAGCTGTAGCAGCGGATGGATTCTTTTCTCTGTCTCAACTGCATCTTGTCGACAGTGCTACGATGAACGACAGCCGTATGACTGAAGGTGCTCTTCGACGTGTTTTTTTTCAGCGTTTCTTGTCAGATGACTTTGATTTACATGGACAGATTGTTTGTGCCAAAGGGGAAAATGTAGATGCCCAGATTCCTCTTCGAGTATTTCTTCGCGAACATTCTGAAATCGCACTTGATCAACTTGAGGCAGTCGCGAAGGAATTTAATATCGCGCTGGGGATGGCACTTCAGACAGCCCACGAAGAGATGGTGCGTGTTAATCGAGAGAGATTCGTTGCGCCCGACATGATTCCGTTCAGCATAGGTCCAACAGACGAGGCCATAGCAAATGTTTGTGAAGACACACCCATGCCATTTGGATCATTCATGAATCTGTCGGACTTCCCAACTGTGCCAGGATGGTCATGGAACGAATACCTCCTTGAGTCTTTTTTGCGACGGTCGAGTTCCAGGTTCCGGCTTCTGTCGCCAACTGGACCCTCAAAGGATGTATCGGGAGCTGTCGTTCCATGCCGTATGCGCGACTACAGTGCCGAAGATGTTTTTGCGATGATCGCCATTCGTAGCGCGGTTGCTCCTGAAACAAAGAAAGTTGGAATTTATCTTATTGAGACGCGTTGCATCCTGCGCCGTACAAGCAAAACATTGGAGGCGGTGGTTGCCAGAATGAAAGAATTGGAGAAACACTGATGTATACCTATTCACACGATTTGGAAACCGGCGGACTGATTCTTGAAGATTCGCTGTCAGAATTCTCAAAAGAGCCACGTCCAGTATGGGCGAAGGAACTTGATCTGCTGGGCTTTGACAAGTTCTGGAAATACGACAGCAACTGCCCAGACCCATATCTTTGGGCAGAAGCCAACTTCTACTGGTATCGCGGAAAAAAAGTTGCAAAGACCAACGGCGGTTCGCTTTACGAGAAACCAGAAATAGAATTGCTGAAAGATGAAACCGGCAAGGAGGTCCTGCCTGAAGGGTCATCACTCCTTCCCGTTGATATAGCGGCGATGGTAGCAAAAAACCGCCTGCGGCTCGAGGCTCTTGAAACTCTTACCGTCAAGAAGATATACGACATTTATCGCAAGTATGAAAAGAAGCTCGACTGTTTCCACGTCGCATTCTCCGGCGGCAAGGATTCAATCGTTCTGCTTGAGCTCGTATGCCGAGCACTGCCCCGCACGGCATTTTTGGAACTTATCAACTAATAATATCATAACGGAGGATAAATTGCCATAATTTTATTCA
>URVC01000091.1 GCA_900551245.1 uncultured bacterium | reverse complement strand
CCGATGATCAGGTTCGGCGGGTCGCCGATCAGCGTCGCGGTTCCGCCGATGTTCGAGGCCATCGCTTCGGCCATCAGGAAGGGTACCGGAGGAACTCCCAGTTCGTTGGCGACCAGCAGCGTGACCGGCGCCACCAGAAGAATGGTCGTCACGTTGTCGAGAAACGCCGAGAGAAATGCCGTTGCAAAGACCAGCAGGATCATCGTCCGGATCGGCAGCCCCTTCGCCAGCTTGGCGCATTTGATGGCGACAAACTGAAAGAGACCGGTTCCGGAGAGCAGGTTGACCAGCAGCATCATTCCGGCGAGGGTGAAGACCACGTCAAAATTCGAATAGCGGGCGAAGGTGTCGAGCTTATCGTAGCGGGCGGCCTTCTTCAACAGTGCGCCGTCGGCTTCCGAGAGAGCGTTTTCGGTCGCCGCCAGAGCGTTTTTCGCGCTCTGCTGCACCGCCTCTTTCTGCGGGGCGGCGATCTGCTTCACGCCTTCGGCGGTGGTTTCGGTCACTTCGACCTCACCGGTTTTCGCCGGGTGGTCCGAGCTGGAGTGACCCGGCCCGGGCAGAATGAACAGCATCATCAGCGCCGCACCGAGCAGGGCGGCGACAGTCTTGTGAATTTTTTCGGAAGCGATGACAATGTAGGTTCCGAAAAAAACGATCGTTCCAATCCAGAAGGTAAGCATTATCCACGCAGCACTTTCTTTACGATGTCCTTGACCAGCACCGTCCCCTGGTAGTGCTGATCGTTATCCACGACAAAGCAGGCCCGGACCTGCTGTTTGACCATTTTCACGGTGAACTGGATCAAGGGGGTATCCGGTCTCACCACCAGCGACGGTTCCCGCATGTAGTCGCGCACGACATGGCGGCCTTCCGCTTCGAAAATCTTGTTGAACGGTTCGAAACTGTTGAGAAAGTCCAGATTCTCCATCCGGAAGATGTATTCCGGAATGAACTGTTTGAGGATGTCCAGCGCCGCCAGCTCCCCGACCAGTTTGCCGTTCTCGTCGATGACCGGAAGCATGCTCCGGTTCAGACTGCTGATCAGGTCCAGCGCGCTGGAGAGGGAATCGGTGTCACGCACGGTTTCGCTGTTGCGGACCTCGATGTCCTCCGCGGTCAGGTGGCTGCGCACCTTGACATCGGCATGACGCAGAATGTCGAGGAACTCCTTCGCGTTGGTCGCCGAACAGAGGGTCTGCCGATTCTGCCCGATGAGCAGAAAACGGGTCAGCGCCGCCAGCGATTTCAGATAGAGATCGCTGGTGTCCGGCGAGATCAGCGACATGATGACCAGCCGGCACTGCTCCGGATCGACCGACTGCATCTGGACCGGCTTCGGCAGCAGTCCGACGATGATGTAGAGATCATCGTATTCCGGAAGCCGCAGGTGAGGCAGGGCAACGCCGTCATACGGCATCTGGAGCGTGTCTTCACGTTCGATCATGCCGGAGACCAGGTGGTCTACGTCGATCGGCACCTCCAGAACCTCTTTGGCACGACGCAGCATGTCCGTATAGATTCCGGAACGGCTTACTCCCTTGACGTTGGTAAATACCAGTTCTTCATTCAGAATGGATACTAGTTTCATCTTCCAACCTTTCCGTTTATCGTTACATACGATCGACAACCGCTCTGGCGAAGCCGGAGCAGCTCACTTCCGTAGCATTTTCCATCATTCTGGCGAAGTCGTAGGTGACCACTTTGTCGGAAATGGCCCGTTCGATTCCCTGGTTGATGAGATCCGCCGCCTCGGTCCAGCCGATGTGGCGCAGGAGCATTTCGCCGGAGAGGGCGAGGGAGCTCGGATTGACCTTGTCCTGATTGGCATACTTCGGCGCGGTGCCGTGGGTCGCTTCGAACAGGGCGTGGCCGGTGGTGTAGTTGATGTTCGCTCCCGGCGCGATGCCGATTCCGCCGACGCAGGCCGCCAGCGCGTCGGAGACGTAGTCGCCGTTGAGGTTCATCGTGGCGATGACGTCGTATTCATCCGGCCGGGTCAGAATCTGCTGGAGGAAGGCGTCGCAGATGCAGTCCTTGACCAGCAGCTTTCCTTCCGGCGCGACGCCGTTGCAGTCCGGCGCGGCCACCGCCACGTCGGCGAACTCCCGGCGCACCAGATCGTAGCCCCAGTTCTTGAACCCGCCCTCGGTGAACTTCATGATGTTCCCCTTGTGGACGAGCGTGACGTTGCGGCGGTGGTTTTTGAGCGCATATTCAATCGCCGCGCGGATCAGCCGTTCGCTGCCTTCGATCGAGACCGGCTTGACGCCGATGCTGGAGCTTTCGGGGAAACGGATCTTCTTGACACCCATCTCCTTCTGGAGAAAATCGATCACTTTTTTGACTTCCGGCGTTCCGGCGTTCCACTCGATTCCGGCGTAGATGTCCTCGGTGTTTTCGCGGAAGACCACCATGTCGGTCTTCTCCGGCGCCTTGACCGGGGAAGGCACCCCCTTGAAGTAGCGCACCGGCCGCAGGCAGACGTAGAGATCGAGCTGCTGACGCAACGCGACGTTGAGCGAGCGGATTCCGCCGCCGATCGGCGTGGTGAGCGGCCCTTTGATCGCGATCAGGTAGTCGCGGATGGCGTCGACCGTCTCATCCGGCAGCCAGATCGGTTCGCCGTAGACGGCGTTCGCCTTTTCGCCGGCGTAGAGTTCCATCCAGGCGATCGACCGCTTGCCGCCGTAGGCCTTTTCCACCGCGCGGTTCCAGATCTGCATCGAAGCGCGGGTGATGTCCGGCCCGATGCCGTCTCCCTCGATGAAGCCGATGATCGGATGGTCCGGCACCTGGAGTTTGCCGGAAGCGTCGGCGACAATCCGGTCGCCTGCGGGAATTTGAATTTTTCTGTATGACATCGCTGAATTTCCTGAAGAGTTATGCCGGAATCCGGCCCGCTGTACATTTCAAATAATATACAACTTTTCCTAACAATCTTCAAGTAACTCCGTCAATTTTATCCGAAATCGCCGGTTTCGGCGCGGAGATGGTGAAACTGTCGTCCCCTGCCGGGTTTGCAATTCCGCGGGGTGAATGATATATTGAGAAAAACCGAAACCGATCGAAACTTGCGGAAAGGATGTGCGAGAGTGAAACTCAGACTGTGGGCGGCCGCGCTGTTATCTGTTGCGGCAGGTACGATTCCGGCGGCGGATTTTCCGGGAATGCGCAGCTATCTTCAGACGGTGAAACTGCGCTATGCGACCGAAGCGGAGGCGGAGAAGGCGGAATTGCGCCCGATGGCGCTGCCCAACTGGTACAGAATCGCCTTTTCCGGCCGGTGGGACGACAATGCCCTCAACCACTACCGCACCCATGCGGCGATGACCGACAACAGGATCAAGGGGACGTTTTACCTCACCGATCCCGGCCGCAACAAAAAGGTCGGGGCGGAGTTCTGCCGGAAACTGCTGGAAAAGGGCTGTTCGCTCGGCATCCACACGCTCAGCCATCCCTTTCTGCCGACACTGAATCCAAACGAGCAGTTCTACGAGATCATGCATCTCCGGGCAATCCGCGAGGCGGACAGCGACTCGGTGTTCTCCACGATGGTCTACCCCTACTGCAGTTTCGGCAGCAGATTCGAGCCGGAGATCATCCTCGACCTCGGGAAGGCGATGCGCAGCACCGGCGTGATCGGGGCCCCCACCGTGCGGTACAACAAACAGGAGAAGGCGTTCGGTTATCCGGAGGAGACGCTGGCGGAAAGTTACCTGCTCCGGCCCGGCGACCGCGACCCCAATCCGGAAACCTTCCACAAACAGCTCTCCTCGGCTCTGAACAATGGAAAAGCGCTCGAACAGAATCCCTGCATCTCCATTTCGATGCACTCCTGGCACACGGAGGAGGGGTTGAACACGTTGCGCAAACTGCTCCGTGAAGTGGCCGACTGCCCCGACTGGTGGTACTGCAATCAGAATGAATACGCCGCCTACCGCTTCGAATTTCACCAGACGAAGGTGACGAAAAAGGTGGAGGGGAAGGAGGCGCTCTTCACCATCGAACGATTTGAACCGGCCACGCTCGGGGCCGATCCGGCGCTCTGGTTTTCCCTTGCCGGGGCGAAACCGCAGGCGGTTGAAGGGGCGGTGCTGAAGGTCGCCGCCGGACGGATGGCGCTGGAACTTCCCCACGATGCCGCTTACCGGCTGCCGGAAACGATCTCTCTTCTGAAGAAGGATGGAACGTTTGACAAATTTCCGTATCTCACGGGTTCGATGGAAAAAACCGGGGAAACGATCGCGGTGAAGCTGGTCAACAAAGGGGATGTGCCGATGACCCGGCTGACGCTTACGCTCCGGTGCGGCGCGGCGTATACGCCGGATGTGCAGGTGCGGAAGCCGGTGGAGCTCGCGCCCGGGAAGTCGATCGAGACGAAGTTCCAGCTCGGAACGATGCGCAGTGAACTCCGCTACCGTCTCGGGAAGCCCTACTTCGTCGTCGAAGCGGATTTTCTGCGTGACGGCAAGGCCTGCCGGGTGTTTCTGCCGCTGCGGCTGGAGGCGGATTCGTCGCTCCGCTGCATCGGGACGACGGCGCGCGCGTTCGGGCCGTTGCCGGAAACGGTTGATCTTCCGGCGCTCTCCCGCCCGGGAGCGGCAATCGACCTGCCGGAAATCACCGCGAAGGACCGCGAAAAGAATGCGGAGAACGTGATCGCCTTCCGCCGGCCGGGGAAACAGTATCAGCTTCCGCCCTACCGGGTGGCTTCGGTGGTGGAATTTGAACCGGTTTCCGCCGGGAAAATCCTCTTCCAGGGAGATGTTGCCGAGCTCTGGGTCAACGGGGAAAAGGCTGTGAAAAACAAATCCGGCTGGCTGATTCCGGTGCGGGAAGGGAAAAACCGGGTGGTGGCGGTTTCCACCGAAAACCGGGGGCAGATCCGCCTCGCCCGCTGGCTGGTCCCCGAAGCGGGGAAGGTCCGCTCATGGCTGGTTCCGGAGACGGAGAAGGAGGCGGCCAAATGAGACGGGGCATGACGGGATTGTTCGCTTCTCTTCTTTTTCTGCTGCTGACGGCGGGCTGCGGTCCGACGGTGAAGGTGGATGGTGAAACCTATTCCGCTCTCACGGAAGAGGAACAGAAATTTCTGGTCCGCCTCGCCCGGCTTTCGCTGGAACGCTCCCCGAAGGCGATCTCCAAAGAGGAGCTCGTTGTGGTGAAACAGAGAGAGCCGGGAATGGAGCTGGAGTACACCGGCGATAAATTCGGCAAGGCGCTGGTAACCTGGCAGCTGCCGGAACGGAAACTCACCGTGATCTTCGAAGGGGAACTGGCGGGCGATCAGCGCATCATCTATCTGCAGAGCGAACAGAATCCGGTGGATTTCATCGATTACAGCAAAGGAAAACCCGTCGTCCGCAAGCGCAAAGCTCCGACGACGGGCTCCGGTGTTCCGACGAACACGTTGCAGGTCAGATCACCCGCTCAATGACGATTTCCGGGTCGATCTCCTCGCGCAGGATGCGTTCGAGTCCGCCCTTGATGGTCATCGCCGCGTGCGGGCAGCCGCCGCAGGCGCCGCGCAGCTTGAGCTTGACGGTCTTTCCTTCGATTCCGACGATTTCCAAATCTCCGCCGTCCGCCTGCAGGTGGACGCGGAGCTCTTCCAGCCGGTCGGTGATTCGCTTGGCCAAATCTTCCATATTTCAGATCTCCTGATTCGGTGGTCTCTTCTTCCTCCCGCCCTCCGACCGGACGGGATTCCGAAATTTACTGTCAAAACTACACAATACATCAAAAATTGTATTTTTCAAACGCTCTTCCGCCGCTTCCTGCCGCCGGGGTCCTCTCACCAGTCGCGGGAGTGCAGATAGAGCAGCTCGTAAATCCAGTTGCGGGTCCGCGGATTCGCGTGGAGCGAGTTGGAGGTGTAACCGACCGCGAGCCCCGTCTTCTTGTCGGCGATCCCCTCCGAACCGCCGTAGCCGCCGTGGCCGAAGATCCGCCCCAGATCGTCCTTCGGCCCGGAGAGCACGTATCCGAGCCCGAAGAGCTCCCAGGTGCCCGGCACCAGCGGCACCGGATCGTCCGTCGCCCGGGTCAATGTGGTCGCCCGGTCGAGCATGGCGCGGGAAAGCAGCGGCGGCACACCCTTCGCCGTGCCGAGCAGCGCGGCGTAGTGCTTCGCGATGGCGCGGGCGGTGGTGTGGCAGTTGAAGCCCGGCAGGCAGGCGCGGCGGACCGTCTCATACGTGATGGCGTTTTCCAGCGGGGAGAGCAGGGATTTCTCCTCCGGTTTCACCGGCGGGAGGTCGTTGCCGCGCACCAGGACGGCGCGGCGCCGTTCGGCGTCGTCGGTGGTGCCGTAGAAGAGAAGCGGTTCGATTCCGAGCGGAGCGGCCACCTCCTCCCGCACGATGGAGCGGAACTCCTTCCCGGTGGCCCGTTCGGCCACGCCGGGAACCAGCCAGGAGAAGGTGATCGCCTGATATCGCGCCCGGGTGCCCGGTTTCCAGGCCGGAACCGCTTCGGCAATGCGCTGCTGCATGATGTCGCGGTCGATCAGCTCGGCTTCGGTGCAGGGCGGCGTTTCAAACAGACCGGTCCGGTGGCTCAAAATGTGCCACACCTTGAGCTCCTCCTTGCCGTTGCAGCCGAATTCCGGCCAGAGGTCGGCGACCCGGTCTTCGAGGTGGAGCCGCCCCTGTTCGATCAGGCGGAGAAGTGCGGTGACGGCGAAACCCTTTCCGGTCGAGAAGACGGGGAAAACCGTATCGGCCTCCACCTTTCTGGTCCGCCCGGGATCGGCCCAGCCGGCCCATTCGTCGAGGATCTGTTCGCCGTCGAGATAGACCGCCAGCTGACAGCCGAGCTCCTCTCCGGAGGAGACCGCCTCATCGAGCAGCTGCCGGATCTGCCGGCGGAGTTGAGGGAGTGGAATCATTGCTGTTCTCCTGTAGAAGTTCAACGATCTTGTTCTGAACCGTGAGAACGTAGAGATTGCCCAGATGGGCGCCGCGGTCGAACCAGGTGATCCGGCTTCCGAGCGTGCGGTCGAGCCAGAGCCGGTCCTCCGGCGAGAGCAGGAAGTCGTCGTAGTTGTGAATCACCCGGATGGAGGGGTTGCGTTTGAGTTCCGCTTCGAACGAACGCAGTCCGGAGTTTCCGAAGAGTTCCGCCAGCGTCTTGTCGGGGTGCTCCGGAACGAGGAAGCGTTCGGCGTATTCCCGGAAGCTCACCTTGTCGATCTCGCAGTAGAGTTTGTTCCTGTCCCCCCAGGAGTAGGGGGTGTCGAGCGTCAGCCCCCACTCCCGGTGGGCGTGGAAGAGCAGTCCGCGGATCGAGATGCGGAAGTAGAGCCCGGCCAGATAGGCCGCCTCCGTCTCGTCGAGCGGCGCGCGGTAACTCATTCCCGGCGTCGGTTCCGCGGCGGGATCGTACACCGGATAGGATTTCATCATCGTCGCCATGACCCGGCCGCCGGTGTCGGAGAGCCGCTCGACCGCTTCGGATTCGCTCCACTCCGCCCCGGTCCGCGAGAGCGCGTCGGCCTGCGTCATCGCGTAGTCGAGATCGGCCGGCGGGTTGATCGCAAGGTAGCGGCGGATTCCAAGGGTGTTCTCCTTCGCTTCAAGTTCGGCGATTTTGAGCGTGTGCAGTGCGCCGAAGGAGTAGCCGAGCAGAACCACCTCCGGGTCACTGATCTTTTCGGCAGCGGCGAGTTCATCGAGCACCAGCCGGATGGCCCGGCGGAGGGAGGCGGCATCGTCCGGCAGGTAGCCCGGCAGGCGCCGCTTGCCGGTACTCTGCATGAACTGCCAGGTGAAGGTGCTGTCGAGCGCGGCGACCGCGTAGCCGTGGCGATGGAGAAGTTCGGCGATGGCGGTCGTGGTCATGCCGAAGTAGTTGCCGCCGATGCCGGGCAGCAGGATCGCCAGCTTCTGCGGTTCGGGAGCGGGCTTCTTTTCCACATCTTCCGGCTCCTCTTTTTCCGGAGCCTTCCAGAAACCGTAGCGGAGCGCCGGGAGATCTTCGGCGAAGTAGATCTTCCGGTCGGAGCACTGTTTGGTGAAGTCGGAGTTGAAGAACGACAGCCGGAAGAACCACGGGTCGTCGTTGTTCTGCGCCTGGAACATGCCGACCCGCAGCGTGTCGAGCAGCGGACTCTGGCCGTCGTAGCCGGGGATGGAGATCCAGTTGCCGGTCATCCCCTCCGGCTTCGGCGTCGTCCGGCGGTCGGGCAGCGGCGGCAGCATCGCGGCGAGCGCCTTCTTCGCCTCGTCGAGCTGTTCGGCGTCGCCGGACTCTTCGGCCTTTTTGACCGCCTCTTCGGCCTTTTCCTTCGCCTTCCGGGCGGCGGCGGCCTGGTTTTGGGCGTGATAGAAGTACATCTTTCTCTGCAGTTCCCGCCGCAGGAGCGCAAGTTCCCGATAGGATTTGTAGGGGTCGCCACTGCCCTCGACCACCTTGGTGTAGGCGCGGTGGGCGATGACCATCCGGTTGAGCGCGGTCGCGTATCCGGCGTAGGGAATGTAGGTCTTGATATCGAACGCCATGTCGAAAATGCTCGCGACGGTGTCGCGCACGTTGAGCGTTGACATGAGCGGCAGAATCAGCGTGCAGCCCGGCCCGATGCCCCAGGCGGCGAAGGTCTGCCCGAAGTCGGATTCGGTGCTGTAGAAGTCGAACCAGTGGGCCGCCGGGTCGAAGAGTCCGGCGATGCCGAGCGTGGTGTTGATGAGGAAGCGCGCGGTCTCGTCGCCGGCCCCCTGCCACTCCGCCCGGAAGAGACAGCTGAATGCGCGGGCGGGAAACTCCAGATTGACGCAGAGGTTGTTGAATTTCTCGATCACCGGCCGCGGCAGAATCGAGGTGTAGACCCGCCCGACCGGATCGACGAAGTAGTTCATGATGAAGTCGGTGCAGGAGAACATCGCCCGGTTGAAGCCTTCGATCGGATCGGCGCCGCCGAGGGTGTTTTCCAGCTCCGACGGGGTCCAGATTCCTTCGTGGGCGGGCGGGGCACTCTCTTCCGGTTCCTCCGGCTCTTCCGATGTTTCCGATGTTTCCGCTTCCGGAGCGGATTCCGGTTTCTTCTCCTCTTCGGTCGTCTCCGGCCGGACCGTTATCACCTGTTCCTCCGTTTCCGGCGGAGCGGGTGCTTCCGCCTGTCCGGAGCGGCATCCGATTCCGGTAAAAAGGGCAAGAAGAAGGGCAGACAACAACAGCAGCAGACGCTCTCTCTTCATCATTCGATTATTCCTTCCGATGTGGCGATGCCGCGTAATATAACGGCGTTTCGGCGCAAATACAACCCGGAGGAACGGCTTTTTGAAAAAGCGGCTCCGGAGTTTGCGCTCCGGAGCCGGCGGTTTCAGTAGGCGATCTCCACCATCCGGTGGCAGGTGAAGGCGGGAACCTCGAACTCCACCCTGCCGTCACGACAGGTGAACGGCACCTCGTGTCCTTCCGGAACGAACTTCACCGAGCGCGGCGTCTCGTCGAGCTTCAGCGAAACCTTCGCCGGAGGACAGGGATTGAGCTCTTCGATCACCTCGATCGGACGGGTGGCGGAGAGATTTCCGCCGGAGAGTTTGACCTCTCCGCCGCGCAGGATCGTGTTGGCGTAGAGCAGATGGAGTACGTAGCGATTCTCCTCCTTCTGGCGCATCAGCGTGGCGCGCCCCTGCGACGGCAGCGAGACCTCGAGCTGGATCTCTCCGCCCAGGAAGCGGCGGATCGCCCGCCCGATGTATTCGCGCACCGCCACCGCGCCCCATCCCCGGTAGATGGTGAAAACCGGGTGGGCGAAGTAGAGGATCGATCTGCCGCACACCCCCGCGTCATACCCGGAGGGTTCCATCCGGTACGGCGTGTGCTGGTGGCTGCAGAAGTGCTCGTAGGTGCGGTTGAAATAGGGATCAAAGACTTTGCCGAGCGATTCCCCGCTCCGCACCTTGATCCGCTGGGAGCGGCCGTACATGACGAACGGCGTGCCGACGAACTCCGGCGCGAATTTTGGCGCGGCCTCGACGTAGTCCGGCAGATAGGGACTGGCGCCGGAGAACTCCGCCCCGATGTCGAAGAGAAATTCGTCGCGGTCGGACGCCATGCCGCTGGTGCCGGAGAGGATCAGCTTGCCCCCCTTCGCGAGGAAGTCGCGGAGTTTTCCGGCAAGCGTTTCATCGACCCGCACTTCGTCCGGCAGGATCAGGCAGCCGTAGCGGAGGAAATCCATCTTCGAATCGACGAAGTCGAAGGGGATGTGCTCCTCGAGCAGTACGCGGGCAACGCCGACGTCGCCCGGATAGTCGCCGCGGATTCCAGTCGCCGCGCCCTTGCCGAGGACGGCGACGCGGGCGGCGCTTTCGACCTTGTCGCACCACGCCTCCTTCTTCGCCACGTCACGGTAGGCGGCGCCGATGATCTCGTAGGTGCTCTTGTCGAGCCTCCCGGAGGGGTGAAGCTGGTCGCCGACGCTGCACTTCGAGCCGTTGGCGATCATCGCGGCGCACTCATAGCGCAGTGCGTTCGGGTGCTTGAAGCCGCCGAATTCGCCCCAGGTGGTGTGGAACTTCCCGGTCATGCCGAGGAACTCCATCCCGAGATTGCGGCAGTAGGCGGCCGACATCGGGTAGTGGTCGTAGCCCCAGCCGCCGGTCGGCAG
>URVC01000090.1 GCA_900551245.1 uncultured bacterium | reverse complement strand
TTGAGGCGGCGGCGTTCCTGCTGATGTTCTGAAACTTGTTATGTCGAACCGACAGCCAAACAAGCTAGATTGAGGCGGAGACAACGATTATTGTGAGAGAGGAAAACGGGAATTGGTCGAACCGACAGCCAAACAAGCTAGATTGAGGCGGCCCTCCGGAATCGCCGCCTTGATTTTCTCCGCGGTCGAACCGACAGCCAAACAAGCTAGATTGAGGCGGCGGTAGTAAACCTTTTCCGCCTCAAACGAAAATTCGTCGAACCGACAGCCAAACAAGCTAGATTGAGGCGGAAAAAATAACTGTTGACGTTTTCAGCGCTTTCAGTCGAACCGACAGCCAAACAAGCTAGATTGAGGCGGGGAGATGTGCCGCCATTTGCTTTCGACCTGAACGTCGAACCGACAGCCAAACAAGCTAGATTGAGGCGGCATGATCAGCGTAAACACGTCCGACGGGATGCCGGGTCGAACCGACAGCCAAACAAGCTAGATTGAGGCGGGGAAGGAAGTGAAGAATGGAACCGTCTGGCAAAGTCGAACCGACAGCCAAACAAGCTAGATTGAGGCGGAGGGCTCTATCGCGAACCAGTCTCGTACAATGGCGTCGAACCGCCAGCCAAACAAGCTAGATTGAGGCGGGATAACTACACATCGCCCCTGACTATTAGCTACTGTCGAACCGACAGCCAAACAAGCTAGATTGAGGCGGGGCTGTCCAAATGAAATTCCCTCTACTGCTTTTGTCGAACCGACAGCCAAACAAGCTAGATTGAGGCGGGGAATTGGGTTGCAGAATATCATACGGTTTGCGTAGTCGAACCGCCAACCAAACAAGCTAGATTGAGGCGGTATTCTGTTTGGAACGGCGAAATTTCCGGCGGCGGTAGTCGAACCGCCAGCCAAACAAGCTGGATTATAGCGGCTGTAGCCGTGTTTTTGTGCATTTTTTAATCTTGTTTTGCTTCAACCGGTTTACCGGTTGAAACAAAACAATTCAAAAAGGTTTGGAAAAAGAAGAGCGCGAGAAGGAAAGAACCTTTCCTGAAAAGGTTTTTCCTTCTCGCATTCCGATTTTTGCGTTACTGACAAATGAAATTCAAAATTACTGAAACGGAAAAACGGGCGCTCTGCCGGCAGGTGCCGGAGTTCCGGGAGTTCGTCCGGCAGATCACTCTGCCGGAGCTCGAGTGCGATGGCGATCTCTTCGGCGGACTGGTCCGGAGCATCGTTTCGCAACAGCTTGCCATCCGCGCGGCGGAGGCGATTCTGGGAAGGCTGGAGGCGCTGACTGGCGAACTCTCCGCCGAACGGATTCTCGCGGCCGACCCCGGGGCGCTGCGCGCGTGCGGCCTCTCCTCCCGCAAAGTGGAGTACCTGCGCGGCATCGCCGAAGCGGCGGTTTCGGGTTCCATCGACTTCGCCTCGCTCGCCACGCTCGACGACGCGGCGGTCATTCAGAAACTGATTCAACTCAAGGGGGTCGGCGTCTGGACCGCGGAGATGCTGCTGATCTTCTCCCTCGGCCGCCCGGATGTGTTGAGTTTCGGCGATCTGGGAATCCGCCGGGGCATCATGCTGCTTACCCGGCGCGATTCGCTTTCCAAAGAGGAGTTTGAAGCCTTCCGCCGCCGCTGTTCCCCGTACGGCACGCTCGCTTCGCTCTACCTCTGGAGAATCCGCCCCGGCGGCATCGCCGGATGCTGAAGTTCGCCGCCCCGTCTCCTCACTGGTTGAGTTCGCGGAAGGTCAGCGGGGTGAAGGTCTTGCGCACCTTCTCCCGCTCGGCGGGGTCGACCGTCAGGTACTTCCAGCGCGAAAAGGCGAAGTCGTGCGGCTGGTAGTTCTGCAGCCAGCTGTGGTGCAGCAGGTAGGAGATCGGGTACCCCTCGAAGATCCACGGGCACTGTTTCGCCAGGTACTCCACCATCTCCCGGTAGCGGCGGGTCCGCTCCGGCGAGTCCGGCATCGGCAGAATCGCTTCGAACATCCGGTCGTAAACCGGGTCGCTGAATCCGGTCCGGTTGCAACCGCCGATGTTCTTGCTGTAGAAGAGCTGGAGGAAGTTCTCCGCATCCGGGTAATCCCCCACCCACGAGAGGCGGAAAAGCTGGAGCTTCCCCTGCCGGAGCTTCTCGTAAAACCGCGGATTGTTGTTGAGCACCGGTTCGGTCTCCACCCCGATGCGGGCGAAATCGGCGGCGGTCAGCTCCCCGAGCTGGCGGTAGGCCGAACTGTTGCCGGTCTGGTCGAAGGTGAAACGCAGTCGTTCGCCGGTCGCCGGATCGATTCCGCCGGGATATCCCGCCTCGGCCAGCAGCGCTTTCGCCCGCTCCGGATCATCCGCCGCGTTCGGGTTGCGGAACTCCGGGTCGAACCCCGCCACTCCCGGCGGAATCGGCCCCTGCGCCGGAATCAGCTGGTAGTTGGTGTGCTCCACCCGGCGCTGCACGTCATACGCGAGGCTCAGCGCACGGCGCAGCGCGAGGTTGCCGCCGAGGCGCGGATCGGCGAAGTTGAAGCCGACGTAGCGCACTTCGAACTCCGGGGTGCGCAACAGCCGGATGCCCCGCGCCTTCAGAGCCGGCGCGAGCTCCCTGCCGCCCCCGGCGATCAGATCGAGGTTGTCCTTGTCCAGCGCGTTGAGGTCGAGTTTTCCCTGCAGAAACAACAGCCACGAGGACATCGGCTGTTTGACGAGGTAGAGGATCACCCGGTCGGCGAGCGGCAGAGGGCGGCTCCGGTCGGCGGGGCTCTCCGCCTGCGGAAAGTATTCGACCCGGTAGTCGGGATTCCGGTCGAGCTGCAACTTGTAGTCGTTGATCCATTCGGTCAGCCGGAAGGGGCCGGAACCCACCGGATGGCGGGCGATCTCTTCGCCGTACCGTTCGACCGCCCGGCGGCAGACCACCGCCGCATTCGGCATCGCGAGCATGTAGAGAAAACGCGGGTCCGGCCGGGTGAGGTGAAGTTCGAAGTGAAGATCGTCGATGCGGCGGAATCCTTCGATTCCGGCGTCGTAGAGGGAAAAATCGCCGCGCGGTGCCTTCGCAGTCGCTTCGTGAAACGCATCCAGCCCCTTGATCTTGCCGCGGAAAAGCCAGTAGACCGGGCTGTGATTGCGGGCGTCGGCAATCCGCAGAATCGAATAGAGCACGTCGTCCGAAGTGATCCGGCGCGCGCTTTCCGGCAGTCCGGCGAAGACCGGGTCGTCGGCGAAGCGGAGGTCGTCCCGCAGGCGGAACCGGTAGCGGTCGTGCGTCGCGTTCCCCGTCGGCATCTCCGCCAGCATCGAGGGGATCAGCCGGTAGGGGCGTGCGAGATAGTCGTACTGCAACAGTGTGTCGTAGATCGCACCGGTCAGGTTGCGGCTCGAGAGATCGTCCGCCTGCGCCGGGTCGAGCGTCTTGACCCGACTGCCGCCGGAGGTGTGCAGAATCCGCAACGGTTCCCCGCCCGCCGCCGCGGCCGTGACCGCAACGGCGAGAAGGAGCGCCGCGGACAGGCGGCGGAACCGGTGGCCGCCCCCTCCTGTCATGATTATTTCGCCAGCGCGCGGAACCGGTCGATTTCGCCGTTGTAGAGCGCGTGCATCGCCGGATTCGGCTGGTAGGTCTTGACTTCGAAGGAGTCCTTGACCACCTGCCGCGCGGCGGCGAGGTCGGCGAGGTCTCCGTGGGTGATCGCCTGCGCGAGCAGGTTGCCGATGGCGGTCGCTTCGACCGGACCGGCGACGACCGGAATGTTCAGGGCGTCGCTGGCAAGCTGCATGAGCAACCCGTCCTTGGTGCCGCCGCCGACCACGTTGAGGCAGGCGTACTTGACGCCGAGCAGCTCCTCGAGCGTCTCGAGCTTGCAGCGGAAGTAGAGCGCCAGCGAGTCGTAGATCGCCCGGACCACCGCGCCGTCGTCGGAGATCTTCCCCTGACCGGAGCTTTCGCAGAAGTCGCTGATCCGCTGCGGCATGTCGCCCGGGGTGACGAAGCTCGAATCATTCGGATTGATGAGGAAACGGCAGGGCTCGGCATTCAGCGCGAGTTTCTCCATTTCCGCGAAGGAGATTTTCCCCTTCTGTTCGCTCCAGACCCGGCGGGTCTCCTGGAAGAGCCAGCTGCCCATGATGTTGGTCAGGAAACGGATTTTGCCGTTGAGACCGCCTTCGTTGGTGAAGCTGTTTTGCGATGCCGCCTCGTTCACCAGCGGCCGGTCGAGTTCGGCGCCGAGCAGTGCCCAGGTGCCGGCGCTGATGTAGGCCCAGTTGCCGGAGAGCGGCGCGGGAACCGCCGCCACCGCGCTGGCGGTGTCGTGACTGCCGATCTTGAAGATCGGAATCGGTCCGCAGCCGAGCTCCTTGCAGAGCTCCGGCCGGAGAGTGCCGCCGCAGCTGCAGGGCGGGACGATCTTCGGGAAGATCTCCCGGGGCAGACCGAGCTTGTCGGCAAGTTCAAGGTCCCACTGCCGCGAGACCGGATTGAGCAAATTGGAGGTCGAGCAGTCGGTGTATTCGCTGGTGTCGTCGCCGCCGAGCGCGCGGGCCAGCGCGTCGGGCATCATCAGAAAATGGCTGTTTTCAAAGTCTTCCGGGTGTTCGCGGAAGTGGGCCGCAAGCTGGTAGACCGTGTTGATGACCATGCACTGGATTCCGGTGCGGGAGTAGAGCTCCTCGCGGGGAACCTTGCTCCAGACATCGCTTTCGGCGTTGCCGGTGCGCACGTCGCGGTAGTGGTAGGGCCAGCGGCGCGGCTCGCCGGTGGCGTTGTCGAAGAAGACGTAGTCCACGCCCCAGGTGTCGATGCCGATTCCGGCGATGGCGGGATCGACTTTGAGCGCTTTGGCCAGGCCGGTTTTGAGCTCTTCCACCAGCTGGGGATAGTCCCAGTAGATCGAACCGCCCTGTTCGGTCGGACCGTTGGCGAACCGGTGCACCTCGGTCAGCGTGAGTTTGCCGGATTCGAGGGATCCGATGATGGCGCGGCCGCTGGAGGCCCCGAGGTCGAATGCGAGAAAGCTGCTCATGGTTTGTCTTCTCCGTGTCGATGGTTCCTGAACCGAAAATTCAAATTTTTCCGCCCGGAATCCTGCCCGCGGGGGATCAGGATTCCGGAGTGGCCGGCGCGGCCGGGTGGAGCGCCGCCAGCCGGGCGTAGGTTGAGCGGATCAGCTCCGCCGTCTCATCCCACCCGATGCAGCCGTCGGTGACCGACAGCCCGGGGGTGGGGCGGCAGCCGGAGACGATCTTCTGGCTGCCCGGCAGCAGGTTGCTCTCGAGCATGACGCCGCGGATGGCGGTTTCCCCCGCCTCAATCTGGCTTAGAACATCCTCCAGCGCGATGTGCTGTTTGCGGTAGTCCTTGCCGGAATTGGCGTGGCTGCAGTCGACGATGATGCTCGGCTTGAGGTGTGCCTTCTGCATCGCCACCTTGAGGAAGGCGATGTGTTCCGCGCCGTAGTTCGGCTGGCCGTTGCCGCCGCGCAGCACGATGTGCGCATACGGGTTGCCGCGGGTGCGGAAGACGCCGACATGGCCGTCTTCGAGCACACCGATGAAGCTGTGTTCGCTCAGCGCGGTGGAGATCGCGTCGATCGCCGTCTGGAAGGTCCCGTCGGTAGCGTTCTTGAAGCCGACCGGCATCGAGAGACCGCTGCCGAGCTGGCGATGCGTCTGCGCCTCGGTGGTACGCGCCCCGATGGCGGCCCAGGAGACGATGTCGGCGATGTACTGTGCAATGATCGGGTCGAGCATTTCGGTGGCGACCGGCAGCCCGATGTCGACGATGCGGAGCATCAGCTTGCGGGCGATGAAGATCCCTTTTTCGATGTTGTAGGTCTTGTTGAGATCCGGGTCGTAGATCAGCCCCTTCCAGCCGACGGTGGTGCGCGGTTTCTCGAAATAGGCGCGCATCACCAGCAGAATATGGTCTTTTACCTGGTCGCTCAACTGACGGAGCCGTTCGGCGTATTCGATTGCCGAGCCGGTGTCGTGAAGCGAACAGGGGCCCACGATCATCAGGAATTTCTGCGACTTCCCGTCGAGGATGTCGCAGATTTCCTGCCGGGCCTCCATGACCTTGACCACCGCGTCGAGCGAAAGCGGCAGTTCCGACCGGACCGCGCCGGGGCTGGAGAGCACGCTGCGGCTGGCAATATTGATATTGTTGCTGCTGATCATTGCTGGAATCCTTTCAAGGAGGAATAATATACAATCGTTCCGGGGATTTACAAGGCAAACCCGTTGAAAGGTGTGCGAAAAAAACGCGCTTTTATTCCGGCAGGCGGGGGGCACTTTCCCCGTCGACGGAAATCTGCCCCCGGGATGGCGCATAATCGACACTGCCCCGTTCGATCAACGGCGGCGCCAGACGCAGGGTGCGGGTGGCGGGCCGGATTCCCTCGCGTCGGAACAGCTCCAGCCGGTCCACTGCCGCGTACCCGGCCTCGAAGGTCGGGTTGCGCAGAGTGGTGAGCGGCGGATTTTCTTTTGCCGATTCGGAAATGTCGTCGAAGCCGATGACCGAGACGTCGTGCGGCACCCGGATTCCCTCCAGCCGGAGCACGCGGAGAAGTTCCCGGGCGATGAGGTCGCTCCGGCACCAGAAGGCGGTGGGCGGAACTGGACGCCGGAGCATGGCGGCCACTTTGCGGTGAAAAATCTCCCCGAATTCCTGGCGGCCGCTGCAGATTTCGAGGATCCGTTCCCCTTCCAGCGCAGCCCGGCAGAAGGGGTCGAGCACCTGTTTCCGGTCGAGCATCGGATAGGTACAGCTGCATTCGCGCGGGTAGGTGACCGGGTGGATCACACAGATGTTGCGGTGGCCGAAACGGCGGAGATACTGCATGACGCTCTGGGCGAGAGCTTCGGTGGAGAAGCCGACGGAACCGATGCCTTCGAGATCGAATTCGCTGTCCAGCGAGACTTTCGGCAGGCCGGGGAGTGCGAGAAGCCGACGGAGCGGCGGGTCGTTGCGGTAGCCGCGGTCGCCGAAGAGGATGAGGCCGGAAAAACTCTGTTCCGCCTCTCTTGCCGCCTGTTCCGCCTCCTCTTCCGGAGCTTCCGGCGGCGGCAGGCGGAAGGGGCGGGTGGCGAGCCCCAGCTCCGAAGCGCGGGTGACGATGCCGGAGTAGAAGCCGAGGTTCCGCTCTCCCCAGCGGCGGTCGCGCGAACAGTATTCCAAAAAGGAGAGCGGCAGAAGAATGCCGATGCAGCGGTTTTCCTGCCGCGGGAGGGGAACCGGATACCAGCCGTTGCCGTTGGAATCGCGGCGGAGCATTCCGTCGGCTTCGAGCAGGTCGTACGCCTTGCGGACCGTCTGGCGGGCGACGCCGAGCCGGGCGGCGAGGCGGCTGACCGGGGTGAGGCGCCGCCCGCCGCTTTCGGGATGGGCGCGCAGCCAGGCGGCCAGCGAATCGCGGATGGCTTCGACCGTGCGGTTGCGTCCGCAGGCGGCGAGGTCGAGATCCAGTTCCGGGGCGATGTCATCCGTCATGACGATACATCCTGTTATTTCCTTTTTCTGATACTATAGCAAAAAATTGAAATATTGTCATTGAGAAATTGCAAAAACAGGGCAATTATTTACAAAATTCCGCCTTTTTGTCAAGAAAACGGCGGGAATGGGGGCGGAGAGTTGCATGCGGCGCAATACCGGACCGGGACGGTCTTCGTGTGGAAACTCCTTTTGTCAGCGCGCTTCCGCCTGCCGGAGCAGGGCGGCCAGCCGGGCGGGATAGGGTTCGGCCCCCTCCGCTGCGGTGCCGCGCCCTTTCAGCCACGGACCGTAGGTGAGGCTGTCGCCGAAGCAGACGATGCAACTGCAGGGCAGATGTTCGCGGCGGATCACCTCGAACGCGAGTTCCGCGGCGAGGCGGCACCCCTCCGGCGTGAGGTGCAGTCCGTCGCGCATGCCGCTGTTGGAAAAGTTCCGCAGCAGCGAGGCGGGCTCCTCCGCGACCGGGCGGCTCCGGACGAGCCCTTCAAAGTCGATCAGCGGGAAATCGAGTTCCGCCGAGAGTTCGCGCAGGATTTCGTTGGCGCATTCGACCCGCTCGTCCGGCGGAACCGGATCGAGCGCGGCGCCGGGGAACTGTTCGAAAAGATAGGCGTTGATCCGCGGCGGCAGCGTTCCGGCGGCGACGGCACTGCCGGGAATGCGGCAGCGGTGAACCAGCCGTCGGAAATTCCGGCGGAACTCCTTCGGCGGAACCGTGTGGCCGCAGTAGAGCATATCGTTGACTCCCGCCCAGAGGATTACCAGATCGGGCGAGTGCGGCGTGACGTCGCGGTCGAACCGGGCGAGCAGTTCGCGCGTGGTGTCGCCGGGGTATCCGGCGTTGACGACGCGGGCCGGACTCATCGAAATCGCTCCCGGAAGAGGGGGGCGGAAAACTCCGATGACGAGAATCGCTCGGAAATCATTTGATATGTGCTCCGGTTGTTGTATAGTATGGAAAATACGATTGAGAATATAACCCGTCCGGCATTTTTTTCAACCCCGCGGATGCCGGAGAAAGAGAGGAGGAACAAAATGGTCATGCGCGCGAATTCGGATTATCTCATGCGGGTGACGCTGAAGAACCCGGCAATCCGGCTGGCGCTCGGGCGGTTTGACGAACTGACGACGGAGGGGATCATCCGCCACGACGCCGATCCGGTCGCCGGGCGGCTTTTCGCGGGTGGACTTGCATCGGCGGCGCTGATGACGGTGCTGCTGGATGAAAAGGAGAGCTACTCCATTCGGATCAATTACAAAGGTCCGGTTTCCGGGATGCTGATCAACGCCAGGGCCGACGGCCGGGTGCGCGGACTGGTGCGCAATCCGCATGTGATGACCGCGGCGGATTCGGTGGAGATGGCCTGCGGCGATGACGGGGCGAGTGTAGCGGTCGTCCGCTCCCGCGAGGGGAAGGTGCTCAATTCGGGCGAGGTGAAAACCGCCTTCATCATGCCGTCGGCGGCGCTGGGGTACTTTCTCTCGGTCAGCGATCAGGTGGAGAGCGAAATCCGCTGTGAAGTGGTGTTTCAGCCGGACCCGGCGGCGCCGGTCCGTTCGGCGGACGGCGTGCTGATGCAGGCGATGCCCGGCTGCGATCTGGAGGAGTTCGGGGTGTTGCGGCAGCGGCTGCTGGAGCCGCCGGCGGGGGCGATTCTCCGCGACCGGATGCCGGAGCCGGAGGAGGAGCTCCGGGCACTGCTGATGCTGCTCTGCCGCACGGCACAGCCGCCGGAGCACTCCGTCACCATGGTGGAGCCGGCGCGGTTCGCCTGCAACTGCAATGAGGAGCGGATGCGGGAGATGGCGCGGCAGATGCTCGGGGAGGAGGATTTCCAGAAACTGCTCGCCGAGAAGCCGGATCCGGTAATCCGCTGCCAGTTCTGCGGCAACGAATATCACCTCAAGGGCTAGAAACACGCTTCCCCGGCGCGGCGTTCAGAGCAGGGACTGGGCGTCGACGTCGGCGTAGACCTCGATGCCGCGCGGCACCGGACGGTGAAGCGTCAGCACCCGGAGCGCCTGCCGCAGGAGTTTCATCTGTCTGCCCCGGATCAGCAGCATGTAGCGGAACTTCCCCTTGATCCGTTCGATCGGCGCGGGGGAGGGGCCGGAAAGCCGGATTCCCTCGTGCGCGTAGGGGCGCAGTTCCTCGGTGAATTTCGTGGCGAATTCGACCAGCGCACTCTCATCCTCCCCGCGGAAGTGGACCGCGATCAGGTGGGAGAAGGGCGGATAGTCGAGCATTTCGCGGAATTCGAGGTCGAATTTGGAAAACCCCTCGAAATCCTGCGCCGCCGCGAAACAGATCGTCTCGTTCTCCGGATTCCGGGTCTGGATCAGCACTTCGCCGCGGATGTCGCCGCGTCCGGCCCGGCCTGCCACCTGGGTGATGAGCTGAAAGGTCCGTTCCGGGGCGCGGAAGTCCGGCATCGCCAGCCCGAGGTCGGCGTTGATGATCCCGACCAGCGTCACGTTGGGGAAGTGGAGCCCCTTGGCGATCATCTGGGTGCCGATGAGGATGTCCAGGTCGCCGCGCCGGAACCGCTCCAGCACGTTCTCGTAATCTTCGGCGCTGCGCATGGTGTCGGAATCCATCCGGGCGATCCGGGCGGGGTGGAAGACCGCGCCGGCGACCGCTTCGATCTTCTCGGTGCCGACGCCCGCGTAGCGGATTTCCGGCGAACCGCACTCCGGACAGGCGGTGTAGGCCGGAATCATGCAGCCGCAGAGGTGGCAGCTGAGTGTCTCGTGCAGTTTGGAATAGGTGTAGGCGACCGAACAGTCCGGGCAGCGCGCCTCGAAGCCGCACTGGTTGCAGATCATCACCCGGGCATAGCCGCGGCGGTTGAGAAAGAGGATGCTCTGTTCCCCCCGGTTCATCCGGTCGAACACCGCATCGATCAGCATCTTGGAGAAGAAGTTGCTCTTGCCCGGCTCCGGCGGGCCGGAGAGCCGCTGGTCGATGATCCGGATGTGCGGCGCGAGTTTGTTTTCGACCGGAACCGACATCTTCGCAAGCAGGAACTTCCCGGTGGCGGCGTTGCGGCAGCTCTCCGCCGACGGCGTCGCCGAACCGAGGATTACCACCGCATTTTCGAGCTTGCCGCGCATCACCGCCACGTCGCGCGCCGAATAGCGCGGCGCCTCCGACTGTTTGTAGCTGGATTCATGCTCCTCGTCGACGATGATGAGCCCGAGGTTGCGGAACGGCGCGAAGAGCGCCGACCG
>URVC01000089.1 GCA_900551245.1 uncultured bacterium | reverse complement strand
GATAATATAGCACAAGGAGCTATTAAAATCAATTTATTAGTTGATAAGCTCTTAATGTGCCACCGGTTTCCGGATTTGTCCAGTCCTGTCGATCCTGTTCCGGAAAACGAAAAACGCGAGGGCCGTAACCGGTCTTCGCGTTTTTCTCAGCTCCTCGCGTCGGCTCAAGGCTGGAGCACTTCAGGAACCTTGGCCGCCGGAGCCGCCTGACGGGACGGAGGCGGAGCCGTCGGAGAAGCCGGAATCGGAGCAACCTTGCTCTTCTCCGCCTCAGCGGCTTCCGCCTTCTCCGGAGCCTTCACGGCCGGAGCTTTCGGTTCGGCAACGGGGGATGGCGCATTCGCGGTTCCCGGGATGATCGAGGTATCCGGAGCGGCGGCAGGCTGCGTCTGCTCGCTGCTCTCTTTGGTCATCTCCTTTTCACTCAGGCCGGGCGCCGGGGTATTCTCCAGCTTTCCGGGCCGGGTGTTGACCGGATCTTTGTAGTAGTCCGCCTGGTTGGCGTAGACCGCGGCATCCAGCTGCGCTTTGGCATTCTGGATTGCGACATAGCTGCTGGCGAGGTTGGTTTCCGCTTCGACCAGGTCGCGCTGCGCCTCATTGAGACGGGTCAGCTCCACGTTTCCGGCGCGGTATCCCTCGTCCACCAGATCGCGCTGTTTGGCGGAGAGGTCGCGGGTCTTCTCATAAATCCGGGTCTGACGGACGCTCTGGATGTAGTTCGCATACGCCGCACGGACCTCACCGACAACATCGAGCCACTTCTGCGCCACCTGGAAGTCGGCGACGGCAACGGCGGCCTGGTATTCCCGCATCTTGTTGTAGCGGATGAATCCGTTGAAGATCGTCCAGTCAGCGGTCAGACCGTACCCGACCGCCGGCGACTCGCTGTAGGAGTGCGAATAGGGACTCTGACCGCCGGAATACCGGCTCAGATTCGTGCCGTAGGAGAGGTCGAAAAAGGCGTTGACCGTCGGCGAATACGCGCTGTAGGTCTGATACATCTGATAGCGGGCAACTTCAAGCTGTTCGCGGTATCCCTTGAGGTCCGGCCGGTTGGCCAGCGCGGTGTCGAGGTAGATATCGACCGACGGCAGGTCGCTGAAGTTGGTCTTGAAGTCGGAGGGGAACTTGATCTCCGGCGGCAGGGTGCCTTCCGGATATCCCATCAGCACCGCCAGCGAATAGATCGCGGTTTCATACTGGTAGTCGGCGGCAATCAGATCGCCGTCGGCGGCATTCATCTGGATTTCGAAGTTCAGCACGTCGCTGAGCGGAACCGCTCCCGCCTGGAACTTCATCTGGGTATCCTTGAGGGAGATCTGCTGGAAGTTTCTGTCTTCCAGAGAAATCCGCTTGTTCTCAATCGCCAGGAGCACGTCGTTGTACGCATAGGCAACCGCACGCATCAAAGTACGGCACTCGTCCTCTTCGAGCAGTCGCTGGTAATCCAGGCTGTGCGAGGCGGCCTTGATGTTGAATTCACGGGCCAGACCGTCGAAAACCAGCCAGGTCGCGGAGACGCCGGTCGAAGTGGAGAACCGGCGGGTGCGGGTCGCACCGGAAGTATTCTGTTGACGGCGGCTCCAGGAATCGTTCTCCTGCAGCGTGAAGTTGGCCGAAACCACCGGAGAGTAGGCTCCCCATGCCTGATAGTAACGCATCCGGGCGGCATTGACCGCATGGCTGGCCGCGATGTAGGTCGGGTTGTTCAGCACCGCGATCCGCTGCGCATCGGCCAGCGTCAGCTCGGTGATCCCGTTGAGAAGCTCATCCGCCTTATCCCGGTCACGCCGGGTATACGTTTCCCCCAGTGTCGCGGCCGGAGGGGCCTTGTATTCGTAACAGCCGCCGATGGCGATCAGCAACAGGCCGAACGCCCCTCCCCTAGCAAACTTCTTCCATTCCATAAAACTCTTGTCGCTCCTGATATAAAATTGGAACTTTCTAAAACGCTATTTAGGTGATCCTAAATATTATAGCAGTATTTTTATTTTTTTCAAGTTATCCTTGTTAAAAAAACGTGGAAAGAACCGCTTTTATTCTACGGCCTCGCAAAAAAAACGAAATTTTTTCAAACCGCCGGCAAAAGTTCTGCGGCTTTTTTCCGGTGAATTCCGCCGGGAGGCTGGACTTATTGAGAATACCGGGTTATCTTAAGCAAGAAGAAGAAAAATTGAGAAAGAGTTCTGCGCCATGAAAAACAAATCGATCCTGGTCACCGGGGGCAGCGGCTTCCTCGGCTCTCATCTCTGCGAACGGCTGCTGGAGGCCGGCAATGAGGTCCTCTGTGTGGACAACTTCTACACCGGCGACAAGCGCAACATCTACCACCTGCTGAAAAACCCCCGCTTCGAACTGATCCGGCACGACATCACGTTCCCTCTCTATCTGGAGGTCGATGAAATCTACAACCTCGCCTGCCCCGCGTCGCCGATCCACTATCAGCGCGACCCGGTTCAGACGGTGAAAACCTGCGTGCACGGCGCGATCAATCTGCTCGGGCTCGCCAAACGGCTCGGGGCAAAAATCCTTCAGGCCTCCACCAGCGAAGTCTACGGCGACCCCACGGTCCACCCGCAGGTGGAAGAGTACTGGGGCAACGTCAACCCGGTCGGCCTCCGCTCCTGCTACGACGAGGGAAAGCGGTGCGCGGAAACGCTTTTTCACGCCTATCGGATTCAATGCAATCTGCCGGTCAAAATCGTCCGCATCTTCAACACCTACGGCCCCCGGATGCATCCGAACGACGGCCGCGTGGTCAGCAACTTCATCCTGCAGGCGCTGAAAAATCAGGACATCACCATCTACGGCGACGGCAGCCAGACCCGGAGCTTCTGCTACCGCGACGACCTCGTCGAAGGGCTGATCCGCATGATGGCGACGTCGGACGAGGTGACCGGCCCGATCAATCTCGGCAATCCGGGCGAATTCACCATTCTGGAACTCGCAGAACTGGTGATTGAGCTGACCGGTTCCCGGTCGAAGATCATCCGGCGCCCGCTCCCGGCGGACGACCCGAAACAGCGCCGTCCGGATACGACCAAGGCCCGGGAACTGCTCAACTGGCAGGCGGTCACACCGCTGCGGGAGGGGCTCCAGCGCACGATCGCCTACTTCGATCAGCTGCTGCGCGAAGATCCGGATTTCTGCAAGTAAAGGTTTTAATGACAGGACAAAGCTCATGATTCGAAATATTCTCTGCATCGGCGCCGGCTATGTCGGCAGTCCGACCATGGCGGTCATCGCCGACCGCTGCCCGCAATACCGGGTGACCGTGGTCGACATCAACCGCAACCGCATCGCTGCCTGGAACTCCGACGAACTGCCCATCTACGAACCCGGCCTCGAGGAGGTGGTGAAACGCTGTCGCGGCCGCAACCTCTTCTATTCGGATGACATTCCGAAGGGAATCCGGGAGGCGGACGTCATCTTCGTCAGCGTCAACACCCCGACCAAGACCTTCGGCGCCGGCGCCGGGAAAGCCGCGGACCTCCAGTATCTGGAGAAGACCGCCCGTGACATCATCGAATACGCCGATTCCGACAAAATCGTCGTGGAGAAAAGCACCCTTCCGGTGCGCACTGCGCAGGCGATGAGCCGGATTCTGCACTCCAACACCAAGGGGCTGCATTTCCAGATCATCTCCAATCCGGAGTTTCTCGCGGAGGGAACCGCCATCCGTGATCTGGAGAATCCCGACCGGGTGCTGATCGGCGGCATGGACACTCCGGACGGGCGGCGGGCGATTGACGAAATCGTCTCCATCTATGCGAACTGGGTTCCGCGTGAGCGGATCATCACCACCGGGCTGTGGAGCAGTGAGCTTACCAAGCTGGTTTCCAATGCACTGCTCGCACAGCGGGTTTCCTCGGTGAACAGCATCTCCGCCCTCTGCGAAAAAACCGAAGCGAACATCGACGAGGTGACCGGCGCGGCGGGGCGCGACAGCCGGATCGGGCCGAAGTTTCTGAAGGCCGGGATCGGCTTCGGCGGCTCCTGCTTCAAGAAGGACATCCTCAATCTGGTCTACCTCTGCGGCTACTATGGTCTGCCGGAGGTGGCGGAGTACTGGGAACAGGTGGTCAAAATGAACGACTACCAGGCGCGCCGCTTCGTCGGGAACATGCTCGCCGCCATGTTCAACACCGTCGCGGACAAAAAAATCGCGATTCTCGGCTTCGCCTTCAAGGCGGACACCGGAGACACCCGGGAATCCCCCGCCATTTCAGTCTGCCGCCAGTTGCTTGAAGAGCACGCCAGAATCCGCATTCACGACCCCAAAGCACTCGGCAACGCCCGGCTCGACCTGGAGGACGCCGAAGGGGACATCACCTACTGCCCCGACCCGTACGATGCGGTCGAGGGGGCGCACGCCATCGCGGTGATGACCGAGTGGAAGTGTTTCCGGGATCTGGATTTCCGGCGGATTTTCGACCGGATGGAGAAACCTGCGTTTCTCTTCGACGGCCGCAACCTGCTCGACCACGCGGCGCTGTATGAGATCGGGTTCAACGTCTATCCGCTCGGCCGCAAGCCGATGACCCATTTTTAAGGAGGATTCCATATGAAGAGCCGGTTCTGCCCTCCTCTGTTCGCCGCACTGCTGCTGACTGCGGCGGCGGGGTGTTCGCTGTTCCGCGGCACGATCTCTTCCGAACTGCGGGCGCTCGGCTTCCGGGCAACCCTCCGCGGGGAACAGTGTGTTCTCACCGCAGAAAACGGCAGTACCTTGACGATCACGCCGGGAAGCAACCGGGCGCTCTTCAATGGAACGGTCATCTATCTGCCGGAACCTGCGCTCCGGGATGAAGACGGGGTCTATTCCCTGACGCCGCTCACCCTGCAACGGACGGTGGAGCCGCTGCTCCGCCGCCGGACGGACAACGCCCGCCCGGTGAAATGGATTCTGCTCGATCCCGGCCACGGCGGCTCCGAACTGGGCGCAGTCGGGAAGAAGTATCAGGAGAAGGCGATTAATCTCTCTCTGGCTCTGGCCGTGAAACGCGAACTTGAGAGACGCGGCTACCTGGTGCGGATGACCCGTGCCGATGACCGCACGCTGTCGCTGGACCGGCGCGGAAAACTCACCGGAGAGCTGGGAGCGGACCTGTTTCTTTCGATCCACCACAACGCCTCGCCCTCCAATCCGAAGGCGACCGGCATTGAAACCTACGCCCTCACACCGGGCGGAGCGGCGAGCACGTCCGGCGGGAATCCGGGCAAGGCGCTGGCCGCAAACCGGTTTGACGCGGCCTCGATAAATCTGGCCGAACGGATTCAAACCCGGCTGATACAGGCGACCGGCGGACCGGACCGCGGCACAAAATATGCCAGGTTCCGGGTGCTGACGCTGGCGGAATGCCCGGCGGTGCTGATTGAAGCGGGTTTCATTTCAACTCCGTCGGAGGAGCTGGCTATCGCGTCGGCGGCCCGGCAGCAGAGGGTGGCCAGAGCGATTGCCGAGGGGGTTGCCGCTTACGACGCCTGGGTGCGCAGAAACACCTTCCGCTGATCCTCCAGCGAGGCCGGAACGGCACGACGTACCGGCCCGGTATTCCTGCCTATTTCGCCTGTGCGGCGGGGCGGACAGCCGTAAGCGAATCCGCGAGCGTCTGTGCGGCAACCGGCGCAGACAAGTAGAGAGTGGTGCCGCGATAGTCGGCGGGATTGGCCACGGGGTTTCCAAAAAGATCCGCCCAGACCGCACCGGCCAGGCGACAGTTGAGCCGCACCGGCCGGGTATCCCCGGTCACGGCGGCGACAGAACGCTGCCCGTCACTGAAAATATGGATGGCGGCTCCCGGCAGTGGCTGAATCGACTTGACAAACCGCAATCCCTCCAGCCGGCAGGTCATCGCCGAATATGCGGCCAGCATCGGATGCGGATACCCGTCCGCCCCGACCAGCGCCATGTAGTTCGGCCGATGAACCAGCGCGATGAAGCAATGCGCGGAGTACAGAAACACCTTGTCCACACCACAAGCCAGCAGGGCGATCGTGAAACGGACGGTTTTATCGGCGCTTTCCAGATACTCCTCGTCGTTTTTCCACGGCAGGGTGTGACGATACAATCCGGCATAGCGACGGGAGAGATCCCCCACATCGTTCCCGCGGGACGCCCCCTGACCTTCAGAGAGATAGACCGGCTTGAGCGGCCGGGGCAGCGGGGCGAGTTTCCGCTGGAGCTCTTCCCGCACACCGTCGCCGGGGAACCCGGTTTTCCGGTTCAGATACGTGTGGAACTCCACCCCGTCACAGAACTCATATGCCCCGGTGCGATAGACCTTTTCGCTCCAGTTGTCAAGGTCGTCCACATAGTGGGCAATCAGCTTGCCCGCCGGATTGACCGCCCGGAGGTTCCGGAACGCAATCCGGGAGAATTCCGCGTATTCTCCGGCCGGGTCCTTCCCCTTGTCGAAGGAACTGCTCCCATCCGGATGGACGATGCGGTTGACGCGCCAGCCGGCGGCGAGAGAGGGTTCGTTCCAGAAAGTCCACTCATCGATCACCCCTTTATAGCGGGATGCCACAGTCCGCACGTAGTTGGCAAAGGCCTTCCGGTCGTACGGCGCGTAATGCAGTTTGCGCTCCGGATCGTTCACCTTGTTCCGGGAGTAGTTGCTCGCCCAGGGAGGACAGGTCCCAAATTCCCCCAGAATCCGGAATCCATATTTGCGGTACATCATGAGTTCCGCGTCGTAGAAACTCCACTTGCCCGGTTCCTTTTCCAGATAAGCCCAGCCGATGTAGGGCATCCCGGCGTCATGCGTTCTGACCCAGGTGCAGCCGGCCGCCTTGACCGCGGTCAATCCGAGATCGTAGGGGTTGACGTGAATGCCGAAGGGAGAATCCGCCGGCGCTTCTTTGTCGAAGTATCGGGGGCGGTCAATCCGGGTGAGAATCAGCTCCGACACCGGCGATACCGGTTTCCCCGCCCGCATCAGAACCGCTTCGATCCGGAACTGCCCCAGAGAGCGTTTCGGCGGCAGTTGCAGTTCCACCCGGCCCTGCCGGTTCCTGCCGTCAAATCGGACGCTCTTCTGCGGCAGGCGACCGCCGTAGAGATCAAACAACGTCAGGTGCAGTTCCGCAGGCGCTGCCTCGCCGGAAATCCAGTAATCGAGCAACGCCTTTTCCTCTGAAAATTGAATCCGGGCCGACGATGCCGCTCCCGGAGCAACCGCCAGTGCAACCTCATTGGCCATCTGCATCCGATACTCCTGCGCGGAGCCCTCCACGACACGGAGCGCGTCAAACCAGAGATCCCCCTGCTCGGAAATCAGATGAAGTGCAATGCTGTCATCATCCGGCGAACTGGTGAAAGAGAGCGCCGCCCGTCTCCAGGCACCCTTCGTCGGCGGCAGGGCGGCATTCGCCAGAATCCGGCCGCTCTGCGAACGGAGCTGAGCAGAATATTTCCCCTCCCCCCGGTAGGAGAAGGAACAGGTGTTCCCCCGTCCCGGAGATGCGGTGATGAAGGGAGCCGAATAGATTGCCAGAGCCCGCCCTTTGTAATGATCCAGCTTGCCGTAGGAAAGTTTGAGCGACGGCCCTCCGGAGGGGCCCGGCTGGGCGGGATCGGCGATGATGGTGCCGTTCGCCCGCCATTGATCGAGGTTCCACCCGCTGCCGATTCCAAGCGGGAAACAGCTGTTGGCAAGAATGTTGAGCGAATTCGATGACGGCCGCTTGAGCCGGTCGTCGCCGGGAGAGGTTTCCGCAAGTTTCAGGGCGGAGAGATCGAACGTACCGGTGCCCTCGAAGTTCAGAAACAGCCCCAGCCGCCCATCCACATCACCGTGGAAGGTGAATTTCGTGCGGTGCGTCTTCCACTCGCCCCGGGGAATCCGCAAGGCGGCGACCACCCGGTACGGCCGATCCATGCGGCGGATGGAGAGACGCGCCTCTTCCGACATGCGGTTGGCAGCCAGTGCGCTCAATTCATAGGTGGTTCCCCGGGTCAACGGCGGCAGAACGGTGCGAAACCCGGGGAAGTTGGCATCGGGCACCGCCTTCTCCACCGAAAATCGCAGGTAGAAGCGATTCTGTTCATTCTGCGGCTGTGTACGAATTGCAGTTCCGGGGCACCAGTGGGTAAAATCCTCTTGCCATCCGCCGGGCAGAACGCCGTCGAACAAGCCGAGTTTCTCCGGACGGCGATCGACCTTGAACGGCTGGAGCTCTTCCGTAAAAACGGTCTCCTTGAGAATCCGCTTCCCATAGTCGTCCGGCAGTTCCATCACGGCGATCGAGCGCAAATCGAATACGCCGCTCTTGGTCAGTTCGAAAAAAAGCGCCGAGCGGTTCAAATTGAGCCTGGGGTCAAAACTTCTCACCTCGGAGACGACCTCTTCCCAGTCACCGGAACCGCGCAGTTTCACCATGCCGAATGCGCGGTACGGGGAGCCCTGCTCCCGAAAATAAAAGCGCATCCCACCGGGAACCGAACTTCTGGCCACCGCAAAAATCCGGTAACAGCGCTTCCGTTTCAGCGGCGGGAGATTGCACATGAACCGGGCAACGGTAGGGGAAACGCCTTTTTTTTCCACCTGAAACCGCAGCCAGGCGCCATTGGCATCTTCCATGCGGCGGCTTTCAACGTCCATCCTGGTATCTCGTGCCACGGCATAGTTCTCCTTCCAGCCCCGGGGCAGGACGCCGCGGAAACGTCCGCCGCCCTGCTCGCGAAAATCCCGCTCAAACCGGGAAAGCCCCTGACTGAAAACAGAGTTCAGAATCGTCGATTCGCCATGAAGAACTACTCCGGCGAGACAAAGCATCAAACAAAAAATTCTCATCATGCCCTTATTGTTCCAGAACGAAGAAATTATTGACCTGCGCACCGATGCGCACATTGACGACGCGGAAATCCGTCATGAGAAGATTTTCCGTATGATTGTGAATGTAAGGGGGATACCGGACAACGGTTCCGGAGGTGTAGTTGAAATCGTCAATCCCCATGGTGCCGGGAATCGTCGAATACAATCCGGAAGAGGCAAGCTGCCCCTGCATCGGCACAACGAGAACGCCGTTTTTCAGCATCCTCCCCAGCCGGTTGCCGATTGTGCCGTTCTTGCTCCATGACCCGAAGTCGCCGGCGGCACCATACCAGATGTGGGTTGTTCCATAGTTGGTGAGATACCGTTCCGCGGCAGGCATCTCCAGGCTTGGGCAAAAGAGAATATCCCTCGTATCGTTCTGGAAATTGTAGTGCTGTTTTAAAATGGTAATCCGGATCAGCGAGGCAAAACTGTAGTTGTCGGAGCCGCCGGAGCCGTTGATGGCGGGCAGGAATCCTTTGTTGTCATCGGCATACAGAATCAGCAACTGTCCGATGGATCGCAGGTTGGAGGCGCATTGCGTCGTACGCGCTCGTTCCCGGGCTTTGCTCAACGCAGGGAGCATCATCGCCGCGAGGATTGCGATGATCGCAATTACGATAAGCAGTTCAATAAGAGTAAATAAGAGATTTCCGGCCTGACAAAATGGTACGGGAGTTCTACGACTCGCGTCCTTTGATGGAACCCGTTGCTGTTTCACGTTTGACCTCTTGGATTCTGCGCATTTTCCATTGATCTTTTTAGGATTTATACTATATTATACCACAAAGAAAGCGGAATTCATAGAGGAGAAAACGATCATTAGCAGGATAAATCGATACTATTCTGTATTGGAAACGCTCCATCCGCAAAGTCTGGTGTACTGGCATGGCGAATGGCCGGCCGGATGGATTGAAAAAAACCGGCGGCTCTATGACTATGAATTGGTTTATGTGAGCAGCGGCAGCGGGCGGGTGACGACGGAAACGAAGAGCTTCCATTGCGACACCGGTTCTCTGATGCTCATTCCCCCCCGCCTGTTGCACTATTCCGATACGCAGCGGGGCATGGAACGCTGGTGCCTCCACATCGACTGGTATGGCAAATGTCTGGCGCAAAAAGAGATGGATATGCCTTACGTTTTCGCGGACACGGCAAAACCTCTCTACGAGGAGCTGGTTGCCGCGGCGCCGCCGTCGGAGTGCTTCCCGGAATTTCCGCTCCACCTTCTGCTCAAGGAGGAGCAGCGGGAAATCATGCTCTCCGCATTGCGGGAGTTCTTCATGCAGCCGGTGGAAACTCTCGCCGCGGCGGCGCGGCGACAAGCCGTTTTGTGGCGCATTCTCTCCTTTGCCTTCGAGGAATCCATTCCGGCAGAAACTCGTCACCGGGAAAAGCAGAACTCCATTTTCTTTCAGGCCAAGGCCATGATGGACCGGGAGTTTCACAATCCGGATCTGGAGCTCTCCCACATTGCCCGCACGCTGCGCATCACTCCGAACTATCTGTTGAAGCTGTTCCGGCGGGAACTGGGTATGTCGGCGCAGGGGTATCTGCAGAACCTGCGGCTGACTCATGCGGAAAACCTGTTGGGAACCACAAACTTGTCCATCGGGGAAATTGCGTTGGATTCCGGCTTCTCCGACGGGAACTACTTCGCCCGTTTCTTCCGGTTGAAACATGGCATTTCGCCCCGCCGGTTCCGGCTTTCTCTCGAGCTCACTCCGCCGCCCCGCCTCGCCGGAGTGAAAGAGGGGCACATATCCTCCTATTGATTGCAGTTTTCTCAGAGAATTCAGCAACCTGAGCTGGTACAATATCGGCCGGAAATTGACCGGGCGAAAATTGCCGGGGCGATACCAGTGAGTGCCCCTGTCCAGCTGCAACAGCAGAAGTATATGCCCAGTGAGCCCCATGGTGAGGGGGATATCGCGGTGGAGCTTTGGA
>URVC01000088.1 GCA_900551245.1 uncultured bacterium | reverse complement strand
CGGGTTGCGGGAGGAAATACTGACCGCGCTTGTTCCCGTGAGAAAGCCGGGTTGCAGGAGGAAATACTGACCGCGCTTGTGCCCGCGAGAAAACCGGGTTGCTGGGGGAATACAGGCCGCGCTTGTGCCCGTGAGAAAACCGGGATGTGAGGAAAATATAGGCCGCGTTTGAGCCTGTGAGAAGGCCGGGGCGCTGTGGAAGTTCCGGTTGCGAGTTCAGCAAACCGATCAGGAAAGAGAGGGGGTCGGGGGAGAGAAAGCGGCACAGGGTGTCGCGTCTCTCCCCGTACCGCCGATCCATGGAACACTGCCGCAGTCAAACATGCCCACGCGAATTCGTACTGGCTCGGCACCGGCGAAGGGGAGCGGAAATGCGACGGGCTCTTTCCGCAAAAAAGCGGGAAGAGCCCTCGTATTTCCGCGGCTCTATTCCCACCGGCCCGCGCCTGCCGTCGAGCTCAGTCCAACCGACGACCCAACCTGGCACCGGCACCATGCCGGACGCAGGGGGTGTGGGGGGCGGCGGACACGCCCCCCGCCTCCGATACCGTACGCATTCCGCCAACAGATACGCCCCGCCTCCGATACCATAACACATTTCACCTGGAGACGACAATACACAGAATACCAACAGAAGAAAAAAGGGAAGAAAAAAGAATGGCGGAGAGAGAGGGATTCGAACCCTCGGAGAGGTTTCCCCCTCGCAGGTTTAGCAAACCTGTGCTTTCGGCCACTCAGCCATCTCTCCGCTGAATGTACGCATAACATAACACCGGTTGGGCGGAACATCAAATCGCAAAGAGGAAAATTTCTTATTTTTTCAGAAATTTTATCCTCTTTTGCGATCAAAGCGTCGCCGCCCGCCGGTATCCCCAGTCGATCAGCTTGCGGCAGAAGCGATCCCGATCCCGTGCCGACTTGAAGCCGGTCACGCAGCCAAGAATCCGGCGGCCGTCCCGCAACACGCTGAAGGTCAGACAGCTGCCGGCATCCGCGGTATATCCGGTTTTGAGCCCGTCCACGCCCGGCCAGCGCGGATTGACCAGCTTGTTGGTCGTCGTGAGAATCGTTTTCTTATCGCCTTCGCGGATCGAATCCTGTTTGGTGGTGCTCCACTGCATCACCGGCGGGTATTCCAGCAGCTGTTCGCCGACCACCACCATATCCCGGGCGCAGCTCAGAGAGTTACCGAGCTTCTTATCCTTCAAGCCGCAGGGACTTACGAACTTCGAATGCATCATCCCGAGCGAACGGGCCCGCTGGTTCATCCGGATAATGAAGCTGTTGACGTCGCCCCCAATGAATTCCGCGACCTGCGTCGCCGCATCGTTGGCGCTCTTGATCGTCACCGCCTTCAACAGGTCTGAAAGCGGGAAGGTCTCACGCGGGTCAAGCCAGATAATTCCGGTCCGCGGGACCTTCAACACCGTCCGGGTGATCTTCACCGGGGTATCGAGCGATATGGCCGGATTCCTCTCCATCTCCTCAAAGGTGAGCAGAAGCGTCATCATTTTCACCATCGAGGCGACCGGCACCATCTTGAAGGAATCCTTTTCCCACAAAACGTTGCGGGTATTGAGATCGACCATGATTCCGGTCCGCGCGCCGGCACTGCCCGGCACCACATTGGCCGGCAGATCCCCCCGCACCGCCGTCGCAAAGTTGAACGGCTGCCCGAATTTGGGATTCCCGGTCGGTTTCTTGTAACGGTAGACCGGCGGAGGCGGCGGCTCCGGCGTTTTCGCTACCGGTTTGGCCGCCGGTTTGCGCGAGAAGCCGAAAAGACGGCTCCAGAAGCCCGGTTTCTCCTCCGAAGCCTCCGGTTTTTCCGCCGGTTGTGCCGCGGCGGTCCGGATTGCCGCGGCCGCCGTCGACTCCGTCGCCGTCGCCGAAGCCTCCACGGCCGGTTCCTTCGCCGGTTCCGCCTCCGGATGGTTGAAGACAAACAGTTTGATCAGCAGAATGTGCGCGGCGATGATGATGATCAGCAGTACCGCAAAGAGCTGCACTCTGGCCCGGGTCACTTCATTCATGGCTCCGCCGCCCTCCTAGACGGTCTGGACCATCGCCTGGTCCCGGCGGAACACCCCGCGGGCCGCCGCCCGGTTCATCGCACTGATCAGCGCCGCGATGGCGGCCCGGTCGATGTTGGAGTGCTCACCCGCACCGTAGATCAGCTCCTTGTGCTCCGGCGTATCGCCGCAGCGGAGGCCGACAAACGCCATGGCGCGCGCGTCGGCGTCCTTGCCGAGCGTGCGTTCGGAGAAGTCCTCCAGCTTGAAGAACGGCATCAGCCCGGAGCTCTTCAGCGCGTGCACCACCGCCGAAAGCGGCCCGTTGCCCTGCCCGGTCAGCTCATACTTCTCGTCGCCGATGAACCAGGTGAAATCGGAGCCGGAACGGTCGCCCACCGAGGCGCGGTGGTAATCCTCCATCCGGTAGGGGCCGACGATGTTGACGAAATTCTCGTCGAAAATCCGGCGCAGCTCTTCGGAGTTGATTTCTCCGCCGGTCCGGTCGATGTACTCCTGCACCACCGCGCCGATCTCCGGATGCATCGTCTTCGGCGGGTAGATGCCGAACTCCTTCTCCAGCACGTAGACGATTCCGCCCTTGCCGGACTGGCTGTTGATGCGGATCAGCTTCTCATACTGCCGGCCGAGATCGGAGGGGTCGAGGTGGAGATAGGGGATCTTCCAGCCCTGCTTGAAATATTCGGTGATCTCCGCGCGGTGTTCGAACCCCTTCCGGATCGCATCCTGGTGCGAACCGGAGAAGGCGGTGAAGACCAGATCCCCGGCGTAGGGATGGCGCGGATGCACCTCGATCCCGGAGTTGCGTTCGACGATCCGCACGATCTCCGGCATGTTGCTGAAATTGAGTCCGGTCTTGACGCCGCGCGATTCGAGGTTGAGCGCCAGCACCGAGATGTCGAGATTGCCGGTCCGTTCGCCGTGGCCGAAGATGGTCCCTTCGACCCGGGTGGCTCCGGCCAGCAGCGCAAGTTCAGTCGCCGCCACCGCGCACCCCTGATCGTTGTGGGCGTGCAAACTCACCGTGGTTTCCGCCAGATAGGGATATTTGCGACAGAAGAGTTCGATCATGTCGGCATACTGGTTGGGCGGACGCCGTTCCACCGTCGCGGGCAGATTGAGGATGAAGCTTTCCGGCGTGGCCGCGCCCCACTCCTCCTTGACCGCGCAGCAGAGCTCCACCACGAAATCGAGGTCGCTGTCGGTGAACTCCTCGGGGGAGAACTCGTAGGTCACCTTGCCGGTAAGCCCTTCGCGCTCGATCGCTTCGCGCACCATCCGGGTGCCGTCGATCGCCATCTGCATGACCTGCTTGTGGTCGCAGTTGAAGACGAACCGCCCGTGCAGATCGGAGGTCGGCACATAACAGTGAGCGATGGCGCTCCGCACGCCGCGCAGCGATTCGATGGTCTTGTCGATCAGGTGGCGGCGCGCCTGGGTCAGCACGGAAATGCGCACATCGTCCGGAATCAGGTTGCGGTCGATCAGCATGCGCACGAAATCGTGATCGTCCGCCGAGGCGGAGGGAAAGGAGACCTCGATCTCCTTGAAGCCGATTCCGAGCAGCATGTTGAAGTATTCGAGTTTGTGTTCCGGCGACATCGGTTCGGGCAGTGCCTGATTGCCGTCGCGCAGGTCGACGGAGGCCCAGATGGGCGGAGCGGTGATAATCCGGTCCGGCCACTGCCGGTTTTTGATCGGAATCGGCTCCGGATAACGGTATTTCGGATAGTTGCTCATCGTATTGTCATCCTTCTGCGCCGGAACCCGGCGCCATTGATTATTTTTCTCTGCAGTTGATGATCCGGGCGGCGGCGCACGCGGCACCGAACCCGTTGTCGACGTTCACCACCGTGACGCCGGCGGCGCAGCTGTTGAGCATCCCGAGCAGTGCCGCCAGTCCGCCGAAGCTCGCGCCGTACCCGACGCTGGTCGGGACCGCGATCACCGGCACCCGGACCAGTCCGCCGACCACGCTGGGCAGCGCCCCTTCCATGCCCGCAATCACAATGCACACATCGGCGCGGCGGAGGCGGTCGAGCGACGCGAACAGCCGTTCGATTCCGGCGACGCCGACATCGGTTACCAGTTCGGAACGCACGCCGCACTCTTCCAGCGTGTATTTCGCCTCCAGAGCGACGCCGAGATCGCTGGTGCCGGCGGAGACGACCGCCACATTGCCGCGAAGCTCCCGGGCGCTGTTCTGCACGGCGAACACCTTCGCCTGCGCATCGTGGATTCCCTGCGGCACCTTCTCCAGGAGCGCCCGGCCGGCCGCCGGTTCCACCCGGGTCACCAGCACGGAACCGTTGCGGCGGAGAATTTCCGGCACGATCGTCAGGAGCTGCTCCACATTCTTCCCGGCGCCGTAGACGAACTCCGGCATGCCGCAGCGCGCCATGCGGGCGTGATCGATTTTCGCGACGCCGAGATCGGCAACCGCACCTTCCGCCGCGGCCAGTCGGGCGACGGCCTCCGCGAAACCGAGCGTCCCGTTCGAAACAGCCTCGAGAATTTTGCTCTTTCTGTCCATATCGGATAAAGAATATAACTTGCGGCGGCCCAAATATCAAGTATATTATATGGAAAAGCCGGGGGATTTTCCCCCGGGGGAACCATCCGGCCGGATCTGCCGGAGAAGGAAATGATGAAACCGTGCCTGATTCTCGGAGGCGGAGTCTCCGGCCGTGCCGCCCGGCGCCTGGCGGAAACGCTTGGAATGGAAGCGGAAATCCTCTCTGACCCTGCGCCGTGCCCGCCGGAAGAGGCGGTGGCGCACCGTTCTCTGCTCGTCACCAGCCCCGGCGTGGTGCCGCTCACTTCGCCGCTCTGGCTGGCGGCCGCCCGGCGGGCAGAGCGGGGCGAAGTGGAATTCATCAGCGAGCTGGAGTTCGGGTTCCGCCACCTGCCGCGCCGCCGCTGCATCGCGATCACCGGAACCAACGGCAAGACCACGACGACCGAACTTGCCTGCCATCTTTTGAACGCGTCCGGAGTTCCGGCGGTGACGGCGGGAAACATCGGCGTACCGCTCTCCGACATCGCCGCCGACATGCGCGAGGGGAAGCTCCCGCCGGATACCCTTCCGGTGGTGGAAGTAAGCTCGTTTCAGCTGGAGCGCGCCGACTCCTTCGCTCCCGTCGCCGCGGCACTGCTCAACCTGGAGTCCGACCACATCAACCGGTACGCCGGCGGATTTGAAGAGTACTGTGAGGTCAAGCGGGGGCTCTTCCGCCATGTGCCGGAGGAGAATCGTATTTTCGGATTGTCGCTCCCGGCGCCCCGGCGCGTCGAGGTGCGGGCGGGAAAGCTTTTCGTAGACGGTCGTGAACTCATCGACACCGCCGGGACCCGGCTCCACGCGCCGCACAATCAGGAGAACCTCGCCGCCGCGGTGGAGCTGGCGTTGCGGCTCCTGCCGGAAGGGGGCGTTTTCCGCCGGGAATTCACCGATGCGATCCTCTCCTTCGAACCGGGCCGCCACCGGATTGAACTGGTGGCCGAACAGGACGGCATCCGCTATGTCAACGACTCGAAGGCGACCAATCCGGCTTCGGTGCTGGCGGCTCTGCGCACCCTGCCGCAACGGCGTTGTGCGGTGCTGCTGCTCGGCGGCCTCGACAAAGGGATGGATTTCACCCCGCTGCTCGAAGAGAAGGAGCGGGTCCGTTTTGCGGTGCTTTACGGCGCCTGCCGCGCCGCCATCGCGGTGGTTCTCGACGGAAAGATTCCGTTCGCGGAGTGCGGGAACGATTTTGAAAAGGCGGTTGAAATCGCATCCGCCCATGCGCTCCCCGGCGACACCGTTCTGCTCTCGCCCGCCTGCGCCAGCATGGATATGTTTCGCGACTACAAGGAGCGGGGCGACCGGTTTGCCGCCGCGGTTCATGCGCTGCTTTCGGAGCGTTCCGGCGGAACGGGTCCGGTGTAGCGCATCTCTCTCGGCAACCAGGCGTTCCCTTATTTTTTTTGAAAAAATTTTTCCAGACGTATTGACATCCCTTGCTTTTTTTGCTATAATAAAAACAGACAAGTTCGTCATACTTGTTCGTTTTGAAGAAAGGTGATGGAAATGAGTCAGAAGAAGCCAGTGTTTCAGGAGGTAGCCGGATCGCTTTCGACGCGGATCCGCCGGCGGGAGCTGACCCCGGGGATGGCGCTGCCGTCGGAAAACGAGCTCTGCCGCCAGTTCAGCATCAGCCGGTTTTCCGTGCGCAAGGCGCTGGACATTCTCGAAGCGGACGGGCTGATCTTCCGCCAGCCGGGGATCGGTTCCTTCGTCTGTGAAAATCCGCAGCAGGCCAGGGCGCCGAAGACTTTGAACATCGCCATCACCGGTTCCCGTGGCGACTTCAACCCCTATATCGCCGAAGTGTTCGATGGGGCGCAGAAGATCTGTTCCGGGGAGAACGCCCGGCTGGTCTACTGCCCGACCGAGGAGTTCATCACCCGCAACGGCGGGGATATGGATGGACTCATTTTGATGACCACCCGTGAGACGCCGGAGGATTTCCGGCAACTCAATGCGATCTCGGGCAACGGTATTCCGGTGGTCCTCATCAACCGCTTCTCCGACCTGCCCAATCTTGCCTATGCGACTGTGGACTACGAGCTGGAATCCCGGCGCGCACTCGAACTGCTCTTCCGGATGGGCCGGAAACGGGTCGGATTGATCCAGACCGCTTCGCTCAGTCCCTACGCCAATCAGACCCGCGCGGCGGGATACCGGGAGGCGTGCCGGCAGGCGGGGCGGCCGGAGCTGGTCTGTACGGTGGATTGCGGCGGAGTTTCCGCGATTTCCACGCTGGAAGATTTCTTGCGGAAAGAGCAGCCGGACGCCCTGTTCGTGACGGTGCAGAGACTGCTCGACTACGTTCTGCTCGCCGGTCGGACGGCCGGGCGCGGGATCGGGCAGGATCTCGCCGTGATGTGCTTTGACAAGGTGGACCTCTCTCTGCCCGGGCAGGAGGAGGTTATGTATATCGACATGCCGCTGGCGGAGATGGCGGCGAGTGCCGCCCGCTTCATCATCGCCCGGAGGCGCGGGGAGAACGTTCCGATGATGCGAACTCTCTCCAACGTCCGTTTCGTGTTCAGCAGCAATACGCTCTGATTTAAATGGGAGGATCGTATGAAAAAATTCACCTTGATCGAACTTCTTGTCGTAATTGCGATTATTGCAATTCTCGCCTCGATGCTGCTTCCGGCGCTGTCGCAGGCGCGGGAGCGTGCCCGGTCCGCTACCTGCATCAGCAATTTGAAGCAACTCGGGCTCGGGTTTGCGCAGTACGCCGGGGACTGCGACGACTGGCTGCCGCCGCCGGAAACGCCATATACGCGATGGACGTTTCTGCTGATGGGGCCGAACAAAAGAGCGAACGAGGCAGAAAAATGGTTTACCGGATTGTATCATACGAACGGGAATTATGCCAACAACAAGCTGTTTTTCTGCCCATCCACCACCTACCAGGTGGATCTGACCGGAACTGTAAGCTATGAGGCGGCGAATAACGATGGAACCCGGGCGGCCACCTGGTGGAAAGATAATCCATTTTATGCGATGAACAGCTGGCTGCGACCGAATCATGTCGATTACACCTCTGCCAAAATGGGATCGATCAAGTCGCCCAGCCGGAAGATGCTGCTGGTGGATGGATTCAGAAGCAAAAGTACCCAGATGTCATTCGATGAGAACGAGGAGTATGGGTACTACCGTTTCCGCACGGATTACACCGGCACCTATCAGGCGAATCCGGCGGCGCGTCACTCCCGGGGCGTCAATACACTTCATCTTGATGGAAGTGTCAAGACATATAAAGTAGCCAATGCATTGACTGTCCGAGCCTTCTTCCCGTTCCGTGATGTGGAGGAGAATTATCCCTATCAACGATATGAATACTGAAACAGGAGTACATGAATGAGAACAGGCTTTCTGCTTCTTGCGGTTCTGACTGCCGGAATATTGTGTGCCGCGCATCCGTTCCGGGTCGATCTGCGCAATGCCGACTGTTTTGCGGAGGGGAACGGCACGGTTCCGATCTCCGGGGAGAACATCCGGGTCGGGCGAATCGGGAAGAACGGTTTCACAATCGAGGGGGCAACTCCGCTCCGGGCGGACCGGTGGAGCCGGACTACCGTCACCTTCACGCCGGCCAGGACGGGCTCGTTCGACCTCTGGCTGCGCGGCCCTTGGCGGAAACCGAAGGGAGCGAAGGAGATCGAACGCCTTGAGGTGATCTATGACCGGCTGGAACTCTCCGGCGCGACGCTGCGGAACGGCGATTTCGAGAGCGTTTCCGCCGCCGACCCGACGCTTCCGGAACATTGGCGGAAAGTCGGGAAAGGGGCTGTCCGGTTGGGAAACGCCGTTTCCGGGCAGTTCGGCGCGAAGGTGTGGCATGACGGCACGCTTGCTCAGAAGATTGCGGTCAAAGCGGGCGTGCCGGTCACGCTCTCCTTCTCCGCCCGGCGGGAACCGGGCGAGGCGGAAAAACCGGTTTCCGCCGGAGCGATTCCGCTCACCGGGTGGAGCGGCGAAACCTCTCTGCAACCGGTGCCGAAAGCGGGGGTGGAGGCGCTTCTGCCGGGCAAGGGGAAACTCTTCTGCTCCCGGCAGATTCTGGTAAAGCCTTCGACGCGCTATCAATTGAGTTTCCGTTACTACAGCGAGCGGAGCAACCTCTTTTATCTGGAACTCGAAGAGTACGATCGCACCGGGCGGCCGCTTCCCCGTACCGACTGGATGCGCCACCGGGACACCTTTCTGCGCCCTGATCTTTCGCTCCGGAAAACGGAACTCCAAATGGAACTGCCGTTCGACACGCAGCCGGAGTGCGCCTCGCTGCGCATCGAGATCCGGAAGCTCTCTGCGGCAAAGGTGTGGTTCTGGGATTTCCTGCTCAAGGAGGAGAAGCCGCGCCGTCTGCTGGAGCCGGAACCGTTTCAGCAGGGCGATTCCCTTTCGATGCGGGGGCCGGACGGCATCTTCTACCCCGATTTCACCCGTGCGGGAGTTTCCGAACGGCGTCCGCCGAAAACCGTTTTTGCGGCGCGCGACTTCGGCGCGCTTCCCGGGGACGACCGCGATGACGCCGCCGGAATCCAGAAGGCGGTCGACGCCGCGGCGAAGAACGGCGAGGGAATCGTCCAGCTCGAAGCGGGCGAATATTGGCTCGACGGCAAGGTGTACATCACCGCCGACCGGATTGTCATCCGCGGCGCGGGCAGGGGAAAGACGCGGCTGGTTTCGCGCCCCCGCCCCTCCGGTTTGCAGATCATGAACTTCGCCCCCGGGAACCGCATCGGCGGAAATACCCGGCTGGAACTCTATTTCCCCTGGAAAAAATGCACGGCCGTATCGCTTCTCTTCGACGGCAAAGTGCTGGGGCGCTGGGCGATTCCGGCCTCCGCCGAGGCGGAGAAGTTCGACTCCACCGAGGCGTATCTGAAATCGGTCGGCTTCCGCAAGGACCGCGGATTTTCCGTGAGTCAGGCCGATCCGGCGGTGGGCAGAATCGTGCTCCCGCCGCGGGAGTATCTCAGCAAACTTCCGGCGGGCCCGTGCCGGCTGACCTTGAAGACGACCGGTTATCAGGGAGAAGCGGTTCAGGAGACGTTCGATTTTCAAGTTACTCCTGCACAGAGGTATACAAAAGAGCATTCTCTGCTTCACTTCGAAGGCAACGAGTTCACCGCCACCACTTCGCGGATGCCGCTTGCCGCCGATGTGAAACGCGGCGAGGTGGAGGTCGAACTCGCTTCCGATCACCGGCTCACGCCGGAATGCGAATACATCTTTCTAAACGCCCCGGTCAATACCGAATGGGATAAACTGGCCCATTCCCCGCTCGCCTGGGGGAAAATGCGCCGGAACGCCTTTCGAATTCTCCGGCGGGAAGGGAAACAACTGACCCTTGCCACTCCCTCCCGCGTGCCCTACTTCGCGGCGGAAGGGGCGTTTGCCACCGCATTTTTCCCGATCCGCTTCTGCGCGGCGGAGGGGTTTACGATCGAACAGCAGGGGAAGATTCAGCGGGATTTTCAGCTCAACGCGATCTCGTTTCAGGCGGCCGCCGACTGCGAAGCGCGCAACCTCGAGGTGGTCAAGGCGGGAGTCTGGCCGGTGCGGTTCAGCCATGTGATCCACTGTGTTTTTGCCGATTCGGTGCTGCGCGGCGCACATTTCCCCCGTTCGCTCCTGAGCTACGCCGGGTTTGAATATGGCACCCACTGCCTGATGGAACGGATTGAAACCTTCGATCTCCGCCATGCACCGCTTTTGAACTGGTGCTGTTCCGGCTGCGTCATCCGCGACAGCGTCTTTCACAACAGCGACGCGCAGTTTCACAGCGGCTACTGTCTGGAGAACCTGATCGAACAGTGCCGGATCATCGAGACCACCGGAAAGTTCTCCAGCTACGGTTTCGCCTTCTATTCAACGCCGTTCAACGACGGGATGCACGGCTCCTGCGGGCCGCGCAACGTGATCTACAATTGCGACGCCCGGTCCAGAAGGAGTTCGATCTATCTGGGCGGGAACAACTTTCAGTGGAGGATCGTCTACAACCGCTTCCTCGCCGACTCCGGCCCCGGCATCATCGCCCGGCTCAACTGCGGCGACAACATCGTCCGCGGCAATGTGTTCACGCTGAAGGACACCGCGTGGCCGCTGCTCTTCAACGAATATCTGGAGAACTCCGGCAGTGAGTTTGTCAACAACACGATTCTGGGCGGAAACGGCAAACTCCAGGGCGGCGTCGCCGCAGAATTTCAACAGAGCGGCAACCGTTTTCTGCCGGTCAACAGTACCGCGCCGGCTCCGACGGCACCGGTGCCGTCGCTCTACCTCTGGCAGAAGGAGCAGAAAGCCGCTTCTGCGGGAGTTCAGCCCTGAAAACACAGTTTTTCGCTCGTTTTTTAGAAAAAATGAGCGAAAAACCTCATTTTTGAGCTTGCGAGTTGGAAAAACACTGCT
>URVC01000087.1 GCA_900551245.1 uncultured bacterium | reverse complement strand
GGCACAAATGGGGCACAAATGGGTCACAATTGCGGGATTTTGGGACCTGAAAACAAAAAAACAGCCGGTGAAAAGCGTTTTTTGAGGGGAAAGCAGTTGGCCGTGGGTTCGAATCCTGGCGGGGTTGCCACTTTTCCCGGCTCGGCGGTTCCCGCGGCAAAGTTCCTTCATCCTCCTGTAAATTCCATTTCCCATTCCGGCAAACGGAGAGTGGTGGAAAAATCTCGAAAAACCGGGATTTTTGTATATTTCCGCTATTTTCAATATTCGGTTTCCAGCAAAGTTGCAGTATAATTAATACAAACCCGAAAATCATGATAAGGAGTTGCTGGAAGATGAAATTCAAGTTGGCTTTTCGCGACCGGATTCCCAAGCGGCAAGACGTACCGTCTTCATATTTTACTCTTATCGAACTCCTGGTCGTGATTGCGATCATCGCGATTCTGGCGGCGATGCTGCTCCCGGCGCTGAGCAAGGCGCGGGAAGCAGCTCAGAACATCTCCTGCGTCAATCTCCTCAAACAGCAGGGAACCTATTTCGTATTCTATTCCGGAGACAATAACAACGTCGTAGTTCCGGCCCGGATCATGTATGCGGATGACACGGACGTCTGGTGGCACCGGCTGATGAGAGAATACAACTACTCCTTCTTCACCCGGAGAGGAAAAAGCGCGTCCGGCAAGGAAACTCTGGCCTCCGCCCCGCCGGTCTGTCCGGGCGCAATCAAGGAGGATAAGCAGGTATATTCCGCCGGCGGTACCTTCAATCTGTACGAGGGCAGTTACGGCTATTACGGCGCAAGTTACACCATAACCGGAATCTGCGGCTATATCAAGGTGAACTCGCCGGAAACTCAGGACCGCTATTACCGGCTGAAAAAGCTCAATCAGGTCAAGAATCCCGCGCACAAGCTGTACCTTGCCGATGGTTATGCACTTCTGGTACTGCCCAATGCAACCCGCTTCGCCGCTCTTCCTCCGAACGAGTCCTTTTTTGCGTGGAGCCGGCACAATTCCGTACGGCTTGGCATCAACACCCTCTTCCTGGATGGGCATGTAGACCGGATTCAACATGAAAATTCCAACGATCCCAAAGGTGGAACCACGGTCTACAAATACTATATTGATCTTCTCGAAGAACTTTAATATCTAGGAATTATGATTAAAATGAAGATTCTGATCCTATCCCTTTTTGTCTTTGCGTTTGCGGTATCTGCCTCCCCGCTTTCGATTCGTATGGACATCCGGGCACACTCCGGAACGCTGGCTCCCCGCAGCAAAGGGGTCCGGTTTGCCTCCTGGTTGAAAGAGAAGCAGGAGACCACTCTCATCTGCACCGAAAACTTCACCGGGGAGGAGTGGAAAACCTGTACCTTCTCCTTCGTTCCGGCCCGAAGCGGTAACGTAGTCCTGCAACTGCGCGGTCCTTTTGCCAAAAAAGATGCGCAATGGGTTCTCTATCGCAACATCCGCTGGAACGGCAAACTTCTGCCGAACGGCGATTTCTCCCGCGGCTTGAGCGACTGGAACGTACGAAAGACTGCCGGCGGCATGGCGGCTCTGGTCGAAGATCCCGCCCTGAGTCCGGCGGGGCGGAGCATCCGCGTCTGGCACGACGGCTTCCTCTCGCGGGAAATTTCGGTCGAAGCAGGCAGGACCGTGACGCTTCAGGTAGACGCCTGCCCGACACCGGCATTCACCGCATTTGATGGATTTATCCCCCTCTCGCTCCGAAAATTTGCAAACCGGGACTATGCTGACGAAACCGAGGGGGACGGGAAAGGCGGCTGGTCCGACCAGGGACGGGAAAAAGATCTGCGCAATTTTGATACGGCACGCAGACAGTTCGCCGGAATCCGCTTTGATCTCATCAATCCGAAACAGAACAACGGCAAGGCGGTGGCGGTTCTGGACAGCGGATACGCTCCGATCGGCCTCAGAGAGATCGCCTTCGACGTCCCGGAAAAGGCGAAATACACCCGTTTCCTCTATCTGCTTCATACCGGATGCTGGGTTCCCGGCAAACCGGTTCCGATCGGCACCATCGAATTCGAGACGAGAGACGGAAAACGGAAGGAAACGCGTCTCGTGGCAGGAACCGATCTTCAGGATTGGACCCGGCCCAGTTCGACCAGAAATACGCTTGCGGTATCCGTGGGATCCTACGCCGGCGAACAGAGAGCTGTATTCCTGAGCAAATTCCCGGTTCCACTGGAAAATGTGCGGAAGATCCGTCTGCGGAGCGCCGGACAGGTCTGCTGGATCCTCTGCGGAGCAACCCTCACCGATCAGGAGGTCACCTGGAATCTGAAGTCTTTCGTTCCAGGACCGGAATACAAAGCGGCCGATCTCTCCCCGTTCCCCGTCACTAAACCGGGATCGGCGCTCGATTTCAGCGAGATGTCGGGAAACCTTCCGGCGGGCTCCTATGGCAGAGTTGTTCCGGCGTCGCAGGGCCATCTGGAATTCGAGAAACGCCCCGGGCAGCCGCTTCGATTCCGCGCCGCCTACCATTTCACCGCTGAATGGGGACTTCTAAGTTCTATCCGCAGGAAATCTGCCGCGGAGCTGAAACAGATGATCGATGCCTACATCCGCGAACTGCGCATGCGCGGATACAACATGGTCCGCACCCACACGATCGAACAGATTCTCATGCTCGATGCGCCGGCAAAGGGAGAGCCCGATCCCCGCTTTGCCGATGCGGTCGATTACTGCCTCGCCCGGCTGAAGGAAAACGGCATCTATCTGAATTTGAACATCGCGGCCTATCAGTTCCTGTATCCATTCAAGGTGACGAACAGTTCGCGTCCGGCGGACATCAAGCCGAAGATGGTGTTCGGCGATGAAAAGACCCGGCAGGAGTGGCTGGACACCGCCCGCTACCTGCTCTGCCACAAAAACCGCCACACCGGCATGGCGCTCAAGGATGATCCCATGCTGGTCTGTGTGGAGCCGTTCAATGAGCTGGGCATGGTGGGTCCTCAGCGCGTCTATGCGAAAGAGGAGACCGCGATATGGGTCGGGCAGCAGTTCCGCAACTATCTCCGTCGCACCAGACCTGGCGTGGACGAGTCGCTCATCCCGAAGAAACCCAACGAGGTCAACGGCGGCAAATTCCGGGAGGAGTGGATGCGCTTCTGCATCGAATCCCTGCGGGAGACCGGCGCCTGGATGAAGGCCCGGGTTCGGGAGCTCGGCTGTAACGTTCCCGTCGGGCAATACAACCTCTCTCCGGCCCGTTTTTACGGTGACATCCGCAGCGAACAGAACGAGGTGATCATCCGCAACGCCTACTTCTGTCATCCGTCCGGCTCAATCACCCGCCAGCAGAGCGCGACGGAAAACGCGGTATCCCACTTTCTGAATACAGCCTCCAGCCGTCTTGCCGACCGGCCGATGATCGTCACGGAATACAATCACGTCCGCAACCGCTATGAGTATGAGCAGTTGCTGTTTCCGGCGTATGCGGCTTTTCAGGACTACGCCGGTCTCACGCTGCACGCGGTGATTCTGAATCCGACCTGGAAAGTGGATCGGGAAATGAACACCTATCTGGATCTCATGAGCGAATATCTGAGTTTGTTTGCCTTTCAACGCGGCGATGTCTCCCCGTCCCGGAATCTGGTGGAGCTCCTTGTGCCGAAATCCTCGCTCTACGCCAAGGGCACGGATTCCGCCATCAGTACGGAACAGACCCGCTGGTCCCTGCTGACCCGTTTCGCGGTCCGGTATGAAGGGTGCAAGCCGCCGGCGGAAGTTATCGCTCCCGCTCCCGTTCCGGTGATGACTTTTCCGCTGACCGGTTACGCCAAAGTCGGCGGCAGTGCAATGTTTACGGAAACCGGCGTTACCCAGGGTGCAAAATTCGACCCGAAACCGTGGATTGCCGCTCTGCGTACCCGGGGAATTCTTTCCAAAAACAATCAGACTGATCCGGAGAAGGGCATCTGGGAATCCGATACCGGAGAACTGTTGCTGAATACACGCGAGAAACGCTTCCTGCTCCGGACTCCGAGACTGGAGGCGGTCGTCTCAGAACGGAACCATGGAGAGTCTCTGCCGGTTCTTGCGAAGGTCCGTTCCTCCGTTCCGTCCACAGTAGCTCTGGCCTCCCGGGATGGAAAAGTTCTGGCAAAGAATTCCGAACGGATGCTGCTTTTCTACCTGACAGACAATGTCAATACCGGAATGGAACTGTCCCCGGATCGGACCGAATTGAGAAAACAGGGGAAAACCCCGACGCTCCTGCGCACCGGGCAGCTTGAACTGCAGCTCAACCTCCCCACGGGGAAGCGTTACCGGCTCTACCCGCTCCGCTCCGACGGGCTCCGCCGGGAGGGAATTCCACTCACGAAAAGCGGTTCCGGCTACCGGCTGGAACTCGATACCGCCGCACTGCCGCACGGCCCGACCGGCGTCTTCGAGCTCGTTGCGGAACCGTAAGGAAAATTCCCGGAGGATGCGGCGGCAATTCCAGCTGATTTTCCGCCGCGGCTCTGGAATTCAAACGCTTCCCCGGTTATATTAACGAAGTTGTATTTGATCATTCCGTTTCGACCGGGAAAGTGTACTCATGGATATTGAAGATTTCTCCGTCAACCGCGAACCGCGCGCCCGCGCTCTGATCCCCTTCGCGGTGTTCCTCGTCTTTTATCTGGGGCTCTCCATCGTCTCCGGCGACTTCTACAAGGTGCCCATGCCCGTCGCCTTCCTCGTCGCCTCCGCCACCTCGCTCTTCCTCAGCCACAAGGCGTCGCTGCGCAGCAAGATCGAACTCTTCGCCCACGGCATGGGCAACGTCGACATCATGGTGATGTGCCTCATCTTCATCCTCGCCGGAGCCTTCGCCGGCACCGCCAAGGCGATGGGCGCCGTCGACGCGACCATTCAGCTCGCCCTCACCTTCGTTCCCCCCAGTCTGCTGGTCGGCGGACTCTTCCTCGTCGCCTGTTTCATCTCGCTCGCCGTCGGCACCTCCGTCGGCACCATCGTCGCCCTCGCCCCCATCGCCGTCGGACTCACTGCCAATCTCGATCTCTCCACCGGCCTCTGTCTCGGCGCCGTCGTCGGCGGAGCCATGTTCGGCGACAACCTTTCGATGATCTCCGACACCACCATCGCCGCCACCCGCACGCAGGGGGTCGAAATGCGCGAGAAGTTCCGGGCGAACTTCCGCATCGCCCTCCCCGCCGCCGCCGCCGCGCTCATCGTCTTCTTCCTGCTCAGCCCGGGCGGCGCGGCTCCTGCACCCGCCGCGATCCATTTCAGCACCGTTCTCCGCGTGCTGCCCTATCTCTCGGTGCTGATCCTGGCACTCTTCGGCGTCAACGTGATGGCGCTGCTCGCCTTCGGCACCCTCTTCGCCGGAATCGTCGGCCTCGGCTGCGGCAGCTTCGACTTCTGGCAGTTCCTGGACGCCGCCGGAAAAGGCGCGCTCAGCATGTCCGAAACGCTGATCGTCGCCCTGCTCGCCGGCGGCCTGCTCAAAGTGATCCGCTACAACGGCGGCATCGAATACATGCTCCGCATCATCGAACGCGGCATCCACGGCCGCCGCGGCGCCGAATACGGCATCGCGCTCCTGGTCTCCGCCGTCAACCTCTTCACCGCCAACAACACCGTCGCCATCGTCATCGCCGGCCCGATCGCCCGCGACATTTCCCGCCGTTACGGCGTCGCCCCGGAGCGGTCGGCCAGCATTCTAGACAGCGCCAGCTGCATCGTTCAGGGAATCCTTCCCTACGGAGCGCAGGTGCTCGCCGCGGTCGGTCTGGCCGGAGGCGCCGCGACGGTCTCCGCCTTCGAGGTGTTGAAATTCCTCTGTTACCCCTACTGTCTGGCTTTCTTTCTCCTTCTCGCCATCGCGCTGGGCGGCAGAACGCCCCGGCAGAGTGACGGCAAAGTGACGGAGAAATAACGGAGAAGAGAATTCCTCTTCCGTCACTTCTGCAATTTGTTGCAGAGGAGAGGATTAACAGATTTTTCAACTCGAAAGACGGCGAAAGAGAAAAGAGCCGGCTCTCCGTGACGGAGAACCGGCTCCCGTTATTTAGAGACCGGAAACGGCGTTTCAGTTTCCGTAGCAGGCGAGATCACCGAGCATCTCTTCGATGCGCAGCAGCTGGTTGTATTTGCAGATCCGGTCGGTACGCGACAGCGAACCGGTTTTGATCTGCCCGGCGTTGGTCGCCACGGCGATGTCCGCGATCGTGGTATCCTCGGTTTCGCCGGAACGGTGGCTGACCACGGCGGTGTAACCGGCCCGGTGCGCCATCTCGATCGCATCCAGCGTCTCGGTCAGCGTGCCGATCTGATTGACCTTGATCAGAATGGAGTTGGCCGCGCCGAGTTCGATCCCCTTCGCCAGATATTTGACGTTGGTGACGAAGAGATCGTCGCCGACCAGCTGACAGCGGTCGCCGATCTTCTCGGTCAGCAGGCGCCAGCCGTCCCAGTCGGATTCGGCCATGCCGTCTTCGATCGAATCGATCGGATAGAGCCGGATCAGCTTTTCGAGGTACTCCACCTGCGCGGCGGCATCCCGCTTCGGTGCGGAATCCCCCTCGAATTTCGTATAGTCGTAAATGCCTTTCTTATAGAATTCGCTCGAGGCGCAGTCCAGCCCGATCATGATATCCTTGCCCGGCTTGTAACCGGCCAGGTCGATCGCCTTGATGATCGAATCGAGCGCCTCCTCGGTCCCGCCCTTGAAGGTGGGCGCGAAACCGCCCTCATCACCCACCGCGGTGGAGAGCCCCTTGTCCTTGAGGATCTTTTTGAGCGCGTGGAAGGTTTCCGCCCCCATCCGGAGCCCCTCGCGGAAGGAGTCCGCACCGACCGGGCGGATCATGAACTCCTGAAAGGCGATCGGCGCGTCGGAGTGCGAACCGCCGTTGATGATGTTCATCATCGGCACCGGAAGCACTTTGCCGTTGACTCCGCCGATGTAGCGGAAGAGCGGCAGATCCAGCTCCGCCGCCGCCGCATGCGCCACCGCCAGCGAAACGCCGAGAATCGCATTCGCGCCGAGCTTCTCCTTGGTCGGCGTGCCGTCGAGTTCGATCATCGCCTGGTCGATGCCGATCTGGTCGAGCGCTTCCATCCCCTCGATTTCGGGGAAGATCTTCTCGTTGACGTTCTCGACCGCCTTGAGCACGCCCTTGCCTCCGTAACGCTTCTTGTCGCCGTCGCGCAGTTCAAGCGCCTCGTTTTCGCCGGTGGACGCCCCCGACGGAACTGCCGCCGTCCCGGCCGCACCGGATTCCAGCTCGACCTCCACCTCGACGGTGGGGTTGCCGCGGGAGTCCAGAATCTCTCTGGCGTAGACCTCTCTGATTTCAGACATGATAACACCTCCTCTTTGGTCGTTCACTCTCCGGAACAATATCGTTCCGCTCAATGAGATAAAGATAGTGCTCTTTTTGAAAAAATCAATCCGCCCCGTCGGCTTGTGAATTGAAAAAAAACTCGACAGGAAGTATTTTGTAACATAGTTTGAATGCAAGATAAGGAACCCATACGAATGAAAGCTCTCTGGATCACCTTCGGTGTCATCGCCGCCGTCATCGTCATCTCCGTCATCGCCGCGATTTCAATCCGCAACGGCCTGATCGAACGCGACGAACAGGTGCGCGAAAACTGGAGCCAGATCGAAACCCAGCTCCAGCGCCGCACCGACCTCATTCCGAACCTCGTGAACACCGTCAAAGGCTACGCGAAACACGAGGAGAAGATCTTCTCCGAAATCGCCGCCGCGCGCAGCCGTCTTCTCGCGGCAAAGGGTCCCGCCGCCAAGGCGGAGGCCGGTTCCCAGCTCGAAGGGGTCCTCGGGCGCCTGCTCGCCATCGCGGAGAATTACCCGAACCTCAAGGCGAGCGAAAACTTCCTGCGCCTTCAGGATGAACTGGCCGGCACCGAAAACCGGATCAGCGTCGCCCGCACCCGCTACAATCAGGTTGTGCGGGAATTCAACGCCGCCATCCGCAAGTTCCCCGGTTCGCTCTTTGTGCCCGGACTCGGATTCAAGCCGGCGGAGTACTTCCAGCCGCCCGCCGGAAGCGCCGCCGTCGCGACGCCGCCTGCGGTGAACTTCTGACCGGGCGAGGGGCGCTCTCATGAAACGTCTGTTTTTATTTCTACTGCTCGGCGTGCTCTTCGGCCTCTCCGCCGCAGAACCGGCAGTGCCCCGCCTGACCGGCCGGGTGGTCGATCGGGCGAACATTTTCGGCACGGACGGCGCGGCCAGAATCGATGCGGCCATCCGCGCTCTGGAAACCGCCACCGGCGGCGGGCAGATGGCGGTGCTCACAATCGATACGCTCGACGGCACCCCCATCGAAGAGTACGGCATCCGCGTCATGGATCAGTGGAAGATCGGCCGCAAAGACAAGGATGACGGCGCGATCCTCATCATCGCGCTGCGCGACCACGAAATGCGCCTCGAAATCGGCTACGGCTGGGAGGGCGACATCAACGACGCCCGCGCCGGGGACATCATCCGCGGCCTCGCTCCCTTCTTCCGTGAAAACCGCTACACCGACGGCGTCCTCTTCGCCGTGGGGGAGGTGCAGCGCTTCGTCACCGGCAAGGCGCCGGAAAATCAGCCGAAAGCCCCGGCCCGTGCTTCCCGCCGCAGAACAGGGAGATCCGATTCGTTCCTGCCGGTCGCCGTTTTCATCATTCTGATTCTTCTCATTGTATCTCGCTTCGGGCGCGGCGGCCACACCGGCGGCTTCGGCGGGGGCTTCGGTGGTGGTTTCGGAGGAGGCTTCGGCGGCGGCTTCGGCGGGGGAGGCGGATTCTCCGGCGGCGGCGGTCGCGGGGGAGGCGGCGGCGCCTCCGGGCGCTGGTGACGGGGTAAGATACGGAAGGTTCCAAGCCATGCTCGATGATACAGGAATGGTGATCGTGGCCGGCGGTTCCGCCCGCCGGTTCGGCGGCGGCAACAAACTGCTGATCGAACTCGCCGGTATGCCGCTCTTTCTCCACACCGTGCGCCGTTTTCTGCCGGAACTCGCAGGGCGGATCGTCGTCGTCGTTCCCCGCGCGGAGCGGGAGCTCTTCCGCGCCGCGGCCGATCGTTTTCTGCCGGGTCAACGTCTCATCTGGGCGGAAGGCGGCGCAATCCGGAGCGAATCGGTGAAGAACGGTCTTGCCGCCCTGCCGGACGGAGTGACGATTGCGGCCATTCACGACGCGGCGCGTCCGCTGGCAACCCTCGCCCTGCTGGAAAGGCTGGTGGAATCGGCGCGGACCACCGGCGGCGCGATTCCGGGCAAACCGGTGACCGACACTCTCAAACGGACCGATGCGACAGGACTCATCTGTGAAACGGTGAGCCGCAGCGGCCTCTGGCGGGTGGAGACGCCGCAGGTGTTCCGGCGGGCGGCGCTGGAGGAGGCGTACCGCCGCGCGGGCGACCGGGAATTCACCGATGATGCCGGCGTGATGGAAGCGGCGGGGTTTCCGGTCGCCATGGTGCACAACGAAGCGGAAAATCTGAAACTCACCTACGCGGGGGAGACGGAACTTCTGGCGCGTCTGCTGGAGGTGGAACCGCGGAGATGAAACTCGCGCGCGCGGCACATTTGAAGCTGGGGCGGCGCGGAGAGGCGCTCGCCTGCCGTCTGCTGAAGACGAAAGGGTACGATATTCTGGCGCGGAACTGGCGGATCAAGGCGGGCGAACTGGACATTGTCGCGCGCGACGGAGCAATGCTGGTTTTCGTCGAAGTGAAGACCTTGCGGCGCACCGGCTTCTTCCGGCCGCTGGACAATCTTTCGCCCCGCCAGCGGCGGCGGAACTTCCGGGCCGGAAAATTCTACTGGAAGATGCTCCGGATGCCGGCACTGCGGGCGCGGTTCGATCTGGTGGAAGTGGTACTGGGTCGCTGGGATCTGCGGAGCATCCGCCACTGGGAAAATTATCTGCCGCAACTCCCGGAAGCCTCCCGGCAGAGATACTGACGAGAAATGCGGGAGCCATTAGGAACGATGGATTTTCCCGAAAAGACAGGAAACTCCGACATGGTGGAATGGTTCCGGAAATTTGCGGCGTGGTTCAACCTCTTCCCCTGCCCGATCTGCAAGGTCGGCGAAGGCGAAGGGGTCAACCGGTTCTGCCCGGAGTGCCGGAAGGAGCTGCATCGGATTCCCGCTCCGCACTGCCGTGGATGCGGCGGCGAACTGGATGGAGTGCTCGCCGTCTGTTCGAAGTGTCTGGCGGCGCCCGCCCGGCCGTGGGTCGGCGCGGCTTCGGTGTTCGAATACCGCGATCTGGCCCGGAAGGTTCTGCACGACTTCAAGTTTCACAACTTCCCGGAGCTGGCCCGTCCGCTGGGGGAACTGGCCGCCGAAGTCATGCGGGAGGAGAACTTTCACGCGGATCTGGTGGTCCCGGTTCCGCTGCACTACACGCGGCTCTTTCTGCGCTCCTACAATCAGGCGGGACTTTTCGCCGCCGTGACGGCGAAGAACCTCGGCATCCCATTCGCCGACGCGCTCAAACGGGTGAAACGCGGCCGGCGGCAATCCAGCCTGAACCGGACGGAGCGGCACCGGAATCCTGCCGGAGCCTTCGCGGTGCGCCATCCGGAGCGGATTGCCGGGAAACAGATTCTGCTGGTGGACGACATCTTCACGACGGGCGCGACGCTGACGGCGGCGGCCAACGCGCTGTTGAAAGCGGGTTCCGGCCCGGTCTTCGTGTTGACGGCGGCGCGCACCCCGCGCTACAGCCGCTGAAAAAACGGGAAAACCCGTATCCTGCGGCTTGATATCCTGCCCGGTCCGGATTATATTAAAAAATCCGACCATGGGGGCAATTAGCTCAGTTGGTTAGAGCGTTTGCTTTACACGCAAAATGTCGGGGGTTCGAGTCCCTCATTGCCCACCATCCTTCGCTCAAGCTTCGCTTGAGCTATGGATGGCAAGCCATCCATACCCGAACTAGAGTGAGGGGAAGGATGTCCTCCGTAGCTTTAGCGAAGGAGGACGGAACGCTTGGAATCTTCGCTTGAGCTATGTATGGCGAGCCATCCATACCCGAACTAGAGTGAGGGGAAGGATGTCCTCCGTAGCTTTAGCG
>URVC01000086.1 GCA_900551245.1 uncultured bacterium | reverse complement strand
ACACGCCGCAAGCAGAAACCGCGAACGTCAGCTATTTATCATACCATCTCCTTTTCCTTTATGGGATTGATGCTTCAGGTTGTTTCTGCCTTGAAAACGGAGGAAACGGAAAAAGGTTACAGGAAAATCAGATTTCTCCGCTTTTTTTCAAGTCTTCAAGCTGTTTCTGAAGTTTTCCTTTGGCCCGGTGAATCCGCACTTTGACAAGAGACTCGGAAGCGCCGGTCAGCTCCGAAATCTCCCTGATGGAGCGCTTGGCAATCTGAAACAGAGTATAAGCGGTCCGCATGTTCTCCGGAAGTTGAGCGATTGCATCCTGAAGACGTTTTCGCAGATAGACAAGGTCGGCGGATGTATTTTTGACCGGATCGACCATGCCCGCATCCGAATCCGCGATTTCATCCTGGCAGACCATGAATTTGCTGCGACGGTAATAGTCTGTTCGTAGATTCCTTGCAACGGTGAAGAGAAAACTGGAGATCGAGTCTGTCGTCGAAAGTTCTCCGCTCTTCTTCCAAAGCCGGATAAAAGTCTCCTGAACGATATCACATGCAACAGTATATTCGAGTCCGTTTGCAAGCAGATAATTCGTTAACTTCGGTGCAAGCTCGCAGTATGCGTTTTTGACATCCTGTTCATTCAGCACACGGATTCTCCTCATTGAATTTATAAATATATCATTCCTCTTTTTCAAATGCAAATCCAGAAACAGGCTGTTTCCGCAAACGGTGAAAATGCCCGTCGGCAGGCGATGCTGTAAGGCAAATACAATGCTTTTTTACGGGAGGCATTCCAGGTGTAAGGAGAGGTTTTCTGAAGGAAGTTTGTCAGAAAAATCTCCCCGATAATTTTTGCAGACAGCGAAAAGGAGGAAGAAAAAAATCTTTTTTTGCAGAAATATCGCTTGACATTCCTCGTTTTTTTTGGTATAATAAAAAAAGGTAAACCGGTTTAAGTATGGTTTTTTCAAGGTATGAGAGTTACAATCAAGGACATTGCCGAACGGGCGCAGGTTTCCAAGACGGTGGTTTCACTCTACTTGAACCGCCGGCCGCTGGCAGAGAAGTTCGCGGCGGAAACGAAGGCACGGATTGACGCGGCGGTTCGGGAACTTGGATACCGCCCCAACTATGCCGCTCGCGCGCTGGCCCGGGGAAAGACTCGCACCATCGGCATGGTCACCACCAGCATACTGGACCCGTTTTACCACACTATGGTTGACCTGGTGATGCGGGAGCTGGCGGAGGCCGGTTACCGGCTGGTTCTGACGATTCCGCAGGAGGGAAACGATTCGGCGGACGCATGTTTCGAACAGCTGCTGACTCAACAGGTGGATGGCCTGCTCTGTTGCGTGTCGTGGCCTTTGTCCGGAAAAATCAGTGAAGAGCTTCAGAAAAAACGTGCTCCGCTGGTGCTGCTCAACTGCTCTTTTCCGGGATTTTCCGTCTCCTTTGCCGATCCCTCGCAGGCGTTGGAGGAGGCCGTCCAGTTTCTGGCGGAGCGCGGGCAGCGGAAACTTGCGGTCATTACTCAGCACAGTTACCGGAAACGGAATCTGATTTTTGAGGTCTGCTGCAAACAGCGGATGGAGGCCGAACTGTTTGCCGATATCGATACCGAAGAGTCCCTCGAGGCCTGCTGTCACAAACTGGCCGAGCAGCGCCCCGCCTGTCTCCAGGTCACAAACTGCCGTATTGTCAAAACGATACTTCGATTTCTCGACCACACGGCTCCGGACTACTCGCCGGAAATCATCACCAGTCGCGCCGTGCCGGTGGACGATGTCAGCGATCCCCGGATTGTCGGCACGGTCGTAGCCCCCTTCCGGGCAATGGTGATTGACGGCGTGCGGTGTTTGCTCCGACAGGTGGAAGAGGGAGTGCCGGAGCAGTCGGAGCTCTTCTGCCACATGGCGGAATTTTTCCCGCGCAACCGCTTTGATGAATTGGAAGTTCCTGCACCGTTCGATTATCAGATCTCATAAGAGTGTCTGGATATCACTGTAACATACAGGAGGGAAAAGTGAAAAAGGACAGGCTATTTACATTGATCGAACTTCTGATTGTAATTTCTATCATCGCAATTCTGGCTGCGATGCTGCTGCCGGCGCTGAACCGGGCGCGTTCGAAGGCGAAAACGATCGGCTGTACCAGCAATCTCAAACAGCAGGGAATGGCCTTTTTCCTCTACGCCAACTCCTACGACGACTGGATCTGCCCCAGCATTTACGGCGGCGGGCTGGAAGATGCCTATTTCTGGTACCGTCGATTGCAATGGACCGGCTGTACCGGAGGCGGTACCGGCAAAGAGGCGCTGGCCGCTGTCGGGAAGGGAATTTTTCATTGTCCGGCGGAAACGGAACCGAGAACGGCGACCGTCTGGGGCATTACCGCAAGCTGCAGTTATGTCATCAACACCAATGTCGCCAGTGGAGACGCAATCAGCAATCCTGCGAAATTCAACGAGTGGCTTTTGAAATTCAGTCAGCTGTCGCGATTGAAAAAAAAGGCGTCCGCCGCTGTTCTTGTCGTGGATGGCGCGGGGATCGATGGTACTTCGCATATTATCGCCACCGGGCCTCACTACTGGAGAAGTTATGCGCCGTTTGATCTGCAAATTCCGCAATACGGCATCGCTCACCGGCACAATGCCGGCGGCAATTTTCTCTACGCAGACGGCCATGTGAAGTGGTTCCGTGGCCCTCACAGCAGCGCGATCGGCCTCTATTGTCGCCGTCTCGATACCAATACTGTCGTTGAATTTGAATAGGAGAGGACATTTCAGTGAAGCAGGAAATTTTTCGCGGAATCCGACCGGATGATCTCGGCGGGCGCATGGGGTTGAAAAATCCGGAACGTGGCTTCCGCACCGAAGTGTACGCCAGCACCATTCCCGGCGAGATCGCCGGCATGTGCACCGTCCACCAGAAACGCAACAAGCTGGACGGTCGCTGTCTCGCCCCCCCCTGCGTCAATGACATGATCCGCGGCAACCGTCTGGACGGCGTTGAATTCCGCCACTGTCAGTGGCAGGATGAATTGGATTATTGTGTCTACGACGGGTTGACGGTCATTCAAGGATATGTCTACCTCAACAAATTTTCAGACGGGCGGCCGCTGTCGGCGGCGAAACTGGAGGATATCGAGGAATTCTTTTTCCAGATCCGCCGCCGCGGCATCAAGGTTCTGTTGCGGTTCGCCTATGAATTGAGTCCCTGCATCATCGGTCCGACCGGGGCAACCATTCTCCGTCACCTGGAGCAGTTGAAACCGCTGATTCGGAAAAATATCGACATCATCTACTCGCTTCAGTGCGGGTTTCCCGGCTGGTGGGGGGAATGGCATCACTCGTTTCATCATCTTCGTTCGGATGTCGGTTTTCAGCGCGATCTGTTTGCCGCAGTGCTCGAAGTGCTTCCCGCCAGCCGGCGAACCATGATTCGGTATCCGCGCATCAAACAAGCGGTGTACGGTGAGGAGCCATTGCCGGAGGCGTTGGCGTTTACCTCTGATCCGCGCGCCCGCATCGGCCACTTCAATGACGGCTGCCTCGCCGGACCGGGACACGCCGGAACCTTCTGCGAACCGAATCGGGAAGCCGAGTTCGACTATGTCACCCGGGAAAGCCGCTTCCTGCCGATGGATGGAGAGCTGCTCTGGCATGATCGGCTCGGTGCTGTTTCCGGACTTGCCGCGGCCAGACACTTCACGCTTCACCATTTTGATACGTTCGGGATCATTCACAGCCATTCGCTCGGCCAGTTCGAAGAGTATTCCATCGATCACTGGAAGAGTGTGCCGATCGATCTGCGCGATCTTGCCGATGCCGGGATGCCGCTTGCCGCCGACTATTGCTTTGACGCACAGGGAGAGCCGGTTCTGCGCAGTTATTACGAATATATCCGTGACCATCTCGGCTACCGGATCGAACTGCAGCGGGTGGAGCTGCCCGATGTGCTGATCCCCGGGAAACCGTTTTCGGCGAAGGTGTACCTGATCAATCGCGGGTTTTCCACACCGGTCAATCCACGGCCGGTTCATCTGGTACTGGAGAACGGCGCGGAGCGAGTGGAAATTCCGATCCAAACAGAAATTCAGCGCTGGTTCGGGTGTCATTTCACCACCGGCGAGGCGATCGAACAGGAACTGAAAGTGGAATTCCTTCTGCCGGAAACGCTTCCACCCGGCCGGTACCGGGTAGGCCTTGCCATGCCGGACGAAGCTGAAACACTCGCCGGACGCCCGGAATATGCAATCCGCTGCGCGAACGATCTGGAGTTTCGAGACGGTGTGAATTTTTTCCAGACCAGGTTGGAATGTATTTCCTGTAAAAAATGAGAGGAAAGGCAACGTCTATGTGCTTTCGTTTTTTTGTTGCGGCACAGGTTCTGATGCTGCTGATGCCTGGCTGGCTTGTCCCGGCGGTTGCGGTGGAGATTGCGGTCCCGGAGGCAAAAGGGTACGGCAGTCGGGAAATCGCCGTTGCTCCACTGCCGGACGGCGGGTTTCGAATCACAGGGGGCCCGACCGCCAAAAAGATCACCTATGCTTCGCTGCGCATTCCCTGTAATGTGTCGGTTGATGCGGCAGATTTCTCCGCGCTGGAAGTCACAGCCTCCGCCGACAGGAAAATTCGAATCAAGCCGGAACTGCAACTGGAAACCGGTCGCACGGCTGCCGACTATGACCGTGGTCGTCCACTGGAAGAGCTGCCCCGCGTCATCCGGTTTGAACGGAACGCTTTTGCTCCGGCGCTTTCAGGAAGGGTGCGGGAGCTGATACTCGGGTTCGGCCTCTGGGAGTTTGATACAACAAAACAGGGGTTTGAAATCGAGATCAAAGGAGTGAATCTGCTTCTGCCGGAAGAGCGTTTCCTGATTCCCCGGCCAACGGCCGGCGTGGAGATTGACGGAGCATACCGTAAGGACTGGGGATTCGAAGACAATCTCTATTTCTGGCATCCGCCCGTGTGGGTAAAACTCGACCGTCCCTCACAGCTGGTCGAGGCGAAGCAGTGGCGTTCTGCGGAAGAACTCTCCGGTAGATTCTCTTTTATGTACAACGAAACAACACTCTTTTTTCTTGCGGAGGTAGCCGACGCCACACCGGGGGGCGGAACGCATTCGGATGCACCGTGGGAAAACGACAGCATCGAACTCTTTCTCGCGCCCGGAGTGCTCGACTCCGAGTTGCGGCGTGGAGCTCCGCTGCAAGCGTGCGGCGTACAGATTGTATTTGACTGTGGTGCAGGTGGCGGAAAGGCGATGATTCCCGGCGGAAAGGCGGACTCTATCCGCTCCCGGCTGGTCCGGGGAAACGTCACGGTCAACGGCAATCCGGTCCCGGGTTACGTGCTGGAGGCGGCGATTCCCGCCAAACTGCTGCGTGGCTGGAAACCGGTCCGGGGCGACCGGCTCGCCTGGTCGCTGAGCCTGCGTGATTCCGGCGGAACCCGCTTCTCCGTGACGCCGCAGAATCCTGCGCCTCATCAAAACATTTCCGGATTTCGAAGCGCATATCTTGACTTTTTCGACGAAAAGAGCAGACCGGCCGTCACCTGGGGGGCGGTCGCGGTTGATTTTCCGTTCCCGAAGGAGTTGAATGCGCCGGAACGGCGGCTCTGGGAGAAGTCGGAACTCCGTTCGATCAGTGCGACTGCAGAGCGGTTTTATCTCAATGGTATCTGGGCAATCCAGTGCGTCCCGGACCGGGAGACGTCGCCGAATCCGGCGAAGTGGCTTTATGCGCCGTTGCCGATGGGGATCGGCTGGGCAATGCCGCTCTGGCGGCCGGTTCCGGGGCGAGGACTCGTACCGGTTCCGGAGGGATACGCGGCGCTTGGCGGAACCAAGGGGCGTTTCTTCTGGTATGAGCGTACCTTCTCTGTTCCAGAAAACTGGCGAACACGTCATTTGCGGTTGCGGTGCGACTATCTCGATATCGAGGCGGAGTGTTTTCTCAACGGCGAGTATCTCGGCAGCTTCACACTGGAACAGCCGGAACTGCCGGTTGATCCGGCCCGGCTTCGCCACGGAGAACCGAACCGGCTTTCGCTGCGTCTTTTCACCCGGGTGAATCCGAGTTTTTCCGCAGCGAACGGCAAATGCGGTATCACCGGGGATCTGTATCTGGAATCGTCGGAATCTGCGCCGCCGATACGGGATCTCTGGGTGAAACAGGCCTCCGGTCTCACCGGAGAATTCGATGTGCAACTGGAGCTGGTTCGCGGAACCGGGCTGTCGTACGAGGCGGAGGCGGACATTCTCGATTCCGCCGGGATCTCCCGCTGTCGAATGGCGCGCCGTCCGGTAGCCGAGCGCTTTTCCTTTACCGGAAAAGTCGCGGACTTCCGCCCGTGGTCACCCGAATCGCCGACGCTCTTTACGTTTCGGTTGCGGCTTTACTCCCGGGGCAGACTTGTCGAGGAGCGGCTGCAGAAATTCGGGTTCCGCACCTTTGAGACAAAAGGAGCGCACTTCCTGCTGAACGGGAAGATTTTCCGTTTCCGTACCGGCATGCTGACCAATCCGTCGAAAGTGATCGAGCCGGGACGCTTCCGGCAGCTCCGCAAATTCGGCTTCAATGCGATCTATTTTCATGCCAACGAATACGGAAATAACTTTCCAATTTTCGACCTGCTGGATCGGGAGGGGTTTGTGGCCATCGCACCATTCGACCGTGCCGCGCCGGACGGGGAGACCGCGGAACTCGTCCGACGAACCCGCAACCATCCTTCCGTGGTCGGCTATCTCAGCGACCAATACGGTCAGCTGGACATCAACGGTTACATTCACGACCCTTTCCGGACCGACGACAGCTATCTGCCTTCGGGCGAGAGAGCGCAGACGATCTTCCGACTGATGACTCGGCGGGATGAACTCTTCCGGCGGCTCGATCCCTCCCGGCGCTATGTGGCACAGGCGACCGGAAACTGGCCGGGATTCATGCGCATTACCCATCAGTATGCGACCAACGGCCTCAATCTTTCGGATCGGCGTCGCTATCAGGAGCCGTGGGCGGCGCGCAAAAATCCGCAGCTTCCGCTCTATATTTTCGAAGCAGGAGTCAGTAATTTGCTCAACTTTGACACAACGCACCCGGATCACACCTTCGAGGTACTGCCGCAGCGGGAACCGGTTGAACGACTGATGAATTACGAGTGTGCCGCCCGCTACCTGGGCGACCGTGCATTCTCCGACTGGCGACAGTGGGAATGGCTGTTGATGCGGGAATCGCTGCGGAACTTCCGGCTCCACAGCGTCGACGGGTTCTGCATGTGGATCGCGGACGATCTCTGGGCGCATCCGGTCAACACGGACTCCCCGCGGGGATTTCCCGACCGGCGGCGGCTTGATCCACGCTTCTTCGCCAGCCCGGTCGGTGAAGTGCTGGAGGATGGCTGGATGCGTGTGAACAGCGGTTACTATCGGTTGCGCGCCCATGCGGCCGAGAGCTGGCCGGAGCGCTACGGCCTCGGAGTACTCCAACCGAAAACAACGCGATTTACACCTCTCTTCCTCAATGAAATGCAGCCGTTTTTCGTCTGCATCGGGAACGAGGCAGACGATCCTGCCGGATACGACCACAACTACTACGGCGGCGAAATGCTGAAGAAGCAGCTGCTCGGGGTCAATGACACTTCCGGGGAGTTCCGTTTCCGGGGAACCGTAACTCTGCAGGTGGCGGGGCGAACAGTCGCCCGGCGGAAGTTTGATCAACGAATCGCGCAGGGCGCACGTTTTGCGCTGCCGTTTGAATTCCGGCTTCCCGAACCGGGAGAACCGCGTGTCCCGGCGGAACTGCAACTGGAGTTTTTCGATGACAGGAACTCTCTTCGAAAAGAGAGTTTCGCGCTGACCATTTTCCTACGCGCCGAATACGGTTTGGAGCCGGGAACGCTCCCCGTTTCAACAGGGAGATTTCGGCTCGGCGTAGTGACCGTGGAGAAATTACCGGTCACACACCGCCTCGGACTTGCGGCGGAGACGTTGACGCTTGATCGACCGATTCCCGCGGAGATCTCACATCTGGTAATCGAACGCAACGCTTTTGCCGACCCCGCCCGGGATGTGCTGGAGTCATTCCTTCTGCGAGGAGGACAGCTCCTGGTACTGGAACAGTCCGGCGGCTTGTTTGGTCACCGTCTGAAAGAGCTCTATCTGGAGCATCTCTTTGCCACGGATACCGGCCATCCGGTACTGGAAGGGTTGTGCGATGCGGACCTTGCCATGTGGCGGGGGAGAGCAGGAACGGTGCCGGCAGAGAAACGTCCTCCGGACTCCTTCCGTCACAGTCAGTCCGCCGCACTGGAAACCCCGCACCTGACCAATCGCAATGTGGTGGCCGGCAAGGTATTGCCGCTTCCTTCGGTCGGTGCGTTTCAGCCGATTCTCACCGGAGGTTTCGATCGGGGCGAAGCTGCGTTGCTGGAAGCCGCCTCCGGTGCAGGCCGGGCGATTTTCTGCCAGGTTGATCTTACGGACAGGCTCGGAATCGATCCTGCCGCAACGCGGTTGGCGCGAAATCTTTTCCGATACTTTCTGACGTCGAAACCTTCGGAATCCCTGCCGGGAGTCCGTTACTTCGGCGGGCCGAAAGGACGTGCTTTTCTCCATCGGCTCGGAATCTCTGTGGTTCCAGCGAGTCCAGTTGCGGTGGCGGGAGAGGACGCGACAGGCCTGGACACACTGCCAGCAGAGGTCCGAACTCTGGTGGTACTGCCGATGTGCGACGTTCTGCCCGGAGGAATTACGGCGAAACCGATCCGGATCCGCACCGTGGATTCTCCACTCTGGCTGTTCAAAAGTCTTTACGGAACCTCGATGTTTCGCGGGGAGCGGCCCGGTGCCGATTCCGATGTGCCACGGGATTTTGCCGGAATCACCACAGCAGATCTCTACTGTTTTGAGAATCCGGAAGTGAAGAGTTTCTCCGCCGCGGGGGCGGAGCGGAGTCGGTACGGTACGCTTCTCGCCCGTGACGCGGGATCGGTCCGGCAACTCTTCTGCGCCTGGGATCCGGCCTCGGTCCGGAGCACCGAATGTCGCCGGAAGATCGACCGGATCTGGTCGATCCTGTTTTTCCGGCTGGGGGTGGAAAATCGCCGGGTGCTGAACTTCTCGATTCCTCCGTGGGATCTCTCCGGCGGAGAGTGGCATTTTCTGACCGATCCCGACGGCAGCGGAGAGCAGCGGGGATATGCCACGGGCAATTTCGGCGGCCGGGTGCCGCGGCCGATCGAGATCGGCAAAGTCTGGGAGGAACAGGGGGTAACGGAGACCAATCCGGCCTTCAATTCCGCGCCCGGCTCAGCCTACGACGGCTTCGGCTGGTATTTCCGGACGGCGATGCTGCCGGAAATACCGAAGGGAAAAGTCTATCTGTACATCGGCGGAATCCGCGACATCTTCACCTTCCGCCGTGAGGAGCAGCGTTCAACACTCTTCATCAACGGCCGGAAGATGCCGGAGCCAGTCTACGTCTCGAACGCCCATCGCGGCGGACGCGGCGCGCGGTTGTGGCAACTGCCGGAAGGAGTATTGCGGCCGGGGCGGAACTTCATTGCGGTTCGTGTTTACAACGATTACGGCCCGGGCGGCATTCATGCAGGGCCGGTCCTGCTGGAGTTTCCCGGATTCAACAGCGATGTGCCGTTCGCCCGGGAATTCGATCCGGTGAAATACACCAACTACTTTTTCTGGTGCTGGTGACGACGGGTCAGGAATGCGCGGGAAAGGTCGACACCGTCTCCGGAAGGTGTTTTCGCTGGTTGAAGCTCCGCCTGCGCAACCGACCTGCGCCTCCGGAGCTCTCTGGTCGGTCGGTTGCTTCGGCTGTGCCAACTCACGCTTGTCATCTGCAATCGCTCCGAATAAATTTGCACAAAATATCGGACACCACCTTTGAACCACACGACATCGTAAAAAAATGCCATCCTTTTACCGACTAATTCAGCGGGCATTTTACACCTGCTTACATTCTCCAGTTTTCGGGGCCAAACGCGCAACGCCAGCATAACCAACTTCTCTTCGATATCGAATTCGGAAAGGCGACAGGCTCCTTTTCAGAGGTCGGAAAGCGGCACGCCGGCACCTCCTCGGTAATCCCGGGGCGATACCCCGAAACGCGCCCGGAACTGCCGGTTGAAATTCGACAGGTTGTTGTAGCCGCAGCGCTGGGCGATTTCCAGAACCGACGCGGATGAATTCTTCAGCAGAGTCGCTGCCGCGTTGAGCCGCAGCCGCTGCAGATAGGGCTGCGGCGCACACCCCATCGCCCGATGAAACAGTTTGCGGAAATTCGATTCACTCGCAAAACAGAGTTCCGCAAGTTTCACCACATCGATCTCCTCGTTGTAGTTGTCATTCAAGTAGCGGAGCGCCGGCATGATGCGTTCGATCTCCTGATAGTCCCGCGGGGCGTCGGAGGACTCCCCGCCTCGATGGTAGCGGTTCAGCAGCAGCATGAGCCGCCAGGTCAGACTGCGAACCATCGAGCGGTAATGGTCCGGCCGGTCGCGGACTTCCAGAAGAATTTGAAGGATGCAGTGCGCGATCTCCGGATACGCTTCGCCGTCAATGATGTTCCGGAACGCAGAACCGCAATATTGCGACAACCGCAGGTTTTCAGAATAACTCCCGATGCTGTCCGCCAGCAGACGAACCGGGTCAAGATGGAGAAATCCCCAGCTCGTGGTGTTTCCGGGAGTTCCGCGCGCGATGTGCACCTCGTGCGTGTTGATGACAACCGCATCTCCCCCCTTAAACGGCAGAATCTTGTCGCCGATTAAAAAGAGACCGGTTCCGTCGAAGCAGTAACCGATTTCAAACAGGTCATGAATATGCGGCCCGATATCCGGGTGTTCGTCCCGCGTATTGAAATCCGGAGTTCCCACGGGGAAATCATCGTCCACCGGAATCCGCTGCAACTGTTCGGTCAGATGCGATTTGCCGCTTTTTGATTGAATCCGCATAGTTTTTTGATTGTTTTCGCAAAGATATATTCTTTTCTTCAAGGTATAATATAAAGAAAGGAAATGCAAGAAAGAAAGTGGAAAAAAAAGCAGTGCCGTCCCATAATTCTTTGAAATCGTCATTCTAACCACCCTATTTGAGCC
>URVC01000085.1 GCA_900551245.1 uncultured bacterium | reverse complement strand
GCCGCCTGGGTAATAAATTCCTGGTAAGCCTCATTCGGGATCGGCAGCAGTCCTGAAGATTCCTGAGCGGCATTCAGATGCGTGTCCAGATTACGCATAAATTGCTGCTGTGAATAATATCCACCTAAATTATTAACGGTCGGATAATCAGTGATCGCCGTGGAATTCCACTTCTGCTGCATAAAATAACTGGCACCCAATGCAACCAGCGCAAACACAACCGCCATCCCGGCTATCCATAATTTTCCGCGCCATAACGACATAAATAACGCGCGGATATCTAATTCCTGGTCATACTGCGTTTGTTGCGGGTCCGGAGTATTTTCTGAACGCATATCAACATGTGCCTCTGTGGTTAAAAATTTAGTGTGTGACCGATTTGCGACGCACGCGGCGTCTGTGGCGTTTGATAAAACGGGCCACTTTCCAGGCGCGTTTTATGCAGTAGCCGTACATAATAAAAGCAAGCAAGAACAGTGCCAGCATCACCCACTCAGGGACAAAGCTGAGTACCTGTCCGGCAATACCGATAGCCGCTAATACTGCCGCAGCAAGGGTTATCACCACAAAGGATTCGCGGGACGTAAACCCGGAACGCATAATCAGGTGATGAATATGCTGGCGGCAAACGGCGCACTGGCAGATATTATTTCCGCAGGCGCGCGTATTCTGGAATGTGGCTGCGGCCCCTGCATCGGTCAGGGCCAGAGCCCGGCCGACGACACCGTGAGCGTGCGCACCTTCAACCGCAACTTCGCCGGGCGGACCGGCACCAAGGGCGATCAGGCCTATCTGGTCAGCCCGGAAACCGCCGTGGCGGTCGCGCTCACCGGCGCCTTCACCGATCCGCGGGAGCTCGGCATTGAATATCCCGAAGTGGCTGAGCCGGAGAAGTTCCTCATCAACGACAACATGATCCAGCTCCCCACCGGAAAGGGGGAAATCATCCGCAAGCGCACGATCGGCGAGCCGCCGATGAACAAGCCGCTTCCGGACAGTCTCGACGGCGTGGTGGTCATCAAGGTCGGCGACAAGATCACCACCGACCACATCATGCCGGCGGGCGTCCACCTCAAGCTGCGGAGCAACATCCCGGCCTACTCCAAGGTGGTCTTTGAGTGCTTCACCGAACCGGGCAAACCCTCCTTCGCCGAACGGGCCGCCGCGGTCCGCGACGCCGGAAAGGCGGGCGTGATCGTCGGCCGCGACAGCTACGGCCAGGGATCCAGCCGGGAACACGCCGCCATCTGCCCGATGTACCTCGGCGTCAAGGTGGTGGCCGCGCTGGCCATCGAGCGCATTCACAGCGCCAACCTGGTCAACTTCGGCATTCTGCCGCTCCTCTTCGTCAATCCGGCGGATTACGACGAGATCAGCGAAAAGGATTCACTCAAGTTCGACGGCATCCGGGAACAGCTCACCGCCGGCGGCGAAATCAAAGGGACGCTGGTCAAGGCGGATGGCACCATCCGGGAAATCCGTTTCCGCCACAAACTTTCCGACGAGGACATCCGCATGATCCTCGCCGGCGGGATGCTCAATCTGTGACGGCCGACCGGATTCCGGAAGCGTGGCGTTCGTTTCTCGGCGAACGCCTCGACCAGAACCAGCTCGACCGGATTCTGGAGCAATTGGAGGAAGAACGCCGTTCCTGTGAGGTGTTTCCCCCGCCGGGGAAGGTGTTCCACGCCCTTGCGCTCACTCCGCCCGATGCGGTGCGGGTGGTGCTGATCGGGCAGGATCCCTACCACGAGGAGGGGCAGGCCGAAGGGCTCGCCTTCTCGGTGCCCGAAGGGGTGAAGTTCCCGCCGAGTCTGCGCAACATCTTCAAGGAGTTCGCCGCCGATCTCGGCAGTACCGTTCCGAACTCCGGTTCTCTCCACGCCTGGGCGGAGGCGGGGGTGCTGCTGCTCAACAGCGTCCTGACCGTCCGGGCGCACGCGGCGGGCAGTCACCGCAAACTTCACTGGGAGAAATTCACCGATTCGATCATCGCCGCCCTGAGCGAAAAACGTTCCGGTCTGGTCTTCATCCTCTGGGGGAATTACGCCATCGGCAAGCGCCCGCTGATCGACGAAACGAAGCATCACGTGATCGCCGGGGTGCACCCGTCGCCGCTTTCGGCCCATCGCGGTTTTTTCGGCAGCCGCCCCTTCTCGGAAACGGAACAATTCCTCCCGGGGTGGCGCTGGCCGCGGCTGTGACAGCGGCAGGAGATCCACTCCCGGTTGAAAGAAAAAGAAAACGAATCTGTATCGCTGAGAAAAGGCCATCCATGAATCCCGACAGAAAAAAAGCGCAGTTCCGTCCGTGCATCGACCTGCACGACGGCAAGGTCAAACAGATCGTCGGCAGCACGCTTTCCGACTCCGGGGAGGGGTTGAAAACCAACTTCGTCGCCGACCGCAGTCCGGCCTGGTTCGCCGGACTTTACCGGAAAGACAACCTCCGCGGCGGACACGTCATCAAACTCGGCCCCGGCAACGACGAAGCGGCGAAGGAGGCATTGGCCGCGTGGCCCGGCGGCCTGCAGATCGGCGGCGGCATCACGGCGGAAAACGCCGCCATGTGGCTCGACGCCGGCGCGGCGCAGGTGATCGTAACCAGCTACATCTTCCGCGACGGAGTCCTCTACATGGATTGTCTGAAGAAGCTTTTTCAGATCACCGGGCGCGACCGGCTGACGCTCGATCTGAGCTGCCGCCGCGGCCGTGACGGCGCCTTTTACATCGTCACCGACCGCTGGCAGAAGTTCACATCGCTCCGGGTGGAGGCCGAAACGCTCCGCCTTCTGGCGGACTACTGCACCGAATTTCTGATCCACGCGGTGGACGTCGAAGGAAAACAATCCGGCATCGACCGGGAACTGGTCCGCCTCCTGGCGGAATCCTCGCCGATCGACTGCGTCTACGCCGGCGGCATCTCCACGCTGGCGGAAATCGACGACATCGAAGCGCTCGGCGGCGGAAAGGTGCACTACACCGTCGGTTCCGCATTGGATCTCTTCGGCGGAAAGCTCAAATACGCCGACATTCTCCGCCGCTGACCGGAAACACTACGCCCGGGGAGGCAGAGTTTCCAGCAACCGCTTCACCCGTTCAAAATCCTCGCGAAGGAAGGTGTCCTCCTTCTCCCGGGTCGCGATGGAGGAGGAGAGTTCCGGCAGAAGCGCTCCCAGGCGACGCAGTGTCCCGCAATTCCGTTCGGAAAGCGCGAGCATGGTCAAGGCGTAATAGGCGAAATTCCGCTCCTCCGAAGTGCCGAGAGCGGCGGAATGAACCAGAAGTGCGACGCTCTTTTCCGGCAGGACACAGCCGTTCTGATCGAGCAGGGCGGCGCATTGGCGGGCGTTTGCCGCATCCGGCGGCAGAAGTCCGGGCCGCACACGGCAGATCCACTCCAGCGTCATCCGTTCCGGAGCAACCTTGACGCCGCCGGAAAGCCACTCCGCAACCGCGGCCGGATTGTAATCGTAAAAGAGATTCTCCAGCAGAAGCGCCTCCGCCGGTTGAACGGAGAGTTTCTTCGCCCGCTCCACCTCCTGCTGAAGCAGTGGAATCCGCTTTTCCGCCTCCTCGATCTTCCGTTTGATCCGCGCATGAATCCGCAGATTGGGATCCTCCGGCGGACTCTTCGGAATCTGGATTTCAGGCGGCGGCAGCGGCACCACGGCAACGACGACCAGCAATCCGGCCAGCAACAGCATCCATTTGCCGCGCTTCTTTGCAGATTCATCCGGAACTATCTTATGATAAAGATCTTTTATCTTCCGCCACTTTTCCGTTATTTTTCCGGCAATTTTCCGGTACTTTTTCGTTTTCCGCCCGGCCGGGGCGCTGGTTTCCCCGTAGATCAGGCGGCGCAGTTCGCCACTTAATTCGGCCGCGCTCTGCGGACGATCCTCCGGATTTCTGCTCATCATGCGCATCACCAGCGCGGCAACCTCCGGCGGAATCTGCGGATTGACGCTGCGCGGGTCCGGCGTCGGCGCATTCAGCACCTGCCGCACCATTTCAATCGGCGTCCGCCCCTTGAAGGGAAGTTCGCCGGTGAGAATTTCAAACAGCGTGGCCCCGAGGCTGTAGATGTCGCTGCGGGCATCGACCCGGCTGGAATCGGCGCACTGTTCCGGCGAGGCGTAGGCCGGTGTTCCGATCAACCGGCGGCGGCCGGAGCCGTCTTCCGCGGAGTCACTGCAGCGGGCGATGCCGAGATCGGCGAGCTTGATATCGCCGGAACCGGTCACCATGATGTTTTCCGGCTTGATGTCCCGGTGGACGATTCCCAGCCCGGCGGCGGACTCCAGCGCTTCCGAGACCCGCAGTGCGATCACCAGCGCCCACTCCCAGTCGATCACCTCGTGGCGGTCGATCATCTGCTGAACCGTTCCGCCGTCGATGTACTCCATCACCAGCATGCAGACGCCGGTCGCTTCGTCGATTCCGGCGTCGATAACTGAAATGACCGAAGGATGGTTGATCCGGCAGGCGACTCTCCCCTCCCGAAGGAACTCCTCCGCGAAATCCGGCTTCTTCTCCATCACCGACGGAAGCAGTACCTTGATCGCCACCGAGCGGCCGGAAACGGTCGAAACCGCCAGATAGACCTCCCCCATGCCGCCGCGGCCGAGGAACCCTTCCACCCGGTACTCCCCCAGTCGCGCCCCTTTTTGAAACATGGCATCCGGCGGAATGTTCATGGCTACTTCTCCCCTTTCGGCCGGTTCATCATCCAGGCGTTGCGCAGATGAGTCAGCCGCTCCAGCTCCGCGTTGAGCCGGTCCAGCTCCGTTCGGAGTTTGCTGTTTTCCGCCGAGAGACGAAACGCTGGCAGTTCCCCCGCCGGAGCGGCAGCGGACCGCTCCACCAGGCGGATCAAAACCGTGAACAGCAACAGCAGAATCAGGAGGACAATCCCCAGCCCGGAGCGGCCGAAATGAAACAGTCTCCGACCCGGTTTCGCCGAAGGTGCGGCGAAATCGCCTTTTCGCCTCTCCACCGGCGGCGGAGGCAGGGGAATGCGCTCTTTCGGCATCGTCCGTTTCGGCGCCTGACAGAGGGCGCGCACATCGGCCGGAGCCAGCCGCGACAACAGCATCTTCAGCTCGGAATTCAGCTCCGCGGCGCACTGAAAGGCGGTCACAGGCTCGCGGGAAAGCAGCCGCATGATGACGACGGCCAGCGGACCGGGAAATTCGGGCCGCCACCGGCGGGGATCGGTTCCGTCGCTCCCCTCTTCCGGAGCGGGTTTCCGCCCGGTCACCATCTCATAGGCGATCCGCCCGAGCGCGAAGAGGTCGCCGCCTCCCCCGGAAAGCGCTTCGGTGGAAAGGGCGAAGTTTCTCTCTTCCGGAGCAATATCCAGCCCATCCAGTTCGATCTGACCGAAATCTTCTGTAAAGACGATCTTCTCCGCCGTGAGCCGCCCGTGACGGAGCCCCGCCTCCTCCAGAGCGGCAAGGCCGCCGGACGCCGCCAGCAGCACCGTCAACGCCTCCTCGCCGGTCAGCATCCCGTAATTGTCGAGATCCCGGAGCGATTTCGGCGCGACATTCTCGTAGACGGCGTAGAAGAGCTTGTGTTTCTCGTCGAATCCGGTCTCCAGCGGCCGGTAGAGAAACGGGCTGGAAAGGGCGCACACCGCACGCAGCCGGCTGGAAAGTTCGCGGATGAACTCCGGAGAGCTCCGGCGCTCCGACACCGCCTTGAGCCGGCGGCGCACATCCAGCTGGGGATGGCGGACGTCGAACAGATAGAAGCCGTCTTCCGGCAGCCCCTCCTCCATCACCTCATACGGCCCGATTGTCTCTCCGGCGCAGGGAAGCGGCAGAGTGTTCCGATACGGCACCCGGATTGTCGGCGGTTTGCCAGCCATTCGATCTTCTTCCCCCCTGATGCAGAATGATGACCCGTTCTAACATAAGATAGCAACCCGGCAGAATGGTTTCAAGCGGAAAACGCAATTTTTCCCGAATCCACCCGCTCCTGCCGCCGCAAAATTCCGTTTTTACCCCTGTTTCTGCGGCAGAACGATCTGTTCCGCGTCGCGGAAAAACTCCAGAGAAGGGAATTCTGTAAACGTGAAGAAGAGTTGATCGGCGTGAGCGATCGTCTCGAAGAAGCGGATGCAGTTCTCCTCATCCAGTTCGCCGGTCACGTCATCCACCAGCACAGCCACCCGCTCCCGCGCCGAACGGCGGACCAGATTGAATTCCGCCAGCTTGATCAGCAGTGACAGCATCCGGATCTGCCCGGTGGAACCGTAGTGGCGCAGCAGTTTGCCGTCGAGAAAGAATTCGAACTCATCCAGCTGCGGACCGATTCCGGTACAGCTGCGGATCATTTCGCGCTCCCGGTTCCGCTCCAGAAGCGCGAGATACTCCGCGGAGGACTCCGGGTAATCGCTGCGGAAGTGAATCCGGAACTGTGCCTTCCCCCGCTGCAACAGCATCCGGTTCACCTCCTGCTCCACCGCGGCGGCGTACTCCCGACGCCGGGCGGCGATCAACGGAGCATGTGCGGCAAGTTCCGGTTCGAACGCCGCCGCCACCGCGGCACGTTCCGGCGATTTCAGCGCATGGTTCCGCTGGCTCAGCGCCCGATGGTAGTTCGACAGCGCGGCAAGGTAACCGGAATCCAGCGTGGAGATCAGCATATCGAAAAAACGGCGGCGGCAGGAGGAACTCCCGCCGGTGATGTTGCGGTCCTCGGGCACGAACACCACGGTGCGGAATTCGCGGATGAATTCACTGGAACGGCGGATGCGATTGGCGCCGATGAAGGTCTCCCGCCGTCCGGAAAGGGCCTGAACCACCCGCAGATCCTCGCGGAGCCCCCCTTTGTCGATCCGGCAGCGCAGATCGAACCCTCTGCTGCCGAGCCGGACCATCTCCCGCCCGGACACCGTGCGGAACGAACGCAGAATGCTGAGAAAGGAGATGCTTTCGAGCAGGTTGGTCTTGCCGATCCCGTTCGGACCGGTGAAGACCACCTTGTCGCGGGAGAACTGAAACCGCCCCGACGAATAGTTGCGGAAATCGGTCAGTTCAAGCTGTTCGATCAGCATTACTTCTTGCGGATCGGCATGATGACGTACAGGAAGCCCTCGCCGCCCTCGATCGCCACCGGATTGAGCGGGTCGTTGATCTTCATGCGGACCGTATCCGCGTCGCAGTTGCGCAGCGGATCGGCCAGGTAGGCCGGGTTGAACGAAACTTCAAACGGCTCGCCGTCGTACGCCACTTCCACCATATCGCTGCCTTCGCCCACTTCCGAGCTGGACGCCTGCAGCTGCAGCTGATTGTCTTCGAAGTGCAGAATGATGAACGAACTGGAATCCGACAGCACCTGGGAGACCGTCTCGATCTTGGTCAGAAACACCGAAGTCGGCAGCTCGATCGAACGCGCAAACGACGCCGGAACCACCTGCCGGTAGTTCGGGTAATTTCCTTCGATCAGCTTGGTGGAGAGTTCGAACCCGGCCGCTTCAAAGACGCACTGCTTGTCGCCGAGCCGGATCGACATCTGCGCATCGCCTTCGAGCAGACGGCGCACTTCCAGCGCCGCCTTCAGCGGGATGATCGAATCGCCGTCGCCGCCTTCGACCGCCTCAGGGGTCTTCTCCTGCATCGCCAGACGCTTGCCGTCGGTGGCGACCAGCGTGATCATCGATTCACGGGCGCTGAGCAGCACACCGGTCAGAACTTTGCGGGAGTCGTCGGCGCTGACCGCGTAGGAGATGGCGCTGACCATCCGCTTGAACTCCCCTTCGCGGATTTTGATCTCCCGCTGGGCGGAAAATTCCGCCGCCACCGGGAAATCCATCGCCGGCAGTCCGAGCAGCGTGAAATGGCTGGTGCCGCAGCGGATTTTGATGTGATCCTTCTCGTCGACGTCGAACACCACGTCGGTTCCGACGAAGCATCCGACCAGGGAGGCGAGCTTCCGCGCCGGAATGGTCGTCACGCCGGCGCTCTCCACGGTCGCTTCGACCTTGGTGGAGATCCGGATTTCCAGATCGGTCGTCGTCAGCGTAAGAACGCCCTCTTCCGCCTGAATCATCACATTGCCGAGAACCGGCAGCATGGAACGCGAACCGATGATGCTCCCCACCCGCTGGAGCGCTTTCTGCAGTTTTTCACGGTTGACGGTAAATTTCATTTTCCTTGCCTCCCGAATGCAATTCGTTGTTCTTCATCATACATCTATTAAGATAGCTGTCGAAACCGGTTTCTTCAAGTTGAGATTCCCCAATATTGAACAAAAAAGAGCACTCTTTTCCGCAGAGAACGACACAGGTTTCGCTCCTTCCGGGCAAGGGAATTCTCCTGCTGTAAATTCATTAATCAATAGAGAAATTATCAGCAGTAGAGTCGCGCTTTTTTGTGAATAACTATATTCGCCGTCTTGGAATCAACGAGTTGAAAATCCTCCGCGTTGTCAATAAGTATGATCACCGATTGTCGGAGGATGTCAACGGAATCATTTTTTCACAATTCCTTAACGGATTATTAACAACTTTTTCACCGGGTTATAATCAACCCGGGAGCCGGATCCATACAGCTCTAGAAACAGACCATCATGAACTGGCATTTCGCATTGTCTGGATTGTGCCAGAAATAATATACCGTTTCCGTCTGTTCCTGTCGCGCAGAATAAAAACGGGAATTTTTCCGCTCCCCGGCATCCCACCAGAAAAGGTCGTCTGGTACGGGAAAAGGTTCCTGCCATTCGGTGTTTTCACTCTCTTTCAGCTGAAATTTCTCAAGGATGTTCTGAACGGTTTTCTGTGAGGATTGAAACGCGAAACAATAAAGGGGATCCGGCCCCATTTCATCGGCGTAAAAGTAAATTTTCGTGACATCAGAATCCGGATTGATTCCTGTCACACGGGCAAACCCCCGTCGATTTTCCCCGGTATCCGGCTTCTTTGCGTCATAACGAGAACAGCCGGTTGAAAGGAAGAACAGAATCGTAAAAAAGAATATGGATTTTATCATGTCTGATTTCTCGCTGAAAAAATACCATACCACTGTTCCATCAAAAATCAAATCCAGCGAGGATCGTCTCCTCGTGGAAATTTCCGGCGGACAACTGGAAAATTGTGCGTTTCGGCAGTATTGTACGAAACAGGAGTTTGATGTATAATATGGCGGTTACCATTCACGATCTGGCCCGGCTTTCCGGATATAACGCTTCGACGGTCTCCCGCGCTCTGCGGGGAGACAACCGGGTGAAGGAGGCGACCAGAAGACAGATCCTGGAGCTGGCCAGAGAGAACGGCTACTCCCCGAACCTTCCCGCCCGGCAGCTCGCCCGCGGGAAAACTGGCAACGTCTGGTTCTGCTTCGGGTTCGCCGAGGCGGAGCGCGAACGCAGTCTCGCCGTCCGGCTCGATGAACTCCTCTACCGCCATGGATACGACCTTCAGATCGTGCTTCACAACAACTCTCCGGAACGGTTCCGCCAGTGGCTCGGCAAACTTCACCAGAAGGTGGCCGACGCCGCCGTTCTGATTCCGCCCGGGAACACCGAGGAGTGCCGGGAGCTGATTCCGCTGATCAACGCGCTTCCGGTGCCGCATCTTTCGCTCGACCGTTTCTGGCCGGAGCTGACCTGCCCGGTCATTACGACGGACAACTATTCCGCGGCGCGCCATCTGATCGACCGCTGTCTGGAATGGGGCGCGCGGGAGTTCTATCTGGAGTTCGGCGACGTCAATCCGGTTCTGCGCGCCCGGGAGCGGGCGATCCGGGAACGGCTGGAGGAATTCGGACTGCCCTGCCGCGAACTTTGCGAACTTGCCTGTCTGGCTCCGGAAGGGGATCCGGTCGGCGTTCTCACCAATACGGCGCCCGTTCTTCCGCCGCTGCCGCCGGGGCGGATCGTCTACGGCGGATTTTTCGATGCCTGGAGCGGGCCGGGCCGGGAACCGTTCCGGAAGATCATTCTCTGCCGGCAGAACTTCGACCGGATGGCGGAACGGGCGATGGAAATTCTCCTTTCCATGCTCGAATCACCGCAGAAAGAGGTGCCGGCAATGGTGGAGATTCCGGCGGAATCGTTCCCGGAATTCTGACCATCAGTGCCGCGCGGGGGCGTAGAAGGTTCCGCGCTCCTGTTTCTCCATCTCCAGCAGCCCGAATTTGAACAGACTGTCGAGCAGAATCTGAATCTCCTCCTGCGGCAGCCCGAGCGCGACGGTGAGATCGGCGAGCGTGGCGGGCCGCCGTTCCACCAGATCGAGGATGGCGCGTTCGGCACCGGTGCAGAGCTCCGGAGCGTGTTCCCGGCTGCGGCTGCGGTAACGGAACGGGCCGACCGCTTCGACCGGAACGATCGGTTCGAGCGCGCGGATGAAGCGGCGGGTGTTCTCCGCCGGCGAGGGTTTGACCCAGGACTCCGTGCCGGGGCGGTCGAGCGTGTTGAGCTGAACCATGGTGAGCTTCATCTTCGAAATGAGTTCGACGAAGCGCTGGATCGATTCGTCGGAGTCGTTGACGCCGGGCAGAATGAAGAGTTCCAGATAGAGATCGGCGTCGGTGTGATGGGTGAAGTCCGTGAGGTCGGCGACGAACTGTTCGAAACGAAGTCCGGGCGCCGGACGGTTGACGAGGCGGAACTCCTCCTCGTTGGAGGCGTCGAGTGAGGGGACGATGCGGTCCACCCGGGCGATCTCCCGGCGCAGCTCGCGATCCCCCAGGGAACAGCCGTTGGTCAGCAGACAGACCGGGTATTGCGGATAATGCTCCTTGATGAAATCGACGACCCGGCCGATGCCGGAGTTGAGCGTTGGTTCTCCCGAACCGGAGAAGGTGATGAAATCCAGTTGCGGAGCCGTCTTGAGGACCTGATCCAGCTCCTGCAGCACTTCGGAAATTGGAACGTATTCCTTCCGCTCCGTCGTGAGACAGGTGGTGCGGCGCGCTTCACAGTAGACGCAGTCGAGCGAACAGGTTTTGTGCGGAACAAGGTCGATGCCGAGCGATACGCCGAGCCGGCGCGAAGCCACCGGTCCGAAGACATGGTGCTGAATCATACAATCGTGAACTCCAGAATAAAAAAACGAAATAACGGAGAAATGACGGAAAAACGGCGGAGCGGTTTTACGGTTTCAACTTCCAGAGAGTGAAGTTCTTCTGCTCTTCGAACCCGAGGTTACGATAGAAGGATTCCGTCCCCGGTTCCCCCACCAGGCCGATCCAGTCGACGCCGCGTTCCTGCAAAACGGCGGCGATTTGACGGACGATTTCTCCGCCGATTCCCCGGCGCCGGAACGTTTTGGTGACGGCGACATCCTGAATGAACGCGTCGGACACCCCGTCGGAGATCGCCCGCCCCATGCCGATCAGCCTGCCGTCGCAGAACGCGCCGATCGCCACCGCGGAGCCTGCCATCGCCGGAACGATAAAACCGGTTGGATCTTCCTCGCTGATCCAACCGGCTTCCCGGTACAGCCCGGCAAGCTCCTTTTCCGTTTCCGGAGAAAGAGCGCCGAGCCGGCGATATTCCACTGTTTCACTCATGCGCACTGCACGAAGTAGCGGATGATGATGTAGGCGCTGGCCAGAATCATGCTGCCGACCGTCACCGGAACTCCGTACATCAGGAACTGGGTGAAGGTCACCTTGTAACCGTTCTTGCCGGCGATTCCGACCGTCACCAGGTTCGCCGCCGCACCGACCAGCGAAGCGTTGCCGCCGAGGCAGACCGCCAGCGCCAGACCCCACCAGAGCAGGTGCTGCATCTCGATGTTGTCGCGGAACACCGGCGTGCTGGCGATGAAGGTGGCAACCACGCTTGCCATCGCCGCGGTGAAGGAGACGTTGTTCATCACCGCCGCCGCAATCGCACTGCCCCACATGATGACCAGAATCACCACCAGAACCGGCCAGCGGTCCATCAGATTGAGCACGCTGCCGATCTTCGCCATCAGGCCGCACTCCTCCGCGCCGCAGACGAGGATGAAGAGCGCCATGAAGAAGAAGAGGGTGCTCCATTCGATCTTCTCGAGCGCATGGTCGACATTGACTTTGCAGAGCGCCAGCGCCAGCGCCGCGCCGGTCATCGCAACCACGCAGGGCTGCAGCCCCACCGCACCGTGAATCAGAAATCCGACGATGGTGAGAAGCATCACGATTCCGCCCCGGCGCAGATTCTTCCGGTCGGTGATGGCGGCGTTTTCATCGAGTTCCATGATGAGCGCGCGTTTTTCCACCGTAACGTGCATCCGTCTCGAGTAGAACGCCCAGAGGAAGATGCAGTAGATCACCATCACGGTGAGGATGAAGGGAGCGAGGTTGATGAGAAACGCCATGAAGTCCAGCTGGGCGATGGAGCCGATGATCAGGTTCGGCGGGTCGCCGATCAGCGTCGCGGTTCCGCCGATGTTCG
>URVC01000084.1 GCA_900551245.1 uncultured bacterium | reverse complement strand
CCAGCACCGCCTGCGGCTGAACGCCCAGAAACTCCGCGTCCGTCTCGAACGACATCTCGGGAGTATCGACCGGAATAAACGTCACGCCATGCGGCGTCACGTTGAGTTCGATTCCGTGGAACGGCTCATGGTCAGGAACCGTCTTCAAAAACGCGATAATCCGTTCCGGCTCGAAGAACTCCAGCGAATAATCCAATGCGTTGCCGGCGGGAATCACCTGCTTCCAGGCGGGAAATTTCCCGGAGAGCGCTTTCCCCTGCCACAGAAAGCCGTCGATCTCGATCCGGAAGAGCCGTTCATTGCACCGGCTCCAGAGATGGAGTACACCGGGAGCGGCAGGTTTCGCCATCAGCAACGCAAGCGGAAACGGCAGCGTAACCTCCTCCGGAATCGTGAGCGGACAAGGGAGATGCAGTAGCTCCTTCCCATTCGTCGCGGTGATGCCCTCCGATGAAAGGTTGATGCCCCGCAGAATGAGCCGCGCGCCATCGCGATCCGCAACCGGAGCCGCCAACGAGAGCAACTCCCCGAACGAGGCCGGAAGCTCGACTTTAACCGCCTCCTCGGGAACCACCTCCAATTCCGGCCATTCGAGCGACTCCCCTGTAACCTCGACCTCGCCACCCCGCGTGGAACGGATCAGTTCCCGCAGAGCCTTGTACTCGACCGCAAAATCCTCCATGTCCCCGGCATCGCCGATTACTTCGACCGTGACGGATTCCACCCCGTCGGTCGCTGTCAGCCAGACCTGTTCCCCGACACCGAGAAACCGCACCGACCGCTGTACCTCCACCGGAGAAGTCTGCGACACCACCTTGCCGAGCACCTTCAACGCATCCTGCAACACACTCTTTCTGATCTTCATTTTCATTACCTCCATGATGTTAAAACACAACCGGCCCCGGCAGTCATACGACCGCCGGAGCCGATAACGAACAGGATTATCCTGATTACGCAGAGGTAATATATAAGTGAAAATTTGTTGAACCGCACAACCCAGAGTTATTCGCGCGCCAATAATTGATTTCAGCCATGATGCAATTACCGTTGATACAGACGATACAAAGATTTCGTTTAGTTACGAGCAGTACAGTTCCAATTGATCGGTAAAAATTGATACCGGGATTTGAAATTTCTTCGAAGGACAGCAGGCTGAATGATTCCTCAGACACCGTCCCAAGCCTGTCTCCCACCATGACAGACAATCCTACAGTTATAAGTGGAGCCCTCCTGCATATCATCGACCTGAATGATGAGGCTTCTCCTGGTGATAATCACGGGAAAGAAAGCCCGTTTTTTCGTTTGAAAATCCGAGAGAAATAAAATGGATCAGAAAACACAAACAGGCCAACAGTGCGCAAACACTGTTGGCCTCCTTGAGGAGAAGTGGCGATGTTTTCGACGGACTTCACATGAGAACTGTGTCCGTCGAAAACATAGTGCTTTTACAGCCAATAACTTCCTGAGTAAATGTTATCCGGGGTAAAGCCGGTTTCCCGAACGGCGGGAGCCGCTTCCAGTGATGCGTCCAATTCTGCAATCTGGGGCAAGGTTCCGTCCAAGAATTCAAGCAGGACTCGGCGCAGTTCCCGGTAACGGGCAACAAGTCCGGCATTTCGACGCTGGATCACCTCCAGCCCGAATGGTTTGGCGGTTTCGAGCCAGTCCGCCCGGAACAATTCGTCGAACTCCCCGATTCGATAAAGGATTCCGGGAATAACTTCCTCCGCGAGGTTTCGCAAGGCATCACGATCCCCTCTGGAGTAGGCGGCCAGCAGCGCTTTGCGCAGACGAATTTTGGACAGCAGCAAAGCCGCCAATACCCGTACGGCCTGCAACTGTCCGGAAAGCACCGGACGGCGGTTCAAGTCTGTCAGCAATCTCTCCAGTTTTTTACAATAGTCGGGCAGGATTTTCCGATACTCGCAGCCGAGCAAGACTGTCCCCTGCAACGGGTCGTCCCACAGAATGCAATTTGCCGAGCAGAGTTGAAGTGTTGCCGCCGCTTCATAAAGCCGATAATCCTCGCCGCAGAGGGCTCGGAAACGCCGGGAATAAAGCGCATCATTGTCGGGCGACGCTCCATAAGCAACACCGCAGCACAGTTCCAGAGCTGCCAGCGCGGAGTCATAGAGGCAAAAACCGCCGTCATCTCCCCACATGGTAAAGAAGAGTTCACGTATTCCGGTTTGGCGGCAGGCATTGATGCACGGCACTGCCGTCTCACGGGTTTTACCGATACTGCACCAGAAGTTTCCCCAGGTCCAAATACCGGACGCGACCAGCGGTTCACTGCCGAAAGCGCGGTGCCGCTGAATGGATTTTTCATAAAAGGCGGCATTGTCATGGTAATAATCCCAGTAGCAGAGCCGAACTTCCGGAGGAACTTTTTTCCGCACCGCTTCGGAAATCTCCAGATTTTCTGCGTAATAATCTTGAGCAGGATTGGCCAGGCGAAAGAACATATCCGACCAGATGATCGGCTTCAGGCCGTGTCGGGTACAGACGGCGTTGACCTTGCCAAGGTGGCGCAGAAAGAGATCGGAAACGTTTTCATATCCATGGTAATCGAGGAAACGCCCGCGCCCGAGGTCATGCGCTTCATCCATGCCGATGTGGATTCGCCGCGAAGAGAGGGCTTCGCTCCAGAAGGAGATCATTTTGTCGATCAGCTCATAGGTTTCCGGCGCATCCGTCATCAGGACGCCTCCGGTATCGCGGGCTTTCTCGTAGCAGCGGTGGCGCAGCACCTGATCCAGATGGCCGAGCGTCTGAATGCAGCCGACCAGTTCGATGCCGAGCCCGGCAGCGAAGCGGTCAAGGTCCTGAAGTTCCGCCAGGGAATAGCCGCCGCGCATATAGCCGAAAAACGGTTCGCCGGGTAGACGGTAGGTATCTTCGGTGTAGAGCATGGCGAGATTGCCGCCCATCAACGCCATCCGGACCAGGAAACGTTTCAGGTAATCCACGGTGAAAACCTTGTTCCGGGAGCAATCGATCATGATGCCGAGTGAATCGAAGGAGACAGTTTCCTGTGTCTTCTCTCCGGCCAGAACGGAGCCGAGTCCCCGGGAGAAAGCGGCGAGAGTTCCGGCTTCGATGAGTGCATAGTCTTTCTTGAATGTTGTGCGGAGAACCGGTTCTTCTGTCTTTTTCAGCACGATCCGTTTTTTCCCCGTCCGCGACAGGCGATCCGGATAATATTCGGCAACCGTGGCGAGCAATTGTTGCCCGACAGGGGAGAAATCTTCTGCAATCCAATAAAAATCCGTCATTTCAGCAATCCTTTCTGGAGTTTTTATTTTTTCAGTATATATTACACCTTAAGCAGGAAAATGAAATGGATTTTTCAACCCTATATACTGTAAAAAACGGCTATGATGGAGAGATCGGCCGGATGCCGGTTCCTCCCGAATTCGAGACGGATCTGCAAAAAGGCGGAATTTTGTTTGAGCTTTTTTACGACAATATGCCGAGCCGTCCCCAGAAGGAATTTCTGGGTGACGGAACGATTCCGGTTCGCACATTTCCCTTTTACTGCCTGCTTCAATTGATTTCCGGAGATGGATATTTCTATGATGGTGAAACCCGGAGGATGCACTTTCTCAGACCGGGAGATGGGCTGTGTATCCCGCCGAGATTTCCTCATCGCTACGGCGGATACGCGCTGAATTTCGTGGAAGACTCGGTGTGTTTTTCGGGACCGCTTGCCGATGTGTTCCTGAAACACGGCCTGCTGCGCAAAGGCATTTTCCGTTTCGGGCGCGAACGGCGGTTGGCGAAAATCATCCAGCGGCTCCGACAGTCTTCCCTGCCGTCGTTGCTGGAGGCGCAGGCGCTTCTTTCCTCTCTGATTCTCGCGCTCTACCGGGAAAATGGCGGTTCGGCGGCAAACCGGCAGGAAAAAAGTTCGATTTCTCCGTTGATCCGGGCGTTACAGGCCGATGATGCGGAGTGGAGCGTCACCGCAATGGCCGAATATGCCCGGATCAGCGAGAACTATCTTCGGCGGCTTTTCCTGCAGGAGACCGGACTTTCCCCAAAACAGTTTCAGGATCGGTTGTGGCTGGGAAGGGCTGCGGGAGCGGTTTGCGACCGCAGCCGGAAGCTGTCCCGGATCGCCGAACAGTTCGGCAATGGCGATGCCGCCTACTTTTATCGGCGGTTCAAGAAGCTGACCGGATTGACGCCGACCGAGTATCGGAACGTCTATTCTCATGACTCCGACATGAAAACTCCCGAAGATTTTTCATAAGATATCATTTGATCAGGTTCAGGGGGGTATGGAAGAAATCCCGGAATGGTTCCTGTGCTTTTTTCCGGAACTCTGAAGGTGGGAGACCCGTATAGTTTTTGAATTTTGCGGAAAAATCGAATACGGTACAGTAACCGAGTTCACGGGAGATGCTCTCGATCGGGCGGTAGGTCTGCGCCAGCAGTAATCTGGCAGCCGCCATCCGCCGTTGAATCCGGTAGCGGTTCGGTGAGATTCCCATCCGGTCCATAAAGAGCTTGCGGAATCGTTCGTACCCCCAGCCGTTTCTGCGACAGAAGGCATGCAGATCGCGATTTTCCGCGAAATTTGTGCCGAGAAATTCGCAACCCCGGTGAATCATATCCTCCACCTCGCCACCACCACAGGTTTGCCGGACACAGTCAATCGCGAATGAACAAAGTTCCATGGCACACTCCAACAGTGCATTCTCGGATACGGTTTCGAGTTGGTTCAACAACATATCGAAACGGTCAAACCACTCCGGCGATGGTTCGAAATATCCTGTCAGATTGTCGTCCCGGAGCGAAAGATAGTTCCGAAAAAACGGCCAGGCAAAATTTCCAAGATGAATCCAATATTCCAGCCAACTGCTTTCGGCATCTACATAGACTGCATGTTCCACCCCCGGCTGACGCAGGAAAATGGAACCGGCTGCCAATGGATAATGCTGGCCGGTGGCGCAGTTTTCATAGCTGCCGCTTCCGCGAGCCAACCAGGAAACGGAGAAAAAAGAAAAACTTGTTGGGAGCGTAATTCGATCATCCGGTTCCGGTTTATTCTGTATTCCCATTCCGATCTTGTCATTGCAATTCCGGTTGGAACGGAAAATGATCCTGGTTGGAATGTCAATGCCGGAAAACATATCTGCAATTACCTTTTTACGTAAAGCTCGCCTGTTGCTTTTTTCTCATTTTTATGGGATAATATAAAATAATACGCCAAAATGAAAAATACAAAACGTAAATACTTCTTTTCTGGAAGCGTGAATTTTAAGTTGTAATAATTCGGAAATGATGGAGATTTATATGGAAACGCCATTTTACGGAGTTCCCCGTTTGACTGCGGAATTGAAACGCCGCGGTTACAAAGTGAATCACAAACGGGTGCGCAGACTGCAAAAATCGTTGAATTTGCGAACGGTCTATCCACGTCCGCGTTTTAACACCTCGGAACCTCATCCGGAACATAAGAAATTCCCGTATCTTCTGCGCAAATGCAAGATAGAACGTCCGAATCAAGTATGGAGCACGGATATCACTTATACGGCGGTAGCCGGTCATCGGGCATTTGTAATAGGAATCGTTGACTGGTTCAGCCGCAAGGTCCTAGCTTATAACGTAGTAAATACAATGGACGCTTTTCATTGTGTTGAAACGTTAAAAATGGCAATGGCTTCCTATGGAAAACCGGAGATTTTCAATTCGGATCAAGGGAGCCAATTCACCAGTTCGGAGTTTGTAACGGAACTCCGGGCTCATGGTATTCTGATCAGCATGGACGGGCGGGGGCGTTGTTTGGACAATGCAAAGATGGAGCGCTTCTGGTGGGCGCTGAAATATGAGGACATCAAAATCAAAGAGTACGTCAGTTTACCGCAACTTCGCTTCGGCGTCCAACATTATGTGAATTTTTACAACTCCAGGCGAATTCATTCGGCACTCCAATATCGGACGCCGGATGAAGTCTATTTCGGCACTTGTAATCGGCAAGCAATGGGATATAGTAATTCAAAGGCTTTTACACCAATCTTTCAATAAAATGTTGTCCAAGCGGGGGGAGAATCGCAGTGAAAGGAAACATGAGAACATCGCGCATTTATTTTTCTTGTTTTTTATCGTTGACTGTAGCGGGAGTTATCGCAGGGGAGAGTGTTTGCGGATCGGATGTGTCAGGGCAGGATCAAATGAAATCAGTATCAACGGAAGTAAGATTGCCGGATTATTCTCATTGCGCAATTACCGGTTTTCTGGATCGCGCCGATGTTCGCTATCAGCCCGGTGAAGAAATGCTGTTCTCCTTTCTGCTTCAGGAAAACGATAAGCCTGCGGCAGGAAAGCTTCGCATTACCCGGTATGGCGATGACGGCAAAACGGAGACGTTCGATATGGAGACCAAGCCGGGAGTTCCGGCTGTTTATCGGACCTCGCTCGCTCAACCCGGCTTCGTGATGGTTAAGGCGGTATTGCTTGACAAGGATGGAAAAACAGTCAGGCGCAACTGGTTGAACAATGTTTGCGATGTGGAATTCGGCATGGGGGCTTGTGTCGCGCCGGAGAAGCTGAAACAGGGAGTTCCCGAACCGGCGGACTTCGATGCGTTCTGGCGGAAGGCGAAGGCGGAACTGGCCGCCGTTCCGATGCGGGTTCTGGAAAAGAAACTCGTCAGGGAAACGGAAATCGCCCGAGTTTATGACGTTAAAATCGCCGCGGTCGGCAAGCGTCCCGTCTCCGGTTACCTGGCGATTCCCAGAAATGCAAAGCCGCACTCTTTGCCGATTCAACTTCTCTTTCACGGTTACGGCGTGCAGAGCGCGGAAATCAGCGAGTCAAAAGATGCAATCGTCTTTTTCATCAATGCTCACGGCATTGAAAACGGTCGCGAGGCGGAATACTATCGCAAGCTGGCAGATGGCGAATTGAAGGATTACGGTTTCAAAAGTACTGAAAACCAGATACCGGATACGTGTTATTTCAAAAACATGATTTTACGCAACTTGCGAGGACTGGAGTTTGCACGGACTTTGCCGGAATGGGATGGCAAGACGACTTATGTTCAGGGCGGCAGCCATGGAGCATTTCAAACGATGGCGGTTGCTGCGCTTTCCGATGGAATCACCGGTTGCGATATCAACATTCCATGGCTCTGCGACCTCGGCGGTGTTAAAGTCGGGCGGATACGGGGCTGGCGGCCTGATTATGCACCGGGGCTCGCTTATTTTGATACGGTGAATTTCGCTTCCCGGGTCAAATGTCTGATTAATATCAGCGCAATGGGACTTTCCGATTATGTTTGTCCTCCCTCCGGAGTCTGGATTCTCTTCAACAATCTGAAAGGGAAAGCATATATGACTGTATTCCAAGGCTTGAACCACGCCCACTACCCCGGCTACGCTCATGGAGCCGCTTCTCGATATACTTATGCGAAATAAGAGCCGAGGAGAATTACGCGACAGGCAATTGTTTCATGGCATCAAAATGATAATTCAGGCAATTTCATTAACTAACAGGAGGTTGATTTATGAAAAAAACATTTCTACATCGTAATACATCAAATTATCATACATTTTTTACTCTAATTGAGCTGCTCGTCGTGATCGCCATCATCGCGATTTTAGCGGGCATGCTGTTGCCGGCGTTGAATAAGGCACGCAGTAAAGCCAAGGATGTACAATGCACTTCAAATCTGAAACAGCTGGGGCAGTATATGCAGATGTATATCGACCAGAATGATGGAGTTATTCCGGGAGGCAACAGTAATCTTGACTGGTATAGTGGAAAATGGCAGGATATGTTGATGACTCTTTATGCGCCTGGCTCCGAGATTAAGGACTGGTGTCATGTTGTGATAAACGAGGGAGTCTGGTCGAGAAAACCGCGAGGTCCTTTCGCCTGTCCTGCCGTTCGTATTATTACTCAGCCTCTGCAAATGCATCTTGCTGATTATGCTATTAATGTGGCTGATTATGGATTTGCCTCATCATCCGATAGACTTTACGTCATGAAAATTAATCGGATCAAATCTCCGAGTCGTCGGGCTGCCATTTTTGATATTGACCGTTGGGAAACCTATGATCCTTGTGCAGGAAAGCGTTCTGAAATGGTGACCAATAGCGTTTATGGTATCGGAGAATGGAGGCATGGCGGCAATAAAGCAGCAAACGTCGCTTTTGCTGACGGACATGTCGATCAATGTACCAAAGAGAGTATTCCCGAGGACGGTACAGCCGAAAACGGTTACTTCTGGAATTCGCCGGATCAGCACTGATGGAATAAATACATACTGACTTCAGGAATTTCATTTACTGATCTTGATAACGACTTTATGAGTTTTATGATCGCATCACAGTTGTTCCCTGCGAAGGTTTCCGCGTGGGATGAAGACGAAAAAGAGCGCCGGGCCGCCGCCGGGCGCGAAGTGCAGGAACGGATCAGGCGCGCCGGGGGGGACGGTTCCGGCACGGTCCGCATTCCGCCCGGCGATTACCGCTTCCCCGGCCGGGAGGGGATGCTGCTGGAAAATCTGCGGGATATTTCGCTGGAAGCGGAAGGCGCAACCTTCTGGTTCTCTCCCGAAGTCACGGCGGGCGTGCATTTCCGCAACTGCCGCAACGTCCGGCTTTCCGGCCTCGCCCTCGACATGGAGGAGCTGCCGTTTCTGCAGGGGATTCTGCTGGAAGTCGGGGAAGAACGGCTGGTGATCCGGCTGGAAGAGTATTTCCGCCGCCGCTTTCATGAACAGCGGGATCAGGATCACTTCCGGCTGATGTTTCTCGATGCGGCGGGCGAGCATGAGATCGACAATCTCGACTTCATCGTCCCGCGGGAAAAACTCTCTTTCGACGCGGCGGGCAATCTGCTGGTCCCGGTGTCGGAACCGGTCGCCCGGCATTGGCGCTACCAGCTTCGAGTGCCCCGTCCCGGCGACCGGATCGTGCTGGGAATGCGTCATGAGGGCGGCATGCTGTTGGTCGACGGCTGCGAAGCCATGTGCTTCGAGGCGGTCACGGTCTACGCTTCGCCCTGTTTCGCGTTTTATGAGATCGGCCACGGCGGGGGAGGCAACACTTACCGCGGCTGCCGGCTGATCCGCCGTCCGGGGACGGACCGGCTGCTGGCTTCCGCCGCCGACTGCTTCCACTCGATGAACCAGCGGCGCGGACCGCTGATCGAACAGTGCGAATTTTCCTGGGCGATGGATGATTTCGTGAACATCCACGGTTATTTTCATGTGGTGCTGGAACAACTCGCCGAAGACGAACTGCTGATCGTCACCCCTTTCGGCACCGGCCTGCAGCCCGGTACGGAGTTGACCTTTTTCTCCGCTCCCTACGGGAAGGAAAAGTTCCGGGCCGCGGTCGTCTCCCGACAGGAGAGCGCCGGGAGCGAACAGGAGGGATTGCGGCGGGTCAGGGAGCTTTACGGCCGGAAGTTCGGGATCGGCCTTCAGGGTTTTCCCGGCGGCTCTTTGTGCCGGGTCCGGTTCGACCGGCCGCTGGATACGGAGCCGGGCGACTTCGCGTGCGACTACGACAACTGCGGCTCCGGCGCGGTGATCCGCCGCAACCATTTTCACGACTGCCATGTGCGCGGCATCCTGCTGAAAGCCGCCGACTGCCGGATCGAAGACAACCGGATCGAACGCACCGCCCTCAACGGAATCATCCTGAAACCGGAGTTTTTCTGGCTGGAGGGGCCGATGCCCCGGAACATCGCAATTCGGGGCAATGCCCTGACGGACTGCGCGTTCGGCCATACCGCCCTGGCGGCGATTCTGGTGATGTGCGGCTGCTGCGCGCCGCCCTCGGACCGGATCACGCCGGTCGTCAACATGGAGGGCATCGTCGTGGCCGGCAACCTGATCCGCCGGTGCAACGCGGGCGCCGGAATCGCGGTTTTCAACAGCCGGGCTCCCAGAGTTTCCGATAATCGGATTGAGGCGCCGTTCGCCAATCCGACGGCGGCCGGCCGGATTGATCTCGGCGAACGGCTGGACCTCTCCGTGGAAACGATTTCCCCGGAAGAACGGGGGCGGTTGAAGGAATCCCGCTCCGCGATCGTTTTTCTGGGCTGTGTTGAAGCAGAGCATTGCGGCAATACCGCAACTCCCATAAAAGACCAACCCGCCGTCTCCGTTTATTCGTGGAGAGCGTAACCGTCTCCTTTTTCGGGTGATTGTCGACAGACAGCGAAATGGAAGATAAGTAGGAAGGAGCCATTGGAATATGACGATGTGATTTATGAATGTGTGTTTGCAATATCAATAAATTTAATAGAACAAATATTGTCTAACATAAAAAGGGAAAGCGGCTGCCGTGTCCTTCGGACTGTGCGGAGCTGTTGAACAGGCACATCAGGTCTATACTGAAGAGTATAAAGACGCCGAATCCCGCCAGATTGTGCGATTCAACGGTCTCAACTATCCTCAAATCTAGAATTTTTTCAACAAGGAAACTGTATTATGCAGCTAAAGCGATTTATCTCGCAAATATTCAAACTTACCGCCTGTACCGTGGCAGGAATATTTGCATTCTCGGTGGCGGCGGAAGACGCACTTCCTCCTCCGCTTCCGGAATTCTCCAATTTGGCGAAAGCAAAATGGAATCTCGGTAAATACGGTAAGAAATCCGTGAAAAACGGCAAAACATTTCTAACGATTGATGTGCCGACCGGCAGTCCTGACAAGGGAAACACGAACTGCGCTGCGACGCAGATCAATCTGAGCAAATTTCGCGGTGAATCACTCTGTTTCATGATCAAAGCGCGGGCAAAGGATGTTTCCGAGCCGCGGCATGGTTACAACGGCGTAAAATTCATGGTGAATTATAAAGACGGCGCCGGAGACGAGTTCTACTATAATACAATCAATCTGAAGGGTACATTCGACTGGCAGAATATCAGCTTCATCACGCTGGTCTCTGAATCGGCAACTAACGCCACATTATACCTTGGATTGCAGGACAGTACAGGCGAGGTGGAATTCGAGCTCTCTACGCTGCGGGTCTTTCGACTCTTTCCGCGTATCAATCAGAATTACAAAGCGAGATATTCGAAGAAAATCGCAGAAACGCCACTTTTGCGTGGAGTCATGTCTCCGGCCTCCGCCATCCTCACCGATGACGACCTCAGAACACTGCATGAATGGAATGTCAGGCTCGTCCGCGTCCAGCTTAATCTCGGTTGGGACGATTGGAAAGCCTCTGATCTGAATGAATACGATAAGTGGTTGAACAATAAGCTTGATCAACTTGAAGACATGTTCAAGCGTGCCGAAAAATACGACATCAAATTCGTAATTGATCTGCATTCTCCTCCGGGGGGACGACGCAACGACCGGAATATGAAAATGTTTTACGAAGAGAAATATGCAGATCATTTTCTGCAGGTCTGGGAGCGCATTGCAAAACGTTTTAAAGGGAATCCGGCGGTTTGGGCATATGATCTGGTTAATGAACCGGACCAGAGCCATCCAGCCAAATATGATTACTGGAATCTTCAACGCGCAGCAGCAGAAGCAATCCGTAAAATTGATCCGGCTACTCCAATCGTGATTGCATCAAATGACTGGGAAGCTCCGTCTTCTTTCAGCTATCTGTCGCCGCTTGCGATGAAGGATATAATCTACCAAGTTCACATGTATCTCCCCGGTCCATATACGCATCAACTTCTTTTTAATACTTTCGAGGAACAGGGGAGCAGGTTGATCGGATATCCCGGCATGATCGGTAATGAAAAGTGGGATAAGGAGATGATCCGAAAGCATCTGAAACCGGTGCGTGATTTTCAGCTTCGACATAATGCCAGAATCTACGTCGGCGAGTTTTCCGCCGTCGCGTGGGCGCCGGGAGCTGCTGATTATCTCCGCGACTGCATCGAAGTATTCGAGGAATACGGTTGGGACTGGACCTATCACGCCTTCAGGGAGGGCTGGAGCGGCTGGAGCGTCGAGCATGAAGCGACGAAGCCGACTGACCTGAAACCTGCCAAAGAGGATACGGACAGAAAAAAAGTTCTGCTGAAGTATTTCAAACTGAATCCGCCAGTGTGGAAGAATTCAGCCAACTCCAAATGAGTTCCCCACATCTGTAATTCTGTGGATTCCGAGTTATATTCAGTTGCCTATCTCTTGAATTTTTTCATCCCTGCGGTCAGTTATCCATGACTGCAAATGATCGAAAAAATTCTCTGACAGGCAACTGAAATTTACTGATTTAAATGCAGAGTTATAATGATTTAAAACAGTTGGCCAGGAAGTATAGGCTTTGCCGAATCTGAAATTGGGTGATCAAGTATTGTCCAAAGGAAATCAGAGAAATTCCAGCCCAGAGGTGTTCAAGTTGTTTTTGCTCAATAGCTCAAATAGAGTTTGGGCTTTGAAGTTTACTGCCGCCATGAAAGCGTAGAATATTCCGAGTGTACGCTTTTGGCAACGTAAGTGCCCAGCCAGCCCCATCTGGATTTGAGTCAGACAGTGTGGTATGTTCTTCCACAAACCGTAATAATG
>URVC01000083.1 GCA_900551245.1 uncultured bacterium | reverse complement strand
AGATAATATAGCACAAGGAGCTATTAAAATCAATTTATTAGTTGATAAGCTCTAAAAATGTTTCAATTAGCGCATTTGCGAAATAAAGATCCCTGTAAAGTACAGATAGACCATTAGGCATTCAGAGTGAAGCCGTCATTATTGCATACTGTTTTTCGTATGAAAATCCTGCATTTTATTACGATTGCAAATGTGTAAAGGAATTGAGATGAAAAAATATATCTTATTATCCATCATACTTTGGGCTGCAGCAGCCGTTTATGGTGTTGAGATTCTATTCGAGAATGATTTTTCAACGCTCGAAAAATGTGCTCAATATCAGAATGCGTCTATCAAGTTTATCCCCGGAGCGGGACCGGACGGCAAGGGAGCATTACGATTTCACAACGATACGATACGGCATAATGATTTAAAAATTCCCCTCGATCTGAACAAGGTGCGTGGGCGTGGAGTGCAACTTCAGGGAAAATTGCGGGTAGAAAATTTTCCAGTTCCCTCTCGACACTACCTGGGGCCCAAGCTCATGCTGATTGCGAAAACGCCGAGTCATATCAGTTACGGAGAACAGCCCAAAAAGTGGGGGACTACCGGGTGGCTTTTTTTTCACACTTTCCTGAGAATTCCCGACGATGCAACGGAAGCTATGATTCGCCTTGGAATTGAATGGGCCAAAGGCACATTGTACATTTCTGATGTCAAATGTTTCATGATACCGGAAGCGTCCGATTCATCGAAGTTTACGCCGCCTGAAAAAACGTTGCAGAAAGCCACTTCCTTTCGGGGAATGATGACACCTTTCTTCTCAACGGAAAAAGATATCCGGGATTTTGCGGAGATTTATCACGGCAATCTCATGCGCTGGCAGATGGTCAACAAGGAGGCGAAAAATAAGAAAAAGTGGGATATCAGTACTCCGGAAAAATTTCACGCTTGGCTGGATTCTGAGATTGCACAACTTGATAAAATGCTCCCTGTTCTTCGGAAATGTGGAATAAAAATTGTTCTTGACCTCCATTCCTGGCCAAGTAATACCGAGGATCCGTTGCTTCGCAACCAGATAACCTGGGATATCCCAAGTCAGGATGCTTTCATTTCCGGTTGGGAAAAACTTGCGAAACACTATCGAGGAAACAGTGATGTTATTTACGGGTATGACCTCCTGAACGAACCATATGAAGACAATTATTTTTATCGTGAAAATGGAGGACTTGACTGGAATCGTCTGGCAGATCGGGCTGCGAAAAAAGTCAGGGAAATTGATCCGGTAACACCGATCATTATAGAACCAGCCATGTGGGGGACGCCGGAAGGGTTTAAAGTTTTAAAACCTGTAAACGTCAATAATGTAATTTACAGTGTTCACGTTTACCAGCCGATGCAGTACACGCACCAGGGATTTAATTCGACACCGTCAAACTGGTCAACATTCACCTATCCTGGGGTGATAGGCAATGAAATGTGGAATAAAAAGAAAATTCGTGCTGTCCTTGCTCCTGTTCGAAAATTTCAACAGAAGTATAATGTGCCGATTTACGTAGGAGAATTTTCCGTCATTTGCTGGGCGCCGGGCGCAGCACAGTACCTTGATGACTGTATTTCGATCTTTGAAGAATATGGCTGGGATTGGACTTATCATGCTTTTCGAGAATGGGCTGGTTGGAGCATCGAACATGATGGTGTTCCATGGGAATTGAAAAAATCTGACGATAATCCCCGTAAGCAAGTTTTGATGAAGTATCTGAAACGGAACAGTAAATAAATGGAGTAACGATCAATGAAACATAGATTTTTTACTTTAATAGAACTCTTAATCGTTATAGCAATTATTGCGATTCTTGCTGCTCTTCTGCTTCCCGCCCTGAACCAGGCGAGAAGTCGCGCTCGCGATATTCAATGTGCAAACAACCTGAAAAATATTGGATTGTGGGGAGGGTTGTATTACGATGAGCAGGAGATGCTCCCTGCCGTCAACGGCAACACCCGTTCCGGGCGCACTAAATGGTGTGACGTCCTGGCGCTCACATATGGAAACTATGAGTTGCGTGGGAGTGATGCCAATTGGTGCAGTGTAAACAGTGAAACAAATCAATTTTTTGCGCCATTTTTCTGTCCTTCTTTTTCAGGAGTTAACGATTTTAATACGAGTTATCACCACTATGGACTGAATTCAAACCTGGGAGCGAAAAAAAATAAATTGGGGAAAATAATAAAACCCAGTAATTGTGCTATGTTTTTCGATGTTTCCATTGTTACGACGTATCCAGATCCTGGTGCACGTCACAATACATATGGAACTTGGGGCGCAATGATTACCGGTGTGGGGAGTTTCTGTCGCCATGGGAATGGAAAAGCCATGAATGTGCTCTTTGCAGACCAGCATTTCTCACTGGTGCAACGCGAGGAGATTCCCAGAGAAGATACAGATCCCTTCTGGACCGGTGAAAGGGAGTAGTTTCCCTGCTGGGGATGCTGGTTTTTACGTGTAGATTAAAGGCACAAAACGAATGTCTGGTTAAAGCAGAGGGGGGGGTGCCACACACACCAGAGTGTATGCCGGTCATCACCTGATCGAGCATGCAGAGTACTGAACGAGAGTGAACTGATGAACTTGGCCCGGACCAGAGAAACAGCTTGGATCTGTCTTCCCCGGCCGGGCTCTCTATTCCAATGGAACGCCGGCCGTTGTCCTGCGCGGGAAACAGCTTTTCTGCGGCACGACACGGATTCCTGTCGCCCTTTACCGGGCAATGGCGGAAATCGGCGGGTGCCATCTGTACACCGGTGAAGAGGCTGCGGTCTATGCAAACAACGGATATCTGGGCGTCTGCGCGGTGCGGGATGGTTCTCTGCATGTGAAGTTCCCCGCCGCGGTTAAAACCGTTCTCGAAAAATTTTCCGGCAGAAGCTTCGAGGCCGGAGCTCTGACATTTCCCGTAAAAAAAGGGGAGTGCCTGCTCTTTCAGGAAAATCCGCCACGCTGAAATCCGATCAGTTGATGATCGGCCCCCCGGCTGCTCCCGATGGCGCAGGCGGGGGGAGCTTTTTTGTCATGAGCCGCTTCCCTGCAAAAAAATCCCGTTTTTTTTTCGAATGCTGTTGACATTTTCAAAAGGTTGTCGTATAATTAAGTTAACAGACTGTGTCAGATTTCGGAATTTCTTTTCTTCAAATGGATTTATGTAGTGGAGGATGCATGGAAATCAACGTGGAGGCAAATCGTCCGTATCGAAGTGCCCAGAGGCGGGGGAGGCCGTTGGAAAAAGGGGAGGCGGCAAATTCACCCGGCTGCACCGTGTCACTGCCGAAAAGCAGAGACGGGCAACATTTTACCCTTATTGAACTGCTCATCGTGATCGCGATCATCGCCATCCTCGCCGCGTTGCTGCTTCCCTCGCTGAACAAGGCGCGCGAAAAAGGCCGGGCCATCTCCTGCGCCAACAACCTTCGGCAGTGCATCACCGCCGAATCCACCTACGCCGTCGATTACAACGGCCGCTTCATCATGGAGGCGCCGCAGAGCAGCCTTCCTTCGAACGGCTTGCGCTGGTCGGAGATTCTCTCCTCCGGCGGAGAGAGCACTCCGCCGGCTTATCTGCCGCCGGTGATGATCTTTGGGCGAAAGACCAGTGCCGTCGTCTCCTGTCCGGCCGCATCGCCGCGTTTCCACGAGGAGGACGGCGGCAGTCAGGTGCCGCAGCGCACCTACGGCGGCGTGCAGTGGGTGGTCCGCCCCAGCATGGTGGTCGGGCAGTCCAGTGTCAGCGAGGACACTGCCATCGCCGGACGTTTTGTCGAAGAGATCAAGAAAGGCTCCAACCGGGTCGGCTCCTTTCTGGTCCTGCACCGGATGCGCAAACCGGTCGCGACGATGATCTTCGCGGACAGCGGCATCCCCCGCCAGCACACCACACTCCGGCAGACCGGGTTCCAATATGCGGATATGTGCCCCACCTTCAAGTGGACGAGCGGGAACAACAATCTGCACGGCATCATGCTCCGCCACTCCGGGCAGGCCAACGCCGCCTACGCCGACGGCCATGTGAAAAGCGGCACGCCGGTGGAATTCTACACACGCGGCCTCTTCCGCTGGAACAAGTTTGTCGACGGAGCGATGAACTCGGTCTGGTTCGGCGACGGAACTACTTCGGATTACATTCAACGATGAACATACGGCTTCTTTCAGAACGGGTGCTGCTGGTGACGGCGGCAGTAGTGACTTCGGCCATCGCGGCCGGAGAGACGATCCGGTACGATTTTGCCCGCGAGCTTCCCCAATGGACAATTGCACCTGCCGGGACGATTGAGGCAACGGCGATTGCCGGCGGCGTACGGTTGAAGGTGGTGCAAGCGCAGAATCGCGGCGACGGTGCGCTGGTCCGCCGGGAGAAACTCCCGCTTTCCAGCGATCGCTTCGCGTTCTCTGCGGAAGCGGTGGGCGACGCCGGATATCTTCAGGTGAAGACGTGGCGCAACGGCAGGGAGACCGGACGCTATTCCTCCGACGACACCACCGGCCGGATGAAACGGAGACTCCGCTGTGAATTTCCGCTTGACGGCGCCGACTACATTGAAGTCTGCCTGCGGATGAAGTTGAACAAGCGGCACCTCGGCAAATCGGCCGAGTTCCGGGACCTCCGGCTGGAGCCGGTGGTGCGCGATCCCCTGGAGGTGGTGCCTCTCTACCATTCCGCCTCCTACTACTGCAACGTTTCCTCGCCGCAGGAACCGCCACCGGGCAAGGTGGAGTTCCGGCTCCCGGGAGGCGCGTGGCAGAGGGCGTATCCGCCGGTCTGGTCGGCGACCGACCGCCAGTTGCGCGGCAGCATCGTCGATCTCAAGGAGGACACGCTGTATGAACTGCGGTTCACGCCGGCGGCGGGGAAGCCGCTGATCCGGAAATTCCGGACCTGGAAGAGCGCCGTTCCGGTCGGCCGTACGGTTGACATCGGGAAACGTTCCGGAAATGAGACGATCGAAATTACCGGCGGCGGCACCCCCGACGGCTATCTGCGGCTGACCGGCGCGCCGGGCACGGTGCTTGCCGGTGGCGACCGCAAGCCGGTGCTCCGGATTCGCGACGCGAAGTATGTGATTCTGGAGAATCTGACGATCCGCGGCGGCGCACCTTCCGCCGTTGTGGTGAACAATTCCCGCCACATCCTTTTCCGCAACTGCGACATCTCCGGCTGGGGAACGGTGGGGCGACAGCGGCTCGACCTTGACGGCAAGTTCTACGACGACCGGGGCTGGGCGGTCAACTACACCGCCGGAATCGAAGTGATGAATTCCGATGCGGTGACGGTCGAACGGTGCCGCATCGACGAACCGCGCAACCGGGCGAACCCGTGGTTCTTCTCGCATCCGGCGGGACCGCAGGCGCTCTTCGTCGGAAACGTCTCCCGGATGGTGGTGCGCTGGAACGACTTCATCGGTTGCGAATTTCACCGCTGGAACGACGTTGTCGAAGGATGGGGCAACTTCAATCGCGACGGCGGGTTTGCCCGCGACTGCGATATCTACGGCAATTGCTTCGCGTTCGGCAACGACGACGCCATCGAACTCGACGGCGGTCAGAAAAATGTGCGTCTCTTCGACAACTGGATCGAAGGCACCTACTGCGGCGTGAGCACCTGCGGCTGCATGTGCGGTCCCTCCTACGCATTCCGCAACCTGATTGCCAATCTGGGCGACGAGATGCTGGGCGCTTCCGCCAGTTTCAAATCCGGCCGGGGCGACGGCATGCTTCATATCTTCAGCAACACCCTGCTGGGAGGCTCCGGTGTGATCTGCACCAATCCGGAACTGCGTGCGGTGACCCGCAACAACCTCATTCAGGTGGGCGGTCAGGTGATCTACGAACGTCGCGCCATGCCCGGCAACAGTTTCGATTACGATCTCTGTTATTCATCGGGCGGAAAGAAGCGGGAAAACATCCTGATCGGTCCGAGCATCGGGCCGCACATGATCCTCGCGAAGACCGAGTTCCTCAACGCGGCCGGTGCTGATTACGTCATCCGCCCCGGCGCGCCGGGGGCGGGGGCCGCGGTCGAGGTGCCGAACTTCGCCGCCGCGGGGCAGGATATGGGGTGCAGGCCGGACGGCGCAAATTTTCCGCCGCGCCCCGGGCTCGGTTTCACCGTCGATGCTGCCCGGCTGGAATTCTCCTCCGGCGATGCGCCGGCGCAGTTCATCACGCTTGAAGCGCTGCGGGACTGCTCCTTCCGGATTGAACGGGGGCGCTGTTTCGACTGGGTCTCCGTCACGCCCGGTTCCGGTACGCTGAAGGCGGGAGAACGACGAAAACTTGCGGTGAAGCCGATTGCCGACCGTCTTGGTCCGGCCGGTGTGCGGCGCGGCGGCTTTTCGATCCGGCAAATGGACGGCTTCTCCCGCCCGGTGCTGGTCTATGTGCGGAACGACCGGGCGGAGGAGATTCCGGCGGAGAGTCGTGCCGCGGCGGTGTTCCGGCATGAACGGCATGTGCCGTTTACAACAGGGCGCTGGGAGTTTGAGGTGGCGAAGCCGCAGGCATGTTATGTGGTGGTCCGGCTCGGCGCTCTGCCGCCCCGGCTGGGGAAGATAACGCTCCGGCTCGATGGCATGGAGCGGACAATCGGTCTGCGGACCCGGGAGCTTTATAACTACCCGATGGTGGCGAAGGGCGGGTACGCCTTTCTCGCCCGGCCGGAAAAGGTGCAGCTCGAGCCGGGCCGTCACACATTCGAGCTTCGGGCCGATGTGCCGGTCCTGCTGGAGTGGGCGGTTGTGACCCCGAATCCCTGGCCGCTCTTCACCCGGTTTCAGCGCTGATTTTGTCTCCGGATGGAACAAAAAGTCTGTGAAGATACGTTTTTCTCCGGTTTTTTGCTGTTTTTTTGCGGGGCTGGGGTTGCGCGAAGCACGATTCTGTATTATGTTTGACACCGGCAGAACAGTTGATCAACCACGAGAGGGAGCAGAAGACGAAATGAAAGAACGCATTTTCACGGTTCGCAACAAAGCGGGAATCCATTGCCGCCCCTCCAGCGTGATCCTCAATACGATCAACAAGGAGTTCCCCTACCACAAATTCACGGTGGAAACCAGCGACGGGCAGAACACGGAACTCAACAGCATTCTGACGCTGATCTCCCTCGGGCTGACCGTCGGCTCCAAGGCGATTCTGCGGGCTGAGGGGCCGGATGAGGAGAAGGCGATCCAGCGGATCGGCGATCTCTTCGAATACGAATTCGACTTCCCGCCGCGGTAGTCGCCGGCACGATGGCGGGCCTCGCTGATATGCCGGACCGGTTCGCCCGCCTCCGGCCGGTGTTCCTGCTGGCGGCGGCCGGGCTGGTGCTTCGCGCCGTCTACTGGGCGGATTATGCCGGTTCCCCGCTGTTCGATCTGGCCGTCGGGCCGGATGTCTCCGAGTATGACGCGCGCGCCCGCGAGATCCTTTCCGGCGTATTTCTGCCGCGCGAAGCGGAGATCCACGCGCCGCTCTACTCCTGGTTTCTCGCTTTGCTCTATCAGCTTGGCGGAAGTTCGATTCCGCTGGTCCGGGCGGTGCAGCTGCTGCTGAACTGGGGCGGCTGGCTCGGCATCTATGCACTGCTCACCCGGCTGCACGGCATTCCGCGCAAAGCGCCGCTCTGGTTTCTCGCGCTGGCGATGCTCTACCCGGTTCCCCTCTTCCATCAGGCGGAACTGATTTCCGAAGCCCTGCTTCTGCCGCTGCTGGCCGGGACGCTCGCGGCGCTCTACTTTGCGGAACGGAGCCGGACCCGCTCGGAGCGGCTTCTCCGTTTTCCGTTGGCCGGAGTTCTGGCGGGGCTGGCGGCGATCACCCATCCGATGAGCCTCGCCTTTCTCGGAGCGGAACTGCTCTGGTTCGGCTGGCGGAAGCGGTTCGGCGCGGCGATGCTCTTTCTCGCCGGTGCGCTGGTGGCGATTCTGCCGGTTTCGCTGGTGAACAGCTCCCTCGCGGGGCGGCCGGTTTTGATTCAGGCCAACAGCGCCTTCAACCTCTGGCTGGGGAACAATCCGGAGGCGACCGGTTCCTGTTACATCCGCCCCGGCACACAGTGGCGAACTCTTCACCGCGAGGCGGAGCAGGAGGCGGAGGCGCGCGGCATCACCGCGGACCGGGTCTGGGCCGGACGAGTCTTCTCCTTCTGGTGGAATCACCCGCTTGACGCGCTCCGTCTCGCCTGCGTCAAGGCGGGGAAGGTGTGGTACTGGCGGGAGTTGACGGCCGGGGCGGACCCGGAATTTCTCATCCGCCGCTCCGTTCTGATCCGCCTGGGCGGCGTGCTGACGCTGCCGCTGTTCGTCTTCGCCCTGATCGGAATCTTGCGGGAACGGAAACGTTTTCTGCCCTGCCGCCACTTTTATCTGCTGCTCGGCGCCCTCTTTCTCATGCAAATACTGACGGTCACTTCCGGCCGCTACCGGCTGGCGATGCTGCCGGCGGTCCTCTTCTTTGCGGCGTGTGCTCTGGCCCGGTTCCGCTGGAGGAGACACTGGTTCGTTCTGCCGCTGTTGCTGGCGGTTTCTCTCCTGTTGCAGGGGAGCGACAGCGGCCGGGCGGAAGCGGCCGCTCTGCTCGGCGAAGCCGCGTTTCGCAAAGGGGAGTTCCGGGAGGCGAAGCCGCTTCTGGAGCAGGCTCTGCGGGAGATCGACGACGTTCCGCGTTTCGGCAATCTGCTCGGCGGCATCGCCATGGCGGAGGGGGACGCCGTCGGGGCGGAACGGGCTTTCCGGCAGGTGCTTGCCGCCGATCCTCTGGATGCCGACGCGCACATGAACCTCGGCAATCTCTGCTCCGTTCTGCCCGGTCGGGCAGGGGAGGCGGAGGAGCACTACCGCCGTGCTCTCGCTCTGCGACCGGATTACGCGGATCTTCACTTCAATTTCGGCCTGTTTCTCCAGCACCAGGGGCGACAGCCTGAGGCGGAGAAGCAGTACCGACGGGCACTCGAATGCAATCCGGCTCATGCTCAGGCATTCAACTCCCTCGGCATTCTGGCGATGGGGCGCGGGGCGTTCCGTGAAGCGGCGGAGTTTTTCCACCGTGCGGCGTCGCTTGAACCCGGTAATCCGGCATTTGCCGCGAACCGGCGGGCGGCGCAGGAGGCCGCAAATGCCGCAGAAAAGTGACAAATTTGTCACTTTATTGTGCTGATCCTCAGTTTTTGGCGGGAATCTTGTCGGAGCCGCTTGAAAAAATAACAAAAATGTCATATATTTACCCTGTTTTTACAAATTTGTGAAAAGAAACAGGAGCCATGCCCCGGGGAAATGCTCATTTCTCCGGGGAAATGAGCGGTTTTTTGCTGTTTGGCATGATTTATGCTTATAACGTTTTCCCAATCAATGGCACTAAACCATTATTTCAGGAAGGGTTTTGAACATGAACAGTTATGTGCAGAAAGTGCTGGCTGATCTCCAGCAGACCAACGGTCAGGAAAAGGAGTTCATCCAGAGCGTCACCGAGGTGCTCAACTCTCTGAGCAAACTTCTCGATGCGCAGCCGAAGTATGAGAAGAACAAGATCCTTGAGCGGATGGTCATTCCGGAACGCGCGATCATCTTCCAGGTTCCGTGGGTGGATGACAAGGGCGAGATCCAGGTCAACACCGGCTACCGTGTTCAGTTCAACAGCGCGATCGGTCCCTACAAAGGCGGTCTGCGTTTCCACCCGTCCGTGAACCTCAGCATTCTGAAGTTCCTCGGTTTCGAACAGGTGTTCAAGAACAGCCTGACCACACTGCCGATGGGCGGCGGCAAAGGCGGTTCGAACTTCAACCCCAAAGGCAAGAGCGATCGTGAAGTGATGGCTTTCTGCCAGAGCTTCATGCGGGAACTCTTCCGTCACATCGGTCCCTCGACCGACGTCCCGGCCGGCGACATCGGCGTGGGCGGCCGCGAAATCGGCTACCTCTTCGGCCAGTACAAGCGCATCGTCAACAGCTATGACAGCGTGCTCACCGGCAAGGGGCTGAACTGGGGCGGCAGCCTGGTCCGTCCGGAAGCGACCGGTTACGGCGCGGTCTACTTCGCCGCCGAGATGCTCAAGACCCGCGACACCGGTTTCGACGGCAAGCGCGTGCTGATCTCCGGTTCCGGCAACGTCGCGCAGTACGCCTGCGAAAAGGCGACCCAGCTCGGCGCGAAGGTGCTCTCGCTCTCCGACTCCAACGGTTCCATCATCGATGAGGACGGCATCGACGCTGAGAAGCTCGCCTTCGTGCAGGAGCTCAAGAATGTCCGCCGCGGCCGGATCCGGGAATACGCCGAGAAGTTCACGAGCGCGAAGTACTATGAAGGCAAGCGTCCGTGGCAGCTGGTCAAGACCGACGTCGCCATGCCCTGCGCCACGCAGAACGAGCTCGAACTTGACGATGCCAAGGCGCTGGTCGCCGGCGGTTGCATGTGCGTCTGCGAAGGCGCCAACATGCCCACCACGCTCGAAGCGACCGAGTACCTCCAGAACGCCAAGGTCCTCTTCTCGCCCGGCAAGGCTTCGAACGCCGGCGGCGTCGCCACCAGCGGTCTTGAAATGAGCCAGAACGCCATGCGTCTCTCCTGGAGCGCCAAAGAGGTCGATGAGAAACTGCACGGCATCATGGTGAACATCCACAACGCCGCCCGCACCGCCGCCGCCGAATTCGGCGAGCCGGACAACTACGTGATGGGCGCCAACATCGCCGGTTTCCGCAAGGTTGCCGATGCGATGATTGATCTGGGCATCTGACACGCCGTCTGATTTCCCATAAATCCAGAGGTTCCGGAGTGATCCGGGACCTCTTTTTTTTGAGCGGAGAAAAGCCGGCGGCGGGTTTTGCCTTTCCGGCTCTGGTGTGCTACATTAAGAACACCGCGCCGGAAAAACAAACAGAAGGAATTCAGGCATGAAACATCTCCTCCTCCTCCCGTTTTGTCTCGTCTGCATCGGGCCGGGAATTTCCCCGGTTGTCGCCGCCGCACCGGCTGCCGCCGCACCGGCAGTCGCTCCGGCTCAACGGTATCAGCTCAGCACCCACATTCTGGATGTCGGGCGGGGCCGGCCCGCTGTCGGGGTCCCCATCCTTCTCTACCGGCTGTCGAAACAGGAGGACGCCTGGGAGAAGGTCGGCGAAGGAGTCACCGACCGCAACGGCAGAATCGGCAATTTTCTCCCGCAGTCCCAATCCAATGACGGCATCTACTAACTGCGTTTCGAGACGAGAGAGTACTTCCGCAAACAGAAGCAGGAGTCGATCTATCCGTTTGTCGAAGTGGTCTTTGAAATCCGCGGCTCCGGGCATTACCATATCCCGATCACCATGTCGGCGAACGGGTACGGCACCTACCGCGGCAACTGAGGCGGCGGACTTCGCGGAGAACAGCCGCTGCGCGCCGGACTGGCGCTTCGTTGCCCTCCCGGTCGAATCCCCCGGATACTGCGTCCCCGGTGAAGAGGCCTCCCGCCTCTTTGCCGGGGAATTTTCTTCATGCCGCCAGTTCGTTGGACGAAAAATGAACAAAAATAGCAGGGGAAATCCCCGAAAAAGAACAAAATTGTAAAACTTTTCCACCTGTTCCCGCTCAAACCTCCTCATTTTTCAGGTTGGCATCGATTCTGCTTAAGAAAGGGCAGACAACCGTTAAGGGAAGCAAGGAGGTGGAAAATGAATTGCTTGAAGTCCGCGATCATTGGAATTCTGAGTGCCGTTGCACCGCTCATTCTGTTCGCCGGAGAACAGCCGGTGCTTCGCATCGGATACAGCGACTGGCCCGGCTGGACCGCCTGGGAGATCGCTGAAAAGAAGGGATTCTTTCAGAAACACGGCGTCAATGTCAAGCTGGAGTGGTTTGAGTACGGGCCGTCGATCGATGCGTTTTCTGTCGGGAAAATCGACGCGGTCGGCATATCCAACGGCGACGCGATGGTGCTCAACGCCACCGGAGCCAGAAACGTAATCATCCTGATCAATGATTACAGCAACGGCAACGACAAGATCGTGGCCCGCCCCGGAATCCGTTCGGTCAAGGAGCTGAAGGGAAAGAAGATCGGCGTGGAGTTCGGCTGTCTGAGCCACGCGCTTCTGATCAACGCACTGACGAAAAACGGCTTGAAGGAGTCGGATGTCAAACTGGTGAATATGCCCACCCATCAGGCGGCACAGATCCTGGAGACCGGCGAGGTTGACGCGATCGTCGCATGGCAGCCGCATTCGGGCAACGCCCTGGAGCTGGTGAAGGGATCGACGGCGATCTACACAAGTGCGGACGAACCCGGCATCATCTACGACGTCCTTGCCGTTTCGACGGAGAGTTTGATGAAGCACCGCGCCGAATGGCAGAAGGTGGTGGCGGCCTGGTACGATGTGATCGATTTTCTGAACGATCCGAAAACGCGGCCGGAGGCGATTAAAATCATGGCGGACCGGGTCGGCGTCTCTGCCAAGAAGTACGGCGGCTATATCGACGGAACCCGTTTCCTTACCGTGGATGAAGCGTTGAAACACTTCAAGAAGGCTCCTGGATTCGACTCCGTCTACGGATCATCTGAAATTGTCGACAAGTTCTTCTTTGAGAACAAAATCTATACGAAGAAAATCGACGTGAACCGCCATATCACCCCGGTCTTTACGAAAAATTACCGGAAGAGCCAGCAATAAAGCCGTAACCGGCTGAGGAGTTTGATGATGAAGATGCAAAACACCGGCTGTTTTGCCATACGGAAAAAATTGACGAAACGGCAGGAATATATCCTGCTGTTTCTCTCGTTCGCACTGCCGCTTCTGCTCTGGTGCCTGGTGAGCTACGTGCCGTTTCTCTATCACCCGCTGATCCGGGTGACCGATGCGGGCGACAGCTTCCTCTGCGCAGCGGGGGATCTGGTCGAGCGCAGCGCGTTCGAGCGGGAGAACCGGGAACTGGCCGCCTCCGGCAGCTCTGTGATGAAGGGCGTGCGGGCGAATCCGGCCTATCTCCCCGCACCGCATGAGGTGGCGAAGGCGCTGGTGACCGCGTTCCTGACGCCGCCGCGGCGGGAGGGGGAGGCCTGGTTCCACGAGAGCATCGGGCACAGCATCCGGGTGGTGTTTCTCGGATTCCTGATCTCCTCGCTTCTGGGGGTGCCGCTGGGAATTCTCTGTGGTGCGTTCCCCTTTTTCGAGCGTCTGATCGAACCGTTCATCGAGTTTTTCCGCTATTTCCCGGCGCCGGTGTTTGCGACGTTGTGTGTGGCGATTCTCGGAATCAACGATGCGCCGAAGGTCGCGATTATTTTCATCGGAACCTTTTTCCAGCAGCTGCCGATGGTCGCCAACACGACCCGCAGTGCGGACGGCGCATTGATCGAGGCCGCCCAGACCCTCGGCGCGAGCAGGATGAGGATCCTGATGAAGGTCATCATCCCGAGCGTCCTTCCGCGGCTCTACAAGGATATGCGGATTCTGCTCGGATGGGCGTGGACCTATCTGATCGTCGCGGAGGTGGTCGGCACCAGTACCGGCATCAGCTGGTTCATCAATCAGCAGGCGAAATACCGCAACTTTGCGAATGTCTACGCGGCGATCATCATCATCGGCTGTATCGGTCTGGTTTGCGACATGTGCCTTGCATGGCTGGGGCGGCAGATTTTCCCGTGGGAGAGCAAGCGCAAAGGCATGCTCTACCGCGCGGCGGAAGAGATTTTCGGACCGCGCGACCAGGTGTTTTCCATCGTGCTCCCCAAAGAGGAAAGATACCATGTATAGGTGACAAGCAATTGTCGGAGTAGAAAAGAACTCCT
>URVC01000082.1 GCA_900551245.1 uncultured bacterium | reverse complement strand
AGGAGTTCTTTTCTACTCCGACAATCGCTTGTCACCTATACATGGTATCTTTCCTTCTGTATAAATCCGGGGAAATCCTTTCTCTATTATATTGCATTTTTTATGAATATCGTATAAATTACCATAGAGATTTCTTCTGAAAACATGGATATTTTTCCTATAAGCACGTTTCAGCTGTACCGTTCTCCGGAAACGGCGGTTCCGGCAGGGAGGCTCCGGGTCTCTTCGCTGGGAATCCATGAGGCAATGCTGCCGGGGATGCTCCGCTACCATCAGCAGAGAGAACTTCTGCTGATGTTCTTCCACACACCGGCCCGGGCGGGGAACGAGACGGACTGCCGGGGCGGTTTCATCCTCTGGCCGCATGGAACGCTCTGTTATTACGGGAATCCGGAGCGTTCCTGGGATCACTCCTGGTGCGTGCTCGAAGGGAGTGCGGCAAACCTCCTCCGGGAACTGCACGGACTCCCGGCGGGGCGCGCATTGAAAGCCGATGCCGAACCGGTGTTTCTCCGTTATTTCGAGGCGATTCTGCGCGAACTGAACTCCCGCCAGCAACAGGATGAATATGTGCTCGAACACCTGGTCGATCTGCTCTTTTACGAACTGAGCCGCCTGATCCGGAACCCGGAACTGCAGATTCCGAAGCGGTTGCAGAGAGCGGAGGAGTTCATGTGGACCAGAATCGCCGATCCGCTGACGCTGGAGGAGATCGCCCGGGAGGCCGCGCTGTCGGTGTCGCGCTTTTCCGCTCTCTTTCACCGCTACTACGGGGAACCGCCGATGCAGTACCTGAACCGCAAGCGGATGAATCTCGCCGCTCAGCAGCTGCTCTATCATGCGGGCAGCTGCAAGCAGATTGCGGAGATGACCGGATTCGCCGATCAGTTCCATTTTTCGCGCCGCTTCCGCCAGTTCTGGGGCGTATCGCCCCGGGAGTTCCGGGCGGAGAAGATGCTGCGGCACCTCAACGGCGGCGGGGAGGTTGCCGGACATACGGATTCATGAGCGGGAGAAGTGCGGTCAGGCGTCCAGCTTCTCCAGAAGATCCAGCGCGGCCGGGACATCGCCCTGCGGCAACTGTGCAATCACCTCGGGTGAACGATCCCACCAGCGGGTTTTGAGCAGCCGGGCGATGGTTTTCTCGTCGAACCGGTACTTGATGACGCGCGCCGGAACCCCGACCGCGATGGCGTAGGGCGGAATGTCCTTCGTCACCACCGCCCCCGCGCCGATCACCGCGCCGTCGCCGATGGATACGCCGTCCATGATCGCCACATTGAGCCCGATCCAAACATCGTTGCCGATGTGGACGGGGCGTTTGTTCTGAAATTCAACTCGGTTCTCCGGCGGAATGTTCAACCCGTCCTCCTCACCGGTGTAGGAGACCGGGTGCGTTGTCAGCGCATGCACCGGATGCATGGAAGTTCCAATCGAGACATTTTTCGCAATGGAGCAGAATTTCCCGATCCGGGTGCGGGAGTCCACGATCGTGCTGCCCGGCACCACATAGGTATGTTCCCCGATGATGCCCGCCCGGAACAGTTTCCGGTTCAACCGGGCCAGACGGGAATGGCGACGGCGAAAATCCCGGCGTTTCCGGCTGCTGTAAAAATAGAGCAGAAACGCAGCAATCTTGAACAGAAATGAATCCATCTTCCCCCTCCGCAAATATTCCATTTCTCTTTCGCCGGCGGCGATGTGACGCTCCCCGTCTTCCGCACTTCGTGTGCCGCCGTGTTTTCTTTTTTTCACCCGTTCTGCAGGAGACGCTCCAGCTCCGCCACCCGGTGATCATGGGTGTGACAGGCGAGACAGCGGCGGCGCGCCGCCGCTCCGACCGCTTCGGCAAATCCCGGCTCGGCAAGACACTGTTCCACCCGGGCAAGCAGCTCCTCCGGCGTGCGAAACAGCAGAATCTCCCTCCCCGGTTCAAACGCCGCCTCCGCCTCCTCCACATACTCCGCAATCAGACAGCGGCCCGTGGAGGGTATGGCGAAACACTGCAAACTCAAAATCGTCCGGAACTGGTCCAGCGGTTCCTGCAGAATGTTGATCATCGCGTCGGAAGCCTGATAGATCTTCACCAGCTCCCGCCCCGCGACATTGCGGCTCAGACGGGCGCAGCGATCCAACCCCGCCCGCCGGCTCTCCGGATTGCGGCGCCAGCGGTCGCCGTACAATGCGAGCCCCTTCCCGGCCAGAAGCGAACAAAATTCCACCCGCCGCTTCGTCGCCCGCCCGATGTAGGAAACCGGCGCCTGGAAGCGACGGCGGTCATCGGCCGAAAGCTCCATCGGCGCATAATAGTCCGGATCCGCGGCGGAAGGCAGATAGAACGCCTTCACCCCCTCTTCCGCGGCAGAGCGCACCATGTACTGCGATGCCGTGAGCGGCAGATCCACCTGACGGAACGTGGCGACCACCTCCTTCACCGGATTGTGCGGCCCATCCAGGTCATGGATGGCCACCACCCCCTTGTAATAGGATTTCAACCGGGCAAAATCATACTTCCAGCTGGCGACACAGTAGATGAGGTCCGGGCGGAAACGCTTCACCAGCCGTTCCAGCGAACGCTGGCGGCGCTCATCGGCCATATGCCGGGGCAGAGAGATGCCGCAGAACAACGCCATCCGGTGATAGTCCCCGACGATGATCTCATGGCCGCGCCGCCGGAAGGCCGCTTCGATATGGGAAAGATGAAGTCCCATCCAGGAACTTTGCTTGCCGAGCATGAGAACGCGCATTCTGTTACCTCTCCTCCTGACAGACCGTACATTTCCGGTTCCGGACGAACTCCTCCAGCAGGTCGACGGCGACCCCGGCCCGGCGGCAGAAATCCCGCCCGCCGCCGTGCGAGATGATCCGCGCCCGGTAGTCGCCGAGGCGGCCGAGCATCTCCGTCAGCTGCTGTTGAAACACCCTGTCACTCCACGGTTCCGGAACGACGACGCCCCCCGCCTCTGCAACAAAATCGCTGAATCCGCACGCCTCCGAGCAGATCACCGGCAGCCCGGAGGCGATTCCTTCGAGCAGGACATTGCCCGCCGCCTCGTTGCGTGCGGGGTGAACCATGAGATCGGCGGCGGTGAGCAGTTCCGGAACATCTTTCCGGGGCCCCAATACGCGGAGCGACTGCTCCGGCACTCCGCAACGGCGTCCGAACGTCAGAATGCGGCGCGCCTGAGCGGCTCCGGCAATGCAGAAACAACAGCGCTCCCGCAACTCCTCCGGCAGTGCCGCAACGGCCCGGATGACCCGGTCGATTCCTTTGCCGAAAAAGTGGCCGCCCACTTCGAGCAGCATCAGCGAATGCTCCGGCACGCCCAGTTCCCGGCGTTTCTCCTTCCGGATACGCTCCGCGTCCGGCCGGAGGCGGAATTCGGGAGAAATTCCGGGCGGAAGGTAGAAGAACCGCTCCTCCGGCGTGCCGTAACAGCGCATGAAGTCCCGCTTCTGGCGCGGGGTGATGTAGAAGATATTCGTCCGGCTCTGCGGGGAGAACACCTCCCGCTCCTGTTCGAGAAAGGAGCGGTAACGCGGCAGCAGTTTCAACAGCAGTGGCGAGTGCTTGCGCGGCATCTCCACCGCGAGACAGTTGTCGGCAGCGAAATACCAGTCACAGCCGCCGAACCGGTTGAAGGTGAGCGAAAGGTCAAACGTCTCCTGCTTCAGCGCCGCGGCGAAGCGCTCCGCGAACCCCCGGGCGCGGCGGTGGTTCGAACCGCCGCCATTCTCCAGCAGCCGCACGCGGATTCCGGAACGGGGCGCGGCCCCCTCCCACGCGCCGGTGAAGACGGTCACCTCGTGACCGCGGGCAGCCGCGCACTCGGCAATCCGCAGCATATCGGACTGCAAACCGCCGAATGGAAAATATTTGAACAGAGCAAATGCAAACCGCATGAACCGGATTCCCGCTATCTCACCAACCGCAATGACCGGGATAATATATGCCGAGGGCGGAAGATTTCAAGCGGCATCCAGTGGAACCACCGCTTTTCCTCAGGAATAAATCCCGGGAAAAAGCGCTACCCGCCTTGACTTCCCGCCGGAACTTGCTACAGTATGACGCAGGAGAACTGAACCGTACCATGGACACACCCAATTCCCAGGAAATTGAAGTTGCCGGCAAAGTCATCACGCTCACCCGGCAGATCGAAAGCCGTCTTGTCGCGCTCGGCGCCTCCGGCAACGGCCTGCGTGAAAAATCGGAATCCCTCGCCGGAAAATTTCCGCGGGAGGTGGAGAAACTGCTCGCATTCATCGGCTGCATCCGCAACCGGATCGCGCATGAAGACCAACCCGGAATCTCGCCGGAAGAGCTTCAGTTCTTCGAAGAAGCCGTCGCCGCGGTTCTGGAAGAACTGAAACTGCCGGGCGAAACGGCGGCAGAATCCGCCGGCACACCGGCGGCAACGCTGCCTCCTCCCCCTCCCCCTCCGGCGCCGGTTACGCCGCCGGAACCCGCCGTTTCCGCCACTCCGGTGAAACCCGCCGCCCGGCCGTCTTCGCCCCAATCCAAGGCGACTGCGCCGTCTCAACCGGCGGTTGCACCTCCTGCCCGCCCGGAACTGGTTCCGTCACTCGCGGGGAGGATTCCGCTGCTGCACCTGGCCTACGCAGTGGAGCTGGCGTACACGGCACTGCGTCCGGCGCGGCGGCCGCTGTTTCTGGCGTTGCTGGAAGTCGGGGCTGTGGTTCTGGCGGTTTTCGCTCTGCTTGACGGAATCTACTATCTGGCGGGGCTGGCAGGGTCGATTTTTCTGTTGAGTTACGCCGCGATCCTCTACGAGGGGTGGTTCCGCTCCGCTGAACGGCTTCCGCTGGCATTCTTTCTCATTCCGGGGGCAAATCTGCTCTGGATTCTGCGGGAGCTGCTGCGACTGACCGGCTGGTTCCGGCTGGCGGCGGCATTCACGATTCTCGCGGTCTGGATAGTCGCGCTCTTTCTCATCCTCCGCCGGGAGTTTCTCGCTGCCGGCATTCTTGCCCTGCTCAGTTACCTGGTTTCGGTCGCCGCGACCTTCCTGCCGGCTAGCGGCGAGAGCAAGGAGTAATCCCTGTGTGTTTGCGCCCCTCCCCGCCGCACGGTACAGTTGTAACCTCCTGGCAGGAGGTATGCCGGACTGAAATGCGAAACCGGGTCCATACGGCGGAGAAAACAAGGAACTATCACTCTACTGAGTTTCCGCGTTGCATGGCGGCCGGATCAGGTGCCGTGTAGGCGGCATCCCCGCCGTATCGCTGATAGCCGCGGTACACCTTCACAAAACAGTACAGCCCGCAGAGGCCGATGACTCCCCCCATCGTGAAGAGATGCGGGTAATAGTTTCCGGTGAGATCCAGAAACTTCCCGGCCAGCGGTACACCGATCACACTGGCCAGCGCGTTGATCAGCATCATGGCCGAATTGAACTGGGCGAAGTATTCGCGCGGGAAAAGCCGCGGCGCGTAAGAGGCCATCAGCGTGTTGTAGCTCATGATGGAGATTCCCTGCACCAGATAAAGCCACGCAAACGTCGATTCGGTCGTGGCGATCTGCCCGCCGACGAAGAGGATCACCGTCTGAAGCGCCATCGACACAATGCCGGTCCGGATCGGGTGAAACCGGTCGGAGAACCAGCCGAGAAAGAAACTCAACACGAAGGAGACCAGGCAGATCAGCGAACTCACCTTGCCGTAGAAGTCCATATCCATCTGAAGGCTCTTCACATAGAAGATCCCGTAGATGTTGAACGGCACCACCGAGAAGCCCGCAACAACGGAGGCCATGACCACCCAGCGGTAGTACGGGAGGGAAAAACACTCCCGGAAATAGGTCCGGACCGCGTTTTTTACCGAGGGCGGCCCGGAGGAGACCGTTTCCGGCGGCGGGTACTCCCCCTCCTTCACCTTGAGGCAGATGCTGAAGAGCCCGGCGCCATAAAGCAACGCCAGTCCGAAGAAAATCACCATCGCATGCGTTTCGGCGTACCCCATCACAAAGTAGTTGAAGAGAAACGCGCAGCCGAGGCTGATCGCGCGGAACATCGCGAAGAAGCGCCCGAGAAATTCGGTTGGCACCACATCGGTGGCCAGTGCATTGAAAATCGCGCTGGCGAGCGTGGTTCCGAAATCGAGCACCGCCCAGAAGAAGCAGAAGACCAGCAGCGCCGCCAGGTGAAAGGAGAGATGCTCCGGGCCGACAAGCTGCTGAATCCACCGGGCGAGCTGCGGCGTGACGCCCAGCCCGAACAATCCGACGAGAATGAAAGGAGTGGTCATAAAGAGATAGGGGATGCGCCGCCCGAACCTGCCGCGGTGGCGGTCGGAGCGGTAACTCACGATCGGGCAGAGAAAAATGTTGGTGAAGTTCGGGAATGAGACCATGATGATGCCGTAGAGGAAGTCCGATACCTCGAACCGTTTCAGCATCAATCCGGCGACGGTTCCGGTGGCCCGGTCCTTCATCGAGTAGGCGAAATCGCCCCACATCAGCCAGAGGAAGAGAACGACAAGTCCGCCGGCGGTGTAGACCAGCGTGCCGTTGCGCCATGTTTTCGCCGGTTTCATCGGAAATCTCCGGTGCGGGCGAGACGCCAGGAGTCCCCTCCATCCCGGGAGACCAGAATCACCGGCTCGCCGCCGCGCAACTGCACCATGCCGCCAGCCTCCCACGACTCCCAGTGCCGGACCGGTTTCATCTCCAGCTGCCCGGCGGAGGCGGAGTAGGGAATCGTCTCCTCCAGCTCCGGATAGTGGAACCGCATCGTTTCAAAATAGTCCGGCGGCCAGAAGGACTGTGGCGGCACGGCAAAGTAGGTGAGGTAGAGCGCGTTGTTGTGCGGATTGATCGCAACCTTGTGCATCCAGCTGTGATACAGCATCTTGGAAGGAGCGACAATCGTGCGGGCACTCTCCCACTCCTTCCCCGGTTTCTTGCGGAACATCACCAGCCGGTTGTTGTAAAGCCCGGTGGTGGAGCGATGAAAACTGTACAGCGTCCCGTCAGTGCCGCAGTTCAGCGACCCGTAACTGCACCGCTCCTGCCCCTGTTCGGGCTGGAGGAAGCGGACCGGTTCGAAAGCTTCCGCCGAGTACGGTTGCTTTGAACGGGTGTAGAGCGGCGGGTTGTGGTGCCCGTTGACGATCACTTCGAGGCGGCCCTGCGGGTCGAAGCTGATTGCGCCCCAGTTGTGCCCGTCCAGCGCGGAGCCGGCGGAGCCGAGGTAGACCGGCGCACTCTTCCGCCCGGTTTTGCGGTCGTAGACGGTGAGAAAGGTCGGCACCCCGTTCCGGCTGCTCACCGGCAGAAAGCGGGAGTGGAACAAGTGGTGATACTGGACGTCGAACTGCAGATTCCGCGCCGGCGCCTCCGGTCCGGGAAACGAGGCGGGCAGCGAGCGGCCGTGGCGGGTTTTCGCCAGATTGTCGACCGTCCAGAGCCGGGAGAGACCGGTTTCGCCGGGATGGAGCGCTTTGAGCTCTTCAAGGATTCCGCGACAGCGACGGCTGTTCGGCCAGTATTCGAGCAGCCACCCCCAGATCACGAACAGTTTGTCCGTCGAAGAGAGTACGATGTTGCCGTCGCCGGAGTGGTAGTTGCAGCCGATGGCGGTCTCCGCCACCTCCACCGGTTCGCCCAATTTCAGCCCGTCGGCGGTGCGCTCCGGCAGCAGAAGCTGAAGCCCGCGGTACGCCGCATCGAAGTAGCCGTAACTGGAGAGCAGAATCACCGGCGGGCGCTCCAGAGCGGCCGGATTGTTCCCGTCGATCTTTTCGAAACTGGCGATCGGGTGCGGCAGCTGATAGACTTTGAAAGTGCGGAAATGATCGGGCGAAAAGAGCAGCAATGCGGTTCGCGTTCGCCAGTCATACCGTTTTCCCTGCCGGTTGAGCGCCTCCACCTGTGCGAGACAGTAGGCGTTCCCCACGCGGTCGAAGCGGACGACCGGGTCGCCGCCCTGCGCCCCCCAGTTGTAATAGAGCCCGGCATACCCCTGCTGTTTCGCCCACGCCTCCAGATGCGGACGGAGCGAAACGGCCTGCCACCGGCCTTCATCGTCGAGGAACTGAATGAGCTCCCTTGCCGTGATGTACGCTCTGCCAGACGGGGAGAAGCTCACATAACCCGGATTGTAGCGGGGGTAGTAGGCGTAAAGGTCGCGTTCCGTCCGGTTGTGGTGGCCGTAGCTGATGAAACGGTCGCGGGTGACGACCGGGCCGTCGGCCGAATCCTCCGACCAGGAGTGGTTCAGGTTCGGCGAGGGCCGGTCGGGCAGCCGGATCTGAAAGAGTTCCGGCGTTACGGCGGCCGGAGCCGCGGCTTTGCCCGGAAGCGGTTCGATCTCCAGCAACCGCATGGCGGCACAGGGCGCGGGGTGGTGTCCGCCCGCCTTGGCGAAAAGGTAGATGCCGGAGAGCCGGTTCCATCCGGCGGGACGGTTGATCGGGCGGGCGGCGGCGAGCTCGAACTCCACGCTCCTCTTGCCGGTGAAGTTGAGGGGAATTTCAAAGCAGTAGTAACTGCGCCCCTTCCCTGCCGGATTATCGGAACGGAAGCCGAGCGTGATGATGTTGTTGCTTTTGACCAATGATTCCAGCGTGACCCGGATGGCGCGGCAGCCGGACCAGTCGAGCATGAGTCCGGTCCGAGCCAGTGTGGGATAGCGGTGCATGTCGCGCCAGAACCCCTGCCGTACACCGCGGTCAAACTCTTCCAGCGGGCGGTGCGGCAATCTCCATTCGCGCGAGGAGAACTCTTGATTGGACCAGAGATCCTGTTCGGAAAGATTCCGTTCCTTCATGATCCGGACCAGATCCGGACTGAGGGAGTGGAACTCCTCCATCTTCACCGGGATGTTTCCTGACGCGGCAACCCAGCTCCACGTCAGAGCGGAAACCAGAGAAAGCAGTTGTATTTTTCTCATCGTCATTTGCTGTTGATATTCCAGAGCGCATCCTTGTCGCCGTTGCTGTAGAATTCCTGCACATAGGGATTCATGCCGGCGGCGTAGGAGTGGCGGGGAATCCGCACGCCGGTTTCCTTGGGCGCAACATGCCCGTCGGCATAGCAGACGTTGCTGGAAAAGTTGTGGCGACCGTCGATCTGCCCCACATCATCCGCTGTCTGAAAGTTCGACCAGACCTGAAAAAAGCCGTCATCCTTCCATTTGGTACAATAGGTATCCGCCAGCAGCAGCAGTTTCGACGGAGCGGCCGCCCGCGTCATTTTTCCCCGGCTGCCCAGAGTATCGGTTCTTCCGATCAGACGATTCATTCCATAATGGACGTAGCGGCCGCCGTTGTAGTTTGCTCCGGCATCGTCCCACGCACTCTGCCAGTCTTTGCGCGTCATCATCCGGATATTGTATCTGTCGTTCGTCAGTACCGGACAGGAAAAGACTTTTCCGGAAAGAGTGTAATCCAACCCGATTCTAACCGACCATGGTTTCAATTTGTTCATGGCGTTGGTGATCTCCAGCGGAATCAGAACATCGACATTGTCGTTGCAGTACATCTGAAGAGCATTGCCAAGCTGCTTGAGGTTATTGAGACAATTGACCGAGTTCGCCCGGTCTCTCGCCTTGTTCAGCGCCGGCAGCAGCATGGCCGCCAGAATGGCGATGATCGCGATCACGATGAGGAGTTCGATCAGAGTAAAAGTCCGATGGTTTCGCGAGAGGTCACGTTTCATTTCCGGCTCCTTCCTGTTGTCATTTCAAATCACTGCCTGTGGTGAGTTTCCATTTCTGAGAAGCGGGGTCTAGCGTCAGCAGCGTCAGTTCCGCCGCCGGACTGATGTACATTTTGCACCGGTTTCCTTCCGGAATGCCGGGATCGCTCTTTCCGCCCCGGTAGATCTTCTCGTGATCCGGATTCTGGAAAATATCGAAGAGATACTGATCGAGCGTCAGCTGCTTCATCGAAGAGTACGAGTAGAAACCGAGTGTGATTCCGCCGGTGGCCGGATTGTAGATCGCCTTGTGCCCCCAGACCTTATACATATAACGATACGGAGTGACCAGCACCGTTTCTCCCTGCCACGGTTTTCCGGCCGGTTTCACGAAGAGCCCGAGATGATTGTTGTATACCCCCGTAGTACTGCGGTGGATGGTGTACAAGGTATCGTTTTTGTCGCAGTTCAAGGTGGCGTACGACAGGAACGGGGTCAACCGGCCCGGCTTCACATACTCCGGCGCACTCCAGCCGCCATAAGGGTTGTCCGGTTCGAGACTGTGTGTGTAGGCGACCGGATTGTGGTGGCCGTTGGCGATGACGTGCAGAATGCCGCGGCTGTCGACGGTGATCGCCGGCCAGTTGTGGCCATCGTCATTTGCGCCCCCCGAGAGCAGATAGCGCGGTTCGCCGAGTTTGCCGGTTTTCAGGTTGTACTCAATGATGAAAGTCGGCGTTCCATTCTTGCTGTATTCGGTGAAGGTTTTGCCGCTGCGCTGCTGTTGATAGCTCAGTTTCAACCCCGGATGGTCTGGGGGAATCGGCGGCATCACGGTCGCTTTCGCGCCTTTTACATTCCGCATGGCAATCGCATTGACCGAAGCGACGCCGAATACGATGAACACCTTGTCGCCCCGGGTGATCGCGAAATTTCCGCCCCCGGAATGCTGATCAGGCGAGATGGCGAATTCGGCGTATTTGATCCTTTTCCCGAGATCGAGCGTGCCGTCTTCCTTCCGCGTGGGAGTGAGCAGATATCCCGCCGGATCCCCGTCGCGGAAATAGCTGTAGTCGCCGAGGAGAATCAGCGGCGGCCGTTTCAGGCAGTCCTGATTGTGGCCGTCGAGCTTTTCAAACGAAGCGAGGCGGCCCGGCAGCGGATAGACGTCGAAGCTCTTCAACTTGTCGCGCGAGTGAAGCAGCAATGTGGTCCGGGTGTGCCAGTCGACCGACCGCCCGTTCTCATCGAGTTTCTCCACCGGCACGAGCAGGTAGAAATCGCCGTGGTTGTCGTAGCGGATCGCCTTCTCGCCGAGCGACTGCCCCCAGCTGAGCTGCAGCCCCGGCCAGTTCCGGGATTTCGCCCACTGTTTCAAGACGGGGATGAGGTCGGTGCAGTGCCACTTGCCGTCGCTTCCCTTGTACTGCACCAGGTCGCCGGAGTGAATATACGCCTTTCCGTCCGGACCGTAGCTGACGAAACCGGGCAGAAAGTTCGGGCAGTAGTCAAAAATTGCCCGTTCCGCCGCCAGATAATACTGGTGAGAGTACGGGGCGTATATGGCGCGGTTTTCCCGGGTCTCCGGATAAGGATGGTTGAGATAGGCGCGCTGAAATTCATTTTTGTTCATTTTGAAAATGAACCCGTCCGCATCCTTTTCCTGCCGGGTTTCGCCCGGAAACGCCGCGCTGTTGTCCGGTTCATTCGAAGGCTGGAGCTGCCGAAGTACGAGATCGGTGGCAGGGTGAGGCTGCGATCCATTCATGCGGGTGAAGAACCAAATGCCGTCGATTTTGTCCCATCCGGCCGGGCTTCCTGCCGGTTGAAATTTGTCGCGCGGAATGGTGATGGTTTTCTCCCCGGTGAAGTTGACGGCGAACGGGTAACGGTAATAGTCCCGGTACGGTGTCGCTGGGGAATCCGCAGAGAAGGCGAGCCAGACCGTCTCGCCGGTCGCCTCCTTCGAGGAGAGCTTCAGCGAAACCGCCGGAGCCTTGCTCCAGTCCGCCGGAACCTGCCGGGCATGAAGTGTCGGATAGAGGGGGTGATGGTTCCAGCAGAGCCCCGCCGCGACCGGAACCGTACCGAGAGCCAGTTGGCGCATCGTCTTCGCCTCGATCTTTTCGCCGAACCGGTTGCCGAAACGGGATTTGGCGGACCACATCTGTGATTCCGGCATCGTGTCAAGCAGCTCGACCGGCGCGGTCAGCCAGGCGGCGGGGGAGGAGAAGTTGAGCACCTCCTCCGGAGTGAATTTCTTCTCCCAGGGATAGAGCCGTTCCCGCACCCGCTGCTGCCAGTTCTCCGGCAGTTTGGAATCGTAGGCAATCGGGTCCTGTAACACGAGATCACCGGCTTCGCCCGCCTTGCCGCCGCCGAGGGTCAACGGACTGGAACCGGTTCGCAGCGCGTCGGGCGGAACCGCCGAAAACACCTCCTTGCCGTCGATGAAGAGTTTGCCGTAGTTTTGCCCGTCCAGCTCCATGGCGATGTGGTGAAAACGACCGGCCGTGAGCCGGACCGGACTTCTGCCGATGAAGTTCTCCTTGCCGTCGGACTGCTTCCAGGTCATGCCGTAAAGGGAATACTCCCCGTTTCCGGCGGGAGCTACGAAAAACTGCCACTGATTGTTTCTGCCGCGGCGGCGGGCGATGTGACGGAACACCGGTTTCTCCGGCAGTTTGACCCAGCACTCGAAGGCCACGCTCTGCGGATTGCCCGGATAAGGGAGTTCGATCCGGGCATCGGGTCCTTTCAGCAGCAGAGCGGGTTGCCCATCCAGTCCCTTGACCACGCGCACATCACCGGAAATTTTCCCTTTGCGCCCGTCGGTTCCGGCAATGGAACCGTCACGCAGACTCTCCGGCTGTACCCCCAGAGGAGCCGCGGCACACGCCGCCGCCAACAAGCCGACCCCGATCCATCCCGTCATTTTTCTGCGATCCATGTCAAACTCCTGTATTTCATACCTGTATTATCCAGGGTGTGAACAAGCGTGGATTTCGATTCCTTCAGTCCGCAAATTCCAGCGTGGCGGAATAGCACCGTTTTAAAACCGGCACATGCTTTTTATCGGCAATTCGATCGGCAAGATACTGGATGGCGTCTTCGGTCATCTGCGCCAGAGGCATCTTCACATAGCCGAAGGGGAAGCCGCAGAAATTGCGCATTTCGCCGATGTCGTCGAAACTGACGACACTCATATCCTCCGGAATGCGGATTCCCAGCCGGCGCGCCGCTGCCGCGAACGGCAGGAAATGGGCGCCGAACGGAATGTAGACCGCATCGGGGCGATGGGTTTTCAGATACTCGATCATGGCGGCAGTATACTCGGCATCCGGCCGGTTCTGCACCAGGCGGCAGAAAAGTTCCGGATCCGGGAAACTGCGGTTCAATGCTCTCAAATAGCCGTTGACTCTTTCATTTGCACAGGAGGTGCTGTCGACGGGGGTGACCAGTGCGATCTTTCGAAATCCCTTTTCCTGCAGGTGTTGCACTGCCCGGCGGGACTCTTCAAAATAGTCGACGTAGACCGAGGCGATATCCGGATGGCGGGAGATGCGGTTGAAGAGAATGACTTCGATGCCGCGCCCGGCGATGGTTTCCAGATCGGGGTTCTGATCCAGACTCAGGGCGAACACCCCTTTCCAGTGATCGGGCGTGATGAGTTCCGCGGAAATCCGGTTGACCAGCGAGAGCTTCATCGGGTGCCGGGCCACCGCGTTGGCCGCCGCCAGATAGATCTTGGTGTGATACCAGCTGATGTTGAAGTCGGTCTGCGTGAGGTTGATGGCGATGTCGTAAAGTTCCCGCGGCGGGGAGAAGGCGGGGTCCGCCGGATCGCAGACGAAGGAGCCAAGTCCATTTTTTTTGACGATCAACCCCTCCTTCTCCAGTTTGGCGAGGGCGGTGCGGACCGAGACCCGGCTGATGCCGTACCGTTCGCACAGTTCCGGTTCCGAAAGGATCCGGCTTTTCGGCGGCAGCTGGCCGCTGCGGATTGCCTGCTGGAGCTCCTCAAGCATTCTGCTGTAGACCACCTTGCGGCGGACCGGTTTGTGAACCAATTCATCAAACATATCTCTCTCCGGTATTTAATACCTGTATTATTATACCCAAAAAGAAGACGAAAAGCAAGTGTATTTCAGAAAAAAAGGATTTTTTTAATAAGAACTTATCAACTAATAATATCATAACGGAGGATAAATTGCCATAATTTTAT
>URVC01000081.1 GCA_900551245.1 uncultured bacterium | reverse complement strand
GGTGTCGCGTCTCTCCCCGTACCGCCGAGCCATGGAACACTTCCGCAGTCAAACATGCCCGCGCGAACTCGTACTGGCTCGACACCGGCGAAGGGGAGCGGAAATGCGACGGGTTCTTTCCGCAAAAAAGCGGGAAGAACCTTCGTATTTCCGCGGCTCTACTCCCACCGGCCCGCACCCGCCGTCGAGCTCTGCCCAACCGACGACCCAACCTGGCACCGGCACCATGCCGGACGCAGGGGGTACGGGGGGCGGCGGACACGCCCCCCGCCTCTCTCCCACGAGCTGCGATGACGTCACGCGTGAACCCGCAACGCCGTCTCCACGTTGCCGAAGGGAGCACTGACCTGAATTCCCGCCACTCGGTCACGCACCGCCGCTGCACTTTCCCGGGCAATGGCGATACCGGTTTCTCGCTGCGCTTCACGGGTTTCCGCGGCCGCCATGCGTTCCATGATCGAATCCGGAACAACCACACCGGGCACTTCCGTGCGCATAAATTCCGCATTGCGCAGACTGGTCAGCGGCCAGATTCCGGCGATTACCGGAACATTCAGATGGGCAATCCGGTCCAGAAACGAGAAGAGCGACACTTCGGCGAAGACCGGCTGCGTAATGATAAAATCAGCACCGGCCTCCACCTTTTCGCAGGTGCGGCGATACTCACGCTCCAAATCGATCGCATTGGGATCTGCACCGACGCCGATTACGCAACGGGTAACGGCATTCAGCGCCTGACCGCCCAGATCCACGCCGCGGTTCATCCGTGCCTGAATCTTCACCAGACCGATCGAATCGACGTCAAACACGCCGGAACTGAACGGATAATCCCCCAGTTTCGGCGGATCGCCCGTGATGAAAAGCACATTGTTGATTCCGGCTCCGGCGCAGCCGAGCAGTTCCGCCTGGAGGCCGATCAGACTGCGGTCGCGACAGCAGCAGTGCAGCACCGTTTCGATACCGGTTTCGCGTTGCAGGGTAATCGCCGTCACCAGCGGAGAGATGCGGGCACTCGCCCGTGGACCATCCGGCAGATTGACAGCATCAATCCCCGCTTCGCGGCAGCGTCGTGCTCCGGCGATCGTCTTCGACAGATCAAAGCCGCGCGGCGGAGTGATTTCCACCAGCTTGATCCACTCGCCGGCCGCCAGTTTTGCGCCGAGAGCGGAACGCTCTTTCAGGGGAACCGGCTCCGCCAGATCCTCCTTCACCGCTTCAACCGTGGGAATCCGCCGTTTTTCCGCCCGCATCAACGGTTTAATCGTCCTCGCCAGCTCTTCGATGTGAGCGGGGGTTATGCCGCAGCAACCGCCGATGGCAGCTGCCCCCAGCGAAGCGTAGCGCTTGGCGTACGTGCTGAAATATTCCGCACTGGTCATGTAGATCATCCGCCCGTCGATCCCCTTCGGAACTCCGGCGTTGGGCTGTACAATAATCGGCAGATTGGTCTTGCCGACCAGTTCCTCCAGTTCAATCAGCGTGCTTTCCGGACCGCCGCCGCAGTTCAACCCGATCGCCGTCGGCGCGTCTCCGGGGTAACAGGCGAGCAGTTTCAGAAATTCATCCAGACTGTTCCCGTGGCAGCGCGACTGAGGATCGATGGCGAAGCTGAGCACATAGGGCCGCCCCCGGAACGATTTCATCGCTTCCAGCGCTCCTCCCAGATCAATGGTGGTGCGCAATGATTCAAAGATGATGAAATCCGCTTCGGAAAGCGCGCCGATCTGCTCGATGAGCAACTCGACACGGCTTGCTGTATCAGCGGGAGATTCCGGTTCCCCGACCGGACCGACCGAACCGGCCACCAGGGCCCGGCCGTCGGCGGCGCGGCGCGCCAGTTCCACACCGGCGCGGTTGATCGCCTCAGTCTGATCGGCAAGGCCGAAGTGGGAGAGCCTTCGCGCATTCGCGTTGAAAGTGTTGGTGGTCAACACCTCCGCCCCGGCTTTCAGGTATTCGTTGTGGATATCGAGGATCACATCCGGGTTGGTGATGGACAACTGTTCGAACGAGGCGTTGATAAAAAAGTTCCGACGGTAAATTTCCGTGCCGATTGCACCGTCGAAAATTACCAGCGACTCGGCAAGTTTCTCCTTGAGTGGATTCATCGTTTCTTCAATCCGGTTTCGATTGGGTTGTTATCTGCATACTTCCCCATACAATATCACGGATTTCCCCGGATATCAATGCTGTTTGCGTTTTTTCCGCCGGGAAAGCGTCGGCAGACTAAAACGGCGGCTCCTCCGGGGGAGGGGCGTTTCGAGTCGGGGAGGGGACATCCGCTTCGAAGTCACTCCACTCCCCCTCTTTCCCGTCATCGCGGGTCAGCAGTTCAATCTTCCGCTCCAGGGCGTCGAGTTTGCCGCGGCAGGCGTTCACCAGCCGGCTGCCGGTCTCAAAGTCTTTCATCAGTTCTTCCAGCGGCAGACGGCCGGTCTCCATTTTGGCAACCAGGGTTTCCAGTCGCTCCAGCGCCTGCTCGAACGGCATGGCGTCCAGCTCTTCCGGGGGAATCGGGGTAGTATCGTCCGGCATGATAGATTCAGCTCCGTTTGTTCGTTTTCAGAGAAAGATTCGGGTCGATGGTTCGAAATTCGCAATGCTCCCGGTCATACCCGAAAAGATGCCCGGTGGCAATCACAAAATACCACGCATGCAATGCAAGTTTTCCGGCCTCCACCCGCCGACGGACCCAGGGGAAGGTGAGCAGATTTTCCAGTGCCAGAACCAGCGACGCCTCTTCACAGGCGTGCCGGCGGGTCATTTCGTCCGCATCCGGAAGTTTTTCCAGCACCGCGCGCCGCGCCGGTTCCGCCAGATCGAGCCATCGCTCCAGAAATTCCCCCGCCGGCGTCTCCGGCGTCCGTTTCATCAGCGCGTGGATTCCGCCGCAGTCCGAGTGCCCGAGCACGATGATATGTTCCACTTCCAGAGCGTTCACCGCGTATTCCAGCGCGGCACTGACGCCATGGTGACACGTATCCGGTTCGCAGGGCGGAACCAGATTGGCGACGTTGCGGATGACAAAAAGATCCCCCGGCGCACTCTGCATGAGCAGCGCCGGGTCCACCCGGGAGTCGGAACAGGCGATCACCAGAATCCGGGGATTCTGGCCATGTTTCAGCTGATCAAACAGTTCCGCATCGCCGGAAAAATAGATGTTCCGGAAACTCCGGAATCCGTGGATCAGTCTTGCAATCGCATCTTCCACCGGGCACTTACTCCAGCATTCCAAGCATGAAGCGATAGACCTTGTCTCCGTCTCCCGGCAGAAATTCATGCCCGAAGTCCGGATAGAGCACCACCTCTTTCGGGGAGGTGATCTTGTTGAATGCGGCAAACTGGCTCGACGGCGGGCAGACGGTATCCATCAGTCCGGTCGCCATCCGCACCCGGCAGCGAATCCGGGGGGCCAGATTCTGCACGTCGATGTACCCGAGCCGCTCGAAAAATGCATCTTCATGCGCGTGAGTGGGATCCACCTGCCGGAAATAGTACTGGATATCTTCGTACGCCGCTTTGGCCAGATCCATATTCCACACTCTCCGGTAATCGCAGAGGAACGGATAGGAGGCCGCCGCCCGGTTGACTTCAGGCACCAGCGCCGCACAGGCAAGGGTGAGACCGCCGCCCTGACTGCCGCCCATCACGCCGACCCGGGTCACATCGACATCGTCCATCGCCATCACCAGTCGAACCAGTTCAGCGGTGTCGAGGTAATTGCTCCGGAAAAGCAGTTTCTTCGGGTCCGGATCGGCCGCGCCACGAACGATGTGGCCGCGCAAAGTCATCCCCTCAACCAGGGAGACATCCTGCGATTTCCCGCCCTGTCCGCGGCAGTCGAGCGCCGCCACGGTGAACCCCGACTGCACATAATTCAACATTCCGCTCCAGTCACCGGAGTGGCCGGAGTACCCGTGAAACTGCACCACCGCCGGATGCGGCTTCGTCGCATTTTTCGGGCGCGCCAGTTTGGCATAGATGCGCGCCCCGCCGACTCCGCGGAAGTACAGGTCGAAACATTCTGCATTCGGCGCCTGGAACTCCGCAGGAATCAACTCCATCTGCGGGTCAACGGCGTTCAATTCTTCCAGCGACTCCTCCCAGTAGCGGTCAAAATCAGCCGGGCGCGGGCTGCTGCCCTGATAGACTTTGAGCTGATCCAACGGCATATCGACTAACATGATACAATCCTTTCCTCTATTGATACAGCAAAAGAACGGCGGAAACATTCCGCCGCTCTTTTTGAGTTGGTTTCCTTCGTTACTTTTTGAGCAGATAATCCGGCTGATCCGTCCGGAACGGCGACGCGGGGAATCCCTCCTTGTTGTAGAGATTCGCATTGCCCGGATAGCTCGACCAGGCGTAGCGCACCGCCACGGGCTCCTTGACCGCATCCGACCAGACAACGACCTCGTCGCCGTCGATCTTCGCTTTCGCCCAGACGAATTTTCCATCCTTCCCGGCGATTGCAAAGGAGGCGAGCTCTCCGCCGTTTGCCACCAGCCCGCTGCCGACGTTGTCAAAGGAGAGATAGACTTTGCCGTCCTTGATCTCCATCGACTTGTAGAGCGGCCCGGCGGAAACGGTCTTGCTGCCGTAGGCAATGCGCTCCGCCTCTCGTGCCATGCGGTAGGCCAGCGTCTGCTTGTCCGACGGATGAATGTCAAAGGGATCGCCGATGTCGATCGCCACCGCCATTCCGGTGTTGGGAATCGTCAAGGTCGCCGTCTGCACTTCGCGCAGTTTCGACCAGTTGTTGTCAGCCGGCTGCCGGTTGACCCAGAAATCCGCCGGACCGGGATTCTTCGGCGAGTGACGTTCAAACGCGGCAAGCTGCACGAAGAGGAACGGCATCTCCGGATTGTTCCATTTCTTCCGCCAGTCCTGGATCAGCAGCGGATGCAGAACCATGTAATCCTCATAGCGTCCGGCATTGGATTCTCCCTGATACCAGATGACGCCGCGAATCGGATAGATGGTCCAGGGGGCGACCATCGAGTTGTAGAGGGTCGCAGGGAAATGGGAGGCGCGGCCGGCCGTAGGAGAAAGCATCGGCGGTTCCGGCCTGGCCCCGATTTTGGCGAGGTCCGCCTTGAACTCCATCTTGCTCTTCCAGCCGTTCGCAAGACTGATCTTGCCCTCCGGCGTGGAGGCAAGCCGCAGATAAACCGTGTTGGACGGCCCCAGCAGCCCGCCGTCACCGAACATATCGGAGGCACGCACGGCGATGACGTTCCGGCCGACCCGGACCAGTTTTCCCGGGATGGTATATTTGCGCTCTTTCGACCAGTACTCCGGCGTTTCCGTGCCGATTGCACCGACTTTCACGCCGTTGAAGTAGGTTTCATCGCAATCGTCAATGGCTCCGAGGAAAAGCTGCAGATCCTTTCCAGCCCAGGCGGCGGGAATATCCACCGTGCGGCGGAACCAGATCACACCGTCGGTATCCGCCGGGAATGTGGCCGGAATGGAGCAGTCGCTCCAGCTGGAATCGTCAAAGGCGGGCGCCTTCCAGAGCGCCGCTTCCGCAGTCTGTTTGGCGCCGTAGTCATAGAACCGTTTCTCCCATTTGGAGAACTCCAGCGCGTTTTTCTTCCACAGCTCCTGAAGTTTTTTCTCGATCTCCTCCTTGCTCATACCGACGGCGGAGATTCGCTCCAGTTCGCGGGTGCGGCCGGCGGAACGATAGCCGTCGGCACTGATCCAGCTCTCGATCGGCGTGCCGCCCCAGCTCGAATTGATGAGCCCGATCGGCACATCCAGATCCTGCTGAAGTCGCCGCCCGAAATAGTACCCGAGCGCGCTGAACGGTTTGACCGCTTCCGGTGTCGCAGGAGTCCAGCCGGGACCGGCGATCTCCTCCTGCTCAATGCCCGGCGAGACCGAACGGCGCAGATTGGTGTTGAAAAGGCGGATTTTCGAGTTGTTCGCCCGAGCCGCCTCCCGGTCGCCGTTCAGGCTGTTCCAGAACTGCCGTCCGCTCCAGACCGGCATCTCCATGTTGCTCTGACCGCTGCAGAGCCAGACTTCGCCGATCAGAACATCGTCGAAGCGCACCGGCTGCGACGTCTTGCCGCCTTCCACCAGAACGGTGTAGGGGCCGCCCGCTTCCATCGCCGGCAGATCGGTCATCCATTTGCCGTGCTCATCGGCTTCGGCATATGTGGAGTTTTCTCCGATGGTCACTTTGACCGATTTGCCGGGGGCCGCAGTTCCTCCGATCCGGATGGGCACGCCGCGCTGAAGCACCATGTGGTCTCCATACACTTTGTGCACGGTGAATTTCTCCGCCATTTCCGGAGAAGAGAACATTGCGCAGGCACCCAGCAGAAACGCCAGTGCCAGCGTTGCCACCGGCAATACGATGTTCCGCATACTCTACCCTTTCGATTGTTGGTTGGGGAAATTGCAATTTACCCTATTATAACCTCATTTTCCTGATTATGCAATCAGAAAAAATGATTTTCGGCTTGATTTTTTCCCAGTCGGCACTACTTTAAAAGCATGATGGAGTATTTCCATTACCCTAAAACTTCAACAAGGAGTCTTTCTCATGGCGATCAGCTACAAAGATCTCGGCCTTGTGAACACCCGTGAGCTGTTCAAGAAGGCAATCAAGGGCGGATACGCGATCCCCGCGTACAATTTCAACAACATGGAACAGATGCAGGCGATCATTCAGGCCTGTGTCGAAACCGAATCCCCGGTCATCCTTCAGGTCTCGAAGGGTGCCCGTGAGTATGCCAACCAGACCCTGCTCCGCTATATGGCTCAGGGCGCGGTCGAGTATGCCAAGGAGATCTCCGGCGGCAAGGGTATTCCGATCGTTCTCCACCTCGACCACGGTCCGGATTTCGAAACCTGCAAGAGCTGCATCGACAACGGTTTCTCCTCGGTCATGATCGACGGATCCCATCTCCCCTATGAAGAGAACATCAAGGAGACCCGCAAGGTCGTCGAATACGCGCACAAGTTCGACGTCACCGTCGAAGGCGAACTCGGCGTTCTCGCCGGCGTCGAAGATGATGTCAAGGCGACAGCTCACACCTACACCCGTCCGGAAGAGGTGGAGGATTTCGTCAAGCGCACCGGCGTCGACTCTCTGGCGATCGCCATCGGCACCTCCCACGGCGCCTACAAGTTCAAGCCGGGCGAGAATCCGCGCATCCGTCTCGACATCCTTGCCGAGATTGAAAAGCGCATCCCGGGATTCCCGATCGTGCTGCACGGCTCCTCCAGCGTTCCGCAGGATCTGGTCAAGATCATCAACGAACATGGCGGCAAACTCAAGGATGCGATCGGCATCGGCGAAGATCAGCTCCGTGCCGCGGCCCGTTCCGCGGTCTGCAAGATCAACATCGACTCCGACGGCCGTCTGGCGATGACCGCGGCGATCCGCAAGGTTTTCGACGAGAAGCCCGAAGAGTTCGACCCGCGCAAGTACCTCGGCCCGGCCCGTACCGCTCTCAAAGAGCTCTACAAGCGCAAGAACATCGAGGTGCTCGGTTCCGCCGGTCATGCGTACGACAAGTAATTGTCGTATAACAGATTAAGTTCTGTCAAAAAGCCGCTCTCAGAAAACTGGGAGCGGCTTTTTCCGTGCCGGTGCTTGAATGGAATGAAACCGAAAGAGGGCAGGGGGGCCGGAGAAGCTACTGTCGATGCCGGGGATCGAGAGCGTCACGCAGTGCGTCTCCCAGTACATTCAACGCCAGCACCAGCACGAACATGAATCCGGTAGCGGCGGCGATTTCCCACCATATGCCGCGCCAGAGCCGGTCCTGCCCGTCGGAGATCATCACGCCCCAGCTCGGAGCGCTCTGCACACCGAACCCGAGATAGCTCACGATCACTTCCAGCATGACTGCTCCAGCAAAGGAGAGAGTGAAGTAGATGATGACCAGATGGAACACATTCGGCAGAATATGTCGCAGGATGATCACCGGAGAACTGACGCCGGCAACTTTCGCCGCCGCGACATAGGGCAGGGCGCGCAGTCGCATCGTCTCGCCGCGCACTACCCGGCAGAGGGTGACCCAGCCGGTCATGCCGATGGCGAGATAGACGGCCAGCATTCCCGGCTCCGCCCGCAAAATCGTTCCGAGCACGCCGGCAAAATCCATCATGCTGTCGGATAGAAAGTTCCGGGAAACAAGAAGAGCAAAGGCCAGGATGAAAAGCAGCGTCGGCATGGAGGCAAAGGTGCTGTACGCCCAGACCACCCAGTCATCGAATTTCCCGCCGTAAAATCCGGCGATTGCGCCGAGAGTGACTCCGATGAAGACTGCGATAAAACTGGCGATCACGCCGACCTTTACCGCGGTGGCACTGCCGGCGGCAGCCCGCAGAAGAACGTCACGCCCCTGGTAATCGGTTCCCATCCAGTGTTCGCGGGAAGGGGGGGCGTAGCGCGCCGTATCATCCGTACGCTGATAAACCGGTATAATACCCCGTTGTTCGCAGTATATGGAATACCCTTCCGTCCCCGCCGCCAGCAGCAGATAGAAGAGCACTGCGGCAAGTGACAGAACTGCGGACGGCATCCGCAGAAGCAGTCGCCAGGCGGTAATTCGCGGCGCCGTCATCCCCGCGTCTCCGCAAGTGCATGCAGTTTGACCTGGAGCAGAGCGATATCCGCCGGAGTAACTCCGTCGATACGCCCGGCCTGCGCCAGCGTGGTCGGGCAGACTTTCAGAAGTTTTGCCCGGGATTCGTTGCTCAAACCGCGTACGGCATTGTAGTCAAAATCCGCCGGTATCGCCAGATGTTCCAGCCGATGAAGTCGAACGATTTCCGCCGCTTCCCGCTGCAGATATCCGTCGTATTTGGCTTCAACCAGCAGTTCGCGCCAGACACGTCTGCCCATCGGGGTATCCGGCAGTTCCGGCAGGAGCCGCGCGGGGAAGGGCAGGGGAGCCGTGTTTCCCCGTTCTGCCGGGAAGGGCGCATCCGGCCCCAGTTCGGCCAGATGCTTCAACAGCGGCCGCCCGGAAAATTTTTCGTTCCGGCAACGGGTCAATGAAGCGTCGAGCAGCTCTTTGAATTTCAAAAATTCCCGGTATTTCGACTCCGGAAGAAGCCCGTTCTCTCTGGCGAACTCCGTCAACCGGAGATCGGCATTGTCCTGTCGCAGCGACAGGCGATATTCCGCCCGGCTGGTGAAAAGACGGTACGGTTCCACAATCTCTTTGGTGGTGAGATCGTCGATCATCACGCCGATATAACTGCGGTCGCGCCCCAGCTCGGCCAGAGCATGGCCGGCGACCGCTTTCGCTGCATTCACTCCCGCCACCAGTCCCTGGCCGGCGGCCTCTTCGTAGCCGCTGGTACCGTTGATCTGCCCAGCGGTGAAGAGGTTGTCGTACCGTTTGACCCGGAGGGTTCGTTCCAGCTGGTCCGGATAGAGGAAGTCGTATTCAATCGCATAGGCGTAACGGGAGATCACCGCCTGTTCCAGCCCCGGCACCGAACGGACCATCTGCCGCTGCACCTCGGGAGGCAGGCTGGTGGAGATTCCATTAATATAGAACTCTTCCGTCTGGGCACCTTCCGGCTCCAGATAGAGCAGGTGACGCGGATGCTGCGGAAAACGAACCACCTTATCTTCAAACGAGGGACAGTAACGTGTGCCGATCCCTTTGATAATCCCTTGATACATCGGAGAATACTGTAAATTCTCCCGGACGATTTCCGCTGTTCGTCCGGTGGAGTAGACCTGATAGCAGGGCAGATCATGCCGAATTGCCTCCGGGAGGGCAGGGGAGAGTTCCCGGCTCCAGTGGCTGAACCGCTCCTCCGTCTTTTCGCTTGGCTGAAGCTGCATGCCGGAGAAATCGATGGTTTTGGCAAGGATGCGGGGAGGGGTGCCGGTCTTCAAACGGCCGAGTCGAAGCCCCAGTGTTCCTTCAAGAGCTCCGGAAAGAGACGCCGCCGGAAAATCGCCGGCCCGTCCTCCCGGAAAATGGCGTAACCCATAGTGGAGCGTGCCCCGCAGAAATGTTCCGGTGGTGATGACAACCGCGCCGCAGCGGATCTGATCGCCAAACTGGTTTTCGACGCCGACAATCCGCTCTTTTTCGACGAGGAAACCGGTGACTTCCGACTGCAGAATATCGATACCGGGTGTCTGTTCGAGCAAATATTTCATGCCGCGCTGATAGCAGACCTTATCGCATTGGGAACGGGGTGACCAGACCGCCGGCCCTTTGGTGCGGTTCAACATGCGAAACTGAATCGACGCCGCATCGGTGACGACTCCCATCGCGCCGCCCATTGCGTCGATTTCCCGAACCACCTGTCCTTTGGCGATACCGCCGATCGCCGGGTTGCAACTCATCTGGGCAATGTGGTCCAGATTCAGGGTAATCAGCAGTGTTTCAGCTCCAAGCCGGGCTGCCGCAAATGCCGCTTCGCAGCCGGCGTGTCCGGCTCCGATAACAACAACATCGTACTGTTTCATCGTGGTTGACAAATTTCCTTGCTATGGCAGAATGACATCTTATTAAAATAAAACATTCCGCACGTTTTATCAAATCGGTTTAAAAAGATACTCTCAATAAAAAATCATTATTTATCGACAATTTTATGATCAAGTTATTAACAATCGCCTTGTTTGGAATTCATATCCTTTTTATAGAAAAGAGATTAAACAAGATCCCCTCACCCGTTGTATCGACTTGATTCTTAACATAACATACATTATGCGACGTTAGAAATATACCGTAAAGCCACGAGAAAGGCCCGGAAATCCCGACGGGTACAATCACCCTGCCGCCGGGACGAAATCAGACGCACGAAACGCAACAGCGTTTTTTCGTTTGCGTCAGTTGATTTCGCCCCGGACGTCATCTAACGACTGATAAACGGCAGGAACAGCCGAAGGCGGAACAGGAGGCGCAGTTTTACTATCGATTAGACGAATACAAACATAAAAATCTCGACGAGTTTGAACCTTATCAAAAACACCAAACAAAAAACCAATATAAGGAATACGACAAAGAAATGGCACCCCCTGTTCTATTGTAAACTCACGACCAGAAGAAGAAACGTTCGCAAGCAGAAAAGGACGAGTATCAGACACTAAAACTTGAGTAGTAACCTTCGAGAGCGTCTTTTTTACATCAGAAACAGGGCGGGAGTGCTCAACAGACGAATCAAAAACCCAAACACCGCCAGAATTATAAGCAGACAAATCAATAAGAAGTCCGGTTTCCTGCGTACTATAACCAGAGATAACGCGGTTACCATACTCTGACGTTGAATAAACCGGCCGATCAGTTTCATCACCAATCTGTAAAGAAACCTTAGAACCAGACAAAATACCAACTTGAGTATCAACCAAATATCGAGTAGAAATAACAGCTTGATCAAGTTGCAAAGATGCTTTTGCAGACATTGCAAGATGTGTAACGGGATGGACATTTTTTAACATATTCTCCCATGAAACACCATAATCAAAAGACTTTTCCCAATCAAGACCAACCTGAAAATCATTCGAGTAAACCACCTCAATAACCTTTAATTGACAACGAGCAACCTGCCTATCCAATGTTAAAGAAAGAGAATCGGAAATACGCTTTAACTCACGTTCAGACCCCTGAACGATCAATTTATCATTCACCAGCTTAACAGCATTAGGAAAAACAGCTTCAATCTTTTGATCAATCCCCAAAGAAGGAAAAACCATAATTTTCGACTGATTACCGCCTATATAATACTGCCCTGCCCTTTCTACCCACTCAACCCCCAAAAGCCAAGTAATCAGATCGAGAACATCAACAAGATCACAACCTGAAACATCAGCAAAAATAAGCTTATCTTTGAGATCATCGAACACCACGACATTAACATTATAATACTCGCTGATCGACTGGCAGACTTGCCACAATGGAACCCCTTGACAAGACAGAAAAAAATCTTTAGGGTTGCTTTCCTGCTGCTGTTCCTGCTGATCCTGCTGCTGGAACTCTGACGAACGAGGAGAGGGAGCAGCGACCGCCCCCAGCGAAATAAACAAACCTGCGATCAAAGCGAACAATCTTCTCATCTTCATAAACATCACCTATCTTTAAAACAATACCATTAGGATAAACCAAACGATTAGGAGAAACAGCCAAAGGCGAATAATACAAAACTGGCTGCTTTTCCTGCTGAACCTGCTCAACAAGTTTTTCAGGCAGTTTCTTTATTTGTTCCCCCCCTGCCCCGGTTGAAAGCTCCACTTTCTGCCCCTTGACAAACTTTAAATATTCATTCCATCCAACACAACCACCTATTACCATACAGGAAACGAAAGCAAGAGGAAGCCACAAACAGCTCACGAAATGCAAAAGATTCTTTAAAACATTCGTACCTGTATCTGTACTTGTTGCATTTTCATCAGGCAAGGATTTGCCCGGTACTGATTCAGCGCGACTAAATGAATCATAGCACTGAAAAACATGTTTTCGAGGAAACAAAGACCACGAATCAGAATATTCCTTGTCTCCATGCTCATAACCACGAATGATAAAGAACTGAACAGGCCATTTCAAACCTTTCAGCCAAGTAAAACGCTCAAAGATATTGGAATACTTCGCATTCCTGATTACATACAGATATTGAACGCCACGACGAATATTTACATCAAGATCGCTTTCAGAGTGAGAAATAAGAAACATATCATCCTTGTAATGACCATGCTGACGAGTATAAGCGAGCAGTTCCCGCCGACGCTCAGCAGTATCATCAGACTTGTCGCGATAATCCGAAGATGAAAAATATTGATACAATTCATCTAAAACAATAACTGCGTTCGCCTGAGTAACCTGCCAAAAACGTAAAATAGCTTTTTCCGGCAAAATCTGATGAAACTTACACCAATCAGGATTTTTTCGATAAAATTCGCGCGCTTCACCAAAAGAACGAAACTTTTTAAAAAGATAAATCCGACGCAATGCAAGAGAATATTTCGCAGGAGAACGAAAAAGCCCTTTACAAATGATATCAGGATGTAAAGGAAGATTTGTATAAATAGGACGAGAGGAAGATTTCAAATAATCCTGAATAATCGTAACAGAAAAATAAGATTTTCCGGCTCGTTGTTTACCTGTAATAACGTAAAGCAAAACAAACCTCCATCAATAAATTGTCGGAATCAACTTCACGATAATCTTTAATGAAAGCACAGCAAACCAAACACCAAGCAAAACAGTAAGAATATGAAGAACTTCCGAAACAGGCAAAAAGTAATTAACCCAAGATAAATAAACTGAATCCAAAAAAGTAACATTGCCAAACGGATTAGTAACAACAGATTCATAAAGAGGGGAAAAAACCTCAACGCGAATATAATTATAAAATTCAGTCAACAACGAAATGGCCATATCAACAAGCCATTGAAGACCATCAACAACAGACTGAATAAGAAAAGTAAACCCCTCCCGAATTTTTTCCCAAAATGAAGAAAGGAGAGAACCAATTGTAGACATTTAGAACTCCAAAGAACGCAAAATTTTAATCAGAAGAATAAAACCACCAATATAAACAAGACCTGCGAGAATATCGCGAATTGTACCGAAAATAGTATCAAAAGGAGACGTCCCAAAATTAATTACAATATCCTGCGAAATTTGACAAACCGCGGGAAAAGGAATTGTAACAACCGGAGCAGAACGACCAGCAGAGGGAATAACCCCCGTCAAAAAGTCAGGAGCATCACCAGAAAAAGAAACAAAATCACCAGAATCAGGAACATCGGCAAACTCACCAGCAGAAACAGACGAACCAGAAAAATCACCAACTCCATCACCGCCATCGCCGCCATCGCCACCATCTCCGCCGATATCAACACCGCCGCCGCCGCCATCGCCGCCGCCATCGCCGCCATCGCCGCCATCAGGATCTGGATCAGGTTCCGGATCTGGATCAGGTTCCGGATCTGGATCAGGTTCCG
>URVC01000080.1 GCA_900551245.1 uncultured bacterium | reverse complement strand
GGTGCCGGAATTTTTCTTACCTCCAGTTGCTTCGCACACAACTGGAGGTTTTTTTATGCCCGGATTCCGGTAGATTGGCCGGAGAAGACGGGCCAAGTGCGGCGCAGAAGAAGGCTCGCAGCAGACCGGGGGACAGGCAGTTTACCGGGAGGAAGAAGGCTCTTTTCTACGGTACAGACAGGAAAATACGCCACTCAGAGGTGGAAGAAGCTCTTTACCCCGTCGAGAATCATCCCCGCCGCGATCGCCGAGAGAAACAGCCCCGTCAGGCGGGTGATGATGGCGATGCCGCGCCGGCGGAGCAGCCGCTCGGCGCGCGTGCCAAGCAGCAGAAGGCCGGCAAGCAACGCGGTGGCAAACCCCAGCGCGGCAAGGTTGGAGACCGTCATCCAGAGTCCGTGATTCTCCAGACCGATCACGATCAGCCCGGCCGCGGTGCCCGGACCGACCGCCATGGGGATGGCGATCGGGACGACTGCAATGTCGTGCCCGGGATCGTCGCCGTTGTCATCCGCCGCGCCGGCTTTCCCCCAGATCAGCGAAATCGCGCACACCATGAGGATGACGCCGCCGCCGATCCGGAACACATCGATGTTGATGCCGAAGAGCGAGAAGATCACACTTCCTCCGAAAAAGAGCGTGACACCGGCGACGATGACCGTTATCATCGCCCGGAGCACGAGCATACGCCGTTCCCGCTCCGTCCAGCGCGGAGTCATCGCCAGAAAGGTGGAGAGCACTGCAAACGGATTCAGCAAAATCAGAATCTGTATGGAAGTAAAGAGTGTGGCGGTCATCTGTTTTTTCTCCTTATTTTTCTTTCTTTGTTTGATATTTTAAATGATGTTCGTTATATTATACAGCGGAAGGCGGAAAATACAAGCCGGAAATTTAATATATTCTACAAAAAGTATAGTATAATGAATATGGAAAGAAAGATTCCGGATCCTCCGGCATTGGGGAGCAACCTGCATCGGGAGCGGCGCAGGCAGCAGCTGTCGCTGGACGCGCTGGCGGCGGCGAGCGGGGTGTCGAAGGCGATGCTGTCGCAGATCGAGGCGGACAAGGTGAATCCGACGATTGCGACGATGTGGAAGATCGCCCACGCGCTGAACATCGACTTCGAAACGCTGCTGCGGGGTGAGGGGAAACGGTCGAAACGCTTCGAGGTCAACCGGCGGGAGAACATCACGTCGATTGCGGCGGAATCGGGGGCGGTGTTCGAGGTGCTTTCGCCGGTGAACATGGCGGAGGATCTGGAACTTTACCGGTTGAAGCTGGCGCCGGGGTGCGTGCACCGGTCACTGGCGCACTCGCCGGGGACGGAGGAGTTTCTGACGGTGCTCTCCGGTTCCATCCGGGTGAAAGCCGGCGGGAACGAGGCGGAGCTGAGGACGGGGGATTTCATCCTTTTCGAAAGCGATGTAGAGCATGAGATCGGCAATCCGGGGGAGCTCCCGGCGGAGGTTTCGATGGTGGTGCGGTTTGCCGCGCAAACCGGCATGGGCAAAAAGTGAAAAAAAGCGGGAATTCCGGGGATTTTATTTGCAATTTCCGCTTCCGGTTGTTATGTTACCGGATATTTCGTTCAGAGTACAAGTATTTGACTGGAGGATATGAGAATGCAACTGGATCCGACCAATCTGCTCGACAGTCTGGAAGAGCACATGATGAAGACGGAAGAGGTGCTGGGAAGCAGCTTCTCCGCCATCCGCACCGGCAAGGCCTCCCCTGCGCTGGTGGAACATGTGACCGTGGAATACTACGGCACCCCCACCCGGCTCAAGGAGATCGCCGGGATCACCGCGCCGGAACCGCGTCTGCTGGTGATCCAGCCCTGGGATACGACCGCGGTTTCCGCCATTGAGAAGGCGCTGCTCGCCTCCAACATCGGCATCACGCCGATGAGCGACGGCCGTACCCTCAAACTGCCGATTCCGGAGCTGAGCCAGGAGCGCCGTCAGGCGCTGGCGAAGCAGGCCAAATCCGAGTGCGAAGAGGCGAAGGTCGCTCTGCGCAACATCCGCCGCGAAGGCAACGAAGCGGCCAAGAAGGCGCAGAAGGACGGCATCTACACCGAAGATGAACTCAAGAAGATGCTCGACGACATTCAGAAGCTGACCGACCGGTACATCACCACGCTCGACAAGCTTCTGGCGGCCAAAGAGAAGGAGCTCATGACCGTCTGATGTCCCGCTCCGGAACAACAGTTCGGAAAAGCGCCGCCGCCTGCGACAAGGGGCGGCGTTTTTTACGGAATCTCGCCTGGATTTCCATCGCGGCTCTGCTGCTGCGCCTCGGCGTCTCGGCGGAGCTCGCCGCAATCAACGGCGGGAACAACAGTGTGTTCTCCCCCTCGAAACTCAGCGATTTGGCCACCTACATGCAACTGGCCCGCGACATGGCGGCGTTTCAATATTCGGGGGAGTTCTACTATCAGCCGTTCTATTACGCGGTCTTTCTGCCGGTGCTTTATCTCGTCTCCGGCGCATCGATCTGGTTTGTGATCGCGGTGCAGTCGCTGCTGGGCGCGGGTTGCTGCTGGTTCGCCGGTCTCTCCGCCGCCCGTCTCTTCGGCCGGAATGCCGGCTACGCGGCGGCGGTCCTCACGGCGATCTCCACGCCGCTTCTGCTCTATACGCCGTTCCATCAGAACGAGACACTGCAGTCTTTCAACCTCACTCTGCTTTTCTATCTGGTGCTCCGGGCGATGGAGTGGAAACAGCTCCGGTTCTGGACGGCCGCCGGCATCATGACCGGAATCGCAATCTTGACCCGCGGCAACATCTGGATTCTGGTCCCCGGCATTGTGCTGCTGGGCGTGCTGGCCGGACGCCGCCGGGCCGTCTCCGGGCGCCGCATCGCCGCCGGACTGGGGGTGTTTGCCGGGCTGTTGATCGCGGTACAGCTGCCGTTCGCCATTCACAACACGCGGGTGACGGGGCGGCTCTCCGGGCCGAGTACCGCCGCCGACGCCGTGCTCGGGCTGGGCAATTCGCAGGAGGCTCCGCCCGGCGGCCGGGAACCTGGTCTGCCCGCCGGACCGATGGAGTACCCCGAGGCGTGGCACCGGATGATGGAGCTCTCCCGCTCCGGCGTGCCGGTGGCGGAACAGATGTTCGACTGGATGTGCCGGGAACCGGCGGCGTTCTTCGAACTGCAGTTCCGCAAACTTCTGCTCTTCTGGGATTACCGGGAGATTCCGAACAACGTGTCGCTCTACGGAGAAGGCGAAGCGAGCCGGATTCTCCAGGTGCTGGTGTTCGGCCGCAGTGGACTTCTGCTCGCTCTCGCCCTCGCCGGAATCGTGGTGCTGCTGCCCCGGCTGCGGCTTCGCGACTCCCTGCCGGTCTGGCTGTTGTTCTACTTCATCGCGGCCTACTGGGGGGCGACGGCGCTCTTCTACATCCTCTCCCGGTTCCGGGCGCCGATTCTGCCGCTGGCGGCGGTGGCGGGCGGGGCCTTTGCCGGCTGGATGATCCGCCGCTGGAAGAGCGCTCCGCAGGCGCGGAAACAGACGCTGCTTCTCGGCGGCGGCGCTCTGGTGGCCGCCTTCTGGCTGACCACCTCCGGCTATGAGTTCTACCGGCAGCAGTGCGAAGCTGCGGTGATGCGGCTGGTCCGGCCCGCCGGCACCCGGCTCGATCTCGGCGACGGGAAGAGCGCGTGGTTCGATTACGGACCATTGACCTTCGGCGGCTGGCAGGAGCTGCCGCTCGAACCGGGGATGATGCTGGAAAAACGGTTCCCGATCTCCCCCGCCCGGGCGGAACTGGAGTGGACGCTCCTCACTGTCACGCCCGGAAGGCTCGCCGTCAAAATCAACGGCGAGGATCAGCTGTTCGATCTGGACCGCCCCGGATTTTCCAAAGTGCGCATGCCGGTCTCCTGCGCCGACGGGACCGTGCGGGTCGATCTGCTCGCGGTCTCCGGGGAACAGCGGCTGATCTGTGACGCACAGCGGAACTATCACCGTTCCCGCTGGAACGGCCGCCCGCTCGACGGCGAGTGGATCATGCGGCTCTATCCCCTTCCGGCGGAGGAGGCCGGAGGGGACGGGGAGGGGAGTTTGCCCGAAAACCGGACCCTGCCGGTTGAAAAATGACGGCGATACGTTATATTATATCATTTTCGTTCTTGTAAATCCGGGAGAGAGGCAGCTTTGGAGTTCATCGTCAAACCGCAGAATTTTCAACTTCCCGAGCCGTTGGCGCTTGATTGCGGAAGGACGCTCAAAGGGGTCAACATCCGTTATGAGACGGTCGGCACCCTGGCGCCGGACCGCTCCAACGCCATTCTCATCACCCATGCGCTCTCCGGAGACGCCCACGTCTGCGGACGGCACACGCCGGAGGATCCCAAACCCGGCTGGTGGGACGAACTGGTCGGGCCCGGCAAGGCGATCGATACAAACCGTTACTTCGTCATCTGCAGCAATGTGCTCGGCAGCTGTGCCGGCTCGACCGGGCCGCGTTCGGTCAACCCCGACACGGGCAATCCCTACAACCTGGATTTCCCGGTGATCACCATCCGCGACATGGTTCGCGCCCAGCGCTACTTGATCGACTACCTCGGCATTGAGAAACTGCTCTCCGTCGTCGGCGGCTCTATGGGCGGCATGCAGGCGATGGAGTGGGCGATTAACTACCCGGACCGGCTGGACAGCGCCGTGCCGATCGCCACCACCAGCCAGCTGTCGCCGCAGAGCATCGCGTTCGACTGGGTCGGCCGCGAGGCGATCAAGTACGATCCGAACTGGAACAACGGCAACTATTCCGCCGACCACGTGCCGGACCGCGGCCTCGCCGCCGCCCGGATGCTCGCGCACATCACCTATCTCTCCGACGAGTCGATGAGCCTGAAATTCGGCCGCGATCTGCAGGATGCCGACTCCTACAGCTTCGATTTCCACCGCGACTTCGCCGTGGAGAGCTATCTCGAGCATCAGGGGCGCCGTTTCGTCGAGCGGTTCGACGCCAACAGCTACTTTTACATCACGCGGGCGATGGATTACTTCGATCTGGCCGCGCGGGCGGGCGGGGATCTTGCCAAAGCCTTTTCGACGGCGACGGCGGCGTTTCTGGTGGTTTCGTTCTCCAGCGACTGGCTCTTCCCGACCGTGGAGTCGCGCAAGATCGTCAACGCATTGCTCAAAAACCGGCTGAACGTCTCCTTCTGTGAAATCAAATCCGCCTACGGGCATGACGCATTTCTGCTCGAAGCGGATGTGCTGGGGCCGATGCTCCGGGATTTTCTGCACAACCGTCTGGAGGGCCTCCATGGTTGAATCTCTCTACGTCGATCTCAAACTGCGGCACGACCTTAAAATCATCGCCGACCTGGTGCAGCCGGGCCACCGGGTGCTCGACCTCGGCTGCGGCGACGGCAGTTTCCTCAAGATGCTCCGCGAAACCCGCGGCGCCGACATTCTCGGCATGGAGATCGAGCACAAACTGGTCGCGCAATGCATCGCCAACGGCGTGCCGGTGATTCAGAGCGACCTCAACGATGAGCTGGACTTTGCCGAAGAAAATTCGTTCGATCTGGTGATCCTTTCGCAGACGCTTCAGCAGGTGAAACGGCCGGACCGGCTGCTCCGGCGCATTGTCCGGGTCGGGCGCCGCGCCGCGGTCAGCTTTATCAACTTCGGCCATTTTCACTGCCGCCTTCAGCTGCTGTTCGCCGGCTCGATGCCGCGGACGACCCAGATCCCCTACCAGTGGTACAACACGCCGAACATCCACCTCGGCACCATTCGGGACTTTCAACGGCTCTGCAACCATCTGGAAATCCGCATCTACCAGGAGATTCCGGTGGGGATGACCTTCCCGCTGCTGACCACGTCGATGCCCAATCTCTTCGCGGTCGGGTGCGTGTTCGTGCTGGAGCGGAAATAGTCCGCCGAACTTGACAAAGTCCGGTTCCCGCGGTATTGTTATGGGACCGCACACAGGAGAACATTCAACCGGGAGGAGCCATGATTCAGGTGATCGAACGCTGCTTTACGATTCTGGCGAAAGTGGCGGAAGATCCACAGCGGGTCTGGTCCATTCGTGAAATGGCCGACCTGATCGGCGTCCAGCCCGCCACCTGCTTCCACATCGTCAACAGCATGGTCGAGCTCGGCTACATGGAACGGCTCGGCATGCGGCGCGGCTACCGGCTCGGTCCGGCGGTGAACGGCCTCTGCCACAACTTCGCCTACCGCCCGGAACTGGTCCGGCTGGCGGACTCCCCGATGCGGCAGTTCGTGCAGGAGCAGAAGGAGGGCGTCGTGCTCGCCGTGCTGAACGGCACCAAGCGCTATGTGATCTGCGAGGCGAAGCCGGATCTGCACCACAAACTGCAGGTCAACTACAATCCGACTGTGATCGAAGATGTCTATTATACTGCGACCGGACTGCTGTTGCTGGCGCACTGCACCCGGCAGCAGCAGGAGAGGTTTCTCGCCGTCTCCGGCCTGCCGGGGGAGGCGCTCTGGCCGGCGGTGCGGACCCGGGAGGATTTTTTCCGCGAGCTGGAACAGATTGCGGAAAAACCGATGCTGATCCGGGACTGGTACCCGACGCTGGTGTCGGTGGCGTTCCCGGTGTTCGACCGGGGGGGGCGGTTCATCGCCGCCCTCGGGGGATACATCCCGGCCTACCGATTCGAGGGGGAACACCGGGAGAATGTGCTGGCCGGACTCTACGGAATCACCCGGGTGATTCAGGAAAATCTTCCGGCCGACGGGGAGACACCCCCGGAAATCATGAAATTCATGTGAGATGACGAAAATATTTGGCGGAATGCCTTGCAATCTGGTCATGATAGATTTAGATTATACAATCAATGAGCCCAATGAGAGAGGAAAACGCATGCCGAATTTTCGCTTCGCCGTCCCGGCTCTGCTGGTGATGCTGAGCTGTTTTTTCACCGGTTGCACGACCATCGACAACAACTACCTGCGGCCGGAGGATTTCGCCGGTTATCTGACCCGCGCCGGCATCAAAGTGGACGGGGTCCGGCCGTTGCTGCCCGACCCGTTCCGCGCGACCAGCGGATGCGGCATCATGGTGGATGGTTCCGAGATCGGCGTCTACAAATATGACCGCACGTCGCGCGTCCAGCGGAAGCGGCTGGAGCGTCTCGCCGAGCAGGGCAGAACGTACATTCAGGGGATCCCGTATCCGATCGAGGTGCGCGGCTCCTTTATGATCATGGGGTTGGAGAAAAACAAGCAAAAACGGGCGATTCTGCGGGTTTTCGATACGTTCAAGTAATCGTCCAACAGAGGGAAGGGAGAAAAAATGGCAGGAAAGAAGTATGTGTACTCCTTCGGCGGCGGGAACTCTGAAGGCTCCGGCGCGATGAAGGAACTGCTCGGCGGAAAGGGCGCCAATCTGGCGGAGATGGCTTCGCTGGGGCTCCCGGTGCCCCCCGGATTCACCATCACCACCGAGTGCTGTGTGGACTATTTCAAGAACGGCAGCAAACTGCCCGCCGGCGTGGAGAAGCAGGTCAAGACCGCGCTCGCCGGGGTCGAAAAGCAGATGGGCATGAAGTTCGGCGACGCAAAGAATCCGCTGCTGGTCTCCTGCCGCTCCGGCGCGCGCAGTTCGATGCCGGGCATGATGGAAACCGTCCTCAACGTCGGACTTTCCACGAAAACCATTCCGGGGCTGATCGCCAAGACCGGCAATGAGCGGTTCGTCTACGACGCCTACCGGCGGCTGATCATGATGTACTCCGACGTGGTGATGGAGAAGGCCGAGGGGATCGAACCGGCCGAAGGCAAGGCGATCCGCAAACAGCTCGACGCGATGATGGAAGAGCTCAAGGAGAAAAAGGGTTACACTTCCGACACCGACCTCACCGTCGAGGATCTCAAGCTGCTCTGCGACAAGTTCAAGAAGCAGATCAAAACGACGCTCAAGCGCGAATTCCCCGACGACGCGATGGAGCAGCTCTGGGGCGGCATCGGCGCGGTGCTCAAGAGCTGGAACGGCAAAAAAGCGGTCTCCTACCGCCGGATCGAGGGGATTCCCGACGACTGGGGAACCGCGGTCAACGTGCAGAGCATGGTGTTCGGCAACATGGGCGACACCTCGGCGACCGGCGTCGCCTTCACCCGCGACCCTGCGACCGGCGACAACAAGTTCTACGGCGAGTGGCTGATCAACGCGCAGGGCGAGGATGTGGTCGCCGGAACCCGCACCCCGAATCCGCTCAACCAGGATACCTGCAACGAGCAGAACAAGCACCTCAAGTCGATGGAGGAGCTCTACCCGGAACTCTACCGGCAGCTCTTCGGCATCCGCAACACGCTTGAACAGCACTACCATGACATGCTCGACATCGAGTTCACCATCCAGGAGGGCAAACTCTACATGCTCCAGTGCCGCGTCGGCAAACGCACCGGCACCGCCGCGCTGAACATGGCGATGGATATGCTCAAGGAGAAGCTGATCGACGAGAAGACTGCCGTGATGCGGGTTTCGCCCGCGCAGCTCGATGAACTGCTTCACCCGATTCTCGACCCCAAGGCGGAGAAGAGCGCTCAGCTCATCGCCCGCGGCCTGCCCGCCGGTCCCGGCGGCGCGGTCGGCAGGATCGTCTTCCACAGCGAAGAGGCGGTCAAGGCCGCCGCGAAAGGCGAGGCGGTCGTCATGGTCCGCGAAGAGACCAACCCCGAGGACGTCGAGGGGATGCGCGCCGCAACCGGCATTCTGACCGCGCGCGGCGGCATGACCAGCCACGCGGCTCTGGTCTGCCGCGGCTGGGGCAAGTGCTGCATCGTCGGCGCCGGATGCCTCGAAATCAATGAGGTGGCCGGCACCATGAAGGTCGGCGGCAAGGTCTACCGTGCCGGAGAGATCATCAGCCTCAACGGCACCCGCGGCTACGTCTACGCCGGGGCGGTGGCGACGATGGATTCGAGCGAGAATCCGAAGCTTCAGCACTTCATGAAGCTGGTGGATAAATACCGCCGGCTCGGCGTGCGTGCCAATGCCGACAATCTGGAGGATGCGAAGATCGCCCGCAATTTCGGCGCCGAGGGGATCGGCCTCTTCCGGACCGAACACATGTTCTACGGCAAGAACAGTGAAAAGCCGCTCTTCGCCCTGCGTAAAATGATTCTCAGCGCGACGCCGGAGGAGCGGCAGAAGGCGGTCAAGGAGCTGTTCCACTTCGTCAAGAAGGACATCAAGGGGACGCTGACCGCGATGCAGGGGCTGCCGGTGACCTTCCGTCTGCTCGACCCGCCGCTGCACGAATTTGTTCCGAGCGCCCGGGAGGCGCGTCAGGAGCTGGCGAAAGCGCTCGGCATCAAGCTGATCGACATCGCCCGCCGCGCGGAGGGGCTGCATGAGACCAACCCGATGATGGGTCATCGCGGCGTCCGGCTCGGCATCACCTATCCGGAGATCTCCGAGATGCAGATGCGCGCCATCCTCGAAGCCGCCGCGGAACTGAACCGCGACGGGCACACCTGCAAGCCGGAGATCATGATCCCGGTCACCTGCGATGCGTCGGAGATCAAGTTCCAGAAGGAGATTCTCGCCCGCGTCGCCGCGGAGGTCGCGAAGAAGTTCAAGGTCCCGGCGGTCGAGTACAAGGTCGGCACGATGATCGAGATTCCGCGCGCCGCACTGCTGGCCGATCAGATGGCGGCCGAGGCGGACTTCTTCAGCTTCGGCACCAACGACCTCACCCAGATGACCTTCGGGTTCAGCCGCGACGACATCGGCGCCTTCCTCGGGGATTACCTCGACAAGAAACTGCTGGCGGCGGATCCCTTCCAGACGATCGATCAGGCGGGCGTCGGCAAGCTGATCGATATCGCGGTGAAGGGGGGCCGTTCGGTCAAACCGAAGCTGAAGGTCGGTATCTGCGGCGAACAGGGCGGAGAAGCGAAGTCGGTCGAATTCTGCCACAAGGAGGGGCTCGATTACGTTTCGTGCAGTCCCTACCGGGTGCCGATCGCCCGTCTGGCGGCGGCGCAGGCCGCGATCCGTTGCGGGAAATAGGGCGTTCCGCCTGAAAAACGGTCCGGCCGGAGCGGAAGCGGCCGGTCGGACTGCTGTTCTACTCTGACTGCGGGGGGCTGGTGCGATGAGGTGTCCGAACTGCGACCAGGAGCTGGAGCGGGAATTCTACCGGAAGGTGGTGGTGTTCCGATGCCCGTCCTGCGGCGGCCGGATGCTGACCGTTTCCGGTTTGCGGAGTCTCTGTGCCAATCGCGCTTTCGTCGATCTCCTGTGGCGGACCGCGCGGACCGGATACGCGGAGTCAGGGCCGGACTGCGGTTCCTGTCATATGCCGATGCGCCGGGTCACGCTGCCGCTGTCGGGGAAGGCGCTGGAGCTGGATCTCTGCTGCACCTGCCAGACGGTCTGGTTCGATCCTGCCGAACTGGAGCGGATTCCTCTGCCGGAACCGGAGGCGGAGGAGGAGCTGCCGCCGAAGGCGCGGGAGCTCCTCGCCCTGCGGCAGATTCAGGTGGAGGAGGAGAGGATCAACCGGGAGTTCCGTCAACTCGATGGCGGCGAGCACGTTCCGGACGAGGGGTGGAAATATCTGGTCGGCCTGCTCGGGCTGCCGGTGGAGCTGGATGCGCCTTCCCCCCGCCGTCTGCCGCTGATCACCTGGGGGATCTCCCTGCTCTGTCTCGTGGTGTTCTGCCTCAGTGTGCCGCATCTGCGCGAAACGATCGACAACTGGGGATTCATTCCGGCGGAGTGGGGGCGCCACGGCGGATTGACGCTGTTGAGTTCGATGTTCCTGCACAGCGGAATCTGGCACCTGGTCGGCAACCTCTATTTTCTGCTGATCTGCGGGGATAATGTCGAGGATGAATTCGGAAAGGGAAAGTATCTGCTTCTGCTGCTGGCTTCCGGGTTGTGTGCGTCGTTGCTGCATGCGCTCTTCGATCCGCGCTCGGATATTCCGTGTGTCGGCGCGAGCGGATTCATTTCCGGGGTGATCGCCTGTTACGCGGTCTGTTTCCCGCAGGTGCGGCTCTCTTTCATGCTGTTTTCCCGGAGTATATTCGGCGCTCTGATGGCGCGGCGCAACTGGTTTTCGATTCCGGCGTGGGGCGCATTCATGCTCTGGATTCTGCTGCAGATCGGGCTGGCGCTTCTGACCCGGTCCGCCGGAACGGGCGGCGGGGTCGCCTATCTCGCCCACATCGGCGGCGCCCTGCCGGGACTTCTCTGGGGATTCTACCATCGGTTCGCTCCGAAATCCGCCTCCTACGACAGCCGCGAGTACCGTTCCTGAGCGGGGGGGCCGCTTTCCGGATAATGTATGAGCCTTGCAAACGTTGCGAAGGCGGTATCAGGTAAAATGGCTGTGCAGGCGGTTGTAAGTAATGTTTTTCATCAGTAATCGTTGGGAAAGAAATATACGCCTATCTACAGGAGAAAGAGAAACCATGAAAGTGATTGCAATCAACGGGAGTCCCCGGAAAAACTGGAATACCGACACCCTTTTGAAGAATGTTCTTTCCGGCGCCGCATCTGCAGGGGCCGAGACGGAGATGGTCTATCTCTACGACCTGAATTTTCGCGGTTGCCGCAGTTGCATGATGTGCAAACAGCGCAAGGAGCCGCGGCCCGATTGCTGTGTAGTGCGCGATGATCTTGCCGCGGTGTTGAAGCGGCTTCACGAAGCCGAGGTCGTGGTGCTGGGCAGTCCCATCTACTTCAGTGAAGTTTCCGGAGAAATGCGCTCCTTTTTGGAACGTTTTCTGTTTCAGTATTTGAACTACGATGATTACAGCAAACCGTTGAGTCCTGCGAAAAAAACGGCATGGATATTTACGATGAATATACCGGAGTCTCTGTTCGGAGAGTTCGGATACTCTGCGCTGTTTCAGCGATACGCAAACTGGATGAAACTCTACTTCGGCCACTGTGAGACGCTTCTTGCCACGGATACCATGCAGGTGAAAGACTACAGCTGCTACCACCTCGGCTGCTGGGACAGCGACGCCAAACGGCTTCGTCACGAGACCGTGTTTCCGGAGGAGTGCAAAAGAGCGTATGAACTGGGTGTGAAGCTGATGGAACCCTGAAGGGGGCTCACCGGGCGGAGCCATCAGAGCGCCGGATGTAAGCCGTGGATCCCGCGATCTGAGTGCATCGGCCTGTTTCCTGGACCATTTTTTTATTTTCCAGAAAAATTCTCTCCACCTCAAAATGGCGAATTTTTCGAGTCTCAAAAGGAGGAGCATTTTCACTTCTCGAAAAATTCTCCGTGAGAAACTGGAACTTCATTTTACCTCAAAAAAGAGTTTGAACATCGCGAAAATGGTAGAAAAGAGATTCGAACTTCCGACCTCTACTCATGACCTGTCATACGAAAAAATCAGACTGGCAGACTGTCATAAAATCCCTATTTTTCTGACAAGAGCGAAAATCCTCACGCGCGCGTAACGGGGGTGCATAAATTCCTCACGTTCACGCCGCCATCGGTTCCCGTCGATAACCGTGAAGCAAGCCACCAAGAAATGAAACCTCTCTGACCGGGGCATTCATATCCTGCGGATACGGTTTGACCATTTTGCCGCCAAGCCCGGCATGGGGACGATAATGGTTCCAGTATTCAAGATATTCCTTGACCGCCAGCCGAAGTTGCCGTTCTGAAGTAAAAATAATCTTGTTCAGACACTCTGTCTTGATCGCCCGAATGAAATTCTCCATGCGGGCATTCATCTGCGGTGTGAACGGCGGCAGCCTCTTGATTTGAACCCCAGTGGATTCAAAAACGGAATCGAATCTTTTGTTGAAAAGTGGATCGCGATCATGGATCAGGTATTTTTTACCCAGCATGAAGCCGTTCCACATATCGCACATGTTTCTGGCAATCTGTGTAGTCCAGTTGCTGTCGGGATTATGAACAATACCTCCCAGGCATACTTCCCGGCTGCCGATGTCCATAAAAAACAGCAGACTCTCACGAATCAGTCCGAATGGAGTCAAACGCTCCACCTGGGCGAAATCCGTCGATGCCGTCACATACTGCTGTGTTTCGATAAATTGAGACCAATCTCCGCGCAGTCGTCGCTCAGGATCAGGAACGATGCCGTTCGCTTCCAGAATATGCCGAATCGTTGTCGCACTGACATTGTATCCCAGATACCGCATTGTTCCGGCAATGTGTTCATATCCCCAATCGGGATTGCTTTTCGCCAGCTGCAGGACTCTTTCAACTATTTCCGGAGAGACGGGCTTTCTGCCCCGCTTCTTCTGTCCCTCATTGACGCTGTTGTATTTCGCTCCAACCAGATCGGAGTACCATTTTCGGATTGTTCCGGGAGCCCATGTCGGTTCTATGGCGGCAAGCAGAATATCATTCAATTCTTTGCCTTTTTGAGCCAATCGGCGTTTGTCGGATTCCGTCAGGATTGGGCGTTTCTTGCCTGTCAGCGAAGCCAGATGCTCCTCGTAGATGCGGAGCTTCTCCGCCATGTAGTCATTCATTTTCTGCATATTCACGAGAATTGTCCGCAGATCCCCGTCTTTCACATCCTGCATGAACGAAAACAGTTTATTGACTGTTTCATTGACCTGTTTACTGTTCATATATGTAATCGCTCCCTTCCACAATTTGGCTCCTTTATTTTGCATAATATACAGCCGCTCTTGTCCGGTTGCGAATGCAAGATGTGAGTTTATGCACCAGCGGCTTTAACGTTTAAGTAATCGCTTATGCAAAAGCCAAATGCGCGAAGGAAAGAACCTTTCCTCAAAAGGTTTTTCCTTCTCGCGCTCTTCCTTTTCCAAACCTTTTTGAGCCGCTTTGATTCAATTGGTAGACCTATCCCCCAAATGCCTAGGCGTATACTTTTGAACGTAGTTTTGTGCTTCATGGGGTACAAAAAACGTATACAAATGTTTTAGAACTTATCAACTAATAATATCATAACGGAGGATAAATTGCCATAATTTTAT
>URVC01000079.1 GCA_900551245.1 uncultured bacterium | reverse complement strand
GCAAATATAGCATAATTTTCTTGGATTTCATCTTTTATTTAGGGATAAGTTCTTAGCTGTTTTTCAGAGGCTTTACTTGATTTTTGAAAGCTTTCGTGTATCTTATAATATCAATGAAAATTGCACGAACAGAGGAGAAGAAAACGATGCCGTACATACATCGCAATCTGGAAGATTTTTTCCGGAAGAGCGGGATGCATTATCCGGCAATTCTGCTGACCGGACCGCGGCAGGTCGGCAAAACGACCTTTTTGAGACATGTCAGCGAAGAGACTCGGAATTATGTTTCGCTGGATATTCCCCGTGACCGCAATCTCGCGACAGAGGATCCCGAGTTATTTCTGGAACGGCATAAGCCGCCGGTACTGATCGATGAGATTCAATATGCGCCGGAGCTGCTGCCTTTCATCAAAGTTCTGATCGACAAAGAACAGAAGCCGGGAATGTTCTGGCTGACCGGCTCTCAGCAGTTCCGGATGATGCAGAACGTTACGGAGTCGCTGGCCGGACGGGTTGGTATTTTTGAGATGCTGGGGCTCTCGAATCGGGAACTGGAAGATCGGAATGTGGAACCATTCCTGCCGACTCATGATTTTCCGGCAGCCTCGGAAAAACTCAATTTGCGGGGATTGTACCGCCGGATCTGGCAGGGCAGTTTTCCCAAATTGGCCGATGATCCGGAAATGGATCATGATTTGTTTTACGGTTCCTACATCAATACCTATCTGGAGCGGGATGTGCGGATTCTCGGTCAGGTGGGGGATCTTCAGCGCTTCTTCCGTTTCCTGCGCGGGGCGGCCGCTCGGACCGGGCAGCTGCTTAACTATTCCGATCTTGCCCGGGATGCGGATGTCGCTGTTGGAACCGCAAAGAATTATCTGAGCATCCTGATCGCTTCCGGGTTGGTTACACTCCTTGAACCTTACTTTGCCAATCGGACCAAGCGAATGACGCAGGCTCCCAAGCTCTATTTTCTGGATACCGGTTTGTGTGCTTACCTGACCGACTGGTCGTCCCCGGAAACGCTGGAAGCCGGCGCCATGGCGGGGCATATTTTTGAAACTTGGTGTTTTGCGGAAATCCTGAAAAGCTATCGGAATTCAGGCAGGCGTCCGGCGTTTTATTTCTATCGGGACTTCGATCAGGTGGAAATCGATCTGGTTATCGAACAGGATGGGGTTTTGTATCCCATTGAAATGAAGAAGAGTTCCGATCCCGGGCGTGATGCCGCGAAGCATTTCTCCAAATTGGAAAAATTCGGCAAAGAGGTCGGCATGGGAGCTGTTGTCTGCATGGTGCGGGAATGCTCGCCACTGACTCGGGAATGTAAACTGATTCCCGCAGCAAGTTTATAACGGCTTTAACAGAGAATTTTTTACAATGCGTTATTGGGCATCAATCTTCTTTAGATCTCTTGCTATATTACAAATTTTATCTTTCTGTTCTGCTGTTGGTATCGCCTTACCATGTTCCCATGCCGATACTTTTCTTGACGAAACTCCAACAAGCTCTCCAAACTTAGAACTTATCCCTAGGCGCACAGAAATAAGAGATTCTCCATGATATCCTTTTCGCTGACGCGGTCGTAGTAATAATACCAACTGCACCAACCGGTCGGAATATCGGAGGAATGGCGGGCATGCATCGCTTTGCCCCACCGATCCGCAAATGTTTCCAGAGTTTCATACCCATCCGTCCCCGGAAGGAAGCAGAGCGTTTCAGACCGGAGCGTTTCCCCGGCATCCACCGGCCTGTCATCGCAATCAGCGATGATGTCGAGTTTCTCCAACCCGCCGCTGCCGAGTTGAAGCTCAAAACGCCCGAACATCCGAGCGGCAGTCAGAAAGCCGATCACCAGACAATCGCCGCTTTCGGAATCATTGACCTCGATCAGGTGTTCCGCCCGAAAACAATTCTCCATTTCTGGCTTATAAGACTCCGGGCGGCAGACTGCATAACGGACATAATCCGGGTTCAGCCTGAAGTCCCGGTCCCCCGGCCGCCGCGCGCCACAGCCGCTCGACATGCTCCATCCCTCCAGATAGAGATGCAGACGGCTGCCGGGAAGCCCCAGAAAATCGTTCCGGTTTCCAGTCCGATATCGCCAGCGAAAACCGCCGCAGCGGAACCCCGCGCCGGAATTAACCAATTCCAGATACATCGTCACCCGGTCCGCCTCCACCCGGCGCTGTTCTTTCAGCGCAATCCCGCGAGTCGCGCACTGCCGCCCGTCAAGCCAGCATCCATCGACTTCAAGCTGCGGAATCAAACCGTCACACCAATGCCCGCCTTTGATCACAATTGGCGCTGTTTTCACGGACCGGCAATTTTCATCGTTTCTCATTCCGGAGTACTCCTTACAGTCATTGCTTCGCTGCAAAACGGTGCTGCAGAACCCGCACTCCCAGCCCCGGCAGCTCCAGTTCCTGATCCAGTGGGGCAGGAGTGCCCGCCACGAGGTCGCTCCACTCCTTTTCCCGCTCCAGTACAAGCCGGAACTTCTGCGGCTCCCGATTGTGGTTCAGCAGAATGCAGAGTTCCGCGGAATCAGAGAAGAGCCGGCAGACTTCAATGCCGGTTCCATCGCAACAGTGCCCATCCTGAAGCAGTTCGGCATTGCGCGCCACACCGGAGGTAAGAATCGTCTCCCGGAGCCACTCCACAGCTGGCGCAGCAGGAGATTCGTAATACTGCCGGAAAATCTCCGTGCCGGCCAGAATCGCTGTCCCCTTACCGAAACGGCAGCTGGAGATGGCACATCGTCCATCCTCATAAGGCACCGTAGCTTCAAGTTTTTCGGCTGGTTCGAGCACATGCCAGTAAAAGCAACAGGGAGCTTTGCCTGCCGGATACTCCATCTCCGGCGCAGTTTCCCTGCCTTCCCGGTCAAACATGGTTACGCCAAATACCTGTTCAAGGCCACAGATCGGAGCATATCCCTTGAACATATTGTTGCCGTCTTTGAATGCAAACGGCGACTCGGCAATCACGGTGCCGCCATTTGCCGTGAAATCCCGGATGGCATCCGCTATTTCCTGCGTCATATTTTCGACTGCCGGCAACAGCAACAACCGGTAGCGTTTCAGTTCGCCTAAATTGAACTCGGAGATTCCGTCATACGGAATATTCATATCCCACAATGCCTTGAATGCACCACGAATGCTGTTTTCGATGCCGTCTTCATAGTGGTTGGAAATAATCTTGCCGTCGCCCGTCTGGATATAGGATGACATCAGCAGCGTCATGAGGCGGTCCGCAACGAGAACCGCAGCGGCGGGCCGCGGACAGGCCGTATTAAGCAGTGCCGCATGCCGACTCAACAGTTTCGCCTGTTCCGCATGGAGCCGGGCACGGGCCGACGGCGTTCCGTTCCAGCGCATCAAATTAAAGTTGGCGACCTGATTGTCCGAGATTCGGGTACGATAGTTCCAGCAGACGAATGATTTTGCGTTGTGTCCGATCGCCAGCCAGTTGTTGAAAATCCGTTCCTGCGGTGTCAGCATGGCGACATTGGGACCGGCTTCCGTTTCCAGCACAAGAGTACGGCGCAGGGGATCGCGGGACATCCAGCGGAAACTGTCGACATAAAGAGATTTTGTAAAAGGTGTCAACCACCTTCCTTCGCCATGCGCAACAGTGTAATAGGAGAAGCCAGGAATGTCAAAGCTCTTCGCAACTTCCGATGGTCGGATATTAACTTCGGGAAAGACACCGCGGAATCCGTGTGTCAGGCAGATGTTGCCGGTTACCGGCCGGTCATACGGATCATTTTCATGGATAATGCGCCGGATTTCCCCCATCGCCTCAGCAAGCCGGAACTGGTTGAACTCATGCCAGTCGCGCCATGCGACAAAACCACCATACAAAAAGCCGCAGCCCTGCGGAGGCTCAACCTCATCCCAGTCGCGGAAAAGAACAGGGAACTCCGTGCTCCACGCTTTCAGCATCATTTTCAGATCATTCCGGTAACGCTCTTTCAGCCAATGGCGGAAACGACTGCGAGTGTGCCCGCAATAGCAGCACCCAAGCCACGGCTCATTCCAGTTCATCCAGCCCAATACCGCCGGGTGTTCAGCATAGCGACGCACAGCCAGAGCGATGAACTCAAACGCCCTGCTGCGCCACAGCGGATCATCAAGGCAGATCCGTACCCGCGGTCCTGAGTTATTTCCGCCGGCTCCGGGACTTGCCTGCGGCGGCAGTACCGGATAATCACGGGCGAGCCATTGCGGTGGATAGATGCCCTGAAGATTGTCGAATACGCCGCCAACAGTCAGCAATACGCCAATTCCATGCCGGGCGGCCAGATCCATTACAGCATCCTGCCGGGAGAAATCGTAGCGGTGTTCCGCGTACTCAATGCGATCCTGCGGGACAAATATGCGAATTACATTGAAATTGAGCTTTTCAAGCTCTTTCATATCCTGTTCATACTCTTCGGCGGGCCAATCGGAGGACTTCGCGTATGGAGCGACGGAAGCTCCGTAAAGGAAACGGCTATCCTCAAAAAAATTCTTCATCATGCTCTCTCCAGTTCAATTGCAGAACGTTCTGTCATAAATATCGGATAATCAGTAACTGGATACGGCGCAATAATTGCGGAACCATACGCCCAGTCGGGATATTTCACAATTTCTCGGTCGATCGCATACACCTTGTGCCGCAGTGGATCAATCAGAACCGGTTCCCGAAAACGGTAGCCCAGCTCCCCGGAAATTTTCACCTCGCACCGGATTGGAGGTACCGAGATTTCAACGCTTTCCGGCAGGTACAGCGCAAATACCGGAACTTCATGCCGCAGAAAAGCCACCGAATTGAACTGATAATTCAGTCTGCTTCCTGCCATGTTGCCGTTGATCAGATTTCCGGAAATCATCATCCGGGAAGTCGATTCAGCCTCTGCCAGCAGTGTTGCCATTGCCTGAAAGGCGAAGAATCCCAGTTTGGGCCGCACGGGGTCCGCTTTGAAAATCCCGAATTCCTGATCAGATCCATCGGGATAATAGGAACGCAAATCCGACGCCGTAAAGATCGAAGAAACTTTCATCCCGGTCTGAAAATCGCACAGCAGACGCCGCAGAATATACTTGGCCTGAACATATTCTGACGTAATATAACAGCCGCTGTGATGCGGATGGGTTGCCCGCCCGGCTTCGCCCTGCCAGAACTCCGTTGTTTTCCCTGGAACAGAAAGGTGACTGCGGAAGAAAGCAACCTTGTCGCAGTTTTCAGCCTCCGGGGTGTTGGCATAATTGTGATAACTGATGATATCCACCCAATCCGCAAGCCGCCTGATACCGGCAACTCTGACGTGATCGGAAACGGGATGTGAAATCGTGGCGATAACCTTGACCTGCGGCAATGTTTTACGCAACGCATCCGCACTTTCCTTTACGAAATCCACATAATCTTCTGCAATTCGTATCCGCCGGAGTTCTTCCTTCAGATCTGCATGAACTGGCTGACCGAGATGACGCCAGAATACGCGGTGAACATCCGGTTCATTCCAGATTTCATAGTGTCTCACACGGTCGGAAAAATGCTCTGCCATTGCGGCCAGATAATTTTTCCAAGCAGCCATCGCCCGTGGGCCATGATAAAGTGGAACCTCGCCGACGTAGCCCCGCACCATTCCATTGGCCGGAGAATTTCCACTTTGCCGGAACAGCTCCTCATAGGCGGGAACAGGCGTATGAATCGGGTGGCCGAATCCGGTGTTGAACCAGGGTTGAATGCCGCGCTGAAGCAGATTGTCCACAATAGCATCAAGCCAGGCGAAATCATAAACCCCCGCTGTCTTTTCACATTTGAGCCAACCTGTCTGCAGTCGTACCCATTTACAACCGGCGGCGCAGAGGGGATCGTAAAGGGGCGTCGGGTCATAGGTGTCGCGATCGAGCGTTTCCATGCCGATTCCCGCGATGGAACTGGTGATGTCATGACTGGAGAGGGGTTTCAGCGTTCCGAGCGGACGGATACCGAACTGTTGATCCAGCGGAGCCGGATTGTTGTCATACCGATTCAGGTCATCTGAATCCGGTAATCTGAAAAACTGTTCCATAACCTGTTCCTTCACTATTCCTTCAAAAGAGTGCCGAAGTGTGTTCTGTCCTTATGATTGAACTCACCTCCGGCCCAGACGGTTTGATTCCGCTTCCCGAAGCGGTCGGTGTTGTCCACGGCAATGTCGAATCCGAGCAGTGCAGGTTCAGCGAGGCCGAGGCAGCTCCACGGAACCGTAAGTTCCGCCGTATAGCCGGTGGCATCTTCAGTGATGTTCCACCGGATCTTCGCGGTATTGACGCCGCTGCTTGCCTGCAGCGCCGCCGGCAAGCCGTTCAACGATGCCGGCGACAGAAAAAGCCGATGGACGTTCGGGGTATATCCGGGGAAATCGAGCATGCTCTCCGGGCACGTGTCAAAGAAAAGTTCAATTGTGTCACCATTCCACGGAGCCCCTTTCTCCCTCACTCCGCGCTCGGCATCATTCACCCGGATCGATAACTTCAAGGCCGTTGCAGTCACGTCAGGTTGAAAACTGAATAGCTCTCCGACAACGCATTTCTCGCCACTGCGGCAAAAACTCACTGGCTTGAAGGAAACCGGCCAGCGCCGGAACTCTTTCCCGTTTGAAATAATCACCTGCGCCTGATAACTCGTGCCGTCAAAAGGGAAATACACCACGCTCTCCGCCTGAGGCGGCAAAGTTACCGTCCTGGCGGTTCCGGCAAAGTCCGGGCGCACTTTCAGCGTCACTGTTGCAGTGCCGTGATTGAAGATTCCGATTCCAAGCATCGTTTTTCCGTCAACTTTGCTTTGGCGGGCACCAGTTACGGAATAAGCCAATTCCGGCACGATCTGCGCTTCTGAAACCACTTTGCGCAAATCAGAACCGCGCAGGAAACAAGGGTTTCGGCCGACCGGCAACTCCTCGCGACCCGTCAGCTCATTGCCATAAAGGTCATAAAGGGAAATACCTTCACCACTCAAAGTCAGTTTGAATTTCCGGTCAACCGTGTTATTCCAGAAAGCTGCGATCTCCTTCCCATCGTGGTCACGGTAGAGATAGCAGGTAATCCCGCGAATCCACTCAATACGCTCCACCGGAACGGCTCCCGCGAAGAAGTGAACCAATGCGCTATGCGCCGGATAAAGCATGGATGGAACCAGTCCGGTCTGCACAAATTCCCCCACCTGCTGCCAGCTTGGCGAAAGTTCGTGCATCAGCAGTGAAGTGTCAGGCAAGTACATACTCTGCTTGACTCCTTCCCCTAGATCCAGCAAAAAACGTTGCGCCAAATGCCGCGGCAGCGTACCGGCCTCAATCCGTCTGGTATCATTCTTATCCCCCCAGAGATAATAAAGCTCCGTGTTCCAAAGCGGCATTCCGGCTGCGTATTTGTCAACCATCCGCCGCAGTTGCTGTAAGCTCTCACGCGCCGGGTTCGCGCTGTTCTCCTGACGGGACGAATAAGGGTGAAAACTCAGTGCGTCACAAACCTCCAATGCCTTTGATTCCCCGAGTGCTTTCAGGAATGCCCCTGCCGAACCGCCGAAGTCAGATGTAATTCCGCCTCCGACCACAATTGTGCCGGGAGCAGCCTCCCGGATCGCGCGTCCTGCTATTTTGACATACTCCGCATACTTCTCGCCGGGGATGCAGATGTTCGGCTCATTCGTCAGTTCATAAGCGGCAATCCGGCCGCGGTAACGGGAAGCCATGGCTCGGACATAACGTTCCCACATCTCATGCGGCGGCAGCAGGCCGTCCCATGACAGCTTGGTTGCAACCTTATCCGATTTTTCAACCACGAACTTCGGCAGGCGCGTAAAATCGCGTTTCCCGGTCCGGTAATTGTCCCGCAGAAAAAACATATTGCCCAATACCGGCATGATCTGCATGTCATTCCGATCGACCAGTTCTACGAGCCGATCCGTATTGCTCCAATCGAATACCCCGGGAGCCGTTTCTATCAGCTTCCAGGAAAAAGCATCGCCGTTGTTGCCGCTGCGCAGCAACTTTATGCCGGCATTCCGGAAAAAACGGATATAACTTTCCTGATCGCTCTCCAGCCCCCGGTAGCCTCCGAGGATAAAGCTCTGGTTTTCCGCCGTTTCCCCATAAGAAAACTCCACTCCAAGCACGCTCTCCCGGCGCAAATCCGGCTTGCCGGGCCGGGGCGGGAAAACGCGGGCATAGTGTATCGGGAATATGCTGCCGGAACTCCCGGACCCGGTGAATCCTCCCGCAAGCTGGAAGTGTCCGTAACGACCGGCGGCAAGTTGGAGATTGCGGCGGACGACGTTCCCCGGCTTCAGTTCGAGCTGGTACTCGCCCAGCGGCGTCACAAGTCCGCTCAAACTCTCTTTCTGCGTCAGTTTCACCGCAATTTTCTGATCGGAATTACTGTAGTTGACTGCCGCGATTTCCAACGGCATCTGCGCTTCTCCGAGGCAGATCCGTTCCGGGGCGATCAGTGCCGCTTCCACTCCGGCATGCGGCGCGTAGTCCGTCGCCTCGGTTCCTTCTTCGATCTGAAACGCATCGAACCAGACAGTCGCATCATTCGCAATCCGGTCCCAGTTCCCCCACCGGAACTCGGTGAAATAATTTCCATCCCCCTTGGCGCGGAAGCTGAAAGAGTACCGCTTCCACTCCCGTTCCGGCTTCATCCAGCGCAGTTCCGTGATCCAGGCGTCGGATTCCGGCGTGATGTCGCCGGAGAGAACTCCGCAACGGATACGAACCGGTTTGTCGCTTTTCATATACCAGGAAAGCGTATAGGTTTTCCCCGGTTCCAACTTGAACTCAGCCGAGAGGAATTCAATCATATCCGCTTTGGGATTGGCAAAACGGATGCTCTGCCGGCCGTGAACGGCAGAAGCCGAATCAAACTCCGGTTTGAGATAGCCCCCGCCGCTGCGGGCGAAGCGGACCACGCCGAAGTTGGCGGAATCCAGTTCAAAACTGGAGTTGCGGATCGGGTTTGCCGCAGCCGTCCCGGCCAGAAACACTCCCAGCAGAATGCTCAGGACACATTTCATCGGACAAACTCCCAGGTGATTCCCTTGACATCAAGCTCACGGCTTCCGCCGCAGAACAGGCCGATCGACAATGTCAGGACTCCGGACTGCAGCTGAACGATCTTTTCAGCCGTCGGAACTTCAATTTCAAACGACCGGTGCTGCCACTCCGGCGAAACCGTGAAGTTATTGAATTTCACCCAGTGCTCCAGCCCTTTCTGCCAGCCGCCGTCGACGATGATCTGGGCTTTTCCGTCGTGGTCGGCCTTGAACCAGCCGCCAACGCGGTAAACTTTTCCGGGGATGACCGGAACCGGCATGGATACCGCATTGATCCGTTCCGGCGGATTCTCGGAATCCCACTTCAGGCGCATGGCCTTGCCGCCGTCAATATGGTCAGCGGCAGACACGACTGTCAGCGTTCCAAGTTCGTCGCCGCCATCGCGCATCCAGCGGACATGGCGGGAAAACGCGACCGGGAACGGACCCGGATCATTGTCAAAATCCAGTTTCACCGCATGTTTTTCACCGTCAAATGCCTCAACGGAGATATCTTTGACCTCGGCGGAATACGGCAAACTTCCTTCGGTATACCAGCTTAATTCCGCCTTGCCGTCGCCATCGGTTTTGAAGTAAATCTTTGCCGGAGCAAACGTCTTTTGCGCCGGAAGCGCGACTGAATTTTTACCGCCGCGGCAATGCAGTCCCCCTTCCGGCGCAAGATACGAAAAACTGCATTGATACAGTGTATCCGCCTTCAACGGAACGGTGCGCACAAGTTTAGGCCAGGTTTTGGGAGTATGGACAATACTGGCCGATTCAGTCTTGATTTTCCATCCACCATACCAGTTCCATGCCGGCCGTTTGATCTCCTCCGCCTGAAGCGCTCCGGCCAAAAGAAAAAGAATGACAGCAAATCTCATCGTGATCTCCTTTCCTGCAGTTAATATCGTGATGTAAAATATTCTGTGAATTCTCTGATTCATTAATAATATGGGAGTTCCGAACTATCTGGTACTCGCTGTCCCCAACCAGGCTCCCGTCCGCTCAGTCAATAAGGCCAGACGGAATACGAACGTGTCGAAGCATCCGAACCATAATTATTACCGTACAGGTAACGCAAATTAAAATCGTTTGCGGTAAGATAATTCGGGTTTTGCGAGGCAACATGTCCATCCGCCATTGCAACATTATCTCTCCCGCCATGGGGCAAAGCCGCGCATTTGGAAGCGATATCCTGCGTGTGATAATTGAAATAGGCGGCGTTGCTCTCTATGCCGCAATTATTTCCGCCATAGATCTTACTGAAATCATGATCTTGGATGACGACCGCCAGCGAGGCTTGCCGGCATTTGCCGATCCGGCGCGGCATATATTTGAACTGCTCCGAGGCGGTCCCCTGATAAAGTCCGAGCAATGCGTTCCACGCATAACTGGTAATTGCCATGCCATCCCGGTCACTTCCCCTGACACAGGTTTCTTCCCTTGCCGCCGGGCAGAGATACACCTTGCTGACCGCTCCCTCTACCGGAAATTCCGAACCGGAAATATAGGTATAAAGCAACGGCGGGAAGGAATTGTTGAATGCGAATTTGTTATTCCACCTCCAATTGGCCAGCGGATAATAATCCCGGTTATCCCCGGAGTAAGTGAGAGCGGCAATCCCGATCTGTCGGAGGTTGTTTGAGCAGGAGATTGCCTGAGCGCGGGCTCTGGCCTGATTCAACGCCGGCAGAAGCATTGCGGCAAGAATAGTGATGATCGCTATTGCAATGAGCAATTCAATCAAAGTAAATTTCCATCTTACATTTTCCTTCGTATTTTTGGGCGATTCAAGTGAGATGTGATCATTCATTTTTCCTGCCATAGTTACCTGTGTTTTGTTTCATCGACTGGACTCTGGGAAATCATCCTTGACCGAAAGCGGAAGAATCACCAAGTTTTTTTCAGGAACGAAACTTTTATATTCAAAATTACTTTGTCCTCCTTTCTCAATACGATGCAAATTCATTCTGCCGAAAGTGCTTCATCTTTAGTCAATATAAGTGAAGAAAGAAAAATAACAATGGTCTGCAACCTCATTCCCCCGGGACATTCCGGGACAAAACTTGATATTCCGCAATCCAAGTTTATATTAGATGGGAGTTCATGATTTTTTGAGAAAACGGCATCCGTTTTCCGGCCGGTTTGTTCGACTTTTCGGGGAAGCCGGCTTGAAAATGTGACGCGAACAGACTGAAAGCAAAAGAAGGAGCAGAAGGAATCATCGGGAACAAAGCTCCGTCTGCAGGGATCCGGCTTGGGCCTGACTGACTCCGATCGTATGAAAAAAATCACAATCCGGGAACTGGCGCGCCATGCAGGCGTATCCAAATCCACGGTCAGCCGTGCTCTGAATAACCAGCAGGAGGTTGCGCCGGAGGTACGCAAACATATCCTGTCGCTAGCCGCCGAGCTGAAATACTGCAATACGGCCCTCCGCAAATCCCCGGCTATCGCAGTAATTTCCAACTGGGCGCAGTACGGGCAGTATCGGACACGTCTTGAATATGCGGTCTGTCAGGCAATTGAAGTCGCAGGCGGATGCCCTTTTGTCGTTTCAGAAAAAGGCTTGGAACTGGTTTCGGAAATTATTTTCAGCGGAGCGATTTCCATTTGCAGCGAAGACCGTATTGCCGGAGTCTGGTCCCGCCAGAAATCGTGCCCGCTGGTTTGCATCAACGATTTCAGCCGTCACATCGACCAGATCTATACCGTGCGGAGCGACCCGAAACAAGGCCAGCGGCTGATCGTGGAACACTTGGCCGGCCTTGGACATACGCGGATCGGCATGATGCGCCGGGATCGGCATTTTTCGCTGCGAAGTTCCCATTTGACGCAGGAAGGTTTTCTGGAAGCCATGGCGGCGAAAGGCCTGGAATCAACCGCCTTTTACCGTACTTTTGCAGAACCCGCGGAATTCCCGGACGCAATGGACTGGTTGCTCAAACAGCAAATTACAGCCCTGATCGTGATGGGAGAAGGGTATGCCATTCAGGCGGGACACCTGCTGAAACAGCATGGCTGCCGGATTCCGGACGACATCTCTCTGGTAACTCAGGGAATGGAATACATGACCGAGTTTCTGGCTCCTCCCCAGACCGCAGTCATGCAGGATTTTGAACTCCTCGCCCAAAAATCCGTGGAAATGCTCTGGGAACTGATGAGAAGAAGAACCGTATCGGAAGACATCCTGATTCCGGCCAAGCTGATCATCCGCGAAAGCACCGCTCCCCCTCCCGGAAAATAAAACCGCATCAGCTCCCCGGCGCGCCTTGATTACCGGAACCATTCCAGCATAGTACGCGAGCCGGGAACTCATTTCAACAATCGGCATCCTCCGGCATATGCTGGGCGGAACACCCGCCGTCAACCACAAGCCGTTCTCCGCAGATATTCGCAGACGCGTCAGATGCCAGAAATGCAACTGCCTGCGCAATATCCTCTGCTGATGCCTCTTGGCGAAGCGGGCAATTGTTACGGCGGCGGGTACATAACGATTCATCCAGGACAACTTCTGCCGCAGGCCGGAAACCGAATCCGCGAGTTCTTTCTTATACTCCTCGATCTTCTTCAGCAGTTCGGCCTGATCCCGGTCATGATCGCCGATCGCGTCATTCAAAGCCTTCTGCAGATTCGATATCTGATCCTGCAGTTTTCTGGTCTCGGTATCGATTTTACCGTTCAATTCCTGACGGAGATTGTCCAACTGGCCGGTCAATTCTTGCTGAAGAATGGTGGCATCGTCACCGGCGCAATCCCAGCAGATCACCAGAATACTCTCCGTCTTGGCAATCACGTCTTTTTCGCTTTTTCCATCAAGGGTGATGCTGTAAGTTCCTTCCTGCAAAACAAGAGTCCGATTCAGCACACATTGCGTCTTTTTGCTTGTGTTTTCATATTTATTGTTGTAAACTGGAAAAAAGCCGCCAGGAGTTGGCGGCGAAGATCGCCCGGCTCTTCAAGCTCCAGTCAACTCCGCCCGAAAAATTCGACGCGGCCGGCGAGCGTAGCGCCCTGTCGCTGGAGCTCGAACAGATCATCTACGAACTCAACAAAACCAGCGAAGGGATGCGCAAACGATATGAATCCGAGGAAGAGCCGTTACTCTCAGACTACTTCCCCATGCTAGGTAAAGTCAAAAAACTCGGCAACGTCGAAATCCTCGACGGCGGCGAGGAAGATACAGCCGAGGAGGAGAGTGCATGACCCAATGCGGATTTACTTTTCCAGAAAATCACTTGGTAAAAAGTATCCTTTAATACATTCCGGATTGCGAATACAAATTTGAATGTGAGTCTTCTCCATGAAATATGCGTTGGGATAAATAGGTTCCCCTTCGAAATAGGGACTCCTGATTGAATCGAAGTCAGGATATCCCTTTTCCTTGTTCAGTTCTACCGCCGCATTAATGACGGCACAGTCCAATTTCCTGCTTTTTTCCGTATTTTTCGGTAACTGTTCCGACTGTGCCGCACAAAGGTCACATATGCCGCGGTAGGCTTCCCGTATTACATTCTGATGGCGGGAGTCCGTCAGATTGAGGCAATTCCCCAAGTCAAGAATAACCCCGATCACAGCCGGTTCAATTACTTTTCCCTTTGTTATCCGGGAATTTTTTTGACATTCAAGCGCCCAGTCCATGGCCCGGCAAGGGGCGTTTTCCCCAAAATAAATACCGCTGCCCAGCCAGTCATAGGAGTTTCTGCTGAATTTTAATTGAGTTTCTGCATTCAGCAGTTGCCGAACCAAAGATAAATCACACCCATGATACCCCAGAACAAACTGCGGCAGGGAGTTTCTCATTTGGAAACGGCCTCTCTTTTTCGGGATGCTACACCTATTTTTTGCAGAAAGGCCCGTGAAGATTTCGGAGAGCGGGAAAGCTGAGCAAAACATGCCCTTACTTCCCGCGCGGATATGGAAGTTCCTTTGGCTGCGATTGTCTTTTTTTGCATGTCAGCAGTTTTTGCCATAATAAACCTCCAAAGATTTCCTACTTTGACACACACCTGTCCTTCTATGTTAGGTTTTGTCAAGTCGTTTTGTGGTATTTCTGA
>URVC01000078.1 GCA_900551245.1 uncultured bacterium | reverse complement strand
TATTAGAATCCGGTACGGATGATACTTATCTTGTAACAGGCAATATCAAACATTTCCCGCCGGAAATGTTTATTGTCACTCCGGCACGTTTTATTGAAATTGTGGAAATGCTTGCGGAAATCTGATATTCCGGTATGAATCGAAAAAAGAGACACGCATCGTTACTGCGTATCTCTGAGTTTTCAGCCATCTACGCCTTGAATCGCAGATGACATTTCGGACAGCGGTACAGACCGATTACATTTTCATCGATCAATTTGCCCGCCTGAGCGCCGATCAGTCCCCCGGAAGTGATACCCCAGAGGAGATTCAACACGGCTCCGGCAGCCGCACCGATGGCAGTGCCGGCAACTCCCAACGCACTTCCCGCACGGGCGCCGCGAACCATGCCGACGATTACCGTTGCACCTCCTGCTGTAATCCCGGTTGCGGTTCCAACCGTGCAGGCCCGATGAAGCGGGTTTGCAATCGAAGCACAATTGGGACAAAAGACTTTTGCCATAATCACGATTCCTTCTTTCAAGTGATAAAACCGGCGACCGAAGCCGCCGAGGTGCATGATACTCCGGAAATCGCACCACTTTTTCCGGAGGGCGTACCAGGGCAGAGCGCCGTGGACTATCTTTTCCAGAGTTCCGCCGGTTTGCCGTCCAGTCCGAACAACCGGGTCAGACTGCGGTAGCACTGGTCGGCACGGGCGGGACTGTACTTCTTTGCGGTTTCGGTGAAGGCATTCAAGAGGCTCCACCGGGTCGGCTCTGCGAACTCTTCATGCCGGGGATGTTTGAACTCCTTCCAGACGGTCAGAATATCACACGATGGAATCGCCTGACGTTCCGCCGCCACCACCAGCGAAGCACGAACTTCATCATCATTGAGTTCATCGATCTTCAACTCCTCTGCTACGTTTTCCAATGTCAGAAACTCCAGTTCCAGAGCGTTCACGGCTTCCAGAACCAGACCGTTCAGTTCGATCCGCGAGGTGTGCCGCCGCTTCAGAACCATACTACCGCCGAACATGAGGTTCGCGCAGACTCGAACATTAAGCCCAGCAGCCAGGCCGACGGCAATCGTCCGGTCGTGGCTGTTGCGGATTCCAATGCAACGACTCCATTCTGTGCTTGAACTCCGGTTGATTCGGATCACACCGAACATCCGCTGACCGTCACGGGCCAGACCGTACTGTTCATCGAGAATCTGCCAGTCGTGCGCCTTGACCACGTCAGTAACGGCGTCGATCACCTCACTGTGCGGTACCGGCTTCCAGCTTGCGGTAGCCGCCGGTGTCGGAACCATTGCGATTTCATCGCGTCCGACGAACTTGCCTTCACTCATCATCAGTCCCATGATTTCACCTCCATTTCTTCAAATGCCACTGTCTGCAACGATCCCGATAGGGACACTCGCCGCAGGCGAATGATGTTTCATTCGGCAGGAACACGCCTTTGTTGATTGCATCTTGCGCCCGGTTCGCCAGTGCCTCGAAGCGCCGGAAGTCGTGGAATCCGCGACTGGTGTAATGACTCTCGCATCCCGGATTCTTCGTCTTGGTGATGACATCGAACCGGAAGAGCGGAGCCGTGCCGTTCTGCTTCTCATAAGCGTAGCTGAATACAGTTGCCTGAAGATCGCGATCGGCTTTCCCGGCAGGCCAGCGGCTCGCGGAGGTTTTCCAGTCTACGATACAGGCATCCCGTCCATCCTGAACGATGAGGTCGTATTCGCCGATCAAGGGCTTGTCCAGTCCGGGAACGTCGATCCTGAACGCCTGCGCCACGCCCTTGACCGTGTAGTAATCCGACCAGTTCGCCAGCGCCGCATCCAGCATCTTCGTTGCAAGGTCGATCACCGTATCGAAGTTCTCGCCCTCCTTGTAGATCAGGTTCGGGGTAGCTTCGGCTTCGATCTTGAACGCCTCTTCAAACTGTCCGACGATCTCATCACGGGTCAGCGAACCGCCCATCATGCACTCCCACGCCTGAGCGGTTAATGCCGCATGAAAGGCTTTGCCGAACGGAAAGCAGACCGAAGTTCGTTCGACCTCGGCTTGATCCACGTACCGGTACATGAATTGCGCCTGACAGATATTGAGATACGTATTCAGTGCCGAATACGACCAGTGCGGTTCCTGCCGCAGTTCATCAATCGTCGCCATTACGCCGCCCTCCATTCATCGATCTGATCCGAACACTGCTGCCGGGTCAGATGCTGGATGTCCGGCACCTGAAACCGCGCCGCGATCTGCTGCGGAGTGATGCCGCGCTGCCGGGCGAGGTCGAGCAGATACGAGAGCTGTTTCGGACTTGCCGGAGCCTCATTCTGACGTGCCCCTGACCTGCTGCGTTGAGAACCGTTTCGCGGTGTTCCGGCTGCCGGACGACCGCCGTAATTCGCGGAAGTTTTTCCGTGCAATTCCGCTTCGACAGAATTACGTACCAGATCGAACGTTTCGTGAATCCGAGCCTGAAGAGCCTCGCCGGACAACCCGTCCGGCAGCTCCACTTCGACTGATGCATGATAGCTCTGGCTGGAATATTCCTCTCCGGCCGGAACCTTCTTTGAATATGACGCATTGAGTTTCAACATAGTCATTCCTCCATAAAAGACGGATAGCCGGGAGCCTCACTGCTCCCGGCTATCCGTCCGTTTTTGTTTTGTGGTATTTCGCTAAATCGCCATTCTGATCCGTTCAATGGCGCGTTTCGCCTGAATGAAATCCCGCTCTTTCTGCTTTTGCGCAAGCTGAACTTCCTTGACCTTGCGTACCAGCAGGGTTGATTCGTCCAGGGCGAGTTTGAGTTTATTCCGGAACGTATCGATGGTATTGCAGAGTTCATCCAGCGGATTGGTTCCGGGTTCATGGTTCGGGGCGACCGTCTGCACCGGGGCAGACACCACTTTGTTTTCGATGTTTTCCATTTTGCTTGTCTCCTTTTCTGGTTGGTGTTTGGGTAATATGTGAATCGGCATGGCAAGATATCGGCCGCTGCCGCCCTCGGCGATGACCGGTATCCTGCCGTCCGAATGTGCCCGGAATTTCGTATAGCCCTGCTGAAGCATCCGCAGCAGGATATACTTGTTGAGCGCCAGCACCGCGCGGGGCTGAGCGCCGATCACCGTCGCCTTCAACCGCAGCTCCATATCCGGGAAGTTGTTCGGGATCACGGTAACGCCGCCCGGAACCACGTTCAGTTCGACAGCATGGAACGGCGGGCAGTCGGGAACCGCTTTCAGGAACGTAATGACCCGTTCCGGCTCGTGAATCTCGATCTGATAATCCAACGTCTTGTCGGCAGGAATCACCTGCTTCCAATCGGGAAAGTTGCCCGGCAACGCCTTACCCTGCCACTGGAAACCGCCGATCTCGATCCGGAAGAGCCGCTCATTACGCCGATTCCAGAGGTGCAACACGCCGGGAGCGGCAGGTTTGGCCGTCAACAACGCGAGCGGAAACGGCAGCGTAACCTCCTCCTGAACCGCCAGCGGCCAAGGAAGATGCAGCAGCTCCTTCCCATTCGTCGCGGTGATGCCCTCAGCTGAAAGATTGACGCCCCGCAGGATGAGCCGCGCACCATCGCGATCCATAACTGGAGCCGCCAACGCGAGCAACTCTCCGAACGAGGCCGGAAGCTCGACCGAAACCGCCTCCTCGGGAACCTCTTCCAGCTCCGGCCATTCGAGCGACTTTCCCGTGACCTCAATCTCGCCGCCCCGCGTGGAACGGATCAGCTCACGCAACGCCTTATACTCGCCCGTGAACTCCTCCATCTCCCCGGCATCGCCGATTACTTCAACCGTGACGGATTCCACGCCATCAGTTGCAGTCAGCCAGACCTGTTCCCCGACACCGAGGAACCGCACCGACCGCTGAACCTCCACCGGCGAAGTCTGCGACACCACCTTGCCGAGCACCTTCAACGCATCGGCCAACACACTCTTTTTGATCTTCATTTTCATTACCTCCATGTTAAAACACAATCGGCCCCGGCAGTCACATGACCGCCGGAGCCGATAACGAACAGGATTATCCTGATATCAAAGAGGTAATATATAGGTGAAAATTCATTGAACTACATGAAGTTATTGAATAAAAATTTTGCTTTCCGGTCAAGGCCATCCCCGATGCAAGCATCGGGGTATTTACGCCCAACCTCGCACATCCACTCAGCGGGCAGCCTCAAAATTTCAGTATAACGATACGAGCATCGGGGAATTTATCCCATTATGATTAAATGACGGATTGAAAGATGACTTGTTTTTTGTTTTATAATTCCTTGTTTTTTTGCAAAAGTAGTACAGTTGTTAAACTTTTTTCGAAAATAATGGCGTCCGGCTCTTGGCAAATATGAAAAACTTTGCTATAATATAAAAAGAGAAACAACTGTACTACTTTTTGGATACTCATGAAACCTTATGTAAAAAGCAGCAAGATATTGGAAGAACTCCGTTTGTTATTGCGCGAACGGCAGTGCCGGGGCGAGTTGATACTGCCCGGCATACGGGAACTGGCAAAAGAGTTCGACGCCAGTTGCGGAACCATCATCAAGTCGCTGAACCAGTTGCGCGACGAGGGGTTGATCTATCAGGAGAAAAAGTCAACCCGCATCCGGCCGGCGGCCGGGCAGGCGCTGCGTTACGGTTTCGTCTACACCGGGCATCGCGGCAGCGGCTGCTGCTGGTTTGCCGCCTATGACCGGCTGCGGTTCCTGCTCGAACGGATGATGAACAAACAGCACCTCCAGCTTGAATGTTTTCTTTACGACCCGGAAGACCCTGCGGAAACGCCCGAATCATTCGCTGCCGGGCTGGCTGGAGTCGACGTGCTGTTCGTATCGTTGATTTTAGATTCCCGCGTGATGCCGCTTTTGCGGCAGGCGTGTTCCAGATTGGTGATTCTGGACCCATACAATTCGGAAGGCAGCCGGGACGTTTCCTGCATTCAGCTCGACAATCGCGCCGTGGGGAGGATCGCGGCGGAATTGTTCATTCAGGCCCGGTGCCGGAATATCCTGTGCGTAATTCCGCAGGCAAAATCAACTAATATCCAGTTCCGGCTGCGTCTGGAAGGCTTTGCCGAGCTTTTCGCAAATGAACAGCGCCGTTTCTCTGTGGTGGAACACCAGAATGCCGACACGCTCAAATCATTGCAGATGTTCCGGGACCGTATCAATCAGGCAGTTTCCGAAGGTGGTGACGGTATTTTCTGCGTTTCCGATGAAAATATTTCGGAAATCTCCGAAGAGCTCTTTCGATCGGGGAAAGTGCCGTCCGAGGTTTCAATCATTGCATTTGACGGTACCAATCGTGCAATCCGGCACTCTCCGCCGATCACGACGATCTCACACGGCGATGAACAGATTGCCGTCGAGTTGTTGAAACTGGCTCTCCGGCTGGAGAGCAATCCCCGGCAGTTCCCCGTGATCACCCGGCTGATTGCCCCGCAGGTTTATCCGGGAGCAACTGTCCGTAAAGTTATGAAAGAACGTCACAATGCGCGGCTCATCGAAAGCGCGTTGCAAGTGTAAATGAAAAAGAAGGGAAAACAAGGAAAGGACGCCTGTGATGAGAACAGAAAGAAGATGTTTTACACTGATTGAACTTCTGGTCGTAATTGCGATCATCGCCATTCTGGCGGCAATGCTGCTGCCCGCTCTGAACAAGGCGCGCCTCAACGCCCGAACCACGAGCTGCATTTCACAGATAAAGCAAAATGGAACTGCTATTGGAATGTATTCGGATGATTACCAAGGACTTCCGACTACTTATCACACATTGGGCGGCGCAATCGGAAATGATCCCACATGGTGCGCAACTGATGACGGAAAATATGCAGGATTAATGCTGGTTGCAAGCCTCAATTATTTAGGCGGAGTTGACCTTGAAACAGCCAAAAAAGACAGAATCAGTCCTAAAATTCTCAATTGTCCGGTCTGTAACCCTGTCAAGCCGCAAACTGACGGAAATGCCTGGAGGCGGATCAGCTATATCTATGGACGGGACTCCTACAATGACAATGGATTTTTTACTCCCAAGTTGAAACCCTATCCTCAATTAACCCGGGAAGTACTCATTTACTGTTTCGGCAGCAATACTGTTATGGATTATGGGAAACAGGACGTTCACGGTGGTTATACCGTTCTTTATAGGGCAAATGGATCAGCAGGAAAATTATCAAAAAATGCGATTTGGAATGGTCAGAAATCTTATCCGTGGAATCACAAGACCGAATTACTGCCACACGTTGATTCACTCTGAAAGGATCGATTACGATGAAATATAGAATTTTACTTATTTTCGCTTTGCTCAGCTTGAGCTTGCAACTTGCCGCCGAAATCGCCATCCCTTTTGACCGAAACTGGAAACTTCCGCCGAACGGGACGATCTCCGAATCGATTTTGACCATTTCGGCGACAGATTCGGCTGTACCCCAACTGGCATCGCATCCGATTGATCCGGAACCATACTTCGGCCGCTCCCTGATCGTGCGCTTCGAGGTGAAATACTCCGACGTCAGCAAGCCGAAAGAATCGTATAACGGCGTTAAACTGATGATCCATTATTTTGCCAACGGGAAACAGTACTGGACCAACTGTCCGCCGCTTTACGGTTCCTCTGACTGGAAGACAGTCACCGTGGAGCAACAGATACCCGGCGATACGGAATGGATTTTCCTGGAAACCGGACTGCAGGGAAGCACCGGCAAATTGCAAGTCCGCAATGTCGAATTGGTGGATTGGGATCCCAAAGAACTTCATCGTCCACCGGTTCCGTTACCGGAAAATTTCCGCTGTGAATATACCGAACGGGTTTTATCCCTGCCGCAATTGCGTGGAATGATGTCCCCTGTTGTATATCGAAGCGCAGATTTCCCGGCGATGCGGGAATGGAATGTCAATCTTCTGCGTTGGCAGTTGCGTCCACAACCTCGGGAGGGTGAAAAATATGCTGACTTGCTTGATCGTGACATGAATATTCTCGACAAAGTTCTGGAGCAATGTCAAAAACTTGGAATTATGGTCATCATTGATCTTCACCGTGTTCCCGGAGGAAAGGAATTCAATCATGGTGTGGTTCAAGAAGAAGCAAAGCTGTATGACAATCCGGAATTTGCTGAAGAATTTGTGGAGTCATGGAGAAAACTCGCCCGCCGCTACCGGGATTGCCCGGTGGTTTATGCCTACGATCTTATCAATGAGCCCAATCAGAAGACGCCCCGCCGCATCGATTATCTGGAATTGCAGTATCGCGCCGCGAAAGCGATCCGGGAAATCGACCCGGAAACGCCGATCTGCGTTACATCAAACGATTGGAGCAGTCCGCGATATTTCTCCTATCTCCATCCGCTGCCACTCAAAAATATTATTTACAACGTTCATATGTACCGTCCGTTGACTTATACCCATCAACGGGTCGTCCCCGCATTAACCAGAATCTATACCTACCCCGGCAATGTTGACGGAAAATATTGGGATAAGGAGGCGTTGCGCCGTTGCCTGGCGCCGGTGCGCGAGTTTCAGCAGAAATACGGCGCCCGGATCGTGATGAGCGAGTTTTCGGTCATCCGCTGGGCTCCCGGCGGCGAACGGTATCTGGCCGACCTGCTGGCGTTAGCCGAGGAATACCAATGGGATTGGTGTTACCACTCTTTCCGGGAGTGGGATGGCTGGGATCTGGAATACGGCAATCAATACCGGGACACTTCCTGCAAAGATCTGGAAAACCCGCGGTTGAAGCTGATTCTGAATCTGCTGGCGAAAAACCGGCAGCTCGACCTTGCCGGCGGCAGCTGGAAGCCGCAGGCTGCGCCGCTTCCCGCGATTGACCTGATGTCCGAAGCAGTGAAAAAGCAGCTGACCGACGGGCGGCGGCTTGATGAAACGGCAGCGGTTCCCACGCTGGAGATTACCCGGAAAACTCCCGGAAGCACTTTCGTTGCCATTCCCCTGCCGCTTTCCATTTTGGGCGGGCAGGAAGTGGTTTTGAGCGGGGAAATCGCGCATGAAGCGATTTCCAAAAAGCCGAAATCCCACAATGGCGTAAAAATGATGTTGGTCATTACCAGTTTCCACGGCAATACCCGCTATCTTCAGGTGCCGACCCGGGAAGGTGACTCCGATTGGAAAAGGTATGCGCTTAAAGTTGAAATTCCCAGCGACGCCCGCAAACTCGAATTATATCTCGGGCTGGAAGGGGTTTCCGGCACGGCGAAATTCCGGAATATTCAATTTTCCGAACCCAAGCCGCAGATTGACCACAGCCGGTCAATCATAACCGGAGAGCTTGACCGGAGCAATGCCGTTTCCTACAAGCCCGGAGAACCGATGAAGTTCCGTTTCCGCATCCTGCAGTCAGGCAAACCCATAGGAGGGCGGCTCCGGGTGGTCGTAGCAGGGGATGACGGCAGCCGCCGGGAGAATGAATATGATCTGTCGGCGGATTGTCCGCTGGAGTTGTCCGCGTCGCTCAATCAGCCCGGCTTCGTGATGGCGGAAGTCAAGCTCATTGATGAGTACGGGAATGAGATTCAGCGGAAACGCGGAAACAGCATGAAAGCAGTCCAGTTCGGCCTCGCCGCCGGGGTTCAACCGGAAAAACTGACTCAGGCAGTAGCCGAACCGGCTGATTTCGACAAATTCTGGGAGAGTGCCAAAGCGGAATTGAAGGCGACTCCGCTGCGCGTACTGGAGCGCAAACTTTTTAAAACAACGCAGGATTCCCGAATCTACGATGTGAAACTCAGCGCGCCCGGCCCGCGGCCGACGGTCGGTTCGCTGGCAATTCCCAAGGATGCGCAAAAGAAATCCCTGCCGCTTCACATCCAGTTTGACGGTTACGGCGTGCGGGACATCGTCGCACAGGACACGCCCGGAAAAATCGTATTTTTTGTGGGCGCCCACGGCCTTGATCTGCACCGGGAACCGACGTTCTACCAGAAACTTTCTGATGGAGAACTTTATGGCTACGGTTTCGACGACCGGCAGAATGAAAATCCGCATGACTGTTATTTCAAGTACATGATTCTGCGCGATTTGAGAGCTGTGCAGTACGCCATGACCCTGCCGGAGTGGGACGGGCGCAACCTGACGATTGCCGGCGGCAGTCAGGGGGCGTTTCAGGCGGCTGCGGTGACGGCGCTTACCCCGGAAGCCACGCGATGTGAATTGGAGGTCCCCTGGTTCTGCGAGCTGGGCGGCATAACCGCCGGACGGATTCGCGGCTGGCGGCCGAACTGGAAAAAGGGACTCGGTTACTATGATACGGTCAATTTCGCCAGACGGATCAAATGTCCGGTTCAGATTGAAGCCGGCCTGTCGGACTGGGTGTGTCCTCCGTCCGGGGTCTGGTGCCTCTATAATGTATTGCCGGGTTCCAAGCGCATGAAAATGTTTCAGGGGCGGAACCACGGCCCGTATTTCGGATACGATCAGAAAAAAGCGCCTTTCGTGGAAGTAAATCAGCAGTGACGATGAAAAACATACTCTTTCCGCGGCTGTACCCGGAGGCCGTCGTCGACGGTTCTTCCGTATTGCCGCCCGGCCTCGAACTGGAAGTCAAAACCGTGACGGGGGATCGTGAAGTCCGTTATCTTGCCGTATTTCACAACCGCGGCAGTGTCGCGCGGCATCTGGATGCGATCCGTTTTACGGCCCGGCCGGAACCGGGGGACTTTCTGTCATTCCCCGGCCGGGAATACCGGATTTTCCTCGAAGGCTGGACGATGGTCACACCGGCCAAGAGCGTCCGTTACGGGGAGAAAGACAACTTCTGCAATCCCGATTATCTGCCGGCGGCGGTTTCGGACCCGGTTCATTACAATAATGCGGCCGAGCCGAACCGCTTCTCCGGCGAATACGTCGGGCTGCTGAACCACCGGCCTTCCGGCAGCATACTGCTGGCCGGATTCATCACCTCCCGCCGGATGATGTGCCGCCTCACGATCGAACTGGCCGAGTCCGGAGTGACGCAGCTGGAACTCTGCTGCGACGCGGATCATATTCTCGTCGAACCGGGCGAGTCCGTCGAATCCGAGGAGCTGCTGCTGACCTGCGGAAGCGATTCGCAGGCTCTGCTTGAGGAATTCGCCTCCCGCTGGGGAGAAAACATGAATGCCCGCACCTGGGATCATGCTCCGACCGGCTGGTGCAGCTGGTATTATTATTTCGAGAACGTCACCGCCGCCGACATCGCCGAGAATCTCGAAGACCTGGCGGCCCGCCGTTCCGATTTTCCGCTGGAATATATTCAGATCGACAACGGCTGGCAGTCCGCTTACGGGGACTGGCTTCACACCAACGCCAGATTTCCGGAAGGACTGCGGGCGCTGGCGCACTCCATCGCCGAAAAGCGATTCAAACCCGGCTTGTGGCTGGCGCCGTTTCTGGTGGAGAAAAACAGCCGCCTCTATTCGGAACACCCGGAGTGGACAATTCGCACTTCCGAAGGAGAAACGGTCTGGCTTGAGCCGTGGGGCAGTACGGAACTGGCCGTTCTCGACGGCACCCATCCCGGAGTGCAGGCACATTTCCGGAATTTATTCCGGCAGCTGGCGGAGCTGGGGTTCGAGTATGTCAAGCTGGATTTCATGATGTATGCCTGCACGCCCGGCAAGGGACGCTACTTCGATCCCAAAGCCACCCGGCTGGATGCGCTCCGGCGCGCCCTGACCGCGATCCGCGAGGGTTTCGGGGAAGAACGGTTCATTCTGGGATGCACCACCGTTCTCGCCGGAGTCGTCGGCCTGGTCAACGCCGAACGCATCAGCACCGACATTACGCCTTACTGGGAGCGGAAGGCCCCCGGCCGCGACCGGTACCGCGAAGACTGCTGCGTGCCGAACGTCTGCCGCAACATCATCAACCGCACTTACATGCACCGGCGGCTGTTTCTCTGCGATCCCGACGTGCACATTGCCCGCCGGGACCGGAATGAATTGACCGATGCCGAGGTCCGGCTCTGGACTTCGGCGCTGCTGCTGGCGGGCGGGCTGAAACTGCTGGCGGACCGCTTTTCCACGCTGGAACCGGAACGGGCGGAACTCTCCCGGCTGCTTCTGGCGGCCCCCGACCGTTTCCGGCTGCGGCCGCTGGACCGGTTCGACCGGGAATATCCGGCGGTCTGGTTCGGAATCGATCGGGAAAGCGGCACTCCGGCGCTGGGAATTTTCAACTTCGCTGAAACTTCAATGCGCCTGCAAGTCACCTTGCCGGATGCGCCGGCGGGCACGCTGCGGAACCTCTGGGGGAATGAAACATTGAAGTGGGTGTCCGGTGCGCCATGTGAATTTCAGGTGGAGCCGCACAACTGCCTGCTTTTTCTGCTCTCTTGTTCTATTCGTAACTACCCAACCATTTCCAAAGTGAAGGCGGAAAAATGTCTGCTATGAAGTTTGAAAAAAATTAGAACCAATTTTCCAGTTCGGAGAACTTGCGATTACTGGTAGGATTCACAAGAATTCAAAGTGTAAAAATTTTTGAAAGTGCATTATTAGAACGGAGTTACTGATGAATCCCCAAGATCAACTGAAAGAATTTCTTGTCGACTTTTTTCTCCAATTGACAATATTCCGGAGGATACAGCCTGGCGTAACTCTATCAGCATGGAAGCGCGTGCTTCCATGCTGATAGATAATGCTTCTCTGGAGGAATTGTCTTCGCTTTTCAATGTATGTATCAATGAAAATGTTCTTACTCTTCAATTGCCTGTTCCGCTGTCGGTTCAAGTTACTGCACCGACGACTTTTCCCGCACCCACGACAGTCGGATACACCTACGTAGATGTATGTTATTCTTGGAATTTTTCCAGTTACTGCATAACGAGAACAGAAACAACAACTGACTACTTCCAGATTAGTGGACGTTGGCATATAAAAGATTCATTGTTTGAGAGAAGTAAATGCGAAAATCTCTTGACGCGAAATTTACACAATGCAAAACCCTCTTTTTACTGGAATGACTCCGGAGCTGTAAATATTTTGCATGATTGTTCAGGTAAACTTCAAGAGAAGTTGAAAAAGTATTTTGCTGAGCATTCGACTTTCCAGTTGGCAGAATCATTAACTTCCTATAATACTCCGGAGAAAATCTGCCGTTTCTTTCGTAAGGAAGCATTGCCGTTATCACCGATCTCTTTGTCTCATCACCTCTTGCAGTTTGAAGATGTTGCTTCGACAATACCATTCGAGCCTGTTATTTCTGGACAAAACGAAGCTGAAAGTGTTCACGATTCCTTAAAAAGTATGTTCTCTGCAAAGCGATTGCCAAGTTCATTATTAGAATATCAGCCTAAAGTGTATGAGAAATCGCAACAGTTTCTTTTTCCGTTCAAGGATGAAGATAACTATACGATCATGACTGTGTTGAAATGTTATGATGATACTTTTCAGCAAAAAAGTTTCCTGCCCGTGACACGCTGGCAGGTCAAGCATACTCTTCAACGATATTGCATGGCTGTTCCAGGTGAAAAGAAATTATCTTTATTCAATTTGCCGGAGTTGGCAGCTTGTCCGGATGCTCCTGTCATATTGACTGACAGCCTTGAAATAGCCGCCCTTAATCAAGCAAAGATAGAGCCGGAGAAATTGATTTTCACCAGTTTTATTTGCGATGATGGACATTATGATCAGGTGGATTGGAAGCCGTTAAAAGGTCGTCTGCCTTATCTGCTTGTCACGAATCATTCAGGTAGAACATTCGAAGAAGCCTGTTTGAAAGCCGGTAAGCTGGCAGATTATTTGAAGGAATCTCAAGCAATAGAACTTCAGTTCGTTCGTGTTCCTGTCTGGTATCGTCCTCTTCCTGTGTTGCATAGTATTCAAGAGTTGATCTCGGCATATAAAGCAGCTCCCCCGCAGCCTTATAAAGAAGATATACGGATATTGACGCCGGAAGAGTTTGAAACGATTCGAGGAATGGCAGAGCAGAGGATTGGCATGCCGCCGGAAGCGTGGTGGAAAACTGAACGGGAACGGATTGCCATATCGCCACAAACTTCAACAGATATTCCTGAAGTGGCAAATATGAATCGATTGGATTATATTCTTTGGCCTTTTCTTGTTCGCGGCAAAAGCACTCTGCTGTACGCGAGCAAAGGGATCGGTAAAAGCGCGTTAGCTCACAGCATTGCTGCTTGCTTGAGTAGTCGGCAAAAGAAACGGTTGTTTATAGAAAACTGCTGGGGAGCAAGCAAGGGGAACTTTGACTCTTATAAAGTTCTGTATCTTGATTTTGAAAATCAGCCTAATGAGCATCTGGACCTTTTAAAACGGATGTGCCGGAAATATTGGCATACTGAAAAATCCGAAACAGAGAAAGATGCAAAGAACTTTCTCTGGAAAAACATGCCTGAAATAGGGTTGTCAGGAATCAATTTTACTCTCCCCGAAAATCATCAGAAGTTATTGGATTTGCTTGATAAAGCTGAGAATGAGGGAGAATCAAATCATCCGGTGGACGTACTCATTATCGACACTTACCATGAATTTACGAGTTTGAGTGATGAGGTAAATACTCATCGCGGCTTGCGGGAGCTTTTGCGGATACTCAGTGAGCGTAATTTAGCTACTTTGATTTTAAACCATGCCAAAGCATCGGATTCGCAAAAGATGTCGGGTTACAACATCATCAAAGAATCTTTTGCATATGTGATGAAACTCAGACGGGAAGGGGAACAATCCCGACCGCTTTCAGAGCCGATAACAGTCAGTTTCGATGCTGTCCGAACAGGTTGGTTGGGACGGGAACAGACGGAGTTTAAAATATATCAGCCGGAGTCGCCGGGCAGATGGCATCTCTATTCGCCCGAACGTTCTGCAACAGAAGAACGGAACCGGATAAGAGACTACTATATCAATGTGGAAAAGTTTGGAAAAGAGGAAACGGCAAAACTACTCGGAACATCTCCGGCTTCGTTATATCGTGATGTAAAAGATGCTGATTGATCCGATTGCATTTTTTTGTTGAAATGATATAGTATCTATTGTTGTTTGATTTCAGGATTGGAAGCCGGATGGCACCGGGGCTGATTGATTGTAAAATGGATGGCGGATTTTGCCGAGGTGGGATTCTCCCGGAGAGTACCCGACCCAAAAAACATGTGGAAAATCATGCTTTTTTCAATGATTTCAAAGGGTGCCATCGGGTGCCGTTTACAAGGGAAAAAGTGCCGAAAAGTGCCGTTTTTACGATCTTGGAAGCCTTGCAAGCCCATCAGGTCAGAACGATAGTTTTTCGTTTCAAGCCAATGGGTTGTAACTTATTTTGTGCTCAAGCTGCGGGTAGTTGGCTCTACACTTTGGGTGTACCATTTTTTTCTTCGATCTCCAGTATATGCCCAGTGAGCCCCATGGTGAGGGGGATATCGCGGTGGAGCTTTGGAA
>URVC01000077.1 GCA_900551245.1 uncultured bacterium | reverse complement strand
GCTCAAACGCCAGACGGCATCATTTTTCTCCTGGCTCTAATTTTTTCCAAAGCTCTCCGCGATATCCCCCCCTCACCATGGGGCTCACTGGGCATATACTTTCATTTTTATAACAGAAGGAGACCTGGTCGAAGTCGAAGACATTTTTCCGGCTGCTGGCGTGTTCGGAGATGAAGAGAATTTTCCGGCCGGCTTTGCGCATCCGTTCCTTCACCTCCCGGAATGGGCCATAGCCGCAGTAGAAGGGGGCGCAGTCACAGCGGAAGCCGTCGGCGCCGGTCTTTTGCAGCCACTCCTCGATCTGATCGGCATACCATTCGTTGAGCTCCTTGTTTTTCCAGTTGAAGAGATATCCCGCATAGGGGGCGTAATATTCGCCGAACCACTCCGGTTTTTCCTTGAGGATCGGCGCTCCTCCCTCGTGTTTGGTCACCCCCCAGTTGATGACGTCGAAGAAGACCCGGATGTTGCGTTTATGCGCTTCGTCGACGAAGGTTTTCAGCGCCTGCCACTGTTTCTGGCGGTCGGTTTCGCCGACCAGTCGCGGACTTATCGTGTGGATGCCGAAATTTCCGTACCCGTTGCCGCCGTTGAGCGGAGGCGAAACCCAGATTCCGTTGACGCCGGTTTCCGCGAGGTGGTTCAGAACCGGGATGAGGTCTTGAATGGTTCCGTTTTGAATGGCGGAATCCACTCGGAACTCCACCAGAATCAGGCTTTTGACCCATTCCGGCGTTTCGGAGGTGCCGTCGGCACGCCGTTCCATTCGAACTTCTGAATCCGGTTTGTACTTCGGCAGAAGAGAGGAGTTGTCGATAGTTTCCCCATGCAGGATCATGCCGATGGGGAGAAGCCAGAGGAGAGAGGCGGCTTTCTTCATCATTTGTTTCCTTGTTCCTTTTTTCAATATTGCCATGCGGACCATGGCGTGCCCGGATTATTCCAACCGCCTTTGAGCGGGCCGTTGTAAAGTTCGACGTGGGAAGCGCCGCGCACGGTGTCGACATGGCCGTCGAAGCGGAGCAGGTTGCAACCGCGGTCATGCCAGGGGAATGCGAAACAGTCCTGCCCTAAACTCTCATACATGAGCGCCGCGGGACAGAGAGTTCCCGGCTGATCTGTCGCCGCATCTCCGAGCATGATGTAAACGGCGGGGCGTTTCACCTGGGTGTTTTTGATCCATCTCACTCGCGAGCTGCCGTCATAGGCGCGACAGTTGTTCATCCCGTAGCCGCCGAATTGCCAGGCGTTGTTATTGGAGGTGGGGATCTTTCTTTTCTGAAAATAAAGAGATGACCAGTTGGTTTCAAATTTTTCTGAGGTGGGGCAGATGAGCAGATTCATGGTAATCCGGCCGGAGTGGACGAGGAAGCTGTTCCAGAGCCTGAAAAGCTGCCCGTTGTAGGCGTAGGTGGCGCTATCGGCAAATTTGGCCGGCAGGACATAGCCGTTGAACTCATTCTGGTAAAAGCTGAGCGCCATTCCGATCTGCTTCTGGTTGTTGATGCACTGGATCGAACGGGCCTTTTCCCGCGCCTTGTTCAATGCGGGCAGCAGCATGGCGGCCAGAATCGCAATGATAGCAATCACAATGAGCAATTCAATCAACGTAAATTTTCTGCCGCATCTCTGCATGGTGAAACTCCTTATTTATGCAATGATACATTGATCGGGCACCCGGATCAGCCGGGCCTCCACGGTGACACTGGGGAGGGGACCGCTTTCGTGATTCAATTTCCTCTGGAGCAGATCGATGGCGGTCCGGATTTCGGTGCGGCGGTCCGCCTGGACGAAATAGCCCGGCCAGTCGGGATCGGTACCGGGCAGCGTATGGAAAATCCAGAGAATGTTCCGCGCGGCGGCTTCTCCATAGAGGTCGACCGTAATTCTCTGCAACATCGACAGCTCCCGGGGATGGAGCAGGATCCAGTCCGGCCGGTGGCGGGTGAACTCCTTGCGAATTGCAGCTTCATATTGTCCGTCCAGTGGTACATACTCTTCGGAACCGTGGATGATCGTCAGTCCGGGGTGTTCATGGTAGGCGCGGAGAAAATCACTTCGTCCATCTCGCGGCGTCGCGGTCCAGACGCGGATTCCCCGGTCACGCCCGGTCAGTTCGAAGAGTTTTTTCAGAACCCGGTTGCAGGCAGGGGTGACGTTGGTGACATGCTCGGTGAAGAACCCCATATTGACGGTGGGAAGCAGCGCGTCGGCAACCGGTGGGATGAATTCGGAGGAGCCGAAGGTGATGAGCCCGTCCAGATAGTTGTGGGAGAGGATTTCCTGCACCGCCTCGGGGGTGTCCATCTGCCCGGTGACGAGCCGGATGTTCCAGCCGGTCTTCCGGAACTCTCCGAAGAAGCACTCCAGCTCGTTCTGCAGCTCCTGCGAGTAGAAGAAGAGGTTGCCGTCATGCATCAGCAACCCGACCAGCGGAGCCTCCCAGTTGGCGGTCAGCCGGCATTTGGGATTGGTGAAGGTGCCGCTGCCGCGCCGGGGGATCAGAAATCCTTCGGCGGTCAGTTTCTCCAGTGCGATCCGCACGGTGGAGCGCGCGATGCCGAATTCCTGCGCCAGTTCGTTGGAGGAGGGAATCCGCACCGACTGGCCGCCGGAGCGGTAGAGGATCGACATGACCCGGTACCAGATCTTCTGCACTTCCGAGATGGTCTGCTGTGACTGCGTTCTCATTGCATCCTTCCTGCCCATTTTTCCAACGGGTCGGCATTTTATTTTCGCCAACCATCGGCCAACTTGTAGAAATTATACCATATTTCACAGTAAAAGTCAAGAGTGGAGAGAAAAAAAACGGTATTTTTCCGACGGAAGATAAGCCGTGATTTTTCCGTCATTTTGCCGGAAAAAACGGAAAAAACCGTTATTTCCGCAGAGAACTGCGAGGAATAACGGAAAAAACAGTCATATTATTCGACGGAAACAGCGCGAAAGTAATACTCCTTGCCGTCTTGTTGCCGAAAGTCGAACCGGATTTGGACGAACCGGCAAAAAACTTCTTTTGCCGGTTACATCCTTCAAATCGTATTGTGAATATACAGAGATCGTCGGTTGCTCCCGGCGGTTTCTCTCATGGATTTTCTTCAAAAACCAGATAAGGAAATTGTGTCGTATTCACGCTCCCGCCCTTCCCCATTCCTTCGGCGAGAAACAGCCAGCCGTCGCGCCCGTCGCCGTCGTTGTCGTTGATAATTAGATTGAACTGAAACCCGTTTTTCATCAATTGATTCGACAATCCGACCGCCTCAAGGGGAAACTCCACTTCATATATGGTCTCATTTCCGCGACGTGCTGTGACGAGACGAATTTCCTTCGCAACTTCGCTGCTGTCGAATCCTGACGGGACTGCAGTCGGATACACTTCCGCGGTGCCGTCTGCCAGGCGGGTCAGGGAGATTTCAAACATTCCGGTTGAAATCAGCGAGAGCTGAATGTTGTCTCCGGTCCAGGTGAGCATCCCCTTCTCCGGCTGCACATGCACGTCGTCACGCACGACAACACGCAGTTTCAGTGCATCGGCGCCACGCCCCAGCCAGATTTTCGCCGAAAGGTCGTCCGGTCCTTTCCACAGCCGGTGCTGGTTGGCAGGATCCGCCTGATAACGATTGAAGACATGGGTGATCTTCTCCAGTTCGAAATCGGGCGCGCGACCGGAAAAATCTCCCGCCGGGATCCGGTACGCCGGGTTCAACGGCAGGTACATCACTCCGGTATCGATATGATCAAACCGGTACTCCGCCGATATGACCGGAGGAGATTCCCGGTGAAGGCGCATATCCCGGGTTACGAAAAAACTTCCATTCCAGATTCCGGAACCTCCGGCCGGGAGACGACGGGAAAACTCCGTTTCAGAACATCGGATCCCAGCAGGGGCCTGCAGTTTTATCGAAACGGCAACCTCTTTTGCAAACGGATTTTGCAACGTAAATTTCAGCGGATGTTCCCGCCCCGGCAGCACGGCGGCGGGCGCCTCCGCAGTCAAAACCCGGTGCCCATATTCCGCCCGCGTCGCCCCGGGCAACTCCAGCGATCCCGGAACCGTGCCGACCGGGAAAACGACGATACCGTTTTCCTGCTGCAGTTTTCGACGATTGCCGAAAAGATCCACCAGAAACGCTTCAGTCCCGTCAGTGCGGACCACCATCGGTGTTGTTCCCAGAGAAGGAGCTTCATTCCAGGCCGCGAGCAGAATTCGGCGGTTGTCGCGAAAACGGAAACAGTACTGCCCCGGAAACGGGGAAAGATCGCCGTAAAACTTCACGCCCGCGTACAATCCTGCCAGAGCGGAGAAGACTCCGTAACCGAATTTGGGTTGAAAATCAGCCGTCATCAATCCGTAACAATGCTCTGCATTGTTCGGATTCCGCCCTTTGCTCCGCAGATTGTACCAGATGTAGGAAGCCGAACCTCGAGCGAAAGAGAACAGGATTTTCTTGAACACCGTCTCCGCCTGCATCCGATCCTGCCCTCCGGCGGAGGTTACCGCCGTTTCATTGGCGTACCAGGGAGCAGTGACACCCAGTCTGCGGCGAAGCGGCAGCACCTGATTGTCAATGATGGAAGCATACCAGCCGAATCCGCCATGTTCGTGCAGCGCGTGCACATCATAGAATCCCCGGGCCTGCCGCAGCACGTCCCGCTGAAAATTTTTCCGGACGGCCGGATGGACCAGTGAGGCGAAACCGGTGGTGGTGACCAGTGCGCCGGGATCTGATTTCTTCACGCCCTCATACCCCTCCCTGAGCACTCTGATGTAATCATCGACGGTGATGGTTTTGAGCAGATCAGCTTCATTCCACACCTCGTAGTAACGAACTTTTCCCCGGTACCGCTCTGCCAGAATTTCCATGAACTTTCCATACAGCCCGGGCATTGGCGCGGTACGGCTGAAAACAGAATAACCTTTGTCACGAACGTTTTCTGGAACTGCCCATTTCGGCACCGGGTAAACGCACCAGTTGTGAGCGATGCCGCTTTTCTGAAGAGAATTGACCAGCCGGTCAGCGTATTCCCAGCGGAATTTGTCGGGAGCGTACTGTATGTGATCCCAATACACGGCGGCACGGACCAGTTTTACATGAGCTGCGATCATCGCCTGCAGCGCCAGATTGAAGTTGTAATCATTCCAGTAGCTGAAGTGACAGTTCATTCCGAATAGAAACTCCCCCGGTTGCGGCAGCGGAGTCGGCCGGCCCATCGGCATGTTGGCGAGATGAAAATCTCCGATGCGCCGGGAGCCGTCCGCACATTTTCCGACTTCATACCTGCCGTACCAGACCCCCTGGCGCGGCAGGGAATCCGTCAGCGGCAGCACTCTTGTCTCGTCCGGAGCCAGAGAGAGCTGGAATCTCCGGTCCACCTGGGTCCGAAAGTAGTCTTCCAGGTGTACTTTCAGCTCCGATGTCAGCGGCTGGTCGGAAAGATTGCGGACCTTGAGCCTGAATTTCTTTTCCGTTCCCGGTTCCTGAATCAGAAACGGGTTGTCTCCGGAAAGTTTCACCTCAAGCGCCGCCGCCTGACTGCCGTTTTCCACCGCTTCCATTCCGGAAAGTTCGCACCGGTAGGGCGTCCGGGCAAAGGAGAGGGTAAGGAACCGGAACGACAGCCGTTCCACCTCCCCAGCTGCAAACGGTACTTCCACTACGGACTGACCGGGTCCGAATGCAACCGGAGCGGTGGAGATTTTTCTGCCTGCCGGGTCAACGACGACGATCCCCGCTTTGCCCGGCACGTCGGAAGCAAGAGACAGCCGGATCGCTTTCAGATGCGTCAACGGAATTTCAAAAAGATCATGGATCACCAGATGGAAATTTTGCGCGTCTCCCGCGATGATGAACGCTTCGTTCTCTGCCGTGAGTGTGCTTTTCCCCTGAAATTGACTCTGCCGCGTCGAGTATTTCTGAAATGGAGCTGACAGCAGCGGGCGGCGGATACGCACCCCGGTAGCCTCCTCTGGAAGCAGCTCCGCACTGACAAGGTAGAGCTTTCCCGGTGAAGGAACGGCATTGCTACGCAGAGAAAATCCGGCAAACGACAGCGGCGGATCAAACTTCCTGTTAACTTTCTGCCCCCAGGAACTCCGAATTTGCTCCTCGCCAAAACGGAATTCAAACACTTCGACGCGACCATCCCGGAAACGACGTGTTGGAGAAAACTGAAATACCTCTCCGGGTTTATCAACCATCCGCAGTTGACACTGGGCGATGAGATTCGCTTCCGACGGAATCAGTCGCAGCTGAATGATACCGCTCGTCCGTTTTCCCAGCCAGCGCTGATCTCGTGAAAACAGTTCCAGAGAGATTCCGGCAGGGCTCTTCAGCTTGAGAAAAGTATATTCTTTCCCGGAACCGGATTCCCGGTCGCGCCCCAGAGCCGCCTCCGCTGCTCCACGACCACGAAGGTAGAGGGATTCAGGAGACGGAAAGGTATTCACGACCTGTCCGGCCAGCGGCAACAGCGTGGAAAAAAAAACGGTCAACAGCAGAGGTATGACATGATTCATAGTCATTCGATATTTCATTTTTGCCCTTTCAAGGAATTCGGTCCCCGGTTCCTGATTGATTGCCGAAACGAATCTCAGTGACGCAGTTCCCTGCGGAAAACTTCTATTTCACCACCAGCAGCGGGGATTTCCGGGTGAGCCGCTCCGCCGGGTCGGTGCCGTCGCTCCCCATGAAGGAGAGCTGGGACTCCCGAAGTTCCCCGTCGTTGTCGTTGGCTAGAACGTTGAAGTAAACGCCCGTCTTTTGAAGCGATTCCAGACTGCTTCCGAATGCCGAAAGCGTGAGAACGAGGTGGAAATTGTGGGATTTTTCCAATTTTTTCCCGTTGACCCGAATTCCCTCGAGTGCCCTCTTCATATCCATTCCTCTCGGCGCATGCCAGACATATTTGAGCATCTTTCCGTCTTCGGTCATGGCGACGCCCAGCTCCCAGTAGTCGCTCTGGCCGGGGAAGAGCAGCACCAGCTGAATCGAATCGCCTTTCCACATCTCCTCCGCCGGGAAGTGCTGAACGTGTACGTCGTCGTTCATACCGATCTGGAAATGCAGGATGTTTTTTTCCGCCGTCGCGCCGAATAGAACCGCACAATCACGGGCTCCGGTCCAGAAAAGTTTGCCGTACTCGGGCGTGTCCGGAAGCATGCGCCTCACTTGATTCTGCTGCATGATGCCACCGACTTTAGTCATCTTCCCCATGGGAATATAGTGAATCTTGCTGATGGGGAATTCGATGGGTTCCCCGAAGGTTTTGCCGTCACGGAAGATCTGCACCCGGAACACCCGGGCCTTTTCCGGCCGGAACTCCTGCGCCGCCCGGACCGGAATCCGGAATGCCCCTTTCTCGCCCCGGATCGCGGGCGAAACGGTGAGCTGATCGCAGGGCAGCGCCTTCAACGTCACCTCTCCGGGCAGACGGCAGAGAAAACGGAACTCCTTCGCTTCGCCGGGGATGACCCGCAACGGCTCCAGAAGCGCCAGCGCCTCCTGCGGAGCTTTCAGCGTCGCGTTCGCCGGAGTGAGACGGAGCGTCTGCCCTGCCGAATCGACCGGAACTGCATAGCGTCCATTATCCGCATGGAGACGTCGGGCGTTGCCGAAGAGGTCGATCAGTTCGACGGTTTCGGCATCGGTTTCAAAGAGCAGCAGCGTCTGTTCCTGCGGCGGTTTTGCGAGCCAGAGCGCATAGAGGGCGGCGTCAGGAGATTCGAAGCGCACCGCATAAAGATTCTTCCATGGTTCTTTCCGAATCAATTCGGCGTTGCCGTACAGGCTGGTCAGCATGTGGAAGGTTACGAAGCTCGGTCGCGGATTCAGATCGTGCTCCACCAGGCCGAAATTGTGTTCGCGGTCTCCGGAGTCGAAGCCGCAGTTGCGAAGGTTGTACCAGTGAAAGAACTTCACTCCTGTCACCCGGCTGCGGATCACCTTCTGGAAAAGCGTGACCAGTTGCTGTCGGTCATCGATCGTCCCTTCACCGGTTTCATCCGTGCACAGCGGCTGGGCAAGTTTCTGCAGCTGCAGAAAACGGTGACAGTTGGCAAGGGTTTCGTCGAATCGGGAGAGCGGCATGTAAAAGTGGGTGGAGACCATATCGATGGAATCCGGCGCCAGCTTCGCTGTCAGCTCAAGCGATTCTCTGCCATAGGCTGTGAGCATATGAGAGAAACCGCCCGCGATCACAGCATTTTTCGGATTTACCGCTTTCAAAGTACGATGGGCGATCTCTTGAAGTTTCACATATTCCGCCGGGTCAAAGTCGGCGAAATGGGAGGCATCCGGCTCGTTCCAGACGCAGAATCGGCTGACTTTCCCGTCGTACCGGGCGGCGAAGAGGCGAAGCCATTCCTCGAACCGTTCCGCCTGCGGAAGATGCAGCGCCGCCTTTGTGTTGGTACGATGGTAACCGGTGGTTTCCGCATGTTTCGGCGCCGCGCCCATCATGGCCAGCATGCCGATGTTTTTCCTCTCAAACTGATTGACCAGCCAGTCGATCCGCTGAAAATTCCATTGTCCGGGGGCCGGATTGATCTGCGGCCAGAGCCAGCTCAGGCGAACCTCATCCGCGCCGCAGAGCGAGAGCAGTTCGATCATCTTTTCAACATCGTCCTTGCCGTAGCGCTGAAAATGGGTGCAGATGCCGAGCGGGAACCGGGAGGCGCCCTTCCACTCTTTCGGCTTCAGCGCGGCGAACCGTTTCCGGAAGGAGAACGAATCCTCCGGCGTCGCAATCGTGTAATGAACCGTGTAGACGCCCTGAAGCGCCAGCCGTTTCAGCGGCAGGGATTTCTTCTCTCCGGGGGCCAGCGACAGGCGCGCACTGCCGGAATCGACCTCTCTGCCCGCGCTGTTCCGCACCGAAAAGGAGAGGGTGATTTGCGCCGGAGCAGACGTATGGTTGACCGCTTCGAGTTCCGGAATGGTTTTTCCGCTCAGATTGAGCACGGAGAGGTCGCTGCCGGTTTTCAGCTGTGCCATCACGCCCCGTTCGAAGAAATCGAGGGTGTCGAGAGAGATTGTCCGCGTTTTTCCGCTGAATTCCAGCCACATGACCCGGAGCGGCTGTTCCGGTACACAGGTTTCCCGCTTCTGCTTTTTTACACCCGGGTAGGTTGCGGCGGAGTCGATGATGGTGGAATATCCTCGTTCGGTCTGTTTCAGGGGAAATCGGAAGGTGCGTCCCTGCCGGTCATGGACGACGGCGGTAACGGAGAGCGGTTTTTCTGTGGCGGTGAGGTTCAAGATCACTTCGCCGCGGCGGAACGGCGGCAGAAAAATTCCATAGGAGGGGAAGCGAATCGATCGTTTCCCCGCGGAATCGAGCTGGATTTTTCCATTGCGGACCTGAGGAATCGCTTCCAGCGGGTCGGCAAAGTTGACCAGTGACTTTGCCGGACAGAGCAATGGCATTGCCGAAAGCAGAAGAAACAGAACGTTGCGGAACATGATAATCTCTTTCCTGTGTTAAAACGTGGGATTGATTTTTTCCAGATTGCCGGAAACCACATAAACGATACGGGTCGGCCAGGGATAGAGCCGGTCTCGATTCAGGGCGCTGACGTGTCCGTCCAGAAACGCGATGTTGGCATTGTTCTGATGGGCGAGAAAGACGCCGACGGTACCGCTTTCAGTGAAGCCTCCGAACTCAAACTGATAACTTCCGACGCCGCTGTAGGTTGCGTGATTGTTGGCGAAAACGGTATCGGCGAGTACAGCCAGCTTGCTGGGCTGGCGGGACTTTTTTGTATTGAAACCCCATCCCTTGTCCGCAACGTTGAAGTAGAAGTTGTTGCCGAAATGGGGTTCTCGTCCGGCGGCTCCCCGGTAGTTGCCCATTCCGTAACAGTAGCGATAGAGTTCCAGCTTGATGTTCGTCCCGGTATAGGGTTTTGTGTTCGGGCAGATCGAGACATTTCTGTTCAGATATTTGCTCTGCATGACTCCGAGCCATGAACGACCGGTTGTCTTTTCATACAGGATGATCTGACCGTTGTAGTCCCCGTCGTAAAGCAGACACCCCTGCATGGTCTGTTTCAGCCGGGAGGTGCACAGAGTGGCCTTTCCCCGCTGCCGCGCCTTGTTCAATGCCGGAAGCAGCATCGATGCGAGGATTGCAATGATCGCAATCACAATGAGAAGTTCAATCAAGGTAAAATATTTACCGGATTTCGCCTCCGCCGCTGTCGGACTGCTTTTCGGGGTGATCTGCATGGTGTGCCTCCTGTTGAAATGGTTTTCCGGAAACTGTTTTTGGAATATGAAACGCTCTTTCCTGTAATTTTCCGCTGAAGCTATCTCTCTCTGATTTCAGTGGGAAACAGGTGACGGAGTCCGTCGGAACCGTTTCCGCCGGTGACGATCTCAACCGCCGCCTCCCCCATCGTTTCAAACGGCTGAACGACACTCCCGACCGGGTAGTAGAGCTGCCGGGCAAGCGTGTCGCCGAAGCCGAAGACCCGGCACTTCTCCGGCACCCGGATTCCCAGATGCTGCGCCGTAATCAGCACCTGCGCCGCCCGGTTGTCGTCGAAACAGATGAACGCGGTCGGCCGTTCCTCCTCCGGCAGGCCGAACCACCGTTCGAGGTCCGCGAAGTGTTCCCGCGGGTCGTGGTGCGGGGAGACCAGTTGCGGATCGAGTTCCAGCCCGCAGTCGCGCATCCCCTCCTTCACCCCCTCCAGACGTTCGACGCTGTAACGGATGTCGTCGCCCGGCTTGATCACGGCAATCCGGCGGTGCCCCTCCTTCACCAGCAGATGGACAATCTGACGCATCGCTGTACGGTCGTCGGAATAGACCACGGGGAAATCGTCACGGCAGCTCTCCTCGATGTAGCAGAGACGGATCTGCCGGGCGCGGCAGAATTCGCCGATCTCCTGCTGCAGTTGCGGCGAGAAGGCGAAACAGACCGCGTAACGGATGTCGTATTTCGCCAGCTCCTGCTGCACCAGCTCCGGTTCGGAGAGATTGCAGACCCGGACGTTGCAGCCGCGCTGCGCCGCCGCATTCAGAAGCCCCAGCAGAATTTCGTTTGCCGCGACGCCGCGGACCGCACTGTGGCTGAATTCCAGCAGGAGCGCGATGGTTTTGGGCGCTCCGGTGCGGATTTCGGCGGCGGCCTCGTTCCGGCAGTAGCCGGACTCCCGGACCGCCCGCAGAATCTTTTCGCGCGTCTCCGGGCGGAGCGTGCGGGCGTGGGGGTGGCGGTTCAGCACCTGCGAAACCGCCGCGGTGCTCACGCCCGCCATCTTCGCAATGTCCGCCAGCGTTACGCGCATGGGAGCGTCTCCTTCTGTTTCCGGCGGTTCGGCAGATAGGCGCCGATGCCGAGCAGAGCGTCCTGCAGATCCCCGACCGGCAGCTGCCGTGGCGTGACCTGCCGTGCGGCGGAGAGCGCCGCGGCCATCCCGGCCGCCTGCCCGGTGATGAAACAGCCCGCCTGTACCCGGAGCGAACCGTGCATGTAGCGGTCGGTGCTGACACAGCGCCCGGCGGTGAGGACATTTTCCAGATGTTTCGGCAGCAGAACCCGGTAGGGGATGCCGTAGCTCTCCCCCGGATTCCGGTACTGGTAGCGGTCGAAGAGCCGGGTGCCGGAGTCGGTCTTACCGTCCGCCGGCGGACGGGTGCCGTGCAGGTCGATCGGATAACCGTACCGGCCGATTTCGTCGTCGAACACCGCCTGCCGGACGAAGTCCTCCACGTGGAGCAGATACTCCCCGAGAATGCGCCGGGACTCCCGGATTCCGAGGGTCTGCGCAGTCCAGAGCATGTGGGCGTTTTCGCATCCGGGGACATAGTTCCGGTAGTAGCGTTCATATTCGAGTGCGAGTTTGCGCCCCTGGATCATGCCGCGGGTGACGGTCCGTTCGTCGCCCCCGTCGATGCCGTAGACGTGGCCGACGTTGCCCCAGCCGGAGTCGGCCACGGTGTGGAGGATTCCGGGCAGACCGGGGTCGGGCACGGAGAAGACGCCGTCGCGGAACGCCTGGTCCAGCGCCGCTCCGTCCTTCCAGATCTCCTTGCGGTTCCAGTCGATGCCGGACCAGAGCGAGCAGAGGGTCGCCGCCTGTGCGAGATTCTCCTCGTCGCCGAATTCGAACGGCGCGCCCGCCATCGCGGCGAGGTCGCCGTCGCCGGTGGCGTCGATGAAGATGGCGGCTTCGATGGCGAAGAGACCGCTCTTGGCGGCGCAGACGGCGTGAGTGACCCGGCCCCCCTCTTTGCGGAGGTCGATCAGCGAAGTGTGGAAGGTGAAGTCCACGCCGGAATCGCTCACGATCGCGTCGTAGACCCGCTTCATCGCTTCGGGATTGTAGATGAATCCGCCGATTTCGGGCGGGAATTGGTCATATTTCATCTCCGGCCCGGCGCCGCCGTCGCGGAAGAGCCGGTCGTAGATTTCGCGGCCGATTCCGCCGCAGAGGAAATGGATTCCGTCAGTCGGCCGGCAGATGAAGGGGATGCCGGCCGAAGTGCCCATGCCGCCGAATGCGCCGAGCGATTCGGCGAGGAAAACGCTCGCTCCGGCCCGGGCGGCGGTGACTGCGGCCGCCACTCCCGCCGGACCGCCGCCGGCGACGAACACATCCACACTCTTTCGAACCGGGAGGTCCCGGGTGTATTCCAGTTTTTTGGCTGCTATCATGAAAAAACTCCGGATTTTCAGTACGGTAAATCGATTTACTAATTCTACAATACAATTCTTTTCTGAGAAATCAAGGCAGGAAAGTGTTTTTTTTGAAGAAAAAGAAAAACTCCCCGGAAATGTTGAAGAAGTTCCGGGGAGGGGGACTGGCTATTCTGCGAGTTCCGCCAGCGTGATCGAAGCGAGCTGGTCGGATTCGGGGGAGTTTTCCATGAAGAGCAGTCGCCGGCCGGTCGAATCCAGCTGCGGGTGCGGATGGCGATGCTGACCGGAGGGAACGGAATGCACCGTCTTGACGATCTCCTTGGTTCTGGCGCGGGTATCGAGGCGGATGATGTCCATCTGGTGCTCCGTGCGGCGGCGGGAGTGGCCCCACCACATGGTGTCGGCGGCCAGAACGGTGCCGTCCGGGTTGCAGGAGACGTGCCAGTAGTCGTCGCAGTCGAGTTCCCGGCAGTTGGCTCCATCCTGATCGAGCAGGAGAATGGCCGAACGGATGCGGCTGTCTGGATAGCGGACCGCGCAGATCAGGTTTCCGCGGGAGGCGGCCATCTCGTGGCCGATGCACTCGAGCAGTTCGCCGCTGTCGAGATCGCACAGATGCCGGTGCAGACACTCCCGCCGCCCGCTCGGCCAGTGGATCCGGTTGAGGCGGTCGAAGATGGTCCGGGTGGGGCCTTCGTGGGCGTACATGATGTACTCCGGATCGGCGAGGAATTGGAAATGGCTCACCAGGAAACTGCCGAAGTCGTGCCGCCGGATCAGGCGGAAATCGGGCAGTTCGAACACCAGCATTTCGCCTCGGGCCGGGGCGGTTCTCGGGGGATGGAGGAAGAGGAGGGAGTAGAATTTCCCGTCGGGAGAGATGGTGCCGGTGCCGCCGATCCAGCCGTCGCGCTCCTGTTCCTCCTGCCAGAGAAGCTGTTTTTCTCCGGAAAGGAGGCTGATGCCGTAGAGGTCCGGACCGCATGGGACGAGCAGCTGGTTTTTCTCATGCCAGAATGTGGAACCGATGAGCGTATCGACAAGGAACTCGGGTTTGATTTTTTCCCAGCCGGAGAGCTCGATTTGCTGCTCGATGCGCTGAAGCGCCGGATTGTAGACGCCGAGCTGCGGACGGCTGAAGTCCGGAGCTGTGGTGAAGAAGAGGAAACGTTCTTCCCCCGCCAGCCACGGCGGATTGGTATAGTAGGGCAGAAACGTGTGCCGCCCGGGAACCGCGAGACGCTGCTCGCGCCAATGTTGCTGAATGATCTGCATTCTTGTTTTGCCTTATGTTGACCGCGGCAAAGCCGGGGATTTGGTGCGGTTGAAAAACAGCGCATACTACAATACCGTAACTGACACGGAAGTCAAGAGACAGGGGGGAATTTTTTGCAAAAACAGAGCGGAAATCTGAACGCGGCCAGCGCGGCGGGGGAGTTCCCCTCGCACCCCGGCTTTCTCACGGGCCCAAGCGCGGTAAGCGCCGCGAGCGGAATTTCCACAGCACCCCGGCTTTCTCACGGGGCCAAGCGCGGTAAGCGCCGCGAGCAGAATTTCCACAGCACCCCAGCTTTCTCACGGGCCCAAGCGCGGTCAGTATCCCCCCCCGCACCCCGGCCTTCTCACGGGCCCAAGCGCGGCCTGTATTCCCCCCCGCACCCCTGCTTTCTCACGGGCCCAAGCGCGGTAAGCGCCGCGAGCAGAATTTCCACAGCACCCCGGCTTTCTCACGGGGCCAAGCGCGGTAAGCGCCGCGA
>URVC01000076.1 GCA_900551245.1 uncultured bacterium | reverse complement strand
AAAAAAACAGGGGAAAAGTCACACAAGTGGCTTGACAAAACCTAACATGGAAGGAGGGTATTTTCAAATGGACGAAACAGCTGGACTTTTCAAACTTTCCTATCCGATCTGGACCGTCGTATGGGACGGGAAGAAAATCCGGAAACGGGCCGACACGGATTTGCAGCAACAGATGGATATGATGTGCGAACTCGGCATCGGCGAGGTGATGACCACCGGCTATCATCTGGAGGAGGATTCCGATTTTGATCCGGAGCGCGAGACACGGCATGTGGGGGAGATGCTGCGCCGGCGCGGACTGCGCGCGAATCAACACCACTCCCATGTTGCCACCTTTGCCGAGCCGGGGAGCGATCAGGGGAGAGTGCTGGAACATTTCAAGCGCTGCCTGGAGTGGACGGCCAATCTGACGGCGCCCGCCATGGTGATCCACCTCGGCAAGCCGTTCGGGCGGTTCCCCGCGGGGGGCGACGAGCAGGAACTGGAACGGCTTCAGCGCCGGTATTCCCTCGACGCCATCGTCAAGCTGACCATGGAAAATCTGCATCTGGCCGGGGAATATGCGGCCCGGTGCGGCGTCCGGATCTGCGTGGAAAATCTCCCCTACGGCATCAGCACCTGGGGGAAATTGCCGGAGGTGGTCGAAGGCGCCGACTCCGAAGCGGTGGGGTACTGTCTGGATTCCGGCCACGCCTGGTGCGAGGGGGTGGATCCAGCGCGCTGGGTTCCGGTGATGGGGCGGAAACTCTTCGTGACCCACCTGCACGACAACCACGGTTCGCGCGACGAACATCTCTCGCCCGGGTTCGGCACGATCTCCTGGGAGACGCTGATCCTCGCCTTGCGCAGAGAGTTCCGCGGGACGATCAATTTCGAGGTGAACGGCTGGTATGACATGCCTCCTCTCGAGGGGCATCGCCGGGCGGTGGAATTCTGGCGGACGCTGGAAAAACTGGCTCTTCGCCATGCATCTGACAACAGGGAAAAGGGGGTGTAATGATGAGGATTCGAACGGTGTTCCCGGGATTGGCACTGCTGGCGGCGGGCCTTTTGCCCGCGGCGGACTTTCAGACCGATTTCAGCGCCAGTCCGATTGCCGGCATGAAGATTGTCCGGCGGGCGACGGTAACGGACGGCGTGCTGAAGGTGCAGAACGGCGGCAATGTAGTGTTTGATCAGAAGGCGGACAAACCCTTCCGGATTGCATTCCGGGTGCGGGTCAACCAGTTTCTGGAGTCCCGCAACCCGCCCTACTTCTCCCTTGTGCTCCACGGGGAGGATAGTTATCAGGGGCGGTTCATGTTCCGCGGAGACAACATCATCGAACACTATCTGTTCAAGAACAACAAGCGCCGCCAGGGGTTCGGCGGAATCAGCAGGTACTCCGTCACCCCGGGCGAGTGGCTGCAGCTGGAACTGACGGTCATGAAGAGCTTCGTCCAGCTCTCCTGCGACGGCAAGGTGATCAGCACGGCGAAATACGAAGGGTTGATTCCGCTGGAGAGCATCTCCTTCGGGACCTACAACACCGTCTGGGAACTGGATGACCTCTCCTGCTCGATCCTCCGGGAAGAGGCGCCGAAGACCGTGGCGAAACCGGTGTTCCGCATCGATTTCGACCGGAATCTGGAGGGGCAGGATCCGGCGGGCGCGGCGGTCAGACCGGTCCGGGCTTCCGGAGTTGTGCTGGAGCCGGGCGTGGAGGGGAAGGCATTGAAACTCTCCGCCGGGAAGGGGGAGCTGGTGTTCGATCTGCAGCAGCCGCTGGATTCCCGGGTCGGCGGTCTGATGTTCTGGGTAAAGGCGCCGCGCGGTGGCCGTTTTTTTCAGTTGGCGGACAGGAACCGGGTGGTCCTGTCCGCATTCGGGGGAAACGGTCAATACCGGCTGCAGGTTGCCCGGAAACAATCGGATAAGCCGCTGGAGTATATCCGCACCGCCCCGGGAACGGGGGGCGACTGGGTGCTGATTGCCCTGAGCTGGAATCCCGATCATATCGCGCAGTACTACATCAACATGATTCCGTACGTGGTGTCGTTCACACCGATGCAGCGGGTCCCTGAATTTCTGGACGCCGATCTCGACGACATCCGTCAACTGCGTTTCGCGAGCGACTCCCGGGAGGGCTGCGCCATTGACCGGCTGCGGCTGTTCCGGCGGCCGTTGACCAATCAAGATGTCTACCGGGAGTATCGGCAATTCATGCCGATCGACATGGTGATGAAAAGTCAGATCGTCCCCGCCGGTTCGCCGGTGAAACTTGCCGTACAGGGGGCGCCGGCCGGCGGCTTCACCCGGCCGCTGCCGGTGCCGGAAACGGAGGAAAAAACGACGGCACAACCCGTATCGCTGTCGTTTCAGCTGACGGACATGCGCGGCAACACCCTGCTGAACAGCCAGAAAGAGCGGAAGATCGAGTCGTTACAGGAAATTGAACTTGAACCCGTGACTCTCGCCGCCGGAAAATACCTTCTGCGCTGCACCGTCAATGGCGGCTACAGCCGCTCCTGGCCGCTGACCGCGCTCCCTCCGCAGAGCATTCAGGAGGAAAGCGATTCGCCCCTCCCGGTCGGGAAATCCGTCTTCTGCCGGGAATTCTCCGATCCGGCGGCCGAAGGCATTTGGAAACAGGGGCCGCTGACCCGCTCCGATGACGGGAAATATCTGGAGATGGGGGCCGGCAAAAACGACCGCATGAGCATCGAAATCACCTTTCCGCGCTCCGTTCTGGGCAAACCCGTTGCGCTCGACATCACCTGGCCGGATGACAAGACCCGCACCATGGGCTGGTACATGTATCCCCGCGGGATCCCCAGCAACCGCGACCGTCTGCAGAGCGGTGTCGCCGCCGGAAGCGAATTCCCCAATTCCGGGCGGCTGGTCACCACCCGGCACATCTTCTATCCCGGAGTGGAACAGTATCTCTTTGAATGCCGTACGCTGGCGGCCGACATGCCGGCCGCAATCTCGAAAATCGAAGTGTTTGAACTGCCGTCGGGACTCCCTTCGTTGAAGGTGCGTGCTCCCCGGAGCATGCCCGGCCGCGCATTTGGCTTCTACGACGAAGATCAGACGTTCACCAACAACCTGAATGCCGACGCGATCCATCCGAAATCGCCGGTGTATCAGGAGATGTTCCGGAAAAGTTTCGGGAGCATCCCCTTTTACACGGAGGAACTGATCCGATATTTCCGCTATACCGGCATGAATACCGCACATCTTCCGCTCTGGAGGTACAGTTTCAGTTACTTCCCGCTGGAGGGGCAAACCGAGTCCATGCTCTATCCCGGCATGGGGACCGGGACGGTCGATTATGTCATCAACTCCCTGCGTGCGAACGGAATCCGGCTGATCGCCAATATGAATTACAAGAATCTGCCCGACATCGCGACCAGTTACGGCAGAGTGGACCGTGACTTTCGCCGGGAGGGGCTGGAAATGCTGGACCGGTACGGCGACTCGATCAACCGTTATCTGTCCGGCGAACGCCGGGGCAACATCGCCCATCCGGAATATTTCCGGCTCTTTTCCACCTACTTTGAATGGCCGCTGCAATGCTATGCGAAAAATCCCGGCTTCGGCGGGATCTCCTTTATGATGAGCCCGATCGCCACCTGGGATTCGCTGGAGTACGGCTACGACGACTGGACCGTGAACCGCTTCTCCCGGGAGACCGGGATCGCGGTCCCGGAAACGTTGCGCGAACGCTACAGCTACCTGACCGGAGAGAAGCGTTCGGAGTGGCTGAAGTGGCGTTCCGAACAGGTGACCTCATTCGTGCGGAAACTGCGGGCGCTGCTCGACCGCTACAATCCGGAGCTCAAATTATACCTCTCCATTCCGCAGGACACCGGGAAAAAGAACACCGCCGATCCCCAGGCCGCCCAGAACCAGCAGGAGCCGGTTTCCGGGAACTACGAGAATTACGGCATTGACATTGACCAGCTCAAGACGGTGCCCCGGGTCTCCTTCACGCTTTCCCGCCATCCGACCGCCCGCCGCCACGACTTCTTCTGGGGGAAACCGGAGAGCGACTACTACGAAACTCTCTATATCCAGGGGGATGAAGAGTCCAGGCGGTATTTGACCGATGGCGCCGCCGGCGCTGTCCTGTCCGGACACACCTATTTTGAAACATTCGTCAAGCCGCTGAACAAAAACTACTCCTGCTACTTTGAAAATGCCGACATCAAACCGCACGGCCGCTGGTATCTGCGGGAGCTGGCGTTTGCCGTCGGCGCCTTTGACGCGCTGGAGTACATCGCCGGCGGGCAGCCGCTCAATACGATCGGCCGTGAGGAGGAGTCGCGGGAGTTTGCCAGAGCATTCCGGGCGCTGCCCGCCCTGCCTTTCCGGCAGATTCCGGGCGTCTCCGACCCGGTGGTTGCACGCGCGCTCCCGACGCCGGAAGGCACCTATTTCTACGCGGTCAACCTCTTCCATGAGGAGGCGGTCATCGAAATCGATCTGCCGGAGGCGGTCCCGTACCAGGATCTCTCGACCGGCCGGGAGAGCGAGGATTCCCGGATCCGGCTGCGACCTTTTCAGCTGCGTTCGTTTCTGATTCCCGGCCGGGAGATCGTTCCGCGGAGCGTGCGGCTGGTTTCCGTCGCCCCGCGGGCCGGGGAGTTCTACCGGGAACGGCTCCGGACGCTCGAAGAGATTGCGCGTCTGCTCGAAAAGGGCGGGCTGAACACCGCGCCGGAGCAGAGAACGATCGAACGCATGCGCCGCGAACTTCAGGCCGGACATTACGCGGAGCTCTACCGGCTGGCGTTCTCCCGGCAGATGAACCAGCTGATGTTGAAACAGAAGAATCTCTCGTACTTTCTGCGCAAACAACAGCAGACTGCCCGGGGAAACTACGCGGTCAATTGCGGGAGTTCCCTCTTCTACGACGCGCCCGGCGGGAAGCTGTTCTTCCCCGATCAGAAGTTCGACGGGGAGTATGGCTACGAGGGGCGCTACAGTTCGATCACGCGCGACATCACCGGGTTGAAAGAGACGGAGTTCCCGGAGCTTTTCAAAACGGAGGCTTACAATCTCGAACAGTATCGTTTCCGGGTGCCCGACGGGCGCTATACCGTGGTGCTGTATATGAAGCCGGGATTCCAGCCGAACTTCGAGCCGGAGAGTTACATCTTCACGCTCCGCATCAACGGGAAACCGGTTCTGAAAAAGTACGATCTCCACCGGGAGACGGGCGGCGACTTCCTGCGTCCGCTGCGTGTGGAAATTCCCGACATCGAGGTGACCGGCGGCAATCTGCTCCTGACCTGGAACCACGAGCAGAAGCGTCTGACGCCCGGAAGTACCACGATCTGTCTGGCCAACGCCATCGAAGTGATCCGTCAGTCGAAATGATCCATGCTCAACAGAGATGAGGTGCGATTATGAATGTTGTCCGAACTCGCGAACAACGGGAAGGTGGCCGGCCGGGCGCGCCCCGTTTCCGGCCCGGCTCCCGGAATTTTACCCTCATTGAACTGCTCATCGTAATAGCGATCATCGTCATCCTCGCGGGGATGCTGCTTCCGGCGCTGAGCAAGGCGCGGAACACCGCAAAGCGGATTCAGTGTGTCGCCAATCTGAAGGCGCTGAATACCTGCGTCACCTACTATCAGCAGGATCACAAAGGGTTCTGCCTGCCGGCGCAATACGTTGCAATGAGGGGGACGCCGTATGGAATCTCATGGCTCGAACAGATTGAATACGCCTATATCCGCAATACCGCAAAAAATGAAGACCGGGTTCTGTTTCAGCGGATGAACTGCCCTGCCACCATCCGCTCCCGCGGGCTGATTTCCGGAACATCGCTCTCCTGGTACAACGATTTCATCAAAGTCTATTCCTACCGGATGAACTCCTTTTTCGGCATGACGGACAACGCCGACCAGAAATTGGAGGCCGTGATGTCCGGCCAGGTCAAACACCCGTCGAAACGGCTGGTGCTTGCGGATAAAATCGAGGGAATGAAAAACGCTTACTTCCACATTGACGGCCTGTCGAAACCCATCGGCGGCTCTCACCAGGGCATGACCCCGATGGCGATGCTGGATGGAAGCGTGATAACCCGGAGGAGTCTGGAAGTGAACATCCCGGGGACGATTCCCGGCGTGGATTCCCCCGATTCTCTCACTCCGGCGGTGGAGTTCTTTTCCGGCGGAGTCGCCTGGGGTCTGCTGATGCCCCATTCCTCCTATCGGGATCTGCTCTATCTGTGGGGACCGTGGTATAACGGGAAAACGGTGGATTACCGGTTTGATTATCCATAGGAGGTGTCGAAGATGCGTTATATATGGCTCCTGGTGCTGCTGGCGGCCGGCGGAATCTGCGGTGCGATCGAAAAAACTCCGCCGCAGATCATCGAAGCGGCCTACACCGCAGAGGAACCGGATGCGGCGATGCGCGGCGCCATGTGGAAGAGAGCAACGCGCCACTCGTTTCTGCCCTACACCGCCGGGCGCTGGTATCGGGAGATCGAGGAGCGTCATCAGACTGCACGGCGGGTGCACGACCCCGCCACGGTCCGTTTCCTCTGGAATGAGAATGCGCTTTTCGTCGGGATCGAGATGAGAGACGCCGATCTGGTGGATGAATCCACGGCGGATCAGACGCACATCTTTCTGCAGGCCGATTCCGTCGAGCTCTTCCTGAAATCCGCCGGTGCGGCGGATTACTGGGAGATCTACGGGAGTGCCGGGAACCGGAAGACTTGTTACCACTTCCCCTCGCGGGGGCGGCTGGGGCTGAGCAGCAACAACCGGTACCGGGCCACCTTCACCGTGACGAGTCTCTGCGACGGGAGCCTGAACCGGTGGCAGGATGTGGACTCCGGCTGGACGCTGTTCTTCAAAATTCCGCTGGAGGAGCTGACGCGGCACGGTGCACTCTGGCAGAGCGGAACGCGATGGCAAGTTCTGCTGATACGACATAATTTTTCGGTGAATCTGCCCTGTCGTGAAGTGACGGTATTTCCCGCGTTCTCCGCGGAAAATCCCCATCTTTACGAGCAGTGGGGCACGCTGGTTCTGAAGAGGGAGGAGACGCGGAAACCGTGAAGGAGTATCAGTATTACATTTTCGACATCGACGGAACGTTGACCCGCTATCGGGAATCCGTGCGGCAGGAGAACTTTCTGCATCACAATTTCCTGTTTCCGATTTTCCGGGATATGCTCGTGGAGCGCGGCATGGCTTCCGTGGAGGCGGAGCGGCGCATCGGTCAGGTGACGGAGCAAATTCCGTTCTGGGATTACACCGACTTCATTGCGGAATTCCAGCTGCCTCCCCGGGAAACGTTCCGGCGACTGTGGCAGTGGCATGTGGAAAATATCGAGGTGTATCCCGATGCGGTTCAGCTGGTGCACGATCTGGCGGCCGCCGGCAAAACCCTCCTCGTCGTCAGCAACAACCCCTATCTGGGGTGCTGCTGGAAATTGAAGCGGTGCGGACTGGCGGACGAGTTCGGCTCGCATGTTTTCGCCCGGATTCTCGGCACGAACATCCTGCGCGGCTGCAAGTGCGAAGAGGGGGTCTGGCAACGCGCCCTCTGCCAGATTCCGGACGATCCGGCGCGCATCTGCACGGTCGGCGACAATCCCGTCGAAGACGGCGAGATTCCGCGGAGATACGGCGTCGGCAATACGATCCTCTTCGACCGGAAGGCGATTCTCCGGGGAATCGATCAGAAAAAAGAACATCAGGAACATTGCAATTGAACATCATGAATCAGCAGGAACAACGCAGGAAGGTTTTGGGAGCATGGTTGGGGAAAGCGGTCGGCGGCACCCTGGGGCAGCCGTGGGAGGGGTGCGACGGCCCGCTTGCATTGCGCTTTTACGATCCGGTACCGCAGGGGATGATGCCGAATGACGATCTGGATCTTCAGGTGGTATGGGCCTGCCGGCTGGCGGGGGACTGGCAGGGATGCGTCTCGCGCGCCAACTTCGCGGATGCCTGGCTCCACAACATCGATTTTCCGTGCGATGAATACGGCGTGGTGATTCGGAATCTGAAGCTTGGCATCCCCGCGCCATGGAGCGGAATCTACGACAATTTTTTCACCGATGGGCTGGGCGGCGCCATCCGCTCGGAAATCTGGGCCGTTCTGGCGCCGGGCGATCCCGTTCAGGCCGCCCGGCTGGCCGGAATCGATGCGCAGCTGGACCACGCCGGCAACGGCATCTACGCCGAACAGTTTCTGGCGGCGCTGGAGAGCTGTGCATTCACAGAGGAGAATCTGGAAAAACTGATTCAGGCCGGACTGTCGGTGATTCCGGCGGATTGCGCCCTGTCTCACAGCATCCGGGATACCGTGACCTGGTGCCGGACAACCGAAGACCCCGCCACGATCCGGCAGTGGATCATGAGCCGATATGGCAGCGACAATTTCACCGATGTCAAGATGAATCTCGCTTTCGTCACCGCGGCACTGCTGCTGGGAAGGGGTGATTTTGCGAAAACGGTCTGCACCGCAGTCAATTTTGGTCAGGACGCGGATTGTACGGGGGCGACGGCCGGGGCGATTCTGGGAATTCTCAATCCTGACGCGATTCCTTCGGCCTGGTTGAAACCGATCGGCCGGGCGCTGGTTCTCAACGAGGGGATCACCGGCATTGAACCGCCTCCGGATCTGGAGGCGTTCAGCGATCTCCTGCTCGGGTTGCGCGGCAGAATCCGGGTGGATGAGAGTACGGCGCCCGAACCGGATTTTTCCCGGTTTGAAATTCCCTGCCGTCAATCGTTTTTCCGGCCGTGGTTCGCCTCTGATTTCCGGAAATTTGCGCCGCGTCCGCAACAAGGAGGGCGCCGTCTGAGGCTGCCCGGAAATCTGACCGAAGTTGATTTCCGCGAGCAGCCGGGCGAATCGCTTCAAATGCTGGAGATTCCGTTCCAGCTGGAGAGGGAAGAGCGCGTGCGGCTCGTCGTCAATACGCCGGCCAACCTGCTGGTGTGGGTGGACGGCACATTCTGCTTCGGGCGGAACGGAGGCGCGATGGTGCCGGCGTTTCACCGGGCGCTGATCAATCAGATGGCGGATCTTGTCCTGACGGCGGGGCGTCACCGGCTCTGGATCGGGTTGGCGCCGGCGGCGCCTGCGATGAAACGGGCGCCGCTGTTCTTCGGCTTGGCCGACGTGCAGAATCAATGGATTCCCCATGCCTTTCTGCGCGGCGAAACGGTCTGACCGGGTAGAATCCGACCGGCATGAAACAAGGGACGAACCCGGTGGAGTCTGGTGCTGAAAACGGGGACAGCCCCGCCCCGCCATGGAACGGCGGCTTGGTCGACAGGGTTCCGAAAGAGGTACTGACCACGGAGTACGAATCAACCATCACGCTGGAATGTTGTGGGTTGACCGGGGAAATTCATCTGGTCGATCTGCTCGACGGAACGGTTTACGCTCTTCCGGAAGAGATGGTCGAGACCGACGGCAGCGGCTGGTACCGTCTGAAACATATCCCCGTGCGCGATTCGCCGCTGCTGCTCGCATTCGGCGATTTTGTCGAGATGGCCTGAAAAGCGGGCAGCAGGGCAGAAACGTTCCCCGGAGGAACGTTTCTGGAGCCGCCATGAGGATCCACCTACGCCGGGAGAGATCGATTCATTTTCCGGCAAGAGCTGTCCGGTTCGCGTTCTCCGTCTCGATCCGCTTCATCTGCTCGACGGCGATGAGGAGACAGCGCGGCAGGTGGAACATCGTCTTCCACTTGCCCCCCTTGAGCAGGTGCGTCGGTTCGCCGCGCCGGTTCAGATAGGCGAACCACTCGGGGTAGTCCGGATCGCGGAAGTGGCTCCACGCCCAGCGGTCGATCTCCTCGAACCGGTGGAGAAAATACGCCTCCCCCGTCAGCCGGAAGGCGAACAGCGTCGCCAGAATCGCCTCGTTGTGCGGCCACCAGAGTTTCATGTCCCACTGCAATTCCGGATTCGGCTTGCCGAGCACATCCATGAAGTAATAGATTCCGCCGTATTCGCGGTCGATTCCAAACTCCAGCTGCGCCTTGACGATCTCCGCCGCCTTCCGGATCATCGCCGGGTCGTTCCGCCGTTCGGCGTAGTTCATCACAAACCACATCGACTCCAGGCCGTGGCCGGGATTGAGGAAGCGCCCCTCGCAGGAGTCGAGATCGAAGGAACCATCCGGATTGACGTTTTCAAAGAGAACGCGATACTCCGGATTCCAGAATTTCTCCAGCACGGTACGCACCGCGCGTTCGGTCTCCGCCTCATATTCGTCGCTGCCGAGGCAATCCTTCATCACGCTCCCCAGATTGGCCAGGATCATGAAGTGACCGTGGGAGAGGCGACGGGGTTTGCCCGGCATCGCCTTCTCCCAGCGCCCTTTCGGGTGGTCCATCCGCCGGATGTAGCTGCGCATGGCGCTGTCCGCCTCCTCCCGGTAACGCTCCTCCCCGGTCGCCTTGTAGAGCGCGGCCGCGCCCATCGCCGCAAAACAGTCGGAGAAGATGTTCGAGGGCGCCATGGTCGGCACCCCTTTGCGGTTCAGTGCGAAGTAATAGGTGCCGTCCGGCGACTTGCCGTGACGCGTCAGGAAGTCGAATCCCTGCCGGGCGATCTCCAGCCAGTTCTCCTTCCGCCAGGGCGTCATGGCCAGTGTCGCGAACATGTAGACGATCCGCCACTGCATCCACATGTACTTCTCCGTATCGTAGACCGAGCCGTCGCGGTCGAGCGAGGTGAAGTAGCCCCCGTATTCGCGGTCCACACAATGCTCCTCCCAGAACGGAATCACCCGGTTGACCAGTTCGTCTTCATAACGGCCGATGTATGAGGAAAAGTTCATTCTATTTTCGTATCCTGTTTTGTTTCATAATTTTACCTGGATAAAAAAGGGATGATCGAACATCAATCGGAACCCGGCAGCAGCGGCAGAGTCGTCCCGGTCCCCTCCGGAATCGTGTTGACCGGGCCGCGCGGCAATGGCTCGACATGCGAGGAAGGGAAACGTACGGCAGGATCGTCACGGAGGCCGCCGACCGGAACGGTCACCGACGTTCCCGTCGGGGGGAGTGGAGCGGTTTTCAGGTACAGCAGATTGCCGTCCCAGCGGCACTCCCGGATCCGGAAACTCTCGCTCCCGGCCCGAAGACTCCGGCCGACCATCCGGGCGGCGCCCGCAGGAGCCAGCCGCTGATCGAAGACCAGCAGCAGCGAATCGTTGCCAAGGCGTCGGAGTTCGCAGAGGCGCGGCGGCAGGGAGTAGACCTCCCAACGCAGAGAAAACTCATAGTAGGTGGTGGTATCCACTCCGGCGCTCCGGCACGCCTCGTAGAAATTTTTCCGCCACGCCGGATTGCGCCGCGAGGGACCGAGGGAACCGAAATCGCCCTGCATGCCGATTTTCACTTCAGGATCAGCGTTCCGTACCGCATCGAAGAAGGGACGGTAGGCGAGCGGGTACTCCCCCGACAGCGCCGGATTCGACCAGTCGGGGGCATGCGTTTGAATGAAATGCAGGTCCGGTTTCACCTGCCGGATCATCGCGGTGATGTCGTTGCCCTCCCACTCCCGCAGCCGGGCGACACCGTCCGGAATGTTGATGCCGAGCGTCCAGGTGGCGAAGAGGATTCCCGGCGCCGTCTCCCGCGCCCCGCCCGGACCGTTGACGATGTCGTCGTAGAAGTCGTTGATGGTCCGGACCCGATACTCGACCAGTTTGCGGTAAAGGGCGGTGTTGGTCTTGAAGTAATCCGGATCGGCCGGGTCGGTGAAGTTCGGAAACCGGCTGCTGCCGGTCGCCTGTCGGAACGCCGCCTGAAATCCCGGGCTCACATCGCCGTAGAACGGGGGCGTCCTCGACGGTCCGTCATAGATCGGATACATGATTTCAGCGAAGGTGAAGGCATCGAAATGATGTTCCCGCAACATGCCAGCCAGATATTTCTTGTACCAGGCATTGTATTCCGGGTGGACAAAACCGATGAACCGATAAAGATCCATCTCCTTCCCGGTGAACTGGATCAGCCAGTCTCTCCACCCTTTCGGCAGCCGTTCTTCCAACTCGGTCTCGCTCCAATAGACCAGACTCGGCAGCGTCATCAGCCCGACGCCGAGCTTTTGCCGCTGAAGTTCGCCGGTCAGGCCGGGAAGCAGTCCGGTATCCATTGTCGTGAAGCAGTAGACTCCGTCGAGTCCGTTGACCCGCAGTTCGGCGGCGATGCTCGCGCAGGAACGATTGAAGTAGTAGGGAAACGTGGTATCGATCTGTGTCGTGCGACCGTGCAGCAGCTTCTCCCGCCGCGCCAGCCGCGCCTCCGGCGTATCCCGGAACGTCGTCGGCGGCGGGAACTGCGGCAGGTCAATCGAGCCGACGGAAACCCGCATCGGACTGCCCGCATCGTGGAGCGAGAACAGCAGAACGACGCGGTCCCGCCAGTTGAATCGTCCCTCATTCGGGATCTCGACGGTGACGGTTTCCCCCGGAACGAGTTTGATGTCGTGCAGCACCAGGTTCCCGGCATTCCGGGCGGTGCGCAATGCGACGTAAGCGTATGCGCCCGGTGCATTGTTCGCATCGGAAGTGACCGGAAAGATCAATCGTTCCCCCGGCGACACGGCCAGCTCCCGAACGATCACTTTGTCGCCCGGTCCGCCGTCGGTGACGAGTTCCATCTCCGGAACGCCGTTCCGGGCGGCAAGCGCAGCTGCCGGAGCCGGATTGGCACTGTCGAACGCGGTCCAGTTTTTCCGCAATGCCGCCGAATCGGCATAAGAGCGGAAATCCTCCACCGCCGCCGACAGCTCCGGGGGAAGAACAAACAGCGACAGTCCAATAAACAGCAGTGACCTCGTATTCATTTCCCGTTGATCCCGAAGTGTTCGCAATAGCGGTTGAACAGATTTCCGGCAGCCCGGTAACAGGAGTTCGGACTCATGAAGTGTGAGAATTCGAAGGTGATCGCCTTCTCGATTCCGGCGGCCTTCGCCGCTTCGAGCTTCAGGAGCATCTTCTCCCACTTGATCGGCAGAAAGTGGATCGGCATATCGCGGTCGAAACTTTCGCAGTTGGTCCAGCTGGTCATGCCGTAGCGGTCGGTCAGCTTCTTGTTGATCCGCAGGTAGTCGGCGAGCTCATGATAATCGCAGTGGCCGTCCTGGAAGGCGACGATATCAACCGCGCCCTGAATCCCTTTCAGGATCGCGTTCCACTCCTGCTCGTGCTGCGTCACGCCGATCGAATCATCCTTGACGCCGACGTCCCCGATCGCCTTGATTCCGTCGATATACGGCGAAATCATGGTCGGCAGATTGCCGGAGAGCTGCTTGACATGGCGCCCCATCCCGGCGTACAGCTCGATGATTCCGGCGGACGCGCGGCTGACCTCAAAGTTCAAATACCAGCCGCCGAACGCTTTGCGGTTCCCGTAGAGGCTCCAGACTTCATCCGCGACCGCGCGGCTGATCTCCATTTCGCGCTCGCATTCGCGGTTATGCCAGTACTTTCCGGAATCGTACAGCCCGAAGTAGAAGGTCATGCCGTATTTTTCGGCAAGCTCGAGAAACAGATCGACAAGGTCAACCGGGGGCCGGTAGCAGCCTTCATGCTCCATCAGGAATTTCGACGGATAGGTGATGAAGCGGCGATGACCGCAGCGGATCAGAATCACGGTGTCGATGCCGATCGATTTCATCGCCGCAAAGTCGCGGTCCCACTCCTCTCTTCCCCAGTTCTGGTGCGGAATGTCGTGGCTGATTTCATCAAGAAAGATTCCGGTGATCTTCATTTTCTTCCTCTGGTTGTCGATTTTTTTTCATTGCCGGTCCGCCGAAACGGCGGTGGTGGAACGGATGATAAGCGGCGCCTCCAGAATGACCGGCCCGGCGTCGCGCCCCTCCAGCAGATTGATCAGCATGGAGCCGGCGAGTTCGCCGATCCGCTCCTTCGGCTGGGCGAGCGTGGTCAGCGGGTAGATCAGCTGCTGTCCGGCAACGTCGAGATTGTCGAAGCCGATGACGGCAAACTCGCGCGGAACCCGTCGGCCAAGCTCCAGCCCGGCCTTCAGCGCCCCCAGGGCGGCCAGGTCGCTGGCCGCAAAGAGCGCAGTCAGTTCCGGATGGGCGGCGAGCAGCTTCCGGGCGGCGGCATAACCGGCGTCGATACCGATCGCGCACTCTTCGCACGGAATTTCCCGGCCGAGGCCGGCGACAAATCCCCGGCGGCGGGCGGCAATCTCCTCCCCTCCCCGGTCGTGCGTCAACATGCCGGCCCGACTATGCCCGACCGCCAGCAGATGCCGCGCGGCGCACCGCCCGGCCTCCTCATTGTCGACCATAACCGCCGCGCGCCCGAGCTCCGGCAGCCGGTTCATGACCTGCACGATCGGAACGCCGAGCGAACACAGCTCATCCGTCACTTCCCGGATCGCGCCGGAGGGATAAACCGCCACGCCGTCGACGCCGCGTTCGGCGAAACGGAGAATCTGGCTCCGCAGTTCCTCGCGCCCTCCGGAGGGATTCCCGAGCAGCAGCATGAAACCGTGTTCGTGC
>URVC01000075.1 GCA_900551245.1 uncultured bacterium | reverse complement strand
AGAACATACCACGCTGTCTGCCTCAAATCCAGATGGGGCTGGCTGGGCGCATACAAATGAAAAAGGTTCTCAGCAGGTACGCTGGGTTTCCGATCTTTACCTGAAAAAGAATATCGTGGATATGATCCGCAGTGGCGAGGAGTTGCGCATGCGCGACGACTACGATCGCGAGCCGGGCCGGGAACGGTTCTACACATTGATGCTCTCCTGTCACGATTCGAAAAACTATATCGTCAAGGGCAGCCCGATCGCAATCGGCTATCAGGCGATCTTCGCACCATTCCTGCCGCTCTGGTATCTCGGCGAAGAGTGGAACAATCCATCGAAGTTTTTCGTCGACTACTTCTACAAACGCGACAAGCACCCGATTCCGAAAAGCTGGAGACTCTACTACAATATGATCGACTGGCAGGCGAAGGAGCAAAACCGCGACTTCTTCGAACAGGTGAAAAAAATGATTCGGATCCGGCGGCAGCATCCGGAAATTTTCGAATACTTCCCCGACGACCACCGCAACTCGAATATCTGCAAGGTTTCGACCGACCGGAACGGAATGCTGCAGGCCTACGCACGATTCCGCAACGGCAAAGCGGTGCTGGTGGTGCCGAACAACGGGAAATCCGACGAAACGTTCCGCATCACGATTCCAATCGCAGAAGCAAAGCTGCCGCGCGGAAAAACGTTCCAGGTCACCGACCTCATGAGCGGGAAGGCGCTCGGGACCGCGCAGAAGGAGTTCTCCGCCGCGATTCCGGCGGGCGGCCTCGGCGTATTTCTGATCCAGTGAGCAACGCGGGAGAGATTTCTCCGATTTTCCGCCGGTATCGGATTGCAATCTGCCGCCCGCCTGCTATGTTAAAAAAAAATTAAATAACGGAAAAGTGACGGAGAAATGACGGATCGGAGAAGACAAACCGGCAACCAGTTTGTAATGATATGGTTGAATTTTTTTGGACTCCTCGGAATTCTGCTGTTCTCCGGCTGCCGGAGCACGCCGCCGGATCCGCCGCCGCCGGTGTCGCAGTGGTTCGACACCGGCACATTCCGGGTCGAGGTGGTCGACGCTTCGCAGCCGCGCGACGTGCGTTCGACCGGTTGCCGTTTCCTGCTCGGCGGCTGGATCCGGAGCCTGGTTCCCCAGGGTGCGGAAACGAGCATCCTCCGGGCCCGTTCCACCCACTGGCGGCTGCCGGCGTACGGCTGCCCGTTCGAATTCTACCCCACTCTCGAACTCGACCCGGGGGAGCTCCCGGGCCACTCCACCCGGATTCAGATCGGCGTCGGCGTCGTCCGGGAGCACGGTGCGGGACGGTTTGAAACCCGTCCGGTCGAACTCTTCCCGTGGCAGACCTCGGTGGAGAGCTCCGGCGGAACCACCCGCATCGTCTGCCAACAGAATTCCGGCGATCACGCCGGATACTCCTACGAGTTGACCGTGACGCTGACCCTGCGGCCGGGCGACAGCCCCGCCGAATATGAGTTCACCCTCGCCAACACCGGCCGCCGCCGGATTGACACCGAACTCTACGCCCACCCCTTCTTCGACATCGCACCGGGGTTCAACGAAAGCTGGTTCCAGCTGCCGGGCAAGGCACGGGAGAGCATTGCCGCCGCGGGGGAAAGTACGGAATCCATCCGCTCCGGCACCAGTATCGCCGCCGGAAACTTTTCGCCGCTCTGCAACAGCGTCACGCTCCAGTGCACTCCCGCCATGGACCGGGCGGTGTTCTGGAAGCATCCGAAGAAGTTCTTCTCGCTCGAACCCTTCCGCCGCTTTTCGGTCGCTCCGGGAGAGAGCCGGAGCTGGCGCTGTTCTCTCGAGGTTTCGCGCTGACCCGGTTACGCCTCGGGGTCCGGAATGTTCCCGAGCCGGATCCGGGTGAATCCCCGGCCGCGGGCCAGGTCGCGGATCTCCCGCAGCCGTGCCGGAGGCGTCGGCGGGTCGAACAGCCGGCAGGCCGGGTGGAAGGCGGTGAAGTGAATCGGCTGCTCCCGCCCGAGCGTCTCCTCCACCCAGTCGAGAAAGGCGCCGATCATCTCCGGCGAATCGTTCCGGCCCGGAATCACCAGATTGGTGATCTCCAGATGGCGCCCCAGCTCCCGGCCGAAGTACTCCATCGACCGGAGCACCGGCGCGAGGCTTCCGCCGCAGAGCTCCCGGTAGAAGTTCTCGCTGAACCCCTTCATGTCGATGTTGGCGGCGTCGATGAGAGGGTAGAGTTCGCGCATCGGCTCCGGGTTGATCCAGCCGTTGCTGACCAGCACTGTCGCGAGATTCGCCTGCTTCGCCAGGCGGGCGATTTCGAGGGCGTATTCGAAGAAAACCGTCGGTTCGTTGTAGGTGAACGCCACCGAACGGCAGCCGTGGCGGAGCGCCGCTTCGACGATCTCCTCCGGCGCCACCTCCCGTTCGTGGAATCCCGGCGGATAACTCCCCCGCGAGAGCTCGTCGTTCTGGCAGAAGACACACCCGAGGTTGCAGCCGAAGGTGCCGAGCGAAAAGGTGCGCGAACCGGGCAGGAAATACGCCAGCGGCTTCTTCTCGATCGGATCGATCTGCACCGCCACCGGGCGGCACCAGGTGAGCGCTTCAAGCCGTCCATCGGAGTTGCGCCGCACGCCGCAGTATCCGCATTCGCCCGGCGCAATCCGGCAGTTGCGCGGGCAGAGGGTGCAACGGAGCATTCCCGCCTCCTCCCGCCGGTAAAACATCGCTTCCTTCCTCTGCATTTCTCCTCCCTTTCTTGTAAATGGAACTTCATTCTTTGTTCTTTCTGTCAGAAATCTCCGGGTCTTTGCGGCGCGGGGCTTCCGGTGAGGGCGGCTCCCCGGGAGCAAGGCCGGTCCGGTTGTAAACCCTCCGGTATTCACTCGGCGGCATGCTGTTCGGGCAGGCCTTGAAAAAACGGCTGAACGAGGTCTTCTCCTGAAAACCGCACTCCCGGCCGATCTCCTGGATGGAGAGGTCGGTTCCGGCCAGCAGCGTCCTCGCCCGGGCGATCCGCTGATTCCGGATGTATTCGCCGGGGGTGACGTGCATCGCCTCCGCAAAGCGTTTGCGGAAGGTGGAGCGGGAGAGGTGCAGAACATCGCAGAGCGTGTTGACATTCAGTTCAGAATTTGACAAATTGGCTTTGATGTACCGCAGGGCCCGCTCCACGACGTCGCCCGACTCGAGAAAGCTCTTTTTCTTCTCTCCGGCGAGATATTCGAACAGCAGAAAAAGCTGGGTCGACGCGTGGAGCACCGAGTCGTGGTCGGATTTCGGCAGACAGCCGAGCAACTCCTGGTAGATCTCCTCCGGAAACCCCTTCTCCAGCGGGAAAGAGCGGGGGAACCGGTAGCTGGAAAACACCGACATCGCCAGCGGTCCGTCAAAATTGACCCAGGCGATGACGCTCTCTTCGGAATCCGCCAGAAAACGGTGCTCCTCGTGCGGATAGTAGAAGATCACGTCGTTCTCCCGCATCCGGAACGGGCGGTCGAAGAGGTACGCCACCCCTGAACCGCGGACGCAGAAGGTCATGCCGATGAACGGAGAGAGCAGCGGCGGAACACGATCGGAACCGCTCTCTTCGCCGCGCTTCCCCACGCTGCAGACGTAGAGCGGCAGCGGAATATCGACCGGAAAATCCGGGAATGGACGGTTCGCCTCTTCGTACATTGAAAAACTCCAAAATGATAACAATCTGATTTTTTTGTATCTTGTTTTTCCATTCAGAATATAGTATAATTATACCCAGATGCAAATGACTGCGAGGTTTTTTATGAAAAAGAATTTTACTCTCATTGAACTCCTGGTTGTGATCGCGATGATCGCCAAGATGGCGGCAATGCTGCTGCCCGCCCTGACCGCGGCACGGGAGAAAACCCGGGCGACCGAGTGCCTCAACCGTCTCCGTCAGAACGCCGCGGCCATGCAGTTGTACGCGATGGACAACAATGGACTGGTGGTCACCTATATCAAAGACGACGCCGGCTCGACCGTTCCGTGGTCCATCCTTCTGTTCGACTACAAATACCTGGCCAGCTCCACCTATTACGGGACGAAGAGTTTCTTCTGCCCCTCGCTCCCCACCGAAGGAATCAGCGACCCGTTTCGCACCTACGGCTCATTGCGCTTCAACGACACCTGGGATATGAGCCTCTTTGAAGATGAGAAGGGGTGGGGCAACTTCTGTCTGATCAATCAGGTCATGACCACCGGAAATCTTTTCTATGCGACGCAGAAGCTGAAGAAACCCTCCGAAGCGGTTCATTTCGCCGACACCATGTACGTCAGCCCCGGTTCTCCGGAGCACGGCTACGGTTTCTACTACATGCCGCTCAGCGTCAAAGTGAACGCCACCATTTCCCTGCACCACAGCCACCGGGCCAACATCGCCTACTTCGACGGCCACGCCGAAAGCCGCTCCATCTCCGACCTTCAGGCGGCGGGAATCAGCGCTCTGGTCGTCGATGGGCAAAAACTGCCGTAAGGTTCTCTCACAAAATTCGATTCGGAATCAACGAAAGAAAACGATATGCACAAGCTCCTTCTGCCACTCTTTCTCAGTTTCCTCCTCCCGGCGCTTTCCGCCGCTGAACTTCTGCAGTTCGGCGATGCAAAATTCCAACTGGAAGGGCGGAAAATTCCCGGCCTGGATCAGGTGAAAATCGAACCGGCCCCGCTGTCCGGCTCCCGCCGGAACGGCACCGCCGTCCGCTGGGGCAACCCCGCCCCGGCCGCGATGGAACTGGGGCTCGTCTCGCCCGCCTCCCCCGAAATCGGCCGATTTGAACAGGCGACCCTCTCCCTTCAGGTCGAATTCCCGGAACCAGTCGAACTGCGCCGGATCGTTCTCCGGTTGCGGGATTCCAGCGGGGAGCTTTTCCAGTTCGTCAACACAGCATCCGGCACCTTCTCCGGGAAACGGCAGCTGGACTACCGCGTCGCCGAAGGCGCCGCCGCCGCCGTCTGGGGCGGCGATCGAAACCGGAAAATCGACTGGCCGCTCCGCTTTCACGGCATCGCCGTCGACTGCAGCGCCCGGACACGTCCCGGCGCCGGAATCCTGCTCGATTCCCTCTCTTTCCGGCGCTTCGGCGAGGCGGTGAACCTCTCGCTGGAGACCGGACACCGGTTCAATCTCCTGCTGCCGCAGCGGCAGGAACCGCCCGCGCTCGTCGTCCGCAACGAGGGCACCGGCGAGCTCGTCCTCGGCGGCGTGCTGCGCATCGAGGACGGTGCCGGCAACCTCCGGCAAGCCGGAGTGTCCGCCCGGGCCACGCCGGAAACTCCGGGGCGCATCGTCCTTCCCGGCGACTACTCCGCCCCGGGGTGGTGGAAGCTCAACTACCGCCTGATCAGCGCCACCGGGAAGGAGTATTCCGGCGAACACCGCTTCGGTCGCATGGTCCCGGCGGGACCGGTCGCGAAACGCGCCCCGGGATTCCTCCTCGGCGTCTGCAGCCATATGGAGCGGTTCGGCCGGGAAAAGGCGGAGCTGGAGGCTCTGGCCGCCGGCCTCTGCGGCGCCGGAATCATGCGGCTGGATTTCTCCTGGAACCGCTTCCAGCCGGAACCGGACCGGTGGAATTTCACCCTCTACGACCAGCTCGTCGCTCTGCTCGCCGCTCAGGGAGTCGAAGTGGAGGCGATCCTCGGAAACCCGCCGGACTGGGCGATTCCCCGCGATTTCACGCCGAAGTACCGCGCGCCGGAATTCGCCCGGGTCGGCCGGTTTGCCGATCCGGCGCTCTACGCCGCCTTCTGCGCGAAGATCGCCGAACACTACCGGGGGCGCATCCGCTATTTCGAACTCTGGAACGAACCGGACCTCATCCTCTTCGCCAACTTCGACTTTCCCCGGTACATGGAGCTGCTCCGGGCCGGATACGACGCCATCCGGCGCGTCTCGCCGCAGGCGGTGGTCATGAACGGGGGCATCGCGGGCACCCAGACCGACGCGGGGGGCGATCCCCGCTCCAACAACGGCTGGATCAAACAGCTCAAGGAGGATGGCGGTAAACACTTCGACCTCTTCGCCTTTCACGGTCACGGCCCCCTCGCCGGCTATCTGGCGCAGCTGGAACAGCTCGAGCGAAGCGGTCTGATCGGCGAAAATGCCCCCCGTCCCTGGTACTCCAACGAGACGGCGGAGAGCTCCGTCCGGATCGGCGAACGGGAGCAGGCGGCGAGCCTGTTCAAGAAACTTCTGACCGCCCGTGCCTTCGGCGCCGTGGGCTACAACTGGTACAATCTGCGGGAGAAGGGCGAACTCTACGCCCCGGGTCATTACGAGCGCCATTTCGGGCTGCTCACGACGGAGTTCGAACCGAAACCGGCCTATCTTGCCTTCAACATGCTCGCGGCCATCTACCGGAACGCCGAATTCACGGGCAGGATTCCCGCCGGAAAGGAGATCAGCGCCCTGCGGTTCCGCAGCACAGACGGCGGGACGCTGCTGGCGCTCTGGAACAATCAGCGTGAACGCCCGCGGACCCTCTTCGCCACCCTTCCCCCCGGAACCGTGAAGGTGGATCTCTTCGGGAAGGAGACGCCGGTCGAACTCCAGGGGGAGAACGCGTGCATCCCGGTCTCCTCCACCCCCTTCACGCTGAAGACGCCCCCGGGCGGAAACGGGGAAATCCGCCTCGCGCGCGGCTTTCTGCCGGAACAGCTGCCGGTGCATCTCATTCTGGAGCCGGGCAGGGAACGCACCTGCCCCATAGCCCTCTTCAATCCGGCGGAGAAACCGCTCTCCCTGACGCTGAACGCGGCGGCACCGGACGGGGTCTCCGTCACGCCGGAACGTGAAGTCGTCCCGCTGCAGCCGGGAGAAACCCGGGCAGTGACACTCCATCTCCGGGCGGCGGAGAGCTTCACCGCGCCGCTTTCGCACCCGGCGACGCTGCAGCTGGAGCTCTCGCTGGGCGGTGCTGTGGTCGAGCGGGTTCCGCTTTCGCTGATCCGGAAGCCGGCGGCGGGCGAGCCGCTGTTCGTGCTGGCGGACGCCGGGCAGTACCACGCGCTGGTGCCGAGCGCTCCGGGGAACGAACCCTTCTACTGGAAGGGTCCGGCCGATCTCTCCGCCCGGATCTTTCTGGAACGCCGCGGAGAGTTTCTGCACCTGAGAGCGGAGGTCACCGACGACCTTCCCGTACAGACCAATTCCGGCGAGGCGATCTGGCGGGGCGACAGCGTGCAGTTCGGCCTGGCGCTGCCGGGGCAGAAGGGGTTCTGGAGCATCGGTTTTGCGCGGCGCGACGACGGCGGGACGGAGGTGTTCTGCTGGAGCCGCCCGGAAGGATTCGCCGATCCCTCCTCCGCCGTCCGGGTGAACGCGCGGCGCGACGACGGGAGCCGCCGGACCCTTTACGAGGCGCTCCTGCCCTTCGCCGCGCTCGGCATGACGCGGGAGATCGCCGGAAACGGATTCCGCTTCAATCTGATCGTCAACGACAACGACGGCAAACTGCGGGAGGGGTATCTGGCCGCCGCGCCGGGAATGGGGACCGGAGAGGATCCCTCCCTCTGGAAGGTGCTCCAGCTGGAGTAGGAGAGGGGCGGCGGGGCGGACCGTTTCCCGCGGCGCCTAGTGGAAGTACATCCCGCCGTTGACGTCGATGCACGCGCCGGTGATGTAACCGCCCCCCTCGCCCGCGAGAAAGGCCGCCGCCAGACCCACGTCGCGCGGCTTGCCCAGCCCGAGCGGAACGGTCGCGGCGAGCTTCGCCACCCCCTCCTCGCCGTGGGTCTGAAAGAGCAGTTCGGTTTCGATGATTCCCGGCGCGATCGCGTTGGCGGTGATGTGGTAGGGCGCGCCGGTCCGCGCGATCGTGCGGGTGAAGGAGAGAATCGCCCCCTTCGTCGCCGCGTAGTGGCAGTGGCCGAACACCGCGCCGCGGTAGGCGACCATGCTGGTCATCGAGATGATCCGGCCGAAGTTCTGTTCGCGCATCATCTCCATCGCCCGCTTGCTGCACAAGAATACGCTCTTGAGGTTGGTCTTGAGGATGAAATCCCAGTCCGCCTCGCTCATTTCAAAGATGTCCTGCGCGCGCGAAGTGCCGGCGTTGTTGACCAGAATGTCGAGCCGGCCGAAGGTTTCGGCAATCCGGTCGAACAGTTTCCCGACCTCTCCGGACTCCGAGACGTCGGCCTGCATGGCGACGGCGGTTCCGCCCGCCTTTTCGATGGCGGCGACGGTTTCGGCCGCCGCTTCGGCGCCGCTCCGGAAATTGACGACGACGGTCGCTCCCTTTTCCGCCAGCACGGTGGCCACGCCCCGGCCGAGGCCGCGCGACGCGCCGGTTACCAGTGCGATTTTTCCTTTCAGCTCTCTCATGATCCTTCTCCAGATTCCGCCGGGGTTTTCACGGGGAATTTCACAGTGTGAAACTCCATCTTTCCGGCTGGGTTACTATAGACGCCCAAAGGAAAATTTGCACGGAAAATCCGCCGGTGCGGACAACTTTTTTTCCGTTTTGCCTCCCCCTCCTCCGGAATTCCCCGGAAAAACCGCTGCCGGGATTGAAAAAAACCGGTTTGTTTGCTATGTTATCTGAAATCATTTTACGCAGCGAGGAACAGGATGATGCAATCGATCGAAATCCATATCGAAACTCTTCTGCGGCGCCACCCCGAACTGGCGCCGACGGCGCCCGCAATCCGCGAAACCATCGAAACGATCCTCGCCGCCTTCCGGGCGGGCAACACCCTCTTCTGCTGCGGCAACGGCGGTTCGGCGGCCGACGCCGACCACATCTGCGGGGAGTTTCTGAAGGGATTCCTGCTCCGCCGCGAACTCCCGGCGGCCGAACAGAAGCGCTTCACGGAGCGGTTCGGCGCGGAGGGTTCGGAGCTGGCCGGGAAGCTCCAGCGCGGACTCCGTTCCGTCTCGCTGCTGTCGCACCCGGGATTCACCAGCGCATTCTGCAACGACGTCGATCCCTATCTGGTCTACGCCCAGCAGCTCTACGCGCTCGGGCGGAACGGGGACGTCCTCCTCGGCATCTCCACCGGCGGCGGCGCAGTCAACGTCAAATACGCGGAAATGGCGGCGAAGATGATGGGAATCCGTACCATTCTGCTGACCGGGAACCGCCACGGCGCCTGCGAAAAATATGCCGATATCGTGATCGCGGTACCCGATTCGGAAACCTATCGCATCCAGGAACTTCATTTGCCGGTCTACCACACCGTCTGCGCGGCGGTCGAGGATGCGATGTTCGGCGGAGAGGAACGATGAACAGCAACATCCGTCATGTCGCCATCATCATGGACGGCAACGGCCGCTGGGCGGAGCAGCGCGGTCTGCCCCGCACCGCCGGTCACCGCCAGGGGGCGAAACAGGTCTCCGAAGTGCTGGAGGCGGCGAACGAGTGCGGCGTGGAGTTTCTGACGCTCTACGCCTTCAGCACCGAAAACTGGAAGCGCCCGCCCGCCGAGATCACGGCGCTGATGAATCTGCTCGAGGAGTTCATCGACCGGAATTTGCCGGAGCTGCAGAAGCGCGAGGTCCGGCTGCGCACCATCGGGCGGACCGCCGGGCTCCCCGCCGGAGCGCGCCGGAAACTGCTCGCCGCCGTCGAGGCGACGAAGAACAACACGAAGGGCACGCTCAATCTGGCGCTCAACTACGGCGGACGCGCCGAAATCGTCGACGCGGTCAACCGGATCACCGCCGAACTGGCGGAGCATCCGCGCCGGGAGATCACCGAGGAGAGTTTCCGCAGCTACCTCTATGCGCCGGACATTCCGGACCCGGATCTGCTGATCCGGACCAGCGGCGAACTCCGGCTGAGCAACTTTCTGCTCTGGGAGCTCTCCTATGCGGAGTTTTATGTGACCGACACCCTCTGGCCGGACTTCGGCAAGGAGGAGTTCAAAGCGGCCGTCGCCGCCTTTCAGCAGCGCGACCGCCGCTTCGGCGGCCGGAAATAACGGAAAAGTAACGGAAAAATAACGGATCGAATGAAAGGGTTTTAAAAAGTGTTCCTCTATCGGGCAATCAGCTTTCCTCTGCTCCTGGCACTGCTCGCCGCCGTCGTCTACTGGCCGGCAGGCGGGCCGTGGATCTACACCTTCGTCGCCTCCGGCGCCATTGCCGCGGTGCTCTTCGAGTGCTGCCGGATGGTGGAGAAATGCGGCGCGCCGACGCTGCCGAAAACCACGGCCCTGCTCGGCGGACTGCTCTTTCTCGGCTACCTGGCCTCCAACACGCTGCTGATTTCCGGCCAGCTGGAAACGGCGCAGTTCCTGCTGAAACTGGAGCTGCTCGTGCTGGTCTTCACCGCGTTCGGCGGCTGGTTCCTCCTGCTCTTCGGCCGGGAGCGCCGGAAGGAGCTGATGCTCCGCGCGGCGGTTTCGCTCGGGGTGCTGGTGCTGATCGGATTCTCGATGTACACCGTGACAGTCGTCTATTTCAACCGCAGTGTGCCGTTCGGACCGGTGCCGCTGAACGTCGGCGCGCGCCAGTTCCTCTTCCTGATCCTCGTCACCAAGGCGATGGATACCGGCGGTTACATCTTCGGCATGCTTTCCGGCCGCTGGATGAAGAACGGCAACCACAAGATCTGCCCCTCGATCAGCCCGAAGAAATCCTGGGAGGGCACCATCGGCGGACTGCTCTTCTCGGTCGGCGTGAGCCTGATCTTCTGGAAGATCTACGCGGAAGCCCCCTTCTGCCGGATGCCGTTCCAGAATCTCGGCACCTCGATCTGGTGGTACATCACCGCCGGCGTGGTGCTCGGCATCGGCAGCCTCGCCGGAGACCTGACCGAATCGGCGCTGAAACGGAGTGCCGGAGTGAAGGATTCCGGCGCGATCATTCCGGGCATGGGCGGCGTTTTCGATGTGCTCGACAGCTTCATCTACAACGGCGTTCTCTTCATTGTGCTGGGAATGTGCAAATTCAACGGATAACATCCGCACGGCGATGTCCGGCGGGAAAGGAGAGGATATGAATCATAAGATTCTCGCCCTGTTGAGGGAAAATGCCCGTATGGGCATTCATGAAATCGCACTGAGAGCGGGCCTCCCGGACGTGGAGGCGGAACAGGAGATCCGCGAGCTGGAGAAATGCGGCATCATCCGCGGCTACACCGCGATTCTCAACGAAAGTGAACTCGACGACAGCAAAGTCAAGGCGCTGATCGAAGTCAAGGTGACTCCGCGGCGCGAAGGCGGATTCGACCAGGTGGCGCGGCGCATTGCCCGCTTCCCGGAAGTGACCGACCTCTACCTGGTCTCCGGGAGTTTCGACCTCCTGCTGACGGTGGAGGGCGACTCCCTGCAGGAGGTGGCCTCGTTCGTCTCCGCCAAACTCTCCACCATCGAAGGGGTCCTCTCGACCTCTACGAGCTTTTTGCTGAAGAAATACAAAGAATCCGGCAGGATCATGCAGAATGATGAAGAATATGAACGACTCAAAATCTGTCCGTAGACCGCTGGTTGCGGACCATATCAAGGATCTGCCCAAGAGCGGAATCCGCGCCTTTTTCGATCTGGTCAACACGATGGATGACGTCATCTCGCTCGGCGTCGGCGAACCCGATTTCACCACCCCCTGGACCATCCGCGAAAGCGGCATCTTCTCGCTGGAGAAGGGGCACACCAGCTACACCTCCAACCTGGGGACGATCGCGCTGCGGCGGGAAATCTGCGACTATGTCGCCTCCGACTACCATGTTCAGTACAGCCCCGAAAACGAGTGCATCGTCACCGTCGGCGTCAGCGAGGCGCTGGACATCGCCATCCGCGCGCTGGTCAATCCGGGCGACGAGGTGATCTACACCGAACCGTGCTTTGTATCCTATCCGGCCGAAGTGCGCATGGCGCACGGCGTCCCGGTGCCGGTGGAAACCTACGCCAAGGACGGGTTCGCGCTCGACCCGGAGGTGCTCCGTTCGAAGATCACTCCGCGCAGCCGGGTGCTGCTGCTGAACTTCCCCTGCAACCCCACCGGCGCGGTGATGTCGCAAGAAGGGCTCGAGAAGATCGCCGAAATCGCCATCGAAAACGACCTGGTGGTGATCACCGACGAGATCTACTCCGAACTCACCTACGAAGGGACCCACGTCTCGATCGCCTCGCTGCCCGGAATGCGGGATCGGACCATCTTCCTCCACGGATTCTCCAAGGCGTTCGCCATGACCGGCTGGCGGGTGGGTTACGCCTGCGGCCCCCACGAGATCATCGACGCGATGATGAAGGTCCACCAGTACGCGATCATGTGCGCCTCGACCACCGCGCAGGAGGCGGCTCTGGAAGCGCTCCGCAACGGCCGCCGGGCGATGAACGAGATGCGCGAAAGCTACCGCGAGCGGCGCAATTTGATGGTGGCCGGATTCAACCGGATCGGCCTCGACTGCCTGATGCCGAAGGGGGCGTTCTACACCTTCCCGTCGATCGCTTCAACCGGGCTCTCTTCGACCGAATTCGCCGAGGAACTGCTCCGGGCGGAACGGGTTGCGGTGGTGCCGGGACCGGCGTTCGGCGCCTGCGGCGAAGGATTCGTCCGCTGCTGCTACGCCTCCAGCGCCGAAGACATCATCGAGGCGATCGAGCGGATCGGCCGCTTCGTCGCGAGTCTGAAACGACGGTAGACGGGTGAAACGCGCGGCGGGCCTCCTGCTCCTTCTGCTGTTGACCTCCGCTCTCCGGGCGGAGGTGTTCACGCTCCGCCCCCACCGCAACGGCGCGGGGAACGGAGCGGTCGCGGAGATTTCCGGACTGCTTCCGGGAGCGGAACAGCGGGGGGAGCACCGCGAAATGCTCCGCTTCAACGGTCTCCGTCTCGAGATGACCGTTTCGCGAATTCTCACCCCGTTCGATGAGCTGGCGCGCCTCCTCGCCGGACAGCTGAAACCGGAGGAGCTGACCCGTTCCGGCGGAACGCTCCGGGTGAACCATCCGCTCGGCGACGGCCGGGTGGAGCGGTATCTTTTGATCGACTCCGGCCCGGGCAAACCGGTGACCGCATTCCGGGTGGTCACGCCGGAAAAACTCCCGAAACCGCCGCACTGGCCCGCCGGACTGCCCCGGCTGCCGCTCGGCGCGGAGCCGGTGCAGGTGATCGAATTCGGCCGCTCCGGGAATCTCTACGGCTCCTTCCGCGCGGCCTCCGGTGAGCCGGAGGAACTGCTCCGTTCGACCGCGACGGAACTGCGGGCAACGGGCTGGACCCCCGCGGCGGGGGAGGCCTCGCCGGAAATCGGCGGCCGCGGCGACCTCTTTCTCGACATCGCGAACCGCCGGATCGCCTGGGTCAGCTTCGCTCCCGGCGGAATCGGTTCTTTTTATGTAGGAACTTACTGATTCCGGCTTGAAAACCGGCCGTTCGGGAGCTATGTTAAGAAAAAACGTGCCGGAGTGGCGGAATGGCAGACGCACTTGACTCAAAATCAAGCGGTTTCAACCATACGGGTTCAAGTCCCGTCTCCGGTACCATTCTAACCTCAGAATGCAAGATTTTGTGCCGTTTTGTGCCACTATTGCCTTTCAATCCTCGAAATCAGTGTTATTTTAGCTCACAAGGATAGTTACGAGGAAACAGGGCAATGGCGAGGAAAGTCATGAAGCAGGAAGTCGGCACCATCTACCAGAAACCGAACGGGACATATCATTATCGTTATCAGATCAACGGTGAACGCAAGTCGATCAGCCTGAAAACCAAGAATCAGGAAGAAGCGAAGCGGAAAGTCAAAGAGCTGCTTCCGGTTCTGAAAGCGACCAGCATGGAAGTCGTTTCGGCACATGTTGCTCACGCGCGCAATCTGATTAAGCCGGCAAACGTATTGTTGCTTACCGAAGCGTGGAATGTTTACGCAAAACACCCGAATCGTGCCACTCCTGCAACTGTTAACGAACGTCTCGCCTATGAAGCAGACTGGAGAGATTTCCTGAAGTCTCTTCCGAAAGGCTGTCAATATCTTCACGAAGTGACGCCGGAACTCGCCGATGCCTATGCGCAAAAGCTCCGGGAACGTCAACTGGCCGTTGATACGCACAACCGCAAGATCAAACGGCTGCGGAAAATCTTCTCTACTCTTATTGAGTATTGTCCCGACGGTTCCCCGTTTCAATCTCCGGTCCTGTGGCGTAAAGACCGCGAAGAGCAGGAACACAATACACGCCGTCTTGCCTTTACTCGCGAGCAGGAACAGGCATTGCTGGACGTACTGGCCGATTCTACGCACAAAGTGAAGAACAAGCCGGAAATCCGGGTCATCTATCATCTGGGGATGTTTACCGGCCAGCGGCTGAAAGACTGCGTTCTGCTGCAATGGCATAAAGTTGATCTTGAACGGCGACGCATCTGGGTCAAGCAATTCAAGACCGGAAAAGAAGTCACGATTCCAATCGCCGATCAGTTATTGACGGTGCTTCAGGAAGCGTTGGCATGGAAGTGTGATGAATATATCTGCCCGAACTGTGCGGCTCGCTATAAGCAGAAAGATGCCAGCGGCAAAGATGTCGGATGCAATAAAGTTGGCTTGGATATTCTTCGGGTGATCCGCTGGATCGGGTTGGAACCATCCGTGGAGGTGCCGGGGCGCAAGAAGAAGGCTACGGTCTACGGCTTTCATTCCCTGCGCCACAGCTTCGCCAGTCATTGCGCTGAGGCGGGTGTTCCGAAAGCTGTATTGCTTTCAATCCTCGGCACCGATTCTGATATCGCTGATAAATACTATATTCATATTGGAGAGGAGGCCCAAATGGAAGCGATTGCCGCTGTCGCGTCCATCACGACCAAATCCGATCGCCAGCGGATCGAAGAAGCATTGAAGTTGCTCGATACTCCCGATATCCCTGCCGAGGAAATTTTGAACCGTGTCCGGCACGTACTGAAAGCATAAATGCTTATTTATGATAGCTTATTAGTTGAAACTGAGCCTCCAGAAAATGAAACTGGGGGGCTTGCTTTTTGAAACGTTTCACCCTTGAAATGAGTCTGTAAGCGGAGAATTTGAAACAACGATTTTGAGATTTTGAGCGTAAAATCTCAACAGATATTTATATCCCCAATCTATCCGGAAATCCAGTTTCATTCGCATATCCTTTTTCGTTCAGTTCAACGGTAAGCAGAGCCCCAGGTCAAAAGTGCAATAACAGATGATGGCAACAATGGCGAATATTCCGGCTGTCCAAACAGCCATTCTTATTCGCATGTTCCTTGCCGCTAGTCGGAACATCCGCAGGATTGATCACAATGTTCAAGATCCCAAGTCCGCAAAACAAACGGCATCTGTTTCAGAAAATGACTCAGAGACATTCTGCATCGTTTGAATTCCACTGCCGGCAAAGAGGCAGTTCTTTCGGATGATCGCAATTCCCCTGTTGAGCCGTTCGGCCGGGTTGTTATCGATGTTTAACCGGGCATCTTTCAGGAATTTTTTGAGTTCTTCTTCAATGTTCAACGCATAAGAAATGGCTTGCGCGACCGGTGAAGATGGACGCTC
>URVC01000074.1 GCA_900551245.1 uncultured bacterium | reverse complement strand
GCATAAATCAGTGCTTTCATTGTTTTTGCTCCTCATTCTACTTGTTTTAATATACGCCATATTGTATATTTAACAAGTTGTCATAGTCGTAATCGCTATCATTGCAATCCTGGCGGCAATGCTGCTGCCGGCCCTGAATAAAGCACGCGAAAGAGGAAAATCGACAGCCTGCCTGGGAAATTTAAAACAGCTCGGAGCAATCAGTACCATGTATTCCCGCGATTACGACGGCTGGTCCATCACCCGGAACAGCGATCTGTATCCGGTAACATACCCATTTGTATTTAAAAGACTTGGATACAGCATCAGCAACAAGCTCGTCACCTGTCCTTCTGTAGAGAGCAGTTTCGACATAGAAGATACCAATAAAGGTACCGAGATCTATGGCGGACATGGGTATCTCTGGCCGGAGGAACGGGAACTTGAGTATGAAAGATTTTTCGCGCCCGATTCAGAATTAAACCGTTATGTCAATGTGGAACGTTATCCGCGCCCCGGAAAATTTGTCATCTATGGCGATACGATCAAGCCCGCCACCCAAACACAGCTGTATATTATCTCCGCCGGAGGAGGCACACAGCTTTATCTGCATCTTCGTCACAACAACCGTGCCAATGTCGCAGTGGGTGACGGTTCGGCCCGTGCCGCGGCCGCGGCGGATGTGCGGGAAAAATTCATGGGGGAAGGCGCGAGCGTCTACAATCTCGGCCTGGGTTCCGTGGCGCTGTAACCAGGAACGGACCGGATTTCTCCCATTTCCAATGGCTCAATTTGCAAAATAAAACGTCCTATGATGCGCTTATTCCATCGAATTTTCATAGCAGTTTCCGCCGGCGCAGTTCCGCTGCTGTACAGCGCAGAACTGAAGGTGCCGGCCTTCTCCTACGGCAGAAATTCGCTGCCGGCCGTACTGAAATTCACCGAAGCGGATGCACCGGAATGCCGCAGCGGCGAACTCTCCGTAACCGACAATTATACCGGCAAGGTTCTGCACCGGAAAACGATCCAGGCCGCCGGGAACGGCGAAACCAGCGTTTCCTTTCCCGTTCCATTCGGGAGCTACACGGTGAGATATCAGTCGCAATCCCCCACGTTCCGCCCGCACGCCATCGCGCAGGTCATGACGACCGGATGCGATCGTTACCGTTCCGACGCGGAACGGCGGTATGAGTTCCGCTACGGTCCGGTCGGCGGCTGCGTCGACAGAACCACGCCGGAAGAGTCGGAGCGGCTGGGGCGGCGCTGGGTGCGGTTTGAGTTCCCCAAATGGGCGACCAATGAACCAACTCGGGGGAACTATGATTTTTCAAAAGTTCTCGCTTCGATCCAACAGCATACCGCCGCAAATGTGAGACTGGAAACGCTGGCCTGCACCTACCATGCGCCGCCATTTTACCGGAAGGACAACCTCCCCGAATTCGCCTCCGGCTACGGGCATTACCTGCAAGCCTTCGCCCAGGCCACGCGCGGCATGGTCGACACCCACGAACTCAGCAACGAAGGCAACGGCGGCGACAAATTCATTTACACGGAAATCGCCCGCCACGGGGCTTCGGGAATTCGCTCCCGCCAGCCGTTCGCCACAATCGAGATCTCCGGAACAGCTCAGATTGACTACAACTGGCTCAATCTGCAGCTGGGAAGGAGACTTTTTGATACGGTGGATGTCTTTGTGGTCCATCCCTACACCAACAACTCCACCTGTTCCGAACAGGTTTCCTACGAGCAGACCAATACGCTCCGGGAACTTGATGCGCTTCACAATCTGGTCTTTTCCGCCGGTGGCTTCCGGGAGGTCCGGCAGACGGAGTTCGGGTGGCCCAACGGCGGGCTGCTGGAGGAGCAGGCCAGGAGCGCACTGTATGTCCGTTCGCTGATTCTGGCCGACGCCGCGGAACTGCTCACCCAGGTGGTCTACAACTGGAACCGCGACTACAACACCGGCCAACAGCCCGCCGGCGTCGCCCTCCACCATTTCGCCCGCAGCCGTCAGGGCGCCCGGTTCGTCGGACTTCACATCGATTCCGCCCGCCGGATCTATACGGCGGTGTACGATCGTTTCGGCGATGCATTCGCCATTCAATGGACTCCCGCGGAAGGGAGCCGGCGCCCCACCGTCAGCGGCAGTTCCTGCCAGGATCTGTTCGGGAATCCGGTTCCGCTGGAAAAGGTCCGCATCTCCCGGACGCCGACGACATTCAACGGCATTCCGCGCGAGATCGTCATGCTTGCCGCGGAAGCCCGGGTGAAAAAACTGGCAGCCCGTTTCCAGAATTTTCTTCAACGCAATCCGCGCCCGGCGTTCAAGGCGTTCCGCTCCATCCAGGCAACCGACACCCCCGGATTGCGCCGGGCGCTGCTCGCCCTGATGGAACATCTGCCGGACGGCACGGGGTTCAACCGCATTGACGCGGCTCTGCTTCACTCGGCCCTTTGCTGGTATCTTGCGGCGATCTGGAATTTCCCCGACAATGCAACCGGACTCCAACCGGCCGCTCCGGCGCCTTTCCTCCGTCAGATCGAGGAGGAAAACGGGCAGCTTCTCGATCGCCCGGCGTTGCGCTACGTTCTGCGGCAGATGGACCGGTTCGCCCTGCAACTGCCCCTCTGTCGCGACGAGCTCAACCGGACCGCATGCCGCTCGGCGCTCGATATGCTGCAGCGAACCGCGCAGTTCCTGTCGAAGCGCGGTGAAGTGGTGCAATATGCCGTCTTCACCAATCTCTACCAGAAGGATGGCTCCGGCAAGCTGACGGAACGTCTGGTCTTCCCGGCCAACGTGCCGGTGAAAACCAAATTTCAGGTTTCAAACTACTCGGACCAGCCGCAAAAGGTGACGATCCGCCCTCTGCTGCCGCCCGGCTGGCAGGGCAAGCCGGCGGAGGTGACCGTCCCGGCCGGCGGCTCCGGCTGGGGAGAGCTGACGCTGACGGCGTCGAGCACGGGCGGGGCGAACTCCATCGCAGTCTCCACCGAAATCAGCGGAAAACCGGCCAGAATCACCCGGTTCGATAATTTTGAATGCCCGCCGGCAATCGGTCTAACAATTCCCCTGCTGCACGAACGCCCCGGCAAGTTGCCGCTGAAATTTTTCAACCGCGAGAAAAAGACGGTTCGGGGGAAGGTCAAACTCACTCCCGGCGGAATCGGCGGCGATGCCCTGGCGATTGTTCCGATCCAGATCCCCGCGCAGAGCGAATGGGCCACTGCCGTGACTCTCGCGCCGGAAAAGGCCCGCAAACTGGCAGGCGCCGATTACAAGGTCGATGCCTGTTTTCTTCTGAGCGACGGCAGAGTCTTCGACGTCAAAGGTCTCGATGTCGATTTCGGCACGGCGACGAGACGAATGAAAGACGGGGCAATCGACGGCAAACTTGACGACTGGAAAAACGCGCTGCCGCTGCGGCTGGACCGCGAGGAGTATACGCTGGGCAGCTACGGCGGTAGCTGGACTCCCGACGATTGCAGCGCCGTGACCTTCCTCGCCTGGGATTCGCAGAAGCTCTATTTTGCAGCCGAAGTGCGCGATCAGGCCTTTTCGCAGACCCGGAGCGATTTCCGCTGCTGGCAGGAGGACTCCGTTCAGCTGCTGCTGACGGCGGATCCGGATGAAACAGACCCGAAAAAGATCGAAGCCCTGCTTTTTGCCCTTACGCCGGAGGGGCCGCGCGCCTGGTGGGAGCATCCAGTCCCGCAAGGGGACAACAGAAGTTTCATCTACAAACTTCTGGATGACTGCGAACTGGCGATCACCTATAGAAACAACCGGTTCCTGTATGAATTTGCGATTCCCTGGCAGAAACTGGGCCGCGATTTCGCGGAGGTTCCGAAACGCGGCAGATTCGGATTTGCCGTCGCGGTCAACGATCATGACGTCCTCACCTCCCGACGCTATCTGGAACGTTTCCCCGGCTCGGTGATTGACGGCCGCCGTCTCAACGCCTTTGCCGACGCCTGGTGTGAGCCGGATTCCCCCGCCGTGGAAAAGCCCGCCGCCCGTATCGTATTTGAGGAAAATTTCGAAGATTCGGCAATGACGGGCTACCGGCATATCCACACCTCCCGCCGGAACTGTTCCCGCGTCGTCAGCGGAGCCGGGGAAAACCGCTCCAACGCCATGCAGCTCACGCACAACGGAGAGAAAGGCGTCTGCAAATACTCCATTCCCCTCGCCCTGCCCCCCGGGAAAAAGTACCGGGCGGATTTCCGCTTGAAAGGGAAAAACTGTTCGGCGCCGAAGCTGGGATGCTGTTCCGACATCAATGGCTGGTATGACCAGATGTATGTGAAACTGCCGCCAGAAATTCCCCGCTGGACAACATTCTCCCGGGAATTCACCGCACCCCTCGCTGGTTCGCTTCGCCTGATGATCGCCTGCAACAGCCGGACGGACGTCCTGTGGATCGACCATATCAAAGTTGTGGAGTTGGAGTAATCGGAAATTCTTTTCCGTGATTCCGACTGCAATGCTCCCGCCGGGCGGTTTTCCCCTTGACAAAGCCGCCCGGCGGAACTATATTGCCGTATGAGAAAAATTCTGATCACCGGCGTCTGCGGATTCGTCGCGCAACATCTGATCCGCCATCTCCTGCAACGGGAACCCGACTCCGAACTCTTCGGCGTCGATGTCGCGCCCGTCTGCCCGTGGGAGAGCCTGGGGGTCCGCTACCGGCGGCTCGACCTCATCGACAAGGAGAGCCTCGCCGCGTTTCTCGCGGAACTTGCCCCGGACTGGATCATCCACCTCGCTTCCGTGAGCTCCGTCTCCGCCAGCTGGCAGAAGCCGGTCGAAAGCTTTATCAACAACACCAACATCTTTCTCAACATCGTCGAAGCACTGCACCGCCTCGGCTTGAAAACCAGACTCCTCTCGGTCGGGTCCTCCGAGGAGTACGGCAATTATCCGCCGGAAAAAATGCCGCTCCGCGAAGAGTATGAACTCCACCCCAACAACCCCTACTCCGTCGCCAGAGTCTCGCAGGAGCTGCTTTCGCGCCTCTACGCACACAGTTACGGGCTGGATATCGTCATCACCCGCTCCTTCAACCATATCGGCCCCGGGCAGCGCGACACCTTCGTCGTCCCCTCCTTCGTCCGTCAGCTGGTGGAGCTCTCCCGCCACAACGGCCGCGGGGTTCTCCACGTCGGCAACATCGAAATCATCCGCGACTTTCTGGATGTGCGCGACGTGGCCGACGCCTATTACCGGCTGCTCCGGACCGGGCGCTCCGGCGAAATCTACAACGTCTGCAGCGGTCGAGGCACCCGGCTCCGCACCGTCATCGACACCATCGCCGGATTTCTCGGCGTCGACGTCGACATTCAGGTCGATCCCGCCCGGGTCCGCCCGGCCGACAATCTGGTCATCATCGGGGACAATTCTAAACTCCGCGCCGCCACCGGCTGGGAGCCGCGTCATACGCTGGAAGCCACCCTCAAAGAGATGATCCGTTCGCTCGACGCGTAATCGGATTCGCCCCTCCCCCGACTCCGGGCAAAAAAAACGGCGTGGAGCATATTTTCCCCGCGCCGTTTTGTTTCGAGGCTCTCCCGTCAGAGCAGCCGCCGGGCCAGATCGCCCGGATCCTCCGTCGCCGCAAAGGGCATGAGCCAGAGATGGAACCGGTGCACTCCGGAGTGAATCCGGTAACGCGGCAGCGCATCTTCTCCGCAGGTCGCGGTCCCGAGTCCCCGCTGCGCGAGGTCGAGGTTGAAGAAGGTCTCCGCCCGCGGTTCCAGCTCGTTGGTGTGCAGCGCGCCGAAGAAGTCCGCCGGCGTGAAGTGGTGCGCCGAGCACTCCATCAGGGTCGGCGCCACCGCCAGCATTCCGTTGCGGCCGTCGTCCACCGACGCCCAGCGCACGGCCGTGTGGTTGCCGCACTCCTGCGGCAGAATGTACGGCACATACTGTTCGGTGACACTGCTTTCGAAGCGCGAAACGATGCTTCCGGCATTCCGGTCGCAGTAGTTCTCCTGCGGCCCGTTGCCGTAGTAGCGGAAGTTCTCAAATCCGGCCGGCAGCGTCAGGAACCAGCCGAGCCGCGGCAGATCGTCCAGCTCCGCCGGAACGTCGAATTCCAGATTGACCGCCAGCGCGCCGCTCTGCGTGAACCGGAGGTTCCGCCGGACCGTCAGCACCGCGCCGTTCTTCGCCTGGTACGCAACCGACGAGAGAATCGAAACCCCGGTTCCATCCGCCTGGAATTCGCCGCCGGACTCCTTGCCGACAATCTTGTCCAGTCCGTAGACCTCCAGCCAGCGGTAACCGGCCGTGTACCCGTCATGATGAACGTTGCAGCGGATCGCGTCGTTGTCGGTCGCGCCGCGATAGAGGTTCTCCGCCGTCGCGGCGGCCAGCAGCTCCGTTCCGCGGAACTTCCAGGAGAGCGGCATCCCCGCCTCGCTGAATTCGATGACCGAATCCCCCGCCGAAGCGGTCCGTCCGGTCAGGGCTACCGGAGACGCGGGCAGCGGCTTCGCCGCGCCGACCACCGGCGGCAGTTCCAGCGCGAACTCCTCATGCCCGACCTCGAATCCGGCCGGCGCATAGCAACTGCCGTTCTTCAACGTTGCCGTGAAGAGGATGAACGCCTCCTGATGCGCCGAAAGCTCCGGCAAAGTCCAGTCGACGGTGAAGAGCGCCGTTCCTTCCGGAGCGACCTCCGGCATCGGCTGTCTGCCGGAGGCGGTCACTTTGCCGTCCACCTCGATCCGCCACTGGAATTCATACTCGTCCAGCCCCTTAAAGAAGTTGTAGTTGACCAGCTCAAACTTCCCGGAGGAGAGTTCGACCGGCCGGATGGTGAAGGGCTTGGCCAGATACTTGAATTCGTACATCGACGGGTGCGGCGTCCGGTCCGGCCAGATCATGCCGTTGATGCAGAAGTCGAAATCGTTGGGCGTGTCGCCGAAATCGCCGCCGTATGCCCAGTACTTGCGCCCCTTTTCGTCGGTCTTTTCCAGCCCCTGGTCGACCCAGTCCCAGATGTAGCCGCCCTGCATCCGGCGCTCCTTGCGGAAGAGTTCGAAGTAGTGGCGGATCGACCCGTTGCTGTTCCCCATCGCATGGGTGTACTCGCACATGATGAGCGGACGCGGATCGTCGTGTTTCAGCCACTCGTCGATCATGCTGAAACGGGGATACATCGGACAGACCACATCGGTGATGTCGGTGTTGAACGTCGCCTGTTCCCAGGAGAGCTGTTCCCCGCGGCGGCGCTGGCGCAGCGCACCCTCGTAATGAACCCGGCGGGAGGAGTCGAAGCGGCGGATCCAGCCGGCGCAGGCCCCGAAGTTCGACCCGATGCCGGACTCGTTGCCGAGCGACCACTCGATGATGCAGGCGTGATTCTTGTCGCGGAGAACCATCCGGGTGACACGGTCCATCATCGCCGGCAGCCATTCGGCATCGTCGGTCAGATAGTCATAGAAGGCGTGGCACTCGATGTTCGCCTCGTCGATCACATAGAGCCCGTACTCGTCGCACAGCGCGAGCAGCCGGGGGTCATTCGGGTAGTGGCAGGTGCGGATGGCATTGAAATTGAACTGCTTCATGAGCTCGATATCGCGGCGCATCAGATCGACCGAAACGGTCTTGCCATGGCGCGGATCCAGATCGTGCCGGTTGACGCCGAAGAACTTCACCGCCTTGCCGTTGACCAGAAGATTTCCGCCGGAGAGCTCCACCGACCGGAAACCGATCCGGCAGCCGGTCGCCTCGACCGTCTTCCCGGCGGGATCGACCAGCTCGACGGTCAGCCGGTAAAGATTCGGCAGCTCGGCACTCCATTGGGCCGGATTCTTCACAGGAATCCAGGTCCATCCGGTCGCCACACCCTGGTTGATGGAGAACTCCACCTTCACCGGTTCCGCCAGAACCTGCGTTCCCGCAGCATCGTAGAGCCGGACCAGCGCGGCATAGCCCTCCGGGTGGATCGGCATGGCAAATCCGGCGTCGATCTTGAGTTCGATCATTCCGTCGGTGTAGTCGTTCTCCAGCGTGGTCTTGGCGAAGACGTCGCGAATGTACTCCTTCGCCGTATGATAGAGGTAGACGTCGCGATAGATGCCGGCCATCCACCAGTGGTCCTGATCCTCGAGCACGCTGCCGTCGGACCAGCGCAGCACGATCACCGCCAGCGAATTCTCGCCGGGATGGACGAACTTCGTGATATCAAATTCGGAATCGGTCCGCGAATCCTTGGCCATGCCGACTTCCACGCCGTTCACGTAGACGAAGAAGCAGCTCTCGACGCCGCCGAAATGCAGAATGGTACGGCGGCCGCTCCAGTCGCCGCCGATGGTGAAAGTGCGGCGGTAGACGCCGGTCGGGTTCTCCTCCGGCACGAACGGCGGCTGTTCCGGCCACGGCATTTTGACGTTGGTGTAGTGCGGGTGATCGTACCCCTGCATGGTCCAGTTGCCCGGAACAGCGATGTTGTCCCAGCCCGAATCGTCGAAGCGTTCGGAGGTGAACGCCTCCTCGACCAGTTCGGGGCGGGTGAGGTAGCGGAACTTCCACTTGCCGTTGAGGTTCATGATCCGCGGGCAGTCGAACGGCTCCCACGAACCGGCTTTCGCTTCGGCCTCCGTCGCGTACGGGAAGAGCGTGGAACGGGAACGCATCCGGTTGACTCCCGGACACATCGGGTTCTCCCACAGCCGGGTCTGCTTGCAATCGAACAATTTCATGATATATTCCTTTCCGTTGTCATCGGAGATTTGGGTATAAGATAACACACCTTTTTTAATAATGAAATATCCATATTGGGGAAGTTGAATATGTTTTCTGGTAAAATGCCATCCCCCTTCAACGTATATCGCTCGATCGGCACGCTCCGGACGGAACGGTACGGCATCGGCGTAATGGATAAAACCGGCTGTTCCAACGATTACATCAACCGCGCCCACCCGGAATACGTGATCGTGCTGGTCCTGCGCGGGCGGGGCCTGTACATTGACAACGCGGGCACAGAGTACCCCCTCCATGCGGGCAGCTGTTTTCAGCGGTTCGCCGGCGTGCCGCACACGACGAGGATCGAGCCGGACAGCGGCTGGGTGGAGTGCTTTCTTCAACTGGGCGAAACTATGGCCGCCCTGCTGGAAAACTGCGCCGTCGCCGAACGGAAACACCCCGTGCTGACCACGGCAATCACCCCGGGCATGCTGGAACGCATTCAGGCATTGCGGGACAGTTTCCGGAACTCCGCCGATGCCGAACTGATCCGGCAGCTGCCGGACATTCTTGAACTTGCCCAGCTGCTGCTCTCCGGCGAATCTCCGAAATCGGGCGACGAACGCAAAAAACTGCTCGAACAGGCATGTGCCTATCTGGGAGGGGATTTCCGGAGAAATGACGATCTGCGGGGATTCTGCCGCCGCCACGGTTGCGGCTATGAGAACTTCCGGAAATTTTTCAAAGCGGAACTGGGAATCTCGCCGCACCGCTACCGGATCCGGCGCCGGCTGGACGCCGCCTGCGCGCTGCTGAGCGCCCCCGGGCTCTCGATCGCCTCCATCGCGGAACGGCTTGGCTACAGCTCGCCGTACGAGTTCTCCGCCCAGTTCAAGCGGCACATGGGCTGCGCCCCCTCCGAATACCTGCCGCGGTTCAAAAACTGAACTCCATTCCTGCCCCACCTCTCTCAAAAAAAACGCGGCGGATATCACCATCCGCCGCGCTTCGATTCGATCGGAAACGATCAGTTGAGCTTCAGTCCGGCCATCGCCTCGCTGTTGAAGACTTCGCCCATATCGACCATGTCTTCGCCCGGCTTGAGGGCCGCGGTGTACTCCTCTTCGGCCGCCTTGAGCTCCTCAGGCGAGAAGTTCTCGCCGACCGCCTTGATCGAGAGACCGATCCGACGCTCGTCGGTGTCGACCTTGATCACGCGGGCTTCGACTTCATCGCCGACGTTGAGCACATCCTTGACCTTGTCCACATGCTCGCGGCTGAGCTGCGAAATGTGAATGAGTCCGTCGATCTTGTTGGAGAGTTCGACGAAGGCGCCGAACGCCGCAATCTTGGTGACCTTGCCCTTGACGACGTCGCCGACCTTGTAGAGCTCGTTGATGTTCGCCCACGGATCGGATTCCGCCTGCTTGAGGCCGAGGGAGATGCGCTGCTGTTCCGGATTGATGTCCAGAATGACCGCTTCGACTTCCTGCCCCTGCTTGAGCACTTCGTTCGGATTGTTGATCTTGCGGGTCCAGCTCATGTCGGAGACGTGGATCATACCGTCGATGTCATTTTCGATTTCAACAAACGCGCCGTAGCTGGTCATGTTGCGGACCTTGCCGGTGATCCGGCGGCCGACCGGGTACTTCTCGGCCAGCACTTCCCACGGATTGCGCTCCTTCTGGCGCAGACCGAGGGAGATCTTGCGGCTGTCGCGATCGATGTCGAGCACGACCGCCTCGACCTCTTCGCCGACGCTGAGCACATCACTCGCCTTGCTGACCCGCTTGGTCCAGCTCATCTCGGAGACGTGAATCAGACCTTCGACACCGGTTTCAATCTCGACGAACGCACCGTACGGCATGATGTTGACCACCTTGCCGGTGACGCGGCTGCCCTTCGGATACTTGGCGACCACATCGTCCCACGGATTGCGGGTCTTCTGCTTGAGACCGAGCGAAACACGCTCCTTCTCCTTGTCGATGCCGATGATGACCACTTCGATCTCCTGACCGACCTGGAGCACCTCGGAGGGATGGGAGATGCGGCCCCAGCTGATGTCGGTGATGTGAAGCAGCCCGTCGACGCCGCCCAGATCGATGAAGGCGCCGAAGTCGGTGATGTTCTTGACCACGCCCTTGCGCAGCTCGTCGACCTTCATCTCAGCCAGCAGCTTGCTGCGCTGATCGCGGAGGGATTCCTCCAGCAGTTCGCGGCGGGAGACGACGATGTTCCGGCGATCCTGGTTGATCTTGATGATCTTGACGTCGAACTCCTTGCCGATGTAGTCCTCCATGTTGCGCACCGGGCCGACATCCAGCTGCGAACCGGGCAGGAAGGCGGGGAAGCCTTCGACATCGACCATGATGCCGCCCTTGACGCGGTGACGCATGAAACCTTTGACAACATGGCCTTCGCCGTATTCGGTGGTGATCCGGTTCCAGGCCTTGATCGAGTTGGCCTTCTCCAGGCTCAGCTCCGGCATATTGTTACGGTTTTCGATCTCTTCGAGATAGACGTCGATCTTGTCGCCGACGTTCGCTTCATCAAACTTGAGAAATTCAGAAGCGGGGATGAAACCTTCCGCTTTGTAGCCGATATCGACGAGCGCGCCGTCCGGCCGTTTTGCGACAATGGTACCTTCGACGATCTTGCCCTTGTTGAAGGCATTGGTGCTTCCGGAGTTCTTGAGCAGTTCATCCATCGAGCTCGGGAGGTTCGAGAGATCCAGGAAGCTGTCCGCAAATTTGGTTTCTTCTGCCATGTTGTTGTGTTCTTGTTTTGTTTGTTGTTGACGTTTTTACTGTTACGATACTTTGCCGGAACCGATCCACCGTGGATGCAGTTCCAGCCCGACAAATTTTATAATGTATCACCTACTTTTCGAAATTACAAGCAATTACAGATGTTTTTCAATAAATTTCCCCTCCGTCGCGCCGCCGGCTGCTCTCGTGCCGCGAAAGGAAGAGGCGGCCCCCCTTTCCACCCGCGGCCGGGGTGTCATATCTGCGGTCAAAAGAAAGATAGTTTCTGTCAATTGCGTTTTTTCTATCCTGATCTATAGTAAGGAAAGCGGGCGGGAAATTCCCGCCGGAAAGTATAGCTTAATTCAACCCGGAGAAAAAAATGAAACGCAAACTCGCCGTCCAGCTCTACTCTCTCCGCAACGAGGCAGAAAAAGACTTTGTGAAGGTACTCAAAACTGTCGCCGACATCGGCTACATCGCGGTGGAGCCGGCGGGCTTCTTCCAGCTCACCCCGAAAGAGTTCCGCAAGATCATCGCCGACCTCGGGCTGGAGATGTACTCCTCGCACCGTCCGTGGTGCAACATCGACAACATCGCCGAATCCATCGATCAGGCCGGCGAACTCGGCCTCAAGCAGGTGGTCTGCGGCTACGGTCCGGAGGATTTCAAGGACCTCGACGCGATCAAGGCGACCGCCGAAAAGACCAACATCATGCAGGAGAAACTGGCCGCGGCCGGACTGGAACTTTTCCAGCACAACCACAACTGGGAGTTCGAAAAGCTCGACGGCAAGCTCAAATATCAGATCTACGCCGATCTCTGCCCGAACGTGAAGTTCCAGATCGACGCCTTCTGGTCGAGCAACTTCGGTGCCAACGACCCGGCGGAGATGGTGAAACTCTTCGCGCCGCGCATGTCGCTCATCCACATCAAGGACGGCCTGATCCACCAGAAGGAGTCCGAACTGCGCATGGTCAACGGCACCTATGACCGCAAGGTGGAACTGCGTCCGCTCGGCGAAGGCGAAATGGACATCCCGGCCGTGCTGGCCGCCACGCCGGACTGGATCGACAACATCGTGGTCGAACTCGACTACTGCTCGATTGACATGACCGAAGCCATCCGCCGCAGCTACGACTACCTGATCCGCAGCGGCCTCGGAATCGGCAACAAGTAATTCCATCCGAAGCGATCATGAAAAAACCGGTGCAGGTCATCCCCGCACCGGTTTTTCTGTATTGCCCCCGAAGTTTTTTTCGGAATATATTGCCGTTGAAAAGCGGATTCACCGCTTCACGGCGAGTTCCCGGTAGACACGTTCGCGCACGCCTCGCAACCACTCGTTGCGCCGGGGATACTCCTTCATGGTGAGAGGTTCGCCGATCAGCGCCAGCACCGCCTCGCGCCCGATCTTCGACTCCAGCAGCCGCAGAGCCCGCAGATCCTGCAGTCCGTCATAGAACACCTCGTGCCGGATGGAATCGAGCGGTTTCCCTCCCCTCCCCGGATAGACCAGGAAGGGATCGCCGGCCGGAAACGCCCCGTCGCTGTCGGTCGAGGCGAAGGGATCGATCAGTTTCCGCGAATACTGCGAGAAATAGAAGTTGAATCCCCACTGCAGAAATCCGGTAAGATCATAGACATAGGCGAGGATTCCCATGATCCGGTTCCGCCGCGACGGCATCGCGATGAAACGGTTCGGCACCCGGAGCTCCTGCCCGCAACAGTAGTAGGTCCAGAGCTCCCGCACATGACCGACGAAGGGTTCGATGTGATCGTTCGACGGAATCGGATTCTCCACCAGTCCTTTCTGGAAAAATTCAAATGAGGAGAGCGCTTCGAGCGTCGGGAATCCCTCCAGCAGCGGTTTGACCAGCTCCACCGCCACGCGGTAATCGTCCAGCTGTTCCAGTTGCGGCTCATCGGAGATGGAGAAGAAGCAGCGTTTTTCCAGCCCCTTCCGGCGCAGCAGGGCGAGCAACTCCGGCATCAGCGCCGCGAGAAATTCCCGATAGGCGGGGTCGGTCGCTTTCACGTGCCAGCCGAACCGCTTGACTTCGCATTTTCCTTCCCGGACGACGATTTTCGGCGTGAATTTCGCCCCCCACTGCGTGAAGAAGTGGCTCATCGCGAACCGCTCCGCCCCGCAGGCGAGCCCCAGATCGAGATAACGCTCCAATCTGGAAAAATCGAAACGGTAACCGGATTCCGGCGAATATTCGATGTCGAGCAGCTGACAGGTGGGGCGCTCTCCGCCGAGCCCGGTATCCAGCGGCGGCGTCCACAGCGGCGTATAGATGCAGTTGATGCCGTGCCGGAGGGCGTTGCGCAGAAACGCCTCCACAATCCGCCAGTGCTCCTCGCTCCAGCACGGCACCCCGTAACAGGCCGCCAGGCAGTCGGCGTGGAACCACTCCAGCCGGAGCAGCTGCTGCGGCGGCAGTGCGAAATCTTCCACTTTCAGCCGGAACTCCGCCGTCGCCACCACCGCGGGGTTCCACCGGTTCGGCCACTCCACCCGGGTGAACTCGAACCGGATGGGGTACTCCTCCGGAACGGCGTCCTCCGGCACCCGCACCGTCACCCACAACGTCTGCCGCCCATAAAAAAGTTGAAAACGGTCCTCGTCCAGCTCCTCGAGCAGGTCAGGATAGAGTCCCGGCTCCTTCCGCAGAAAATCGTCGTCCGGATTGCAATTGACCGCCTGCCGCACCGGCACGCTCTGCACCTGCCGCACCTCAACCGGCAGTTCACTCTGAACCGCGACCCGATAGAGGCCGCGCTCCGGCATGGTTTCCAGCTCCAGCATCACCTGAAACGAATACACTTCGCCGCGGGCGGCGACATCCGCACTCCACGCCGCCGGTTCCGGCGACCGGTCGAAAAACACCTTCTCCAGCGAATGAATCGTTTTGGCAATCATAAAAAATCCTCCCTGTGATTCATTTCACACGGAGGATTAAAATATCCGGCAGAGAGGAGATTGCAACCCTCCCGACACAAAACTGACGAAAAATCCATCAATTCTGCGAAATATTCCATTGTCGAAAACCGTTCCGGTACAGCAGACGGTCACGGAGCCTTCTGATCGACCAGGATCACCTTTTCCGGCTCCGCCGGCCGCCGCAGATGGTGGTGCAGCGGCGTAAAGCCTCCATGCGACCAGATCGTCACCGCGACGAAACAGAAGAGCTGAAAGCATCCCCAGACCAGCAGAATCAGCAGAAAGGTTCCGGTCGTGCGCAGAAAGGAAAATCCGTAACGCCGCCCCAGCCAGAAACGGACCAGAGCCCAGACAATCCCCAGCATGACGAGATTGAACAGCCCCATGCCGAGCGCCTGATGATCCTGCACCAGAAATTGCATGAACGCATTCTCCTGAACTCCGAACAACCAGTTGAACAGTCCGATCACCTCCAGCGGAATATAGGCGAGCAGCAACAGAAACCAGAGTGCGAATCCATGCGCATACGGCAGCCCCAGTTCGTACGGCCGCCCGGCGGAAACCGCGGCCGCAAGGATAATCACCACCGCCAGTCCGGCAGAGATGAGATCGAAACGCAGCGTGAGCCGTTCGAGCCGCTCCCGGCGGCGGCGGGAGAGCACATAACGTTTTTTCTTCTCCGACATGATCAGCGCCTCCTGCCGTTGTCATTGGTTCCAATCTGTTTGACCAGCAGATAGGTGATGTATCCGACCACCACCATCACCAGCACCAGCGCACTGTAGGCGTGCGGCCACCAGATTCCCTCGGTCATCATCGAGAATTCCGACATTCCGCCCAGGCCGGTGATCACGGTGAGCGGCATGAACACCACGTTGATCACCGCGAGATACTTCATGATGACGGCGAGGTTGTTGCTGACCACCGAAACCCGCGCATCCGACATGCCGGTCAGAATTCCGGCATAGATTCCGGCGAGGTTGTCGCACTGTTTGTTTTCGACGGTGATGTCGTCGAGAAAATCCAGTTCCTCCTCGTTGAAGCCGATCTTGTTGGCGTCGTTTTTGAGCTTGAGCAGCAACAGCTGGTTGGCGCTGGTCGCACTCTCGTAGTAGGTAAGGCTTTTCAACAGCGAAAACATGTTGACCAGCGACTTGTTGGTCACCGCAAACTCGATCTTGTTCTCGATCTCGTCGGAGATGTTGCGGATGATCCGCAGATGCTGCAGAAAGTGGTGCGTGGAGTGATGAAGCAACCGCAGCAGCACCCCCTGAATCGTATTGCCCCGCAACGGCATTCTCCCGTGTTCAAAGAGCGGCATCGGTTCGGCCTGCAGCACGATGATGCGGTCCTTGAACAAAAACGCGCCGATCGACGACACCTTGAACGCCATCGTGCGGTCCACCTGAAAGTTGCGCGGGCGCTTGAGAATCACCGCGATGTGGTTGTGTTCATACTCCACACGGGAGATCTCATCCTCATCCAGCGCAGAAACGAGCGTGTGCTCGTCGATGCCGCACTGTTCGATCAAATAACGCTTCTCCTCTTCGGTCGGCGCGCT
>URVC01000073.1 GCA_900551245.1 uncultured bacterium | reverse complement strand
CCGCAACGGTTATAATTTATCGAAAACTTGCTGTTATTTAGGGATAGGTTCTTACAGTACCGGTGTTTCCGGAGCTTCCTGCGACAGAAGCGGCGCGCGGAACCGGAGCTTCAGAACGCGGATTTCGCCGGCGTCAACCGGTACGCCGAATACGGTCCGGTACGGTTCGGTGAAGAATTCCGGGAAGATCCGGCGGCTGGCGACCGGGAGTTTTTCCCCGGTGTTGAGCAGCTCCGCTTCGGCGATGTCCGGGAACTGTTTCCCCGGCAGGACAAACCGGGCGGAGGCGGAGGGCTCCTCCAGAATCCAGTAGAAGGTGTCGCCGCCGGGCTCGCCGGTGACCGGCTGACGGGCGGTGGAAATGAGCGGCAGCGGCGTCGCCGTCAGTCCCTCGCGGACCTTCCGGTACCAGCTGCCCACCTCGATCAGAATCTTCTCCGCCGGTTCCGGGAAGCGGCCGTCGCCGTCCGGGCCGACGTTGATGAGGAAGTTCCCGCCGCGCGCCAGCGTCAGCGCGACCTTCGATTGGAAGAAGCGGCTGGAGTAGTAGTCCTCGTCGCGCCGGTAGCCCCAGCTGAACCGCCCTACGGAGTCACACCCTTCGAACTTGAGCGCGTCGCGACTCTCCTCCGGAGCACAGCGTTCGCTGGTGAGGTAGTCGCCCGGACCGCACCCCCGGTCGTTGACGACCGCTTCCGGCTGGAGGCGGCGGACCATCTCGTTGAGCGAGGGATCGGCCAGCTCCGCCGTATTCATATCCCACCAGATGCCGTGGAGAGGGCCGTAATTGGTGCAGAGTTCGCGAATCTGGCCGCGCATGTATTCGAGATATTCGGCGGGGTTGTGGCGCGCCGGGTCGGTCACCAGCTCGTGATGCCCCCCGCGGTTGGGGTAAGCCGGGTGGTGCCAGTCCACCACCGAGTAGTAGGCGACCAGCGGAAGGGAGCGTTTGTGGCACTCCTTCGCGAGCAGCCCGAACACGTCGCGCCCGAACGGCGTGCGGGTCACGTTGAAGTCGGTGAGGCGGCTGTCGAACATGCAGAATCCGTCGTGATGTTTGGCGGTGAAGACCAGGTATTCGAACCCGTTCTCCTGGATGGCGTCCAGCCAGCGGCGCGGATCGAAGGCGGCGGCGCGGAAGTTCTCCGCATAGCGGTAATATTGCTCCTGCGGGGTGCGGTAGCGCCACAGCTCCTGCTCGTGGATGCCGCCGACGGCGTAGATGCCCCAGTGTATGAATAACCCCAGCCGTTTTTTTCGGAACCATTCCGGAAGATCGTTTGTCTTTTTCATTGAAATCACTTGCCTCGTTCAGGTTTACGCGATACATTATACTTCCGGAACCGTTTGAAAACAATGTCTGAAACAGGAGATGATATATTGATTCCTGCAAAAAGGTATCAGAACCGCCCGGCGATGGCGATTCCGGAACTGAAAATCGCGGCGTGGCAGTTTCTTTTTCTGGCGGACTGGAGCATCCAATGGCCGATCCGCCCCTTCTGGCGGCTCTACTGGAATGACGCGCCCGGCGCGACGCTCTCCTGCGACGGCGAAACCTTTTCTCTCGAGCCGGAACAGGTGGTGATTCTGCCGCCTTACAGCTTCTTCTCCACGCAGCTCGTCCGGCCGGTGAACCACTTCTTCATCCACTTCATGACCGGGCCGCGTTTTGCCGATCTGGAGCGGCGCGTCGCGCTCCTGCCGGTACCGGAGATGCTCCACACAATCATCCGCTCCGACGACCCGGCGGAACGGCAGGAGCTGCGGCTTTTCGCACTCCTTTTTGAGGTGCTGGCCGAACTGCCGCGCCGCCGCAACGCCGCCGAACGGGAGAGCATGGACCCCCGGATTCAGAAGGCGATCAGCCGTCTGGATTCCCTGCCGCGCAATCTGTGCACCAACGGGAAAATCGCCCGCGAACTCTGCATGGGCGTGAGCAACTACGCCCACCTCTTCCGCAAGTGCGTCGGTGTTACGCCTCTGCAGTACCTGAACCGTTCGCAGATGGACCGGGCGCGGATGCTGCTGCGTTCGAGCGAACGCTCCATCGGCGAAATCGCACAGGAGCTCGGATTTGCCAACCGGTATCACTTTTCCGCCGTGTTCTCCCGTTGCAACGGCATCTCGCCGGCGGCCTACCGGCGGCGCAGTTCCGGCGGCGAAGAGCTCCGCCGGACTCCGGCGGAAACCGACGCCTGAACCGGAACTTTTCAGTTGCGATGGCCGATCTTGCGGCAGACGCGGCGGGCGTTCTCCAGAATCTCCGCTTCGCCGGGAACACGGCGGTTTTCCATCAGGATTCTGCCGTCGCAGATCAGCGAGTCGAGACAGCTGGAGTCGGCGGAGTAGACCAGGTTGGCGGTGAGGTTGTAGTCGCCGATCAGCAGGGGATTGTCGAGGTCGACGAGCAGAATGTCCGCGAGCTTCCCTTCGGCGATGACGCCGGAGTCGATGCCGAACGCCTCCGCGCCCGCCCGGGTGGCGAGGGTGAAGATGTCGCCGTCCCGCCCGGAGGTGGGCAGCCCCGACTGGTTCTTGGCGGAGAGCGCCGCAAACTTCATCTCGTCGAGCATCGAAAGGTTGTTGTTGGAGGAACAGCCGTCGGTGCCGATGGCGACCCGGCAGCCGCCGCGTTCGAAGGCGTCGTGAAAGTGGAAACAGCCGCTGCAGAGCTTCATATTCGAGCAGGGCATGTGGGCAATGACCGCCCGCCGTTCGCGGATCAGCCGGATATCCTCATCGGTGAGGTGGACGCAGTGGGCGAGAATCGTCTTCTCCCCGAGCAGTCCGAGCGAATCGAGATAGGCGATCGGGGTCATCCCGCCGTGGGCGGCGCGGCACTCCTCGACTTCACGGGCGGTTTCCGACGCGTGAATGTGGATATATCGCCCGTCCGCGGCGGCCGTTGCGGCAACTTCGCGCAGCAGCGGTTCCGGTACGGTGTAGATCGCGTGCGGCGCATGGGTGATCGTAATCCGGTCGGGCAGGGCGGGGACCAGTTCCAGCAGTTCGGCGTTGGCGCGGCGGTTGCGTTCGAGCAGCTGTCCGTCGGGCCCTGCGATGTAGAGCAGCCCGATGGCGGCGCGCACGCCCATTTCGACGGCGGCGCGGATCGCCTCCTTCTGATGCCAGTACATATCCGAGAAGAACACCGTGCCGGTTTTTATCATCTCGAGGATCGCCAGCCGGGTGCCGTGGTAGATGTCTTCCGGCGTGAGCCGGGCTTCGGCGGGCCAGATGTAGTCGTTGAGCCAGGTGAAGAGCTCCATGTCGTCGGCGTAGCCGCGCAGCAGCGTCATGGCCGCGTGGGTGTGGACGTTGAAGAAGGGGGGCACCGCGGCCAGGCGGCCGCCTCCGTCGAGCACCCGGTCCGCCGGGTGAGAGATGCCGGCGGCAATCTGCCGGATGTGGTTCCCTTCGATCAGAATATCACAGCATTCGCCTTCGAGCTGAATGTTTTTGAGCAGCAGAGTGGAGTTCATGATTCAGCGCATTGCCTCCAGATCGTCGAGTTCTTTCGTAATCTCGCCCGCTTCGCGCACGGTGCGGAGAATCGCCTCCTCCTGCTCCGGCGTCGGCAGATTGAGCCCGGCGGGCATGTCGTGCGTCAGAATCTGCAGGGCGCCGAGGTTGTCGAGCGCCATCGTGGGATCGATGTATTTGAGAAGCGTCGGCTCCTCCAGCACGAAGTTGAGCGGCTGTTTCCGGTTGAGCACCCGCGTTTCGTGAATCTCCGAGCCGAACTCATCTTCCACGCCCATGTTGGCGAGAATCGTCTTCGAAGCGATCAGCTTGGCCGCATCGAACTTCCCGGAGAGGGCGTGGCGGATTCCGGTGGCGGTGACCACACACCAAGCGCCGTCGAGCGCGGTCTCCACCTCCGCGCGGTCGTCGAGGCGGATCAGGCGGCTTCCCGCGGGGACCGGAACCATCTCGCGGTCGACGACGACAAGTTCCGCGCCGCCGTCGAGCACGTGCAGCGCGATGCCGCGCCCGACTTTGCCGCACCCGAAGAGGACGATTCTTCTGCCGCGGAAGTCGCCGAAGCCGAATTTCGCCATGCCGCGGCGGAATCCGTCGCCGGTGCCGAGGCCGGTTTCGATCACTTTGATCCGGCTTTCGTCGGCGAGGAAGACCGGGCGCGCCGCGTTCCGGTAGCGGTACATGCCGGACCGGGTGAGTTCGACGAAGCCGCGCCGCACCGGCGTGTCGGCGTGAACTCCGGCGCAGTCGAGCACGACGTCGTAGGTTTCGCGTCTGGCCGCGTCGTCCGCGATGCGGAACCCGAATTTTTCCAGCAGGGGAAGGAGCGCCGGGTCGTGCGGAATTCCCTTCCCGACCGAGACGGTGAGATCGGCGCCGCCGGCGAGCAGGGCGAGGTATTTGACCATGGTGTTGCGGAAGACCGGGGTGCCGTCGAGCAGTTTTGCCCCGGCGAAGGGACGGGTTTCCCGCCAGAGGCGGAGCTGGGCGTCGAGAGCCGGATGCTCTGCCGGGCGGTAGAAGGTGCCGAGGTAGTCGGCAATGCGATCGATGTCCATGATGGAAGTTCCTGAAATTGTGTTTCCGGTAATGTACCGCGGCGGGGGCGATATCTCAAGCCGCGGCGGGGAAAAAGTGTGAATTTCCTGTGAGACGGCTTGAAAAAATCGAATTCGACCCCTATACTTGAAATGAAAACACTCGACATGAGTTCATCAGAGCGGGCGGAGACGCAGCGCTCCAGCCTGCTCACCGGAAAGAGGGGGAGGTGCAGCATGTTGTGTCTGGATTGTGAATTGGCGGAGAACGGCGTCGGCTGTTCGGGCGGCGGAAGCGGCGTTTGCGGCAGAAGTCCCGAAGTCGCGGCGTTTCAGAATCTGTTGCTGGACTTCGCCCGGAAACTGGCGCGCCAGATGGTGGAGCGGAGCTCGTCGTCCGAGCGTCTCGATCGCCTGATTGTCACCGCGCTCGCCGCTACGGCGGCCGGAACCAATTTTGACGAGGAGGAGCTGCGCCGGCTCTGCGGCGAGGTGGCGACGGCGTGCGGCATTCCCTTTCCGCAGAGCCGGTTCGACCAGCTGGAGCTCGCGGAGCGCAGCGGGATCGCCGGCGGCCGCCTGCGGCTCGGGAACGAACTGGCCGCCCGTCTGGCGCTGCTCTTTACCGGAATCCGTGGTATCGCTGTCTTCTACAGCCGGGTGCTCCGTCTCGGCGGCCGGGATGAGCGGATTTTCGCCTATCTGAGGCGTGCTCTTGCCTATTCGCTGCATCCGGATCTCAAGCCGCGCGAGATGCTCAAACTGCTGCTCGATTGCGGGAGCGTCGCCCGTTCCACGATGGATCTGCTCGGGCGGGTGCAGACCGCCGAATTCGGCGACCCCGTGCCGGTGGAGGTTTGCTGCAGCCCCCGGAAAGGTGCGGCGGTGCTGGTGACCGGCCACGACCTGGGGGCGCTGGCCGGTCTGCTCGACGCGCTTTCCAGAACCGCGATCAACGTGTATACCCACGGGGAGCTCCTCGCGGCGCACGGATATCCGAAACTGCATGAGAATCCCCGCCTGGCGGGCCATCTCGGCGGAGCGTGGCAGGATCAGCAGCGGGATTTTCAACGCTTCCCCGGACCGGTGCTGGCCGCCGGCAACTGCGTGATGCTGCCCCTCCCGGAATATGCCCCGCGTTTCTTCACCTGCGGAACCGCGTTCGTCTCCGGAGCGCCGCATCTGAAGGACGGGGATTTCTCCGCATTGATCGAAGCGGCGAACGCGCTGCCGGGCTTTCCGGACGATGTGCTGCCCCGGCGGGGCCTCGCCGTCGGCTACGGGAGGGCGGCGCTGGAACGGCTCGCCGGAAAACTGGCCGGATTGATTCGCTCCGGGAAGGTGCGCCGCCTCTTCCTGATCGGCGGCTGTGACAGTCCGCTGCTCGGGGAGGAGTACAGTTCGTCGCTGGCCCGGGCGGTGCCGGCGGACTGCATCGTGCTCACGCTCGGATGCGCAAAGTGTCGGCTGCGGGCCAAGGTCACCGGCGAGATCGAGGGGATCCCCCGGCTGCTCGACGTGGGGCAGTGCACCGATATCATCGCGGTGCTGGAGCTGCTGGAAACGCTCGGCGTGGCGCTGGATCTGCCGGCGGAGCTGGTGCCGTTCTCCATCTTCTTCTCCTGGCACGGGCCGAGCGCCGTGGCGATTCTTCTGGCCCTGCTTTCCGCCGGATTTCGGGACATCCGCTTCGGACCGGTGCTGCCGGCCTTCGTCACGCCGGAGATGCGGGAGATCATGGAGCGGCTCTTCAACCTCCGGCTGGGCAGTGTCCCGGAGGAGGATTTCGCGGAGGCGTTTCAGACGGAACCGGCGCAGTAAGAGGCAGGATTTCTGCAACGGGGAGCGGGAGGCGCGTGTCGGCCCGCTCTTTTTTTCGTCGGGAAGTTCAGGGAAAATTCCGAATTCCGGCTTGTTTTTTCCCGCCGGAAGGGGTATCTTTTGGAAAAACTTTCTTGAAAGATTGTAACGAGAGGTATTTTTATGTCGAACGCCCAGATGGAGCAACAGATTCAAGCCCTGCTGGAGAAAATGACTCCGGCGGAAAAGGTCAATATGTGCCACGCGGTGACCAAGTTCACCTCCGGCGGCGTGCCGCGGCTGGGGATTCCGCCGCTTTCGATGTCCGACGGCCCGCACGGCGTGCGCGAGGAGATCGCCGCGGACAGCTGGGACGCGGTCGGCGGCGATCAGGATTACGCCACCTATCTGCCGACCGGAACCGCACTCGCCGCCACCTGGAGCCGGGAGTGCGCCCGGCTGTTCGGCGAGGTGCTCGGCTCGGAGGCGCGCGACCGGGGCAAGGATGTGATCCTCGGGCCCGGCGTCAACATGGTGCGCAGTCCGCTCTGCGGCCGCAACTTCGAGTACTACGGCGAGGATCCCTATCAGGCCGGGGAGCTGGCGGCGGAGTCGATTCAGGGAATCCAGTCGCAGGGAACCGCCGCCTGCGTGAAGCATTTCGCGCTCAACAGCCAGGAGCTGCGCCGGCACGATGTGAACGCCACCTGTTCGGAGCGGGCGCTGCGGGAGCTCTATCTGCCCGCATTCGAGTCGGCGGTGATTCGCGGCGGCGCGATGACGCTGATGGGGGCCTACAACCGTTTCCGCGGGCAGAAGTGCTGTCAGAACGACTATCTGCTCAACCAGATTCTCAAGAAGGAGTGGGGGTTCGACGGCGTGGTCATCTCCGACTGGGCGGGGGTGACCGACACCTTCGAGGCCGCCCGCAACGGCATGGATATTGAAATGGGCACCGGCGAGGAGTATTGCAACTACCACCTGGCCGATCCCTTCCTGCGCGCGGTCGAGAATGGCGAAATTGAAATGGCGGTGCTTGACGACAAGGTCCGCCGGATTCTGCGGCTGATGTTCCGGCTCGGCATGATCGGCGACGGGAACCCGCGTCCGGCCGGAGAGCGGAACACGCCGGCGCACCAGGCCGCCGCCCGCGCCATCGCTTCGGAGGCGATCACGCTTCTGAAGAATGAAACGAGTCTGCTGCCGCTCGACGCCGGAAAGATTCGCAAACTTCTGGTGGTCGGTGACAACGCCGACTGCCGCCACCATTTCGGCGGCCACAGTTCGGCGGTCAAGGCATTGTACGAAGTGACGCCGCTGGAGGGGTTGAAAAATCTGCTGGCGGGGACGGAGGTGGAAATCCGGAGTTTCCGCGGCTACCCGGCCGGCACCAACGCCGGGAAGCCGGTTCCGAGTTCGCTGATGGAGATCGTCGATGCCGGCGCGGGAACCCGCGGCTGGATCTGCGAAATCTACGACAATCACCACCGTTCCGGCGTGCCGGTGCGGACGCTGCCGGTGGAATCGCCGGAGTTCGACCCGGAGAAGGATCTGCCGGAGGAGCTCCGCGGGAAGGACTTCGGCGTCCTGTTCAAGGGGGTGTTCACCCCGAAGAAGAGCGAAGCGTGGACCTTCTTCCTCGACGGTTGTTCGCAGGCGTGCCTCGGCTGCGAAGGGGTCAATTTTGTGGAGAACTGCAAGAGCGAGCAGAATGTCTGCGGTTCGGCGACCGTGATGCTGGAGGCCGGGCACAGCTATAAGATGGAGATTCCGATCGTTCTCCATGTCGGGATGCCGGTCTATCCGGTCCGTCTGACCGCGGTTCCGGGCGGCGTCAACGCGGCGGAGGTGAAGGACGAGGAGCTTTTCGCCGCGGCGCGCGAAGCGGACGCGGTGCTCTTCTTCGGCGGACTCAACCACACCTTCGACGCCGAGGGGAGCGACCGCAAGGATATGGCGCTGCACGACGGCCAGAACGAACTGATTTCCGCGCTGGCGAAGATCAATCCGCGTCTCGCGGTGGTGCTGGTCGGCGGTTCTCCGGTGGAGATGCCGTGGATCGATGAGGTTCCGGCGGTGGTTCAGATGTGGTACGCCGGGATGGAGGCGGGCAACGCGATTGCCGACGTGCTCTTCGGCCGGGTGAATCCCTCCGGCAAACTGCCCTTCACCTTCCCGAAACGGCTCGCCGACAGCCCGGCGCACGCGCTCAACGACTATCAGCCGCTGATCTGCCACTATGCGGAGGATCTGCTGATGGGGTACCGCTGGTTCGACACGAAGGGGATCGAGCCGCTCTTCCCCTTCGGCCACGGCTTGAGCTACACCAGTTTCGAGTACGGAGAGCCCGTCGTCGAAACCGACGGCGATGCGGTGGTGGTGCGGATGAAGATCACCAACACCGGCAGCCGTGCCGGACGGGAGACGGTCCAGCTCTACATCGCGCCGCCGGAGTCGGAATTCCTGCGTCCGGCGCAGGAGCTGAAAGGGTTCGAGAAGGTCGCGCTGGAGCCGGGCGAGAGCCGGGAAGCGGAGTTCCGTCTGAATGCGCGGAGCTTCGCAATCTATCATCCGGAAAAGCGGGAGTGGTTCGTGGTTCCCGGCCGCTACCGCCTCCGGTTCGGCACAAGTTCGCGGGACATCCGGCGGGAAGCCGAGGTGGAGCGCTGACTCTCCCCTGCAGAAAAGGACGCAGCCGTGCCGCCTGGGTTACGGCTGCGTTTTTTCTTCTTCCGGAGCGAAGACAACCCGCATCCAGCCGGAGGCGGGATCGTCGGAGTCGAAGGAGAGTTCCCCCACCCAGCGCCGCGGGTCTTCAGGAGGCCGGACGCGTATTTTTTTCTCCTCACCCGCGAGCCGAAGCAGAAATTGCAGGGGTTCCGGGGAACGGCCGGTGGTGTCGCGCAACTCCAGCAGGCCCACCTGATCTCGCTGTTGGAGGATGGCTTGCACCACCTTCTGCTGACAGCTCAACGTGGGGCCGTACCTGCCGTTGCGGGTGCCGGCATTCGCGTGGATCTGCAGAGTGAGAATCAGGGTCATCGCCAGCTGAACGCCGACGGTCCACAGGCAGAGCCGTTTTCCGGCCGGTCCGGCCGATTCGATGCCGCACCAGGCCAGCAGCAGTGCGGGAAACACCAGAAGCGTGTCGATGGAGAACCGGAGTGACGCGGCAAGAAGAATCGCGGCAAGCCAGAGCGCCGTCAGCAGAAGGAGTCCGGCAGGGCGGCTGAAATTCCGCCGGCGGAGAAGAATGATGACTCCGGCCAGCGCGAACCCGGCGAGAGCGGCAAGGACGAGCACTCCGGCAGGAAGGGCAAGGGTGTTGCGATATTCCGGCAGCCACTCTGCGGCGAACCCGAATCCGCTGAGCAGCCGGAATCCTTCCGGTAATGCGCCGCCCCACTCTCCCGATGGAGAGGTGAGCAGGGCGGGAAGCGGAATCAGCACTCCGCCTGCGAGGAACCACCACACTTTGCGACGGCCGGAACTGCGCAACAGCTCCGGAAGCACCAGGGCGGCGGTGAACAGAAGGAGCGGCAGCCGGAATCCGGCTCCGTCCGGCATCCGGCAGAGATGGCGCACCGCGGGGGAGGCGAAGAGCAGTGCCGCCGGATATCTCCAGTCGAATCCAGCCGCCATCCCGATTTTCCGGAGGGAAAAGAGAATCACCGCCGCAAACAGCAGGCTCTGCAGCAGAACCGCTTGTGCCGGATTCGCGGTGAAGAGCAGCAGAAGCTGGCGGAAGCGGACGCTCCATGGATCGACTCCGGGGAGTGCTGCGGAGTAAAATTGATTGACTTTGTCGGCTTCGAGCGCCGCCTGATGAATCCGTACTTCCGCAAGGGACCACGGCACATCTCCGGGGAAGAGGAGATAGAGTAGCAATGCTCCGGCAACCAGCAGGGTCAGTGGTTCCGGTTTCGAACACTGCTGCGGCAGCAGTGTTCGCAGTTCGGCTCGACGGGGACGCAACGGCCACAGAACGGCGAACAGCAGGACGCCGAGCAACAGAATCGAGCCCGGCTGTTTCAGGCCGAAAAGCAGCGTGCCGAGAGAGAAGGAGGCCATGGAGTGCAGCTCCTTCCACACCTCGGGGTGGAGAAAGTAGGTCCGGATTCCGTTGAGGGGGAAGAGCCGCATCGCCCCCTGAAAGAAGAGCTCCCATGTCGTGCCGTAGAGCGGACTGCGGAACTCTTCGGCCACCATGGGGGTCGCCGAGGCGATGGCGAGCATGTTGAAGAGGGAAAGCCCCGTGAGGCTCAGCAGCAGAAGCCGGGAAATCCAGCTTTTCGGCTGCCACGCCGCGGCGAGAAACACCAGACACGGCACCAGCGGAATCAGGTAGCGGGCGGTGGTGGTGAGCCCGCCATGCCAGCCGTTGAATCCGGCGTTGATCCAGACGCCGGCGAGAAAGGCGCCCGCCGCACACCATGCCGCCGCACGGTCGCGGCGTTGCAGGCAGAGAAAACCGGGGAGCGCCGCCAGGAGCACCGGCGAGGCGGCCAGAAGGCCGCGGTAGGAGCCGAAAAGCAGTTTCAGCGCGATCAGCGGGGAGAAGCTCCCCAGTACGCCGCCCGCCTTTCCCGCTTCCAGAAACCGCGGATTGTTGAACATGGTCGCCGGGGTGAACGGGGCGCCGAAACACCAGGCGTGGTATGCGGCAAAGAGGAGCAGAATCGGGATTCCGCCGGCGATAAATTTCCAAACGGTTTTCGGTGAACGCAGCAGAAGGTAGAGGCCGAAGGCGGCCGCGGCGGGCAGCGCGAGGTAGTCGGTAAGGACGGCGGCACCGCACCAGAAGCCGCAGAAGAAGAGATCGTATTTCCCGTTTCTGACCAGGTGGAAGAGGGCGCCGACCAGCGCGGCCGCCGCCAGCGGGTGGCCCCACATCATGGTGCTGTAGGGCCAGAGCGGCGTCGCCAGTCCGAAGAGGAGCGCCCAGAACGCCGCCCGTCGCCCTCCACCGTTGAGCCGCCGGAGTGTGAGGTAGAGCAGGGCGGCGGCGACGGCGACCGGGAGAACCGAGACGAAGAAATTGATCGCCCAGGCGTTGAACATATCCAGTCGGGGAGGAATAACGCCGCGGTGAAACGGATATTCCAGCCAGTAGAGGGCCGCGTAGGCGGGGATTCCGAGCAGGCTGGCGCCCGGTGCTTTGTTGGAGTAGTAATGGCCGTTGTGAACGGCCCAGTCGCCGGTGTTGACGGTCTTTGCGGCGTCGATCAGAAAATGATCGATCCGGAAGGTGAGAAAATCCGGGGTGCCCGGTTCGACGAAGGAGTAGATCATGTCGTACCGGGCGTTTTGATTCCAGCCGCCCTGCGCATAGAACCAGCCGCAGCAGAGCAGGACGGCGAGGAAGATCACATTTGCCGGGCGGCGGAGAACATCAGGGCGTTTCACTGTTGCGGGAGCCTTTCATCAAGCCACGCCGTTCCGGAGGGAGCTTTTTCCAGGGCAGCAGGTTCCAGCGGGCCAGCCGGTAGCGGAGGGCGGCATGGAGACAGCCGAGACCGTAGACGGCGCTGCGGCGGAAGTTGATGCTTGACGCTTCCGGGAAGTATCGGGTCGGGCAGCTCACTTCGGCAATGATGGCGCCGCTCCAGACGATCTGGACAAGCATCTCGTTGTCGAAGATGAAGTCGTCGGAGTTTCCGGAGAGGTCGAGCGATTCGAGCAGTTCCCGGGAGAAGGCGCGATAGCCGGTGTGGTATTCCGAAAGTTTTGCGCCGAGGAAGCAGTTTTCCACCAGCGTGAGAACGCGGTTGCTGATGTACTTGTAGAGCGGCATGCCACCGGCCAGCGCGCGTCCGCCGAGGATGCGCGAACCCAGAACGCAGTGGTAGAGGCCGCTGCCGATCATCGACGCCATGGCGGGAATCAACAGCGGGGTGTACTGGTAGTCGGGATGGACCATGATGACGATGTCGGCGCCGGCGTCGAGGGCGAGTTTGTAACAGGTCTTCTGGTTGCCGCCGTAGCCGCGGTTGTGTTCGAGCCGGTGGAAGATGACTCCGTCGAGGGTGCTGGCGATGGCGGCGGTTTCATCGCAGGAGGCGTCGTCCACCACCACCACCTGGTCGACAAAGGGCTGAGCGATCACCTCCCGGTAGGTGCGGAGCAGGGTTTCTGCTGCGTTGTAGGCGGGCATGACCACTACGGTTTTCTTGTTGTTGTACATGGAAGTGCTTTCGTATCCGGATTTTTTTCAAAAATAGCGCGACTTGTGCCGTTTTGCAACCGAAAGGCGGAAAAAGCAGAGGGAAAACCGCGGAATCGATCCACCCGGGCGCCGAAAAATGATTCATCCGGGGAGAAATCCGGATTGCATTTCCTGAAAAGGGGCGCTATGTTACTCCATCCTCAATCAAACCGGGAAGGAGAGTATGAAACAGACACCTGAAACTGTCGTGCTGGTGAATTTCGGCTGTGAAGAGATTCAGAAATTCGCCCGCGCCATCCGGGATCGGCACATCTATACGATGGTCATGCCGTACACCGTTCCGGCGGAACGTGTGATGCAGGAAGCTCCGGTCGGACTGATCCTGTGCGCCGATGCGGGAGTTCCGGCCCGGCCGGAGGCACGGGCGAAATTCGACGCCCTGAAACTGCCGACACTCGATCTCTGCGGCGGCGTGGCCGGCAAGGTCGAGGAGGCGGTCGAATTCTGCCGGACCCGATGCGGCTGCACCGGCAGCTGGACCATGGAGCGCTTCATCGAGGAGGCGATCGCGGACATCCGGAAACAGGTCGGTGACCAGAAGGTGGTGCTCGGCCTCTCCGGCGGCGTGGACTCCTCGGTGGTGGCGGCGCTGATCCACAAAGCGATCGGCAAACAGCTCACCTGCGTCTTCGTGAACCACGGGCTGCTGCGCAAGAACGAGCCGGAGATGGTGCAGAAGATCTTCGCCCGCAATTTCGACATGAATCTCTGCTACATCGACGCCTCCGACCGCTTTCTCGACAAGCTCAAGGGCGTCGCCGATCCGGAGCAGAAGCGCAAGATCATCGGCAAGGAGTTCATCGACGTCTTCGCGGAAGCGGCGGCGAAGATCGACGCGCCGTTCCTCGGACAGGGGACGATCTACCCGGACATTCTCGAAAGCATTCCGCTGGACGGCAATCCGAACGGCGTCATCAAGAGCCATCACAACGTCGGCGGCCTGCCGAAGGACATGAAGTTCAAGCTGGTGGAGCCGGTCGAACGGCTGTTCAAGGACGAGGTGCGCACGGTCGGGCGGATGCTCGGTCTGCCCTCCGAACTCATCGACCGCCATCCGTTCCCGGGGCCGTCGCTCGGCGTCCGCCATGTCGGGCCGATCGAGCGCAATACGCTGGCGATGCTGCGCGAGGCGGATGCGATCGTGACCGAGGAGCTGACCAAGGCCGGCTGGTACCACAAAACCTGGCAGACCTTCGCGATCTTCGTCCCGGTCAAGACGGTCGGAATCAAGAACGGGCAACGCTCGTACGATTATGTGATTGCGATCCGTTCGATCAACAGCGTGGATGCGGTGACCGCGCAGGTGGTGCGTCTGCCGTGGGAACTGCTGGAGACGATGATGGAGCGCATCGTCCGTGAAGTGGACGGCGTGAACCGGGTGGTCTACGACATCACCGCGAAACCGCCGGGCACGATCGAGTGGGAATAACTCCCCTGCCGGAATTCCGGCAAGGGGAGGGGACGGGAGCTTTTCCGCAAAGGGAGGCTCCCGTTTTCCATATCAAGGAAAAATTGCGGTGACGGGAAAGCATCTTGCCGGAGGGATTTCTCCTTCGGCTGTTGCAATTCCCCTCCGGCGGAGTATATTAATGCCAAATGGAATGGATAACCGTCGGAGGAAATCGAATGCGTGCCGGAGAATCGGTGGTCTGTCCCCACTGCGGGGAGCGGACCGTGGTGAAAACGAAAACGGTCACCGACGGGTGGCGCGTCGCCGGAACCCGGTTTGTCTGTGTGCTTTGCGGCGGCGAGCTCGGCGCTCCGGAAAAGGAGACGGCCGGAGAATCCGCCGCGTCGGCCAAACGTGCAACGGACCGTTTTGCGTCACTGCTCGGCGACGGCGCCGAGGCCGCGGCGAAGGCCGACCTCTCCCCGGATGAAAATTACGGCCGCTTCTGCCGGAACTGCGTGCACTTCCTCGAACACCCGTTCCGGCCGCTCTGCGACCGGGATGGCAAAGCCGCCGACCCGATGGGCGAATGCGGCGAATTCACAAGGAAAAGGTGAAGGGCAGATGCTGGACTCCTGTTTCAAAACGAAAAAGGAACGGGCCGCCGCGTTTGAGGCGGCCGATCTTTATGTGGTGATTTCGTCGGAATTCACGCTGGGGCGCCCCGTGATGGAGATCTTCGAGGCGGCGGCCTCCGCCGGGGTGACGCTGATCCAGCTCCGCGAAAAGCAGAAGGGGAAGAAGTTCCTGTACGACCTCGCGGTGGCCTGCCGCCCGGTGGCGAACCGGTACGGCATTCTGCTGATGATCGACGACCATGTCGACGTGGCGCTTGCCGCGGGTGCCGACGGAGTGCACCTCGGGCAGGAGGATCTGCCGATTGAAGCCGCCCGCCGGATCGCTCCCGAACTCTGGTTCGGCAACTCCACTCACAATCTGGAGGAGGCGCTCGCCGCGCGGCGCGCCGGAGCCGATTACATCAACATCGGGCCGATCTACCCCACCCGGACCAAGAGCGTCTCCTGCGGCGCGCTCGGAGTGGAGGCAATCCGCCGCATCGCCCCGCAGGTGCAGCTGCCGTTTTCGGTGATGGGGGGCATCAAGGCCGCACAGATTCCCGAACTTCTCGCCGCAGGGGCCCGCCACATCGCAATGGTGACCGAGGTGACGCAGGCGCCGGATGTCGCTGCCAAAGTGCGCGAACTGCGCGCCCTCTTCCGAAGCTGACCGCGGATGAGACACCGGCCCGTTCAGGCGAAATGGGCCGGCGGACTACTCTCTTTCAACGGCGGCAGTCTGCTTGTTCTGACGACGGCGCCAGACCCCCGGCGGGCAGTCGCGTTCCTTGCGGAATTCCCGGATGAAGTATTGTGGGGCGCTGTAGCCGATTCTCTGCGATATCTCTTTGATCGACAACGAACTGTTCAGAAGAAGCCGTTCGGCCTGCCGCTGCCGCAGCCGGGTCAGATAATGTTTCGGAGAGAGGCCGAAGTGCTCCCGGAACTGCGAGCTCAGACGGGATTCCGAAACGTTCAGCTCCTCCGCCACCTGACGAATGCGGATGGGGGTGGCAAAGTTGAACTCAAGGATGCGGACCGCTTCCGCCAGCAGCGGCGAGATTTCCGCCGGAACGCAGGAGGCCAGCTCCATCAGGAACTGCAGTGACATTGCGGCGAGCCGCGGTACGGCCGCGCTGCGTTTTTCGTGCAGTTCATGGCATATCTCCTGCACCAGCGAAACAAACCGCTCCGGATTCCGGACAAAAAAGTGATGATGCTCCCGGAAGAGGGAGGTCAGCAGCGGCGTCAGCAGATTGCCGCAGAAGCCGATGCTCCACTTGTTGCAGTAGCCGTTGCCGTCGATTGCAAGGCGATTGTACTCTCCGAGCGGCAAGAGATAGATCTCCCCGGGGCGGATGGTGAAGGTCCGGTCCTGGTGGGTCAGGCGGAGCTCTCCGCTGACCGGAATCTCAAAACAGTGGAGCTGTGGATTGTGATGAGTGTAATACCACCGGGGCGGACAATGGAAGTAGGTGACGAATTCCGGCCAGAGCGGGAGATCCCTTCGTCGGCCGAAATCCCAGGACTCCTCCAGCCACCGGGACATGAGCGGAATTGTTTCGGCCGAGGAGAAGGAGTAGCCCTCCTGAAATCTCTTTTTCACTGTAATTTTCTCCTTCTCTATCTGCTTGCTGGAGTAATTTACTGTCGAAAATCATGAGGTCAATGGCATCAGTTGAAAAAAAGATAATTTTTTTACGATTTTAGATAATTTTATTTGGGGCGCCGGGGTTGTTCCTGCTGTTCATTTCAAGTATAATTAAAGAGGATGGCGAACGTCGAGGCGATACAAGGAAATGAGAGTGAGGGGGGATGAAAATCTGCTGTCGGCGCGGTATGAGTTGTTTCCCTGTTAATCGAAAGGAACGGAGAATATGAAACGCTTTCACAGCCATCCCATAGGAAAAGAAAAAGTTGAAAGATGATGGTTCTGGATGC
>URVC01000072.1 GCA_900551245.1 uncultured bacterium | reverse complement strand
GATTTAATATAGCAGTGTTTTTCCAACTCGCAAGCTCAAAAATGAGGTTTTTCGCCGTTTTTTGCTCCCTGCGATCGCAAAAGAGTGTAAAACGATGCGGAATGGTACCAGTATGGTCCGGCAAATTGTGCACCCATTGGCGAAGTGGAATTCTTCCTGCACTGAGATACTGCGATGCCGGTTGGAATTCGCTTTTTATGTCTGGTGACTGGTTTCCTCGAAATGGAGGCAGCGATATTTCCCCGGAGGAACTCCAAAGCGGCTGCGGAAGACCGCGGTGAAAAAGGTCGTGCTCTGATAACCGCACTGGTCGGCGATCTCATCGACCAGCAGTTCCGTGTTCCGGAGCAGCAGGGCGGCGTGATCCATGCGCAGATCGCGCAAGACCGTGGAAAAATTTTCCCCTCTGGCCGTGAAGAGGCGCGAAAGATAGCCGGGGTGCAGATGGAATTGTTCCGCCACGCTTTCCCGGGTGATCGGAGAACGGAAATTTTCCTGCAGATACTGGCGGATCCGCTCATAGTTGCGCGTCGCTTTCCCTTCCGGGGGCGGGGAGTCCTCCTTCAGGCGGGCCAGCGTCAGGCGGAACAATCCGCGTGCCAGATCCGGCATGGCGCAACCGGGGTCGCCGTTTCTGCCTTGTTCCGCCAGGCAGTGCAGCAGGTTGCGGATGGAGTCGGATGGGGGCAGCTGTGAGTGAAAGAAACAACTGCATACCGGACGGCTTCCCGGCGGCAGCGGCGCCGGAATGTCGACGTAGGTGAGCCGGATGTACTCTTCGCGGAAGACAAAACAGCAGAGTTCATGCGGCCGGTCCCAGCTCGGCAGTTTCCAGGCCAGGGGTTCGCAGAGCAGTACCTCGCCGGGAGGAAGAATCCGTTCGCAGACGCCTGCGGCATCTCCCCAGGAGAGATGTTTTTCCCCGCTCAGCGGAACGTCGAAAATAAATGCCGGATGCATCTCGATCTGGCCGTGTCCCGGCGAAGGGGTGCGGCGACCGAAGTAGACGTGGCGCAGCTCCATGGCGTTGATGATGTAATCGGCAAGCCGGAGAAAGCCCTCTCTGGAAAGGTGATTCAAGTGAAGTTGTTCCTGGATCCGGCCCATTTCAGTTCCCCCTGTTGCAACTAATATAGCACCTTCGCCGGACGGGAGCAAATGCAGATGTGGAAATATCGAAGTCATGCTGAATCCGTGATATTTGCCGGAAGGATTCCGGGGAGGTCTTGCATTTCCGCCGGAGTGCCGGTATGGTATAAGAAACTGGAATTGAGGGAGGAACTTCATGTCGTTTCGTTTTGCCGTGATCGGCGACACCCATTTCTGTCTGGCGGCGGGGCGTGACACCCGCATCGCCGATTCGTTTGCTGTCGAACCGGATTACCGCCGGTATGCCGGAATGGCCGAGAATCTGGAGCGGCTCGGGGCGATGATCGCCGCCGAACGGTGTGAACTGCTCATTTCCACCGGCGATCTGATCGAAGGCGGTGGCGATGACGCGGGCGAGGAGCGCGTGGCGCTGGAGGTGCTGGGCAAGGCGGCTCCGGCTTTTTTCCGGGCTCCCGGAACCCATGACGGCGGGCTGGCGCGGGCCGGACGGGCATACTGCGCCTTCGACCGCGGCGGGTGCCGGTTCATTCTGCTCGACTATACCCGCTGGAATGCGGAACAGCGGGAGTTTCTGCGCGAGGCCCTCGCTTCCGCCGCCGGGGCGGAGCGGATCTTCGTCTTCGGGCATCCGCCGCTCTTCCTCTGGGGGCGTCACTTCTTCGACTCGCCGCTCTTCCGGGAGGAGGTGGGGGCATTGCTTCACCGGTACCGCGCCGACTTCTACTTCTGCGGGCACACCCATAATCAGGCGGTGAGCCGCCATGGCGAACTTATCCAGGTGGCGGGGGCAGCGGTCGGATATGCCGACGGCGAAACGGTGCCGCTGGAGCGGTACCACGCCCTGCCGCCGCAGGATGCGGAACATTGTTTCTACTGGGGCATCGCCGAGGACAGCGCGCCCGGCTTCGTCGTCGTCGAAGTGGAGGAGGAGCGGACCGTTCTTCGCTGGAGGAGCTTCCACAACTCCGCCCGGCTGGAGCTCCCGGCGCGGCGGGCGAAGCCCTCCGTGATCGAACCGCCGGTTTTTCCGGAGCCGGGGGAATTCCGCCGGGAGGATCTCAATCAGGTCCGCTGTGGCTGGCTGAACACCTTCTCTGCGAACAAAGGGGAAAATGGGTCACTGCTCACGCTCAACGGCGTGGAGCTCGGGCCGATTCCGCCGAACCTCTGCTACGCGGGGCGGCGGTATGTGATGCTGCCGGAGAGAGCGCTGTACACGCTCGATGTGGAAAACGTTCTGGAAATCCGTTTCCCCCGCTCCCCCGTTTTTGCCGCCGGATCGTTTTCGCTCGAACTGCCGCTGCTGGACGGGCGGATTCTCCGTTCCGCCCCGTCGCCGGAACTTTTTGTCTGCGGGGAGTGCCCCGATTTCCGGTTCGCGGCGGAGCGCGCCCGCCGGGTGTCCCCCGGCGAGCGTGTGACGCTCCGGCTTCAGTTTCCTTCGATGCGGTAGTACTTCACCGCGTCCGGCGGACGGATGTTGGTGAGGTCGCCGCGGTAGTGGCGGAGCTGGGTCGGCACGAAGGGGTGGCGCAGCAGCTCCTTTTCGTCGAGGTCGATGCCGATGCCGGGACGCTCCGGAATCACCATCTTCCCGTCGCGCATGACCAGATCTTCGTCGCAGATGTCGGCGCGGAACGGAACGTCGGTCATCATCATTTCGAGGATGACGAAGTTCGGTACGCAGGCGGCGAGCTGGAGTGTCGCCGCGTTGGCGACCGGGCCGGAGGGATTGTGCGGGCAGAAGCCGATGTGGCGCGCCTCGGCTTCCGCGCCGAGGAAACGCATTTCCGTGAGGCCGCCGGCGTGGGAGATGTCCGGCTGGATGTAGTCGGAGCAGTTGAGGTCGAAGAACTGCCGGTATTCGTAGCGGTTGTAGAGCCGTTCGCCCGCGGCGAGCGGCACGCGGACCCGTTCCTTGACTTCGCGCATGCCGTTGAGGTCATCCGGCGGAAGCGGCTCTTCGAACCAGTAGATGTCGAATTCCTCCAGACGCTGCCCGATCTTCACCGCGGTCGGGATGTTGAAGCGTCCATGGCCTTCGATGAGGAGAAGCACGTCGTCGCCGACCGCCTCGGAAACCTTGCGGACGCACTCCATCGCGGAGTTGAGTTCCCGTTTGCCGATCTCCTGCCACGCCTTGCCGAAGGGGTCCCATTTGCAGCCGAGGAAGCGGTTGCGGCGCACTTCGAGCGCTTTTTCGGCGAATTCATCCGGCGTTTTCGCCGGGGCGAACCAGCCGTTGACGTAGATCGGAACCGCATCGCGGACCTTGCCGCCGAAGAGTTCGTAGACCGGTACGCCGAGCGCTTTTCCCTTGATGTCCCAGAGCGCGGTTTCGACGCCGGCGAGGGCGCTCATCAGCACCGGGCCGCCCCGCCAGTAGGCGTCGCGGTAGCAGTCGTGGCGGAACTTCTCGATGTTGCCCGGATCGCTCCCGATCAGGTAGTATTCGAGATCATGAATCGCCGCCGCAACGGTGGGTTCCTTGTATTCGAGGGTGGCTTCGCCCCAGCCGTGAATGCCGGAGTCGGTTTCGATCTTGACGAATACCCAGTTGGTGCGGAAACAGTTGCAGAGAAACGTCTTGACTTTGGTGATCTTCATGATGACCTTCCGGAATTTCTAGGGGGCGTAGTACATGCCGCCGTTGATGTTGATGGTTTCGCCGGTGACGTAGCCGTTGCGAATCGGGAAGAGCACCGCGTCGGCGATCTCTTCGGCGGTGCCGCCGCGCCGCATCGGGATGGCGGAACACTCTTCGGCGTACTTCTCCGGCGTCAGCCGTTTGGCGATGTTTTCGGTGAGGATCATGCCCGGGGCGACGGTGTTGCAGGTGACGTTGAAGGGGGCGCCCTGTTCGGCGAAGGCGCGGGTGAGCCCGTGCATGCCGAGCTTGGAGACGCCGTAGGCGATCATGTTCGGTTCGGCCGCACGGAAGGCGCGCACGCTCGAAACGTTGACGATCCGGCCGTAGCGGCGTTCCATCGCCTTCGGCATGAAGGCGAACGAGGTGAGCAGCGCCCCTTTGAGATTGATCGAAAGCACCCGGTCGAACCATTCGCCTTCGCTCATTGACGCTTCCCGTCGCCAGGGATCGATTCGGGCGTTGTTGACCAGAATGTCGACGCCGCCGAAGCGCTCTTCCAGCGCGGCGAACATGGCGTGGACCGCCGGTTCGTCGGAGACGTCACAGCGGAACGGTTCCGCCGTACCGCCGGCGGCGGTGATTTCCGCAACCACCTTTTCGGCGTTGCCGGAGTGGTTGGCGTAGTTGACGATGACTCGACAGCCGGCTTTGGCCAGTTCGAGGGCGATGACCCGGCCCAGCCCCTGCGAGGCGCCGGTGACCAGTGCGGTTTTTCCTGCGATGTTTTCCATAGATTCTACCCGATTGTGTTGGTGATGGAGATGGATTTTGAAATGATTTCCGCGGCATGACGCAGCGCGGCGAGAAATTTTCCCCGGTAGGGATCGACGAAATCCTCCACTGCGACCGAACCGCCGAGGACCGCGACCGGGGTGCGGTTGCGGAAGATGGGGTACGCGGCGATGCCCTGGTCGTTTTTCCGGAAGGAGCATTCACGGGCCCGGCGGATGGCGTTGAGCTGTTCCCGGAGATGTGACTCCTCCAGCAGGAGGCCGGTTTCGCCGGAGTAGGCGGCGATGAGTTCCTCCTGCTCCTCCGCGGGAGCGCAGGCGGTCAGCATGAGGCCGGTTGCGGTGCTGAAGAGGTCGCGGTAGCTAAGCTGTTCGAGCTGAATGTCCAGCTTGCGGCAGCGGTTCTCGTGGAGCAGAATGTAGCGTTCCGTTCCCTGACGTTCGGTCAGCAGAACCGAGGCTTCCATCTCCCGGGCGGTCTGTTCGATGATCGGCGCGGCAGCGTGGATGAGCCGTTCGCGGTAGCGGATCTGGCAGGCGAAGGTCCACGCGCGGGGACCCGCGGCATAACCGTCCTGCCGGGAAATCTGCACCGCGTACCCGGCGTCGACCAGTTCCCGGAGGATGCGGGCGCAGGTGGCGGCGTTGATGCCGAACTCCTCCGCCAGTTCGGAAATCCGGCGCGGATACGGCGACGCAATCGCCAGCGCTTCCAGCACCGCCAGTGTTTTGGAGAGCACTTTGATCATTTTTTAATTTCACATTGTGAAGTTTAATTATTTAATATAAAATTATACTTCACATTAATGCAAAAGTCAATAAAAACTGCATAATTCCCGGAAAAATTGTGATGCGGCACGATTTGCGTCGGGTAAGCGATGAATTGGTGCAACTCCAGCCCCTCCCGGAGGAGGGGAGGCTGCCCGGAGAAATTTTGCGTTATTGTTCCAGCTGGATGCTTCCGAAATATTGCGGGGCCTGGTGTTTCAGTTGAAACGCTCCGATCGCAGAGACATCTTTCTGTTTTATATCGTCGCGATCATTTACTGTCGAGGCCCAATAAACCTTCATGCCGGCAGATGGTTCTGCAATATTTAGAAAACGCCACGGCAAAGCAATGCGGTAATGTAGTCTGCTGCGGCCATCCGGCAGGAGCTCGCGGGTGATCTGGAAAGGGGCATCCTTGTCGGATATTGCACCTTCCGGCAGATTTTTCCTATCGAAGCTGATGGTGCGATAAGCCTCCTTGCCTGCAGTTGTCAGAGCGTAATCAATCTCGGAATATGCTTGCGTCATCAGGTATTCCAGTTCATTGACTCCCGGGGGAAGCTCAACCGCCTTTGCAAAGCCGCATTGGATGGAATCTCCGTTCCAGGTTTTCAAACCGGTGTAGGGTTGAACAAAATGGTCATCGTCCACTTCGAGGTCAATCAATAGAAAGTGCTCGTTCCAGCCAAATGCTGCTCTGGCAGAGAGATCCTGGTCGCCGTTGTGATATTGCGGCGCCCGTACCGGCTTGCCGGGAAGAGGAAGGCGAACCGGTGATTCCCATGCGGTGAAATCTCCGTTCAGACCGACTCCAGGAAGATAACGGGCAGAAAGAAAATTCATATCCTGCCGCTTCGAGAACCGGATTTTGTTTTTCAGCTCAAAATCAAGGCGCATCGTTGTGCGCAGAAAAGTGTATGGCTTTTCTGCTCCCCTCAGCTGGAGCTCGTATTTTCTGCTTTCCCCTGTCTTGAGATCCAGCGGAAATGTCTGTTTCAAGTGGCCGAGTTGCAGAGTGAAGGTCCCCTGCAATCGTCTGTTGCTGTCGTTACGGAGAAGATATTTCAGCGAGGTTTCGTCTGCTCCGTATTCCGTTTGCAGTTGCTCCAGCCGGATCGGAACAGAGATTTCCACAGGAAGCCATTCCGATGCGAGTACGTTGCCGTCGGAAAGCAGGCTGACAGACGCATGGTATTTCCCACAGCGAAACGTATCTTTGAAGGGGATTTTCACCGAATAGGAGCTTTGCTTCAGGTTTTTATCATCCAGCGGAATACGAACCGCTGGAATGCGGCTTTCCCCGGGAAAGGTAAATTGCAGTTCCAATCTGCCGTTCCCGGGCGGTGGAAAAATTTTTCCGGTGAAACGCAGAGGTTCTCCCCAGGGGTGGGCGTGCGGTTCGGAAGTCGGTTGAATCGGCTGTCTGGCCTGATTGCCGTAAAGTTCCGGCGAGACACCAAGCAGATAGACCGGCGTCGGCGACAACGGAATTTCAGCAACCATTTCAGGACACGTAATCCGGCGCCGCTTTCCCATCACATCCGCTACTTCGATTTGCGTCCGCCCGACCGGAAGTCGCAAAACGGAATTGCCGGCATGATCCCATGCCGCGATTACACATTGGTTATCTCGATTGCCGTAGCGGTAAATAATGGTGGATTCTTTGTCAGGAATGGAAATCATGCCGTTGGAATGGAAGCCTTCCAGCAGAAATGTCAAAAAAGAGTAGGCCGGCAACCACATTTTCGGCGAAACCGCTTTCGGATACGATTGAACCGGCGTATCGAGATTGTAGCAGATTCCGAAGGTCCATTCCTGCTTGTTTTCCCGGTTGGCAAGATCGTAAACATAAAATGGCTGGATGATGGAGACATGTTCCCCCAGAAGAATCAGAATTTGCTGAATCATATGATTCAACTGGAGCATATCTCCCGTTAAATTGTTTGGCGGCGAAATTCCGAATTCCGTTGCGTAAACAGGAATCTCCCGGCCTTCTGCATATTGCCGGATACAGTTCCGCAGGGCTCTGAGACGCTGAATAAAGGTTCTTTTCGTCAGTGGAGGGGCACAGTACGGATGCAGACTCAGTGCATCCATATATTTCAGCAGACCGCGTTCAAACAGACGTTGATGGGCCAGAACGGCGCCGTCCCAGTTCAGATTGGCATACGTGAGTCCCCACACGCGGCCTTGAGGATCAACCTTGCGAAGGGTTTGAAAGGCGGCTTTATGCACTCGCAGAATTTCATCGGGGGTGAATGCGATATTCGGTTCCCACATCGGCTGATAGTTCATCCATTGATTGTTTCCCATCTGAAAGCGGGCGAAGGCAGCGATCTTTGCGACGCTCTGCCGATACAGGCGTTCTCCCTCTTCCCCGATGAACATCCGGGCGCCGATTCCGGGATGAACCACCTTGGAATATTTTTCCCTCTGCTCCCGGGTCCAGAGGGAAAAGGGGTCGCAGGATTCCCGAAACGCAGTGTGAGAATAGGTCACCCATGGTCTGCCGCGGTAAACGTCGTTCAGTCGTTTCCGCTGCCCAACCCATGTTTTTTCATATTGTTCCCGGGTTGGATGAAGATAGCGCATGACCGTTCGTGCACCGATCCACGGGGAGATGTAGGAGGTATGAAACCCGAATACACTCTCCCCTTCGGCCGGGACTGGCCGGGTATCCGGATCTGGAACAATTGCATAGGTGAGGAATCCGGCGGGGCGGGTTCCGCGTTTTTCAAGAGTTACGCCATTGGAGAGTCTTGCGTAAACCCGGTAGAATCCCCATTCACGATTCGGCAGATCCGGCAGAGCACACCGCCAGACGCCTCCGGCATCTCCTTCAACCGGGAGGCGATAGGATTTCAGCGTCTGTTCCTGCCAGTCCCGGACGTCGACCAGAAGTTCAGATTGTTCTCCCTGGCGGAGGCCTTCCGCGCGCAGGCGGATTTCAATTTTCTCCCCGGGGATGTACATGCTCCGGGCCGGAAAATTGGTGTCACCGTACAACCTCACCTGAGAGAACAATTCTCCGCAAAGCAAAAAAATTCCGAAAACAAAGATTATTTTCATAGAGGACTCTCACTTGTTGAAAATGTTTTCAGCATTGCCCAGCAATTGCGTCATGTGAAAAAATCGTGCCGAACCATCCAGCATGGGGGCATTTGCGCCGCCGGAATGTCGGAAGGCCAGCCGCGGAATCGCATTTCTGGCGGGGTTGTAGACTTTCCACTGTCCATTCTCCTGTTCCCAGAAAACGCCGATTCTGGTCCGTTTGAACAGCGTTATCTTTTTTGCCGGAGCTGGACTGCCGGAGGATATCTTGTAAAGGACATCATCATAATAATCGGGGGCGAACAGCGACCAGCGGATGGTTGAGGCCAGATAAGTTTTTTGCGCCGCGGGACAGCCGGTAAACGGGCTTTTCCGCATAGCTTCTTCGATGGTGGCGAGGTTTTCCTCTCTCATGATCCATTCGTTTTTCGAAAGCAGTGCCGGAGCACCGAAGACAGCAGCGGATACGAGATGCGGACCGTAGTAGGAGGAAATCGTATAGTTATAGCTCGGGGGTAATACGTCATTGCTGATTGCCGTATAGCTGTGCAGTCCGAATCCGATTTGTTTGCAGGAGTTGAGACAGCTTACACTTTCGGCTTTCCGCCGCGCCGTTGCAAGCGCGGGAAGCAGCATGGCCAGAACAATTGCAATGATTGAAATAACAATAAGAAGTTCAATTAAAGTGAATTTCCTCCGCTCCATCATTCCTCCAGCCTTTCCGTTGTTGTTTTGGTTGTACTGCGAATCATCAGCGAATGCGGCATGATTATTTCCGGCATCGGTGCGCCCCGTTGTTTCAACGCGATCAATTCCGGCATGAATTCGATAGCCTTTCTGCCGATGCGGCCATACTGATAATCGATTGTTGTCAGGGGGGGAGAAAGATACCCGCCTCCGGGGTATCCGCAAAGCCCCATCACTCCAATCTCAGCCGGCACTGAAATGCCAAGAGAATTCAGAATCTGAAGGACATACATGCTGTAAAAATCCGAGTATCCGAGAATTACATCCGGGGGAGACTCCATCAGCAGGAGTGTTTCTATTTCTTTTTGAATTTCGACCGGATTAAGCTGGCAGAAGACCAGAAGCGCCGGATTCGTCGAAAAGCCAAACCGTCGCAGTTCCCGGAAATACTCCGACCGGGAGAAGCCGCGCAACTGTTCATCCTTCGCCAGCTGGGAATTCGCTTTCATGAGGAATGCTACCCGGTGATAACCGCTGTTGGCCAGGAATTTTAATGCATCGTGAAGACTTCTTCGCATGTCAGTTCGTAAAACGGCGAATTCCGGGACTCTGACGTGATCTTTTGTTGAGGCGTGAGGCAGCAATACGGGGAGACCGGATTTTTTCAACATGGAGCAGATCTTTTCCTGCCCCGTCAGATTATTTCCTAAAAAAATTACGCCTTCCGCTTTGGAATTTACAATGCTTCGAATTCCGTTTTCTTCCGTAATCGACTCCAGAAAATTTCGATTTATGATTTCCAGGCCGATGTCCACTGCTTCGGCGGCGGCCTGAATTTGCGGCATGATGTAAAGATAGGGATCGGCAAGATCATCCAGGTTGTTCAGGATCAGCAGATATTTGCCGCGAATCTGCGGTCTGCGACAGACTACGGTGCCGACGCTTTTAATCCGTGTGACCAGACCGTCATCTTCCAATCTTGAGAGTGCGGCACGGAGTGTATTGCGCGCAATTCCAAGTTCTCGTGCAAAGACGACTTCCGGGGGGAATATATCTCCCTGTTTATATTTCCCTTCCCAGATCTTTTTCTTTAATTCCGCGTAAACGGCATCTTGCTTGAAGATTCCCTTCATGACACTGTCTCCTTGCTATAAGTATACTATAAATTCCATTTTTTGTCAATACATATGGTGAAAAAAAATTATTTTTTCTCTCTCCTTGAACTTACGGCAGTTTGTTGCTCTGACCTGATGAATCTAGTTGATCCGGCGGGGGGAGGGGAGCCCGTAGTGTTGAGTTTCCGGCGAACATATGGGGAGAGCTATCAGGAGAAAACATCACCTTTTACGGGAAAATTATTTCCAGGGAACAATCATATCCGAGCAATACCGCATTTGCTGAATCTCGATCGATGCTTCCGTCTGGAAGAAGCGGATATTTTATACTGCTCCGGTATAAGATTTTGAAAAAACAGCGGGATCTCTTGACTTTTTATATTTTTCTTTCATAATTATATATAAAAAGCAGTGCAAGAGGTATAAATGAAGCGGGATGAAATCATCGAGCATCTGAAGAACCGGATTCTTTCCGGGGAGATTTCGCCGGGCAGCTTTCTGCCGCACCGGGCGGAACTGCTCGAATACTGCGGCGCAAGCAATGTGACGGTGCAGCGCGCAGTCAACCATCTCGTCGAAGAGGGGTTTCTCTGCTCCTGCGGGTCGCGGGGAATCATGGTGTCGAAGACGCCGCCGCACCGGTTCCGTTTCGGGATCCTGATCCCTTCCGGGAGCCGTCCGGAGGAGAAGGACTACGACTCCCGCTGGTCGTCGATTCTTGCGGCGATGGATGAAATTGAGGAGCATCACAGGGGATACCGTTTCGTCCGCTACTGGATCGGCCGGGAGACCCGTCCGACGGCGGATGAATACTGCCGGCTGCTCTCCGACCTGCGCAATTCCTTGCTGGCGGGGGTGATTGTACCGTGTTCGCTGCCGCCGGAACTGCTGAAGCCGCTGGACGGCTTCCCGGTTGTGATGCACGAGCCGCTCGACTGCCGTCAGATCCGGGCGGTTTCGCTGAGTCATGACTTTGCGGTGATGGCGGCAATGGCGATAGAGGAATTGAAGCAACGAGGTGTTCGAAAGCTGGCGGTCATCATGGGGGCGGAACATAATCCGGTCGCCGTGGCGGAGATCGAGAAGCTGCTGGCCGCCTCCGGCCTGGTGACCCGCCGGGAATGGGTGCACGGTGTGTCGCACACTTCCCGCGGCGCCGTTTGGACCGAACGGATCATCCGGCTGCTCTACATGCCGGGGGCTCCGGAGGTGCCGGACGGGCTGATTGTGCTGAATGAGAATCTGCTTCCCTATGTCGTCGAGACACTCGGCGCCATCGGGCGGATCATCGGCCGGGATGTCCGGGTGTGCAGCCACTGCAACCTGCCCGCCGGGCGGGTTCCGCTGGACAAGGTCGATTATGTGGCGTTCGACGCCTGTACCGTTTTAAACAGGAGCATCTGGTATCTGCATCACTTTCAACAACTGGAAAAGGAGGTTTTTGAACATGAAGTACTCATTCCCCCAGTGGCGGTCCGGTCGCGCAAAACTCCTGCCGCACACCCCGGGACTCGGGAAATCCGGAAGATGCTGCGGTTGCAGTGATTTGCGCCACGCTTCAAAAACATTTACTTTGATTGAACTCCTTGTGGTTATTGCGATCATTGCGATTCTTGCCGCGATGTTATTGCCTGCACTCAATCGGGCGAGAGAACGTGCCCGGAGCATCTCCTGCAGTACCAATCTGAAACAGGTGATCTCCGCGGCGATTCTCTATACGACCGACTATGACAACATCCTGTGTCCACCGTATGACACGAACAGTAAACCATGGGCACACTGGTTTACCTCAAGAAGTTATCTGCCCAAGGAGTCCAGACTGCTGGCCTGCCCTTCATGCAAGCCGATACCGAACGATAACTATATCGTATGGGGGACTTATGGGATGGTACACTATACGAACTGGACGTCAAATGTTTATTATTATTACCGCAATAAATCCCGATTGGGAGAATTTCTGGTTGATGCAACGGGGGCGGTGGCTCTCAATAAAATGAAACATCCCAGCGGAACTATGGCATTCGCCGATACCCGGGTGGCGGAAAATGCAACCAGCACCAATACCGTCATGCTGAAAGGATGTGGCTGGGTAAGATTTTACCTGAATTATTCCGATGTGGGAGGAATTGCCTGGGCACTGAATCATCTCAGGAGCGGAAACAGTGCGTATTACGACGGCCATGTGGACAGTATGACATTTCAGCAGGCGCGTGCATTCGAAATCACAAAATTCGTCATCGACGGTAAAAGCGTCGCTTCATTTTAACTCTATAAGGAAAGGTTTTACTACATGAAATTCCTTTACACTGTCAGCGTGGCATTAGCCGGAACTCTTCTTGCCGCCGCAGAATGGATTCCGGTGAACATCGGGCAATTTCACGTGACTCCGGGAAAATCCGTCACCATCGATTTCACCGTTTCCGGAGAAAAAGCGGAAACAGTTGCCGGAACACTCCGCAACTATTCCGGCTCTCCCGCCGGCACGGTGACGCTGCGTCGCTCTGGAGAAAATCTTTACCGGCTCACCCATGCTTTTTCCCGGGGATTCCATGAACTGGAGATTCCGGGGGCACAGCAGAAGTTCGGCATCATTGCATTGCCGGAGTACAGTGGAACTCCCGACCGCTTTTTCGGAATGGAACCGCTGCTCTACGGGGAAAAGATCGAACGGATTCGCTCCACTCTAGATTTTCTGAAACGTAACGGCATAATTTCTTTTCGAGAGTATCACGGCTGGCATCTGGAAGAACCGGAAAAGGGAAAATGGCGACTCGCTTCCGGCGAAGCGATATATGAAGAGGCGCCTCGATACGATATGTCCGGATTCTTTTTTTTCGATCGTACACCCCAATGGGCCCGGCCGGAAGGAAGATACCCGACTGACCTCATCGGCACTGGAGATTCCATCGCGGCAATAGTGAGACGCCGCCTGGCAGGACTGAACGCATTGCAGATCTGGAATGAACCGGATCTGAAACGATTACCCGCAGACCAGTATCTCTCTCTGCAGGCTGTCGCGTCGTACGTTCTGCGTGCCAACGGAATCGATCTGCCGCTGGTGGGGGCCGGATTTTCCAGCTGGCAGACCGGGAAAGAGACTCTGCAGCAGTACTTCGACGGCGAGATGCCTGCATTCATCGATGTTTTCGCGTTCCACTCCTACCATAAACCGGAGGAGATGCTTCGCCTGATCACCACCTATCGCTCCTATCTGAAAAAAGCGGGCAAAGGCGGAATGCCCATCTGGATTACCGAATCCGGCAAAGCCTGGAAACGCGGTATTGAAAATCCTCAGCAAACCTACGGAGGTCCGCACGGGAAACTGCGGGCCGAAGCGGCTGAAGACCGGATTTCCGCCCGCTGGATCACCCTCAAGGCGGTGGAAGCGAAAGCCGGAGGCGTCGCCGGATATTTTCCCTTTACGTTGCGCAGCTTCCGCGAAGGACCCAATAACTTCGGCATGATGGATTTCCAATGGACGCCCCACCGCTCGCTCGCCGCGTATTTCTTCTGCGCTCAGATCTTGGCGAACCGCGACTACATCGGCGACCTGAACCGGTTGCCGCGCGGCATCCGGTGCGCCCGGGTCTTTGCCGGTGCCGACGGGCAGGCGGTCGCTGTCCTCGATGCCGCGGGAAAATCTATCGACATTTCCGGTCGAGAGCTGCCGAAGGGCACGATGTTTGCCGCGGATGGCGCGGAACTTCGTCCGAATGCCGTCGGCAAATACAAGGTGGAGGATTACTGCTATCTTCGGTTCCCCCGCCGGGCCGCCGCCGGAAAATTGCAGCAGGATACTCCGCATATGGCTCTGTGGAAGCTGGCCGCAGGCTATCAGGCGACTCCCCGGAACGCTTCGCCGATCGTCTACCAATTCGCTCACAAGGCGATCCGGAACAAGGGGGCTACCGGCTATCTTACCGACCCGACAAAACTGAAAGTCACCGCATTCAACCTCTCCGGAGAAGCACAGGAGATTTCCCCGGAACTGGAACTGCCGGCGGGAGTTCGCCTGCTCAAAGCACCGGAAACACGTACTCTTCCTCCTCGTGCTACCACTGTTCTGGAATGGGAGGTGGATGCTTCCGGCAATCGGGATTTTCCGTTGACTCTGCTGCTTACGGACTCCAGAAATCAATCGGCTCCGCTGCCGCTGGTGTTTCTCCGTTTCGGAAAGACCCGCGTCTCGGAACTCGATTTTTCCAACCCGGAGAGATGGAAGGCGAACTCTTCCGGAACAATGGAAATCACCGCTGATTCAGAGAAGAAAACACTCCTCTTTCATTGTGATTTCAGCAAAACCCGGGGGAGCTTCTGGACCTACCCGGAATATATCTTCAACCCCGATGAGAGCCGGAAGAACCTGATCGGCGTCTCTTTCGAGATCAAAGCCGTGCAAGTTCCTGCCGCTACTCATTTTCAGGCGGCAAACGTCATGGCGGTTTTCAACATGGGGAACCGCTACAAGTCGATCATCATGGAGAAACCGACCTCCGGGAAGTGGGAAAAACGGGAGATTCTATTCCCGGCAGAGTGGAACCTGGAGGAAATGAAAAAGTTTCGGATCGGCATGAATCCCGTTTCCCGGAAGTTGGATTTCTGGATCCGCAATCTGAAATTTCATTATTCAAAGTGAGTTCTACGCCCGATATCGACGCGAGGTCGCGGCGCCGCCTCTGCTGAAACAGGAGAAGCAGGGCCTTCCCGTGGATGTTTCCGCAGCGGCGGGGCCGTTCCGCCGCCGCGAACTCCGGCGCCCGACCGGACTTCTCGCCGATTTCTTCCAACTTCCCCTTGCAAAAGAAGGAAATTTTGCTATACTATCCGGAGTAGAAAGCAACGGGAGGTGTGGAACATGTTTTTTTTACGATCACTTTTCCATTGTATTGCCGCGGGATTGCTCGCCGCGGCGGCGTTCGGTGCCGAACTTGTTCCTCTCAGGGAATTCAATTTACCGCCGTCGCGCTGGTCTCCGGGTAAGTTCGGAAAAATTACCGGGAACATGGTCGTCGTCGACGTCCCGCAAAGCGCCCGGAGTGCCATGAACTGTGCCGGCGCGGAGGTGGATCTTGTGCCGTTTCGCGGGCAGTCGCTCTGTTTCACCATCCGGGCGCGGGCGTGGAATGTTTCCACCCCCCGCAATACCTGGAACGGCGTCAAGTTCATGCTCCACTACCGGGATGCCGACGGGCAGGAGTACTGGCACCATCCCTCCCATCTCAAAGGGACGTTCGACTGGCGGGAGATCTCCTTTACCTGTTCCATTTCCTCAACGGCGGGGAAGGGATCGCTCAAACTCGGTCTGCAGGACAGCTCCGGCAAGGTGGAGTTCGATCTCTCCAGCCTGAAGGTGTATACGCTGTTCCCGCAGGTGAATTGTGACTACAAGGTCTCCTATCCGGAGCGGGTCGCCTCCATGCCGCTGCTGCGCGGAGTGATGTCGCCGCACAAATTCACCGACGACGACCTCGAGACGTTGCACAAGTGGAACGTCAAACTGGTGCGGGCGCAGATCACCCGGGACTGGGGCAAGGCCAACACCGACCGCGATCTGGCGGAGTACGACCGCTGGCTCGACGGCAAGCTCGACCACCTCGAGGAGGTGTTCAAAAAGGCGCGCAAATACGGCATTCTGTTTGTGATTGACCTGCATTCGCCTCCGGGCGGACGCGACGAAACCCGGGATATGCACATGTTTTACGACAAGAAGTATGCCGATCACTTCATCAAGGTCTGGCAGCGCATCGCCCGGCGTTTCAAGGGAAATCCCTCGGTCTGGGCCTACGATCTGGTCAATGAGCCGGTACAGACCCGTCCGGCACCGTACGACTACTGGAATCTGCAGCGGCTTGCGGCGGAGGCGGTGCGTCAAATCGACCCGGCAACTCCGATCATCATCGAGTCGAACGAGTGGGATTCTCCGACGGCGTTCCGCTACCTCTCGCCGCTGGCGATGGACAACGTGATCTATCAGGTGCACATGTATCACCCCGGCCAGTTCACCCATCAGTTCGTCGGCAACAGCTACGGTGAGCAGGGCAAACGAGATTTTGTCCGCTATCCGGGGCAGATGGGCAGTGAATACTGGGATAAGGAGATGATCCGCAAGCGTCTGCAGGCGGTTCGCGACTTCCAGAAACGGCACAACGCCCGGATCTTCGTCGGCGAGTTCTCCGCGATTCTCTGGGCGCCCGGCGCGGCGGACTATCTGCGGGACTGCATCGAAATCTTCGAAGAGTACGGCTGGGACTGGACCTACCATGCCTTCCGCGAGTGGGACGGCTGGAGTCTGGAGCACGAGGGGACGCCGGGCAACATCCGCCCCTCGGCGAACAACGACCGCAAAGAGGTGATGTTGAAAGGATTCCGCGGGGAACTCAAAAAGAAGTAACCCCGCTTCTTCCTGCATCCCAGTCCGGCGGCGCACGATGCTCCGCCGGATTTTTTTTGGGGATTTCCCGGAGTTACCCCCCGGAGAAGTTGAGTGGGGAAACGGGTTCTTAGAGCTTATCAACTAATAAATTGATTTTAATAGCTCCTTGTGCTATATTATCTT
>URVC01000071.1 GCA_900551245.1 uncultured bacterium | reverse complement strand
TACACGCCGCAAGCAGAAACCGCGAACGTCAGCTATTTATCATACCATCTCCTTTTTCTGGCGGATAAGTAAAAAAAATGTTCAAGGTTTCGCTGTCCAGACGCTTAGAGGAGTAATTATGAAGAGGAGAAATTGCGTATAGGAGCCTGAACGAACTCAACCTTGAACACTTTTACTATAGGTGTTTTCCTTTTAAAATCAACCCTCTTTTAAAAAATTTTTCAAAAAAAACAGGATTTGGGCTCTGCGCGCAGCCGCCGGATTGCTCTGAAACATGCTGAGCGCAAATGGTGTATCAGGCAGATCCTGATCGGGGAGGTGGTCTCTGATGGTATTTGCCGTTGACGGAATAGCGGAGGAGCCCCCTTCCGCTGCTCGAAAACGGTTCGGAAAGAGAAGAATCTTCTAGCGGTCGCCGTCACACCCCGTCATTCCAGACGAATGCGCGGATCGGCCCAGGCGTAGGCGAGGTCGGCCAGCAGATTCATCACCACGAAGAGCAGGGCGCTGGTGACGACCAACGCTTTCAAAAGCTGCAGATCGGAGTTGTAGAGCGCGTCCACTCCGGCGAATCCCAGCCCGGGAATGCCGAAGAACGATTCGAGCAGCAGGCTCCCGGTGAAGAGGAAGGGCAGGGCCGCACTGGCCCGGGTGATGATCTGGATCGCGGCGTTGCGCAGCAGGTGACGGCCGTAAATGGTCAGCGGCGAGGCGCCTTTTGCCGCCGCGGTGCGGAGGTATTCGCGCCGCAGTTCATTGACGAAGACGGTGCGGTAGAAGCGGACATTTCCGCCGATGCCGCAGAGGATGCCGACCAGAATCGGCAGTCCGAGCGACCGCCATCCCTCGAAGCCCCACACCGGGAAGAGGTCGTAGTAGTAGCCGAGAAACCACTGCGCGAAGATGATGACCACCAGGTAGCTGATGCTCATTCCTGCGACGGAGATCAGCACGAGGCCGCGGTCGATCCAGCTGTCTTTGAAGGCGGCGGCGAGGAGCGCGAGCGCCACGCCGATGACCAGTTCTCCGAGGAAGATTGGAACCATCAGCAGCAGCGAGGGCCAGACACCGCGCAGAAGAATCCGGCTGATCGGTTCCCGTGTGGTGAGGGTTTTGCCGAAGTCGAGCACTTTGACATAGGGGAAGGCGGCGTGGAACGAGACGATCTCTCCGAGCGCCCGGAAGAACTGGGTGCGGAACGGATTGGACTGGAGCCGGAAGAACTCCACCCGCTCCGTTCCCGCCTCATCGAAGCGGAGCGTCTCCTCTTCCGGCACTGCGGTTTCGACGGTTTTCCCCCGGGCGTCCGTGATTTGCATGACCAGCTGATCCGCGGGGAAGTTGCGATGCAGCAGGATCGCGCCTTCCCTGCGTTCCGCCCCCGGCCGGAGGGGTTCCGCCCGGTCGTAGGCGGGATACGCCTCCGTGAGACACCGTCTGCCGAAGAAGAGCGGCAGATCGGCGCCAAGTTCGCGCCGGAGGGATTCCACCTCGTCGGGACGGGCGTTTTTGCCCAGCACCGCCGCGGCGGGGTCTCCTGCCGCGACGTTGAAGAGGAGGAACGTCAGCAGGACCACGCCGAGCAGAATCAGCACGGAATAGAGAGTGCGCCTGATGATGAAATAGAGCATAATGGATAATATATCATTCTTTCGAGCCTGCGGCAAGTGCGGCCGGGGAAAACTCCGTTCAGGTGCCGGCGGAGCGGCGATTCTGTCGCCGGTACTGCCCCGGAGAGATTCCGTGCAGATTCCGGAAGGCGGTGGAGAGGGCCACTTTGCCGCTGTATCCGGTCCGGACGGCAATCGCGGCGAGCGGGAGGTCTGTCTCCGCCAGAAGCCGCCGGATTTCGTTCATGCGCAACGCGGCGAGGTAGTCGTAGGCGCCGGTGTGCAGATATTTCTGGAAGAGCCGGTTGAGCATGCTGGCCGAGATTCCTGCGGCCTCTGCCGCATCGACGACACTGATTGCCGCAGAGGCGTTTCTGTGCAGAAAATCGACCGCACGTTTGAGCTTCGCATTGGGAAACACTAACGTGGCGGTGCTTTCGCGCGTCACGATGGAATGGGGCTCCAGCCAGATGGTTTCTTCCGGCACCTCTTCGCCGTCGATCATGCGTTCCAGCGTTTCCGCCAGCAGAGTGCCGACCTGACGGGGTTCTCCGGCGATGTAGGAGGTGGGAACCGGTGCGTTTTCGGTCAGCAGCGGAGAGTCGGAGTTGCAGAGAATCGCCAGATCGTCCGGAACCTTGATCTCCAGCGTTTCCAGCACCCGGTAGATGACGTTCAGATTGGTCCGGTTTTTTACGAAGAGAGCCGCGGGGAGGGGCAGGCTTCGGAAAAACTCCTCGAGCTTCCTCTGAATCCGGTCATAGGATTCCACCTGCGTCTCGTGAAGGTCAGGCGCCCAGTAACAGCAGGAGAGGGTGAGACCGCGCTTCGCCGCCAGCTCTTCGAAGGTGACGCCGGGATCCTGGGGAATCCCCTCCAGTTCTCCCGGCCACTTTCTGGCTCCGGCAATCGCCAGTTCGGAAAATCCCAGCGACTGAAAATAGTCGATCACCATCCCGGCAAGTTTGCGGGTATCGGTATGAATTCCCCGGATGTTGCCTCCGGAGGCCAGCTGCCGCGATACGATCGGGGTTGTGGAGAAGTTGCGGATTCGCTTCAGCTCTTTCCGCGAAAGGTAGTCGGAGATCACGCCGTCGCCGTGCCAGTTCCGATAGATGGTGCGGTCGGCGTGTTCGATCAGCCAGTGGTATTTCCGGCCGACCCGGCAGATCGCTTCGAGCACTTCCGGCTGGCGGTCGACCAGGGCGCAGAGAATGTGTTTGCTCATGATCGAAATTGTTCATAAATTATGTACGTTATTCATTTTTTAATATATTCCCGTCGATGATTTTTTCAAGTATAATAAATAGGGAAAGCAGACGAAAACAGGAGAGTTTTATGAGATGGATTCGCATGGTTGCTATTGCCGCTGTTGCGGCGTCGTGTCAGGTTGCTTTTGCCGGTCTGACGCTTGAAAATGAGGACTTTACCGTGCAGCGGGTCTATCCGCGCAACCGGATTGAGAAACTTGCGGATGGTCGCGACGGGGTGCGGGTCACCTTCTTCCCCGGGGAGTATGCCCCCGGGAAAAAGGCGCGTTTCCCTGCGGTAGTTCTCAGTCCCGCCACGGGAAAATGTTGGGATTTCTCCTCCTGGTCGACTCTGTCGGCGACCGTGGAGAACTGCGAGGAGAGCATGGTTCCGGTGTTCCTCCGGCTCCAGACGCTGACGCAGGAAGGGAAGGAACGGCAGACGATGAGCTTTTTTCTGCTCGCCCCGCGGGAAAAACGGAAATTATCACTGAAATTTTCCCGGGTGGATCCCGCCTGCGCGGTGGATCTCGGTCGAATTGACAATGCGCCGGAAGGGGCGTGCGCCTTCCCGAATGTCTACCCGGAGCGCACGACGGGGATCTGCATTACCACGACGGACGATTTCCCCGGCGAATGCACAGAGGGCCGTACCATCGTCGTCACCGATATCCGGCTGTCGGGAACCGTTTCGCGCTGCGTTGCCCTCACTTCGCCTGCGAAATTTTTCCCATTCATCGACCGGTACGGGCAGTACGTCCATGCGGAGTGGCCGGGGAAAATCCATCACGATGAGGAGCTTCCTCCGCTTCTGGCCGCTGAACGGCGGCAGCTGGCCGCACTTCCGCCGCTGTCCGGCCGGAACCGTTTCGGCGGATGGAGCGACGGACCGCAGAGAAAGGCGACTGGTTTTTTCCGAACCGAAAAGGTGGCGGGAAAGTGGACTCTGATCGATCCGGAGGGACGGCTTTTTCTCTCGTTCGGCATGAATGCGGTGCGCGTCGTCGACACCGGGAACAATCGAAACGTGGCCAACTGGTTCGCCGAACCGCTGCCGTCTTCTGGCATTCCGCCGTTCTGCCGGCGGAATCTGGAGCGGAAGTATCAGCCCTTCCGGCAGGAGCGCTGGGTCGACCATACCTTCCTCCGGCTCACCCGCTGGGGATTCAATACCCTCGGGGCCTGGACCATGCCGGAGCTGTATCGGGCGCGCCGCATGCCCTATATGGTGGAGTTCGGCGACAAGCTCAAAAGCGCGCGTTTCCCGAACCGCAAATTCTATGACGCCTTCGATCCGGCATTCGGCAAGGCGCTGGATGCCCTCTTTGCCGAGGAGTGGCAGTTCACCGCGTCCGACCCCTGGTGCATCGGCTATTTTGTCTTCAACGAGCTGGTGTTCGATGAGAGGCTGCTGGCGGAGGAGGTGACGGTCGCTCCGCCGGAGATGGCCGCCAAGCGGGAATTTGCCCGGCGCCTTCAGCAGAAATACCGTTCCATCGAAGCGCTGAATCGGGCGTGGAATGCGAAATTCCCTTCGTTTGCGGAGTTTCTCGCCGCGCGGGAAAAACGCTACGACGTCGAGAACGCCGCCGCCGATCTCAAGGAGTTCAGCCGGGCGCTGGTGGAACAGTTCTACTCCGAATGCCGGGCGATGATCCGTCGCAACGCGCCGAATCATCTCTATCTCGGAGCCCGCAACATGCCGGTCGATTTTTTGCGCGGTGACGTGATCGCAATCGCCTCCCGCTTCTGTGACGTCCTCTCGATCAACACCTACCAGCCGGTTTCCGAGCGTCTGGACGGTGGACCGGGCGCGGCGGATGTGCCGATTTTGATCAGTGAGTTTTCGTTTCTGGTCAGCGACCGGGGCCGGTTCATCGACCGTACCGCAGGGATGACGCAGGCGGACCGGGCGCAGGCGTTCCGGCGCAACTGGGAGTCGATGCTGGCCAATCCGCGCATCGTCGGCGCGCACTGGTACTGCTATCAGGATCAACCGCTGGCGGGCCGCAACGGCGGCGGCACCGGCGAGAACCGCCCCTTCGGCTTCGTCGATGTCACCGACACCCCCTATGCCGAAATGGCGGCGGCAAGCCGCTCTCTGGCGGAAACGCTGTATGAAACCCGTTTCCATGGTGAAACGACAAGCATCGGTAATCACTCCAGCCGAAAGGAACAGGACAAATGAAATCAGCACGAAACATTCCCCATTTTACCCTTATTGAACTCCTCGTAGTAATTGCGATTATCGCCATATTGGCGGCAATGCTGCTGCCGGCGTTGAACAAGGCGCGGGAGCGGGCGCGACAGATCTCCTGTGCCTCCAATTTGAAGACGCTGGGCATCTATCTGCGCACCTATCTCGACAACAGTCGCGATCTCCAGCTCTACTATGCCTACAATGCGGAGAATCTCTGCAACTCCTGGAGCGCGCCGCTCAAAGGGATTCCCCAATATGTCAAGCCGCTTGAAGACAAGGAGTATTTCTGCCCGTCGCTGATCTCGTTTGCCACGAACTCCAACCATACCTACGGCGGACTTTACCCGGATGCGTGGGAGGTGACGCAGTCCAACGCCTATCCGGACGATTTGCGCTATACCGCCTCCGTCGACGGGGTGAATTGGAAGTTCATGGATTGGAAACGGGTGAAAAGTCCTTCGATGACGCCCGCGCTGGGGGACTGCCGGGAGACGAGAACCTCGCCGATCACCGGCTTCAGTCAGATCATGATCGGCGCCACCGACACCAAGGGCTTCGGCGGCACCCACGGGCGGGCGGATAATCTGCTCTTCGGAGACGGACATTGCGCCGCTCTGCAACCGGCGGAGTTCGCGGAGCGGATCAAACAGGTCTGGCATTCCTTCAATCTGACCCGGGGCGACGTGTGGGCCTACGACGGCGTCGTGCGGAAGGCTTACTGAGGATATATTGTTTATGCCGATGTTTCAAATCCCGGGTGTCCGCTGGTGTGCAGAAGTTCCGGAAGTGCCGGTGCGGGAGCTGCGGCTCTCCGGCCGTTTTCACCGTTGTTCCGCCCGGTTGTTCCGGTTTGATTTTACTGTGGAAAACGCAGGGACGCAACCGGTGCGGGTGCCTCGGCTGCCGCTGCTGCGGCTGGCGGAGCCGTGCCTGCCGTTTCCCTTCGAGCGTTGCGTCGTGACCCGTCTGGCCCGGCAGAAGAACGATGTGCCGGGGCCGTTTCATCCGGCGCGGGTGGATGCGGCGTTGCGGAATGCCGCCTTTGACAGCTCGGAGATCATTGCCGGAGGCGGAGTTGCCTGGTGCGAAATGGAGGAAAAGGAGACGCTGCCGCACTCGTTCCACTGCGACCCGGGGCTGGCACTCTCCGATGAAGCGGGGACGTCCCACTGTTTCATCGGGTTCGACGGCCAGACGCGCCACCTGTCGGATCTTGTCGTCGAGAGCGACGAGGCCCGGAGCCGGCTGGTGGCCGTCACGGCGACCGTGGAGTTCGACGCAGTGGTGCTGGCGCCCGGAGAAACGCTCCGGCCGCATTCGCTCTATCTGGACTTCGGGACGGATTCCGTCCGCGAGCTGATGCTGCGCCACGCGCGGCGGGTGGCCCGAACCACGGGAACGCTGCATTCACCCTGTCGGAACATCTACTGCACCTGGTACTATTACGGGGCGGACATCGATCGACGGGAGGTGCTTGCAAATCTCCGTTTCATTGACCGCGAACATCTGCCTTTCGACGTATTTCAGATCGACATGGGCTGGGAGAACTGTTTCGGCGACTGGGAGGCGGAGGAGGTGAAATTCCCCGGCGGCATGGCCCGGGTCGCCCGTGCAATCCGCCGCCGCGGCATTCTGCCCGGACTCTGGTGTGCCCCCTTCGTCGTCGAGGAGCAGGCGGAGGTTGTCCGGCAGAATCCGGAGATGTTTCTCCGCAACAGCGCCGAGGAGTTCTGCCGGTTTCAGTGTGTGAAGGGGGCGTGCCGGGTGGTGGATCCGTTTCATCCGGCGGCGGAGGCGTATCTGGTGTCGCTGTTCCGGAAGTTCCGGCGGTGGGGATACGGCTACTTCAAGCTGGATTTCCTGCGGGCGGTGTTTCTGACGGCGGACGCCCGGTTCCACGATCCCGGAAAAAATCGGGCGCAGGCCTATCGGCACGGGTTGGAGTTGATCCGGGCAGGCGTGGGCGAGGACGGAGTGATCGACGCCTGCGGCGGCCTGTACGAGGGATCGGCAGGGCTGGTGAATCTGGTCCGTTCCGGATTCGACCTGCGGGGACACTGGCGGGCGGAGGATTCGGAGATCTCCGCCTACGTAAACCGCATCGCCCAGAATCTGCACCGCAACTTCTACAATGAGCTCTGGAGTACCGATCCGGATGCTCTGCAACTGCGGCGCAACGACCGGGCGTGGAAGGACAATCCGCTCAATCTGCACCTCTCCCGGGGGTGTTTCACCGACGAGGAGGCGTTTTCCATCGTGGTGAATCAGCTCATCGGCGGCGGGGGGGTGTGCGTGTCGGAGCGTTTCCGGGGATTTGATCCGGATCGTCTGGCGCTCTTGAAGTGGCTGCTGCCGCGACGGAGGTTTCCGGCGGCGATTCCGCCGGTGCTGGAGGCGGAGACGCTGCCCCGGATGCTCTACTGCCGCAGTCGGGGCGCTCTGCTGATCGTGTTGAACAACTGGCTGGGGGAGGAGACGGCGGAGGTGCCGCTCCATCTGGAATGGATTCCACGAGTGATTCCCGGGGAACGCTATGAATTGTTCGACTGCCGGAACGCATGCCGGCTGGGAGAGTGCGTTGCCGGGAATCCGTTTCCGGTCCGGATTCCTGCCCATGGGACGGCGCTGCTCCGGGCGCTCCGCCGCCGGAAGCCGACGGCCGGAGAGGCGGAGGCCGAATAGGGGAGACTTTCTGCCGGTTCTCCATATTCCGGCAGGCGGGATTTTCCCCGGGAGGGCGGAGAGCCCTCCCGGAACCATCGACGGTTGAACCGTTCAGCGGGGGGTGGCGGTGTAGCCGTTCCCGCTCCGGTGGATGAGCACGATGCCGGGAGCCGGCAGATGCATTCCGGCAACCGGGCGCTTCGCGTCGGCGGCGAGATCCAGAAAGCGCCGCCGCGTCTGAACCGATTTCTCCGGATCCATGTCGTAACTGGCGCAGAGCTCCGGTTTCGGCAGCTGAATCGCCGCGGCATGGAGCAGGTCGCCGACGATCAGCAGCGAGCCGGTGTCGAAGACGGTGTGCCCCGGCGTGTGTCCGGTGGCGTCGAGCGCCCGGATTCCGGGGAGCACCTCATCGCCGTATTGGAACGATTTTACCCGGCCCGCGTAGGCCGCAAGCACCTTCCTTGCGAGTTCCCCGCCGCTTCCGGAAGCCTTCTGCCAGAAGGCCAGCTCCGGCGCGGAGACCAGGATCGTTGTGGTCGGAAAAACCGCTTTCCCGGCCGCGTCGATCAATCCGCCGATGTGGTCGCCGTGCATGTGGGTGAGCAGGATGAAATCGATCTTCTCCGGAGCGATTTCAAGTTGACCAAGCCTGGCGGTCAGAGCGCCCCGGCTGCCGCCGTATCCGGTGTCGGCGAGGATCTGTTTCCCGTTGCGTTTGAGCAGGAAGACGTTGACTGAGGCAGGGGCCGCGTCTCCGCCGGCCAGGCGGCGGAACTCCTGTTCCGGCAGGGCGGCGAAGAGCGTCTGCCGCATCGTCGTGGCGGCGTCCTGAATTGCGGTAACCTCGAATTCCCCGAACCGGGAGCTCGACAGCTCCGGTTCCGCGGCGTTTCCCAGTGTGAGCATTGCGGCTCCGGCCAGCAGCCAACGTTTCATCGATACACCTCTCGTTTGCGGGTTGTCGGCGGAAAACATCCACCCGAGCGACAATATATTGCTTCTTTGCCGGAAATCAAACAGTTTTTTTCGTCAACGCGGCGGCAATGTCACAAAATGGACATGACACGGGAGGAAAAAACGAAGTGTCTGGATTGACTTCCGCAGGAGTTTCTGGTATAATTTTATAAAATACAACGAGGACGAACCGAAAATGAAGAAAACCTACCGGGATATCGCCGCGGAGCTGTCGCTTCACGTGAAAACCATATACCGGGTGCTGAACAATGCGCCGAATGTCCGGCCGGTCACCCGGCGCCGGGTGATCGCCGCACTGAGCCGGAACGGTTTCTTCGACGGCGCCCGGATCGGCCGTGAGCGGATCGTTATCGAACAGCCGGAGCTCGAGTGGTCGGGCCGGATTGCAGAGCGGCTGATCCGGCAGCTGGATCAGCGGATTTTCGAACTCATTCCGCTCTCCCCGGAGTCCGCGCGACAGGAGTTTCTTCGTGCGGTGGAAGAGGTGTCCACCGTCGTTCTGCTGAGTGATCCTCCGGCGGAATGGATTACCCGGATTCGCGACGCCAATCCGGAGGCGGTTTTGATCAATCTCTTCGGAAATCACGGCGGAGACATTACGCTCGGCGAAGATCACTATCTCGGAGGAAAACTCGCCGCCAGACATCTGCGGCGCGTCGGCATTCATTCCGTCTGCATGCTCTCCTACGACCATCGAAGCGGCCATCGCAACCGCGGCGATGCGTTTATGGATGAATTTCTGCGCGACCATCCGGACGGGGCGTGCCGCCGCTGTTTCATCCGGAACTCCAGTCATGATGTATCGGAGGCGCTTCAGCCGCTGCCCGAGGCCTTTTTCGCCACCTGCGGCCAACTCGGTGACCGTCTCCATCAGTTGCTGACGGAGCGGGGCGTGCGGGTTCCGGATGAGGTCTCGCTTCTGGTCTACGACGGCCCGGATGAAGCATATCTGAAGAGTTTTCCTCCCGTCGATGCGATTGAATTCAGCATTCCGCAGGTGATCGATCTGGCGGAGTATTACATCACCAAGCGTCCGCTGCTGCTGCATCACGGGCCGTTCGCAACCCGGGTGGCTCCCCATCTTGTCACACGGGGATCCGTAAAAGAAAAAACAAAGGTCAAGGCAAAACAGGAGACGGTATGAAAACAACGGGAAAAACATTTACTCTTATTGAACTTTTAATAGTTATCGCGATCATTGCGATTCTGGTCGGCATGCTGCTGCCTGCGCTGAACAAGGCACGTTCGACCGCCCGGAGAATCGCCTGTACCGGGAATCAGTCGCAGATTGTCAAGGCGCAGACCATGTACATGAACGACAACGCCGGCTATGTGCTGATCGACGACAACCGCCGCAGTGAGGAATTCAACGCCTCCTCCCGTTACTGGCCGTGGGTATTGATGTTCCAGAAGTATCTTTCGGTCGATCCGGCGAATCCGGCGGCGTGCATCCGGCTGATGGTGTGCCCGGAGCAGGCGGACCGGTATGAAAAAAGTCTGTCGCACGACTACTACCGCCCGGTGATCAGTTACGGGATGATGGAGCTGGTGGATGCGGCTTACGCCTCTTCTCTGCCGGACTTCTTCGATCGTTTCGGGACCGCATTCTCCGTGACCGATGAGGAGCGGTCGATCCAGTACAACCGGGTCGGCATCCTGAAACATCCGTCGGAATTCGTATTGCTCACCGACACGGTGCGGATCAGCGGAACTTCCACGCCGGTCGGCGCGCCGTACTTCCATGTTTATCCGCGCAAATCGGTCAAGGATATTTCGGTGAGTCTGCACCATCGGAACACCGGCTGCGTCGCTTATGCCGACGGGCACTGCTCCACGCTCGATCTCGCCGGCTTCCGGGTCGCTCATGGGGGAATCATTCAGCATTTTGCCGTCAACGGCGCTCAACTGCTCTACTAACTGTAAGAAATCAGGGAATCAAGATGGACAGCTCTTCTTTTGTGCCTCCCTTCCATGTCAGCGGGGGGGAGATCCGCGACGCCCGCGGGCGTTATGTCACGCTCTGGGGGGTCAACTACTACGCACCGTTCAACCACAACTTCTACAACATTGCCGAACTGGGGAAGGAGCACCTTCGGGCCGTGGATGAGGATCTGGATCATCTCCAGCTGCTCGGCGTGGATTTTCTCCGCCTCCACATGTACGAGCGGGAGATCACCGATCCCGCCGGAAACCTGGTGGAAAACGCCAACCTGCGGGTGTTCGATTACCTGATGGACCAGTGTGAAAAACGGAATATTTTTCTGATGATCGCGCCGGTTTCCTACTGGAACTCGGTGCAGAATCAGCTCGAACAGGAGCGGCTCTACGCCTACTGGAACATCGGGGCGCAGGAGGCGTTCGGCTTCACCAACTTCTATTCGATCGATGCTCTGTTGTGGCATCCGGAGGCGCTCGCCTGCCAGGAGCGGTATTTCCGGTCGCTGTTCGCCCACCGCAACGCCTTCAGCGGGAAACTCCTGCGGGAATATCGCAATCTGGTGGTCTGGGAGCTGGTCAACGAAATGCAGTTCCCCGACCGGCGCCTGCTTTCCCCCGAGCCGCGGATCACCGCGGAGAACATGATCCAGGCGATCTGGTCGCGCGGTCCCCTGCGGCGGGAATTTCAGGAGCGTTTCCGCGCCTTCCGCGCCGAACTGCCGGAAGCGGTGACGGAGGAGGAGGCGTTCGGGCGCTTTCTGCGGCAGATGACCGAACACTATTTCCGTCGGTTCTGGGGCATGTCGAACGACTATTTTCAGGGATCGGTGCTGAACAGCCAGTTCTACTCCTACAACGGGACGCCGCCGGAGGCGCTCCGCGAACTGCTGGACTCCTCCCCCTGGTTCGAAACGCAGAGTGTCGGGAACTACCTCAACGCCCACGGCTTCGACAGCGTCAATACCGATGACGCAAATCATCTGGCACTGGCCGACCGGCATTTCGAACGGCTCGCCGCCCGGACAACGAAACGACCGTGCATCGCCTACGAGTTCGACGCCAGCTGCACGTTGAATGGATATCCGCTGGCCGCGCTGGCCGCGATGTACGCCGCGAACGGCATTCAGCTGGCGGCCTATTTCACCTACACGCCGTCGGCGGTGGCGGCGTGGAATCCCGGCTGGCTGGTTCACTATCTCAACATCGCGCACACACCGGCACGGGCGGCGGCGTTCCGTGCGGCGGGGGAGATTTTCCGGCATTGCCGGAACGGGAATCTGTGCCGGACTCCGGAGGAGTGGAGCTCGGAGAACTTCCTCATCCGGCGGGAGGGGGACCGGGTTCTCTACCGCGACCGGGCGAGCTATTGCCACAGCGGAGATTGCTCTGCTCCGCCGGTCGATTCGGCGGCGCTGCGGCTGATCTGCGGTCGCGGCTCTTCGCCGCTGGTCTCCTGTGACGGGAACGGCTTTTACGTGCTGCATTCCACGGACGGGAACCGATGGGAACTTTCTCTGTTTCCGGAACAGCGCTACCTGCGGGAACCGGCACGGGGGCGGGCGTTTCTCTCGATGGCGAACCGCTTTGTGAGCTGCCTCCGGGAGCTGCCGGTCTCCCAGCTGTCGGAGCGGTCGCTGCGGCTTCGTTTTTCGCTGTTTGAAACGGTTCGGTGCACCTGCCGGCGGACGGGGCGGGAGTATTTCGCCGAAGCAGGGGAATTTCTGCTTCCGCCCGGAGAATATCTGCTGGAAACCGCTCGAAAAGAACGCAATGCATAATCATTGAAGAAAGGAATGGATGTGAAAAAAATTTCGCTTTTGCTTGCCGTCTTCCTGCTGGCGGCGGGGGGATCGGGGCTCGCCGGAGATTTTTCCGGGCGGGAGGGATTTGTCTGGAGCGGTCATACCGTGCGGTGCACGGCGACGCGGCTGCCCGATGCTGCCAGCTGGTTCCGCACCGACATCCGGCGGAATCTGGAGATTTCGCGGTATGCCGGGAAACTGCTGGAGATCTCCGGCGAGTTCCGCTGGATTGATTCGGTGCCCGCGTTGGGGAAAAAACAGGGCATGGTCCAATTGATCGTGCGGAAGCGGGGAGGGGGGGACTCCTATTTCGGAGCCTTCGTGACGCCCGGAGATACCGCCTGGAAGCGCTTCTCCTTTCCGGCGGAGGTCGGGTTCGAGGCGGAGTCGATCACGCTGCTGATCGGCTTCCAGCGTGCGGGAGGCTGTTTCGAAGTGCGGAATCTCAACGTCGAGATCCTGGGGAACGCTCTGCCGCTTTTCCGTTCCGGCAACCGGGCCTGGCTGGATGAGACCGCCGGAGACGGCCGGGGCGGCTGGACCGATCAGGGGCCGGGGCGGGATGGACGGGTCTTCCTCTCCCGCCTGCGGCAGCAGAGCCACGTTGCCGGCGTGCCGTTCTTTCTTGCCGAACTGTGGAACCGGCAGATTCCCTCCATTGTCGTGATGAAATCCCGGCACAATCCGGCGGGGAGCGCCGGGGTGGAGTTCGCTTTCCCGACGCCGGTCAAGGCCCGGTATCTCTATGTGCTCCACGCGCTCTCCTACGCGAAGGGGAGCGGCGTAATCGGGCGGATTCTGTTGCAGACTCCCGGCGGTCGGCGCGAGATTCCGGTGACGGACGGGCGCGATGTCGGCGACTGGTGGGGGGGCAAAGCGGTGCCGAACGCCGGGGATGCGCTGCGAGTGAAACTGCCGGACGGCTCTGTGCGGGTTCTGTATGTGACCCGTTGGGAGCTTCCGGAGGAGTTGGTTTCCGCCGTCTCGTTTCAGCCGGAGGGCGGGGAGACGACCTGGATTCTCTGCGGCGCGACGCTGTCGGAGCGGAAGTTCGAGCCGGAATCCGCCCCTTTGCCGAAGCCGCTGACGATCCGGGAGGGGGCGGAGTGGGGGAAGCCGCTGCGCTTTTCCAACCTTCATCTGCGGGAACCCGGTTCGATTCTGGATCTCTCCGGCCGGATGGAACGCCGGAAAATCAGCGAGGAGACCCGGGTGGTCATTCGCGACGGGCGGTTCGTCTACGCGAAAGAGCCTTCGCGGCGCATTCGTTTTTTCTGTTCCCCGGATACGATGAACCTGGGATTCCCCACCAATCTGGGCAGCCGCGGTCTGCTGGAGGTGTATGTCGGCGATCTGGTGCGGCACGGCTTCAACATGATCCGCATTCACATCAACAATGCATTGATGTACGCTTCCGGCACTCCGGCGGAGTTCAACACGCTGGCGCTGGACAACTTCGACTATCTGGTAAAGCTCTGCCGGGAGAACGGGATCTACATCATGATGAATGTGATGGAGTCGCAGTACGGCTTTTTCCCCCGGCCGTTCGACCGCTGGGGAAACCCCGAACGGTTCGATAACCGCAACCACATGGACATGCGCTACGCCCTCTATTTTTCCCCTCAGGCCCGGGAGAACTGGAAGGCGGGGGTGAAACGGCTTTTCGACCGGGTCAATCCATACACCGGCGTGAAGTTGAAGGAGGATCCGGCCCTGCTGCTGCTCGAAGGATACAACGAGCAGGAGTTTGCTTTCAACTACCGCGACATCACGCCGCAGAATCAGGCGCTGACCGTCGGCCCGTGGCGGGAGTTCCTCCGGAAACGCTATCGGACCATCGAGGCGTACAATGCGGAGCACAAGAGCCGATTTGCCGGATTTGAGGAGATTCCCTGTTTTACCATCCGGAAGAAGGATGATGACGTGAATGCATTCATCTATGAGGTCAGCCGGGATCTTCTGCGCTTCTACCGGCAGACGCTCCGGGGAATCGGCGTCCGGGCGTATCTTACCAACTACGATTTCGTCACTTCGCTGCTCTACAATTTTGTCCGGCGCGACTGCGACTACGTGGGGATGCACAGCTATCACGATCACCCGCTGAACACCTCCGCCACCGGCCGGGGCAGTTACAACCGGCAGACCAGCAGCATCGCCGCCAACGCCTATTTCATCCGCAGCCTGACCCAGGGAAGAATTTTCGGCAAACCGGTGCTCAGCACGGAGTACGACCAGCCGTTCTGGAACCGGTATCGCTATGAACGTTCCTTCACGATGGGGGCGTATGCGGCGTTTCAGGATGTCGATGCGCTGACGCTCTGGGCGGAACCGGTCCGGCGGTCTTCCGTGACGGACGCCAATCCGTGGCGGGGTGGTATGATGCGGCCGTTCCGCGCCTCTGCCGATCCGCTCAGCGACGGGTCGCTTCTGCTGACCTGGTGCATGTTCATCCGCGGCGACGTTGCTCCGGCGGAGCACGCGGTCCGGGTCATCGCGGACCGGAAGTCGGTTTTCGAACGCAATCCCAATGCGGTGGAGTCGCCGGAGCTCACCTCGCTTTCGCTGCTGGTCCGTTATGCGCAGCAGAGCGTGGATTCTCCGGAGGAGGTGACGCCCGTGGGGGCGCGGGAGGTGCTGATCCCCTCCCGCGGCGGCGGCCGGATCCGGGTGGAGGGGATGTTCATCGAGGATGCCGGGAGTTCCGCCGGGTCGGAACCGCTCGTTGCCATGCTTCGCCGGAAGGGATTTCTGTCAGAAGCAAACCGCTCCGACGGGCGGACGGTGTTCGAGTCGGAGACCGGCGAACTCTATCTGGAGAACTCCCGGAACTTCATGACGGTCAACACCCCGCGTCTGCAGGGGATGTGCGGCCGCTCCGGCGCTGTCGCGCAACTGGCTGATTTTGAAGTGGTGTCGCACGATTGCGACGGCAATCTCTCGCTGGTTGCGATGGATGGCCTGCGGCCGATTCGGAACGCCGGGCGTCTGCTGCTGGTCCGGCTGACCAATGCGTTGAACAGCGGTATGAGGTTCGCCGATCAGGAGATGTGCCGGGTGGAGACTTACGGCACGGTTCCCGCGCTGCTGCGCAACTCCCGGTTCACGGTGAAGGTCCGGCACGCCAATGCGGCGGAACTGCGCCTGTACCCGCTGTCACTCGAGGGGAAACGAAGCGGTGTGGTCCTCGTTCCCGGCAGGGTGGAGAACGGTTGGGCGACCTTCTCCGTCGATACCTCCCGGGATGGCAACACCGTCTTCTTTGAAATTGCGCGGAACGTAAACGCGAAGCATTGAGAATGGAGAGGCGTGCGATGTGCGGTTGGCCCCAAAAACTGGACAACTTGACTTGGTGTAAAATGCCCGTAAATTAACTTGGAAAAGGAGGGCGTTTTATGAAAAAGTCGTATGACTCAAAATTCAAAAGCCGTGTAGCCTTGGAAGCGTTACGCGGGGAACTGACTGTGGCAGAGATCGCGGGGAAATACCAGGTTCATCCGAATCAGGTTCAGCAGTGGAAAAAGAAACTCATGGAAGGAACATCCGAGATTTTCCAGTCCAAAGCAGAACGGAAAGAAAGCAAGCCGTATACCGAGGACGATCTGATGAAGAAAATCGGACGCCTTGAAATCGAGAATGACTTTTTACGAAGTGTGTCCACATTCTGCGGCTTGAATCCCGAAAAGCTCAAATAAGCGATCAGAATCCGGATTTAAGCGTGAATCGTCAGTTGAAGCTGCTTCAGGTTCCCCATTCGAGCTTTTATTACAAAAGCCAAAGGGAGATTTCCCGGACAGCTTCCGACGAGCGGGTCAAGGACGAAATGCTGGAGATTTATATGGAGACGCCATTTTACGGAGTTCCCCGTTTGACTGCTGAACTGAAGCGTCGCGGATACAAAGTAAACCACAAACGGGTGCGCAGGTTGCAGAAATGCTTGAATCTGCGGACGGTCTATCCGCGTCCGCATTTCAATACCTCGGAACCACATCCAGAATATGAGAAATTCCCGTATCTTCTGCGCAAATGCAAGAGAGAACGTCCGAATCAAGTATGGAGTACGGACATCACTTATACGGCGGTTGCCGGTCATCGGGCATTTGTGATTGGAATCGTCGACTGGTTCAGCCGCAAGGTTTTGGCTTATAACGTAGTAAATACAATGGACGCTTTTCATAGTGTCGAAACGTTAAAAACGGCGATGGATTCCTATGGGAAACCGGAGATTTTCAATTCGGATCAAGGGAGCCAATTCACCAGTTCGGAGTTTG
>URVC01000070.1 GCA_900551245.1 uncultured bacterium | reverse complement strand
AGAAAAAGTCAGAAATACCACAAAACGACTTGACAAAACCTAACATAGAAGGACAATGCAGAAATTTTTGAACAATCCAACCATGGGATGAAGAACGATGAACTCATTTGCCTGCCGGAAAACCTATCTGCCGGTCCGCCGGATTGTCTGGAGCTCCAACTGCGACGGAAGCCGCTTTCTCAACAACGAACAGTGTCAAAGTTCCTTCCACTGGGAACACGACACCCTGCTTCCGGCCGGAAGCGCCCTGCTGCTGGATTTCGGAACCGAACTTGCCGGCGGCGCCGCCATCGTCACCCGCACCGGCGGGCGCTGTCGCCTGCGGTTCGGCGAATCCGCGTCCGAGGCGATGGGCAGTCCGGATCAGACCCACGCCATCCATGACACCGAACTGCTGCTGCCCGCGTTCGGTACGTTCGAATACGGCACGACCGGATTCCGCTTCCTGCGAATCGACGCGATTGAAGAGCTCAAACTGCAGAACATTCTCGCGCTTTCTCTGGAATATTCCGTCGACGAGTGCGGCTCCTTCGAGTGCAGTGATCCGCGGCTCAACCAGATCTGGAAAACCGCCCGGCGCACCGTCCGGCTCTGCATGGGGAACTACCTCTTCGACGGCGTCAAACGCGACCGGCTGGTCTGGATGGGCGACCTCTATCCGGAACTCAAGAGCGTGATCGCCGCGTACGGATGCCACGAAATTCTCCCCCGCAGTCTCGACTTCGTCCGCGACGACACCCCCCTGCCCGCGACGATGAACAACATCACCAGCTATTCGCTCTGGTGGATCATCTGCCAGAGCGAATATTTCCGCGCCTCGGGCAATCTCGAATATCTCCGGGAACAGCAGAGCTACCTGCGCGGCCTGGCGGAACAATTCACCTCCTACATCGACTCAACCGGCGCAGAACAGCTGCCGCCGCGCCGGTTCCTCGACTGGCCGAGCAATGACGACGCCGTCGCAATGCACGCCGGGCTGCAGGGACTGATGGCGTTCGCCTTCCGCCGGGGAGCGGAACTCGCCGCCGCCCTCGACGACAGGCAGCTTCTGGAACTCTGCCGCAGTAACATCGCCCGGCTCGCCGGCCACCGTCCCGCCTGCGAAGAGAACAAGACCGCCGCCGCGTTGCAGATCCTCGGCGGCATCGCCGACCGGAGCGAAACTTTCCTCGCCTCGCCCGGGAAGAACATCAGCACCTTCGGCGGCGCCTTTGTGCTCGACGCCATGGCTGAACTGGGAAAAATTCCGGAGGGTCTCCAGCTGATCCGCACCTACTGGGGCGCGATGATCGACCGCGGCGCAACCACCTTCTGGGAGGATTTCAACCTCGACTGGCTGGAGAACTCCGGCCGCATCGACGAACTCACTCCTCCCGGAATGCGCGACCTTCATGCGGACTACGGAAACTACTGCTACAAGGGGCTGCGTCACAGCCTCTGCCACGGCTGGGCTTCCGCACCCTGTTTCTGGTTGAGCGAGACGCTCTCCGGAATCCGGTTCACCCGGCCGGGACGCAGCGAACTGACCGCCTCCCCCCGGCTCGCCGGGCTGGAATGGATGCGCATCGGCGTGCCGACTCCCCGCGGAACGATCCTGGTGGAACAGGAAGCGGGCAAGGCGCCGGAAATCACCGTTCCGGAAGGAGTCCGCCTTGCGCCGCAGGAGGCCCGGAGCTGAAACCTTTCCTGCGAAAAAAAGTTGCATTTCTCCCCCCGGTGATGTATATTAATCTGTTACCGGTATGGAACAAATCAACTCATCGGGGTAAGAAATCATGTTGCTGTTTCTTCTGGGGCTGGCGATTCTGATCGTCGGGTATTGCACGTACGGGAAATTCATCGAAAATATCCTGGAGCCGGACGATCGCCCCACTCCGGCGAAAACCCGCGCCGACGGTGTCGATTACGTCGAACTGCCCCACTGGAAGAACATGCTCATCCAGCTGCTCAACATCGCCGGCGTCGGCCCGGTGATCGGCGTCATCCTCGGGATCAAATTCGGAGTGATCGCCTTTGTCATCATTCCGATCGGCAACATCATCGGCGGCGCGGTCCACGACTTCACCGCCGGAATGATGTCGCTGCGCCACGACGGCGCCAACCTGCCCGCTCTCATCCGGATGACCACCGGGAAGACCTTCTATTTCATCTTCTCGCTCTTCATGATCTTCCTGCTTCTGCTGGTGGTCGCGGTCTTCATCAACATTCCGGCCCGGCTGATCGACGGATTCTGGCCCTCGGACGCGCTCTTCTGGACCGCGGTTCTCTGCATTTTCCTCTACTACATCGCCGCGACCCTCTTCCCGGTGGACAAGATCATCGGCTCGGTCTATCCGCTTTTCGGCGCAATGCTGATTCTCGGCACGTTGGCGATCTTCGGCGTGCTGATGTACGAAGCGATCGGCAACCCCGCCCTGCTGGAGGAGAGCGCCGCCTTCAAGGCCGCGATGTTCACGCCGGAGAACAACATGCCGATTCTGCCGATGCTCTTCGTGACCATCGCCTGCGGCATTCTTTCCGGCTTCCACGCCACGCAGTCGCCGATCATTGCACGCACCATGAAGCATGAGAAGCAGGCACGGTCGAGCTTCTACGGCATGATGGTGGTCGAAGGGGTCATCGGCATGATCTGGGCCGCCGCCGGACTGGCGATCTACAACCTCTTCCCGCAGATGATGGCGGAGAATCCGACCAACGTCCTCACGGAGATCACCACCCACTTCCTCGGGCGCGGTGTCGGAGCGATCACCGTCATCAGCGTCATCATCCTCGCCATCACCTCGGGGGATACCGCCATGCGCAGCATGCGGCTCAGCCTGGCGGAGATCGTCGGCGTCGATCAGAAGTCAATCCGCAACCGCATCATTCTCTGCCTGCCGCTGATCGCCATCGTCTCCGGCCTGCTCTGGTGGTCGAACCAGAGCGCCAAGACCTTCAACCAGCTCTGGAACTACTTCGCCTGGGGGAATCAGGTGCTCGCCTCCTGCACGCTGACCGCGGTCACCGTCTGGCTGGTCTCGCGCCGGAAACCGGGCTGGGTCACCGCGGTGCCCGGGGCGTTCATGACCTTCATTGTGGCGACCTACATCCTCTGGATCAGTCCGGAACATGGCGGACCGGTCGGCTTCGGGCTGAACCTCGACTGCGCCTATTTAGTGGGCGGATTCCTCGCTCTCATGAGCGTGATCTGGGCCTACCGCCACGGCACGGAGCTCACCGGGGCATTCGACGTGCCGCCGGTGAAACTGCCGGAGACCAAGGCGGACGAAGAAAAATCCGCATCCCGGAATTGATTTTTCCGTTTCCGGCGGTATAGTACGGAAACTTTCTCCGTTGCGCGGCTGGCGAAATTGGCAAACGCACAGGATTTAGGTTCCTGCGCCGCAAGGCTTGCGGGTTCGATTCCCGCGCCGCGCACCAGTTCACTTTATCTCTCCCGGCCCGGATTCCCCTTTTTCCGCAAGTCGAAGTTTTGCAGCATGAGAGGCGCGGTCGGTCGGCATCTCTGTCGGCGGGAAACTTCCTCCGCTGCCGGAAAGCGGATTCGCCTTCGACCCGGCGCACGCGTTCGAGGAGTTCGACCTCTCGCTGATCCACGACGGGAAATTCCGCGACCAGGTTGCGGATACACTGAAACGCGAATACAACATGTCGCTCGGCGACAATTTCAAGGCGTTTTTCCGGCGGGAGGATCAGGAGGAACAGGAAGATTCCGAGGGGGCCCCCGTCTTTGACGCGAAGTTCCCGAGCGTCGCCCGGAACGAAATGCGGAAAATCCTTCCGGGGGTCATCATCGACCTTGCCGGGGTGAAGAAGGCGGAACCGGTCAACCGGCTGAACCGCTGTCTCTACAAAGTCAAGCAGGAAACCGGACTGGAGGGGCTGAAAGCCGTGATGGTGGATTCCTCAATGAAACTTTCAACCCCCGGCTCCTACTCGGCGGAAACGGGCATTCTCCGGCTCAACCCGGTCCATATGAATGATCCGGGGATCTGGAAAAAATTCAAGGTCGGCAGACACGGGGAGTATGAAGGGCTGCTCTCGAACATTTACGCGGGGAAGGAGGTCGAGTCGGTCGCACTGCATGAACTTTACCACTCGGTTTCCGAACGCATCATCGCAAAGCCGGGCGGGAAGGCGAAGCAAAAGATGCTTCGGGAGTGTCTTGAGCGGGCAAAACGGGAAGGCTTTTCCATTTCCGATCACGGGATGAAAAATGAGCATGAGTTTTTCGCCGAACTGAAAACCGGCAAGGAACTTGCAAATCGCTCCTATCCGGATTATATTGAAGAAACGTTAAAGGAGTTCCTGCTATGATATTGATGACCCGGGTTCCGGAGGAATACATCGCCGGTACAACATCGTTGTTGATTGATGATGCTGGTGGCGGGTATTATGTGGATGTGGTCAAAAAGGACGCTCCGGCCGATTTTATCGCAGAGATGAAAGAGTATGACGTTCTCTGGAGAAAGGAACATCATAATCAGCCCTATTTTATCTTCCCCGACGATCCGGAGTATGAGAAATACCTCGCGCTGATCGAATAAACGAGTAAACAATCCGGGCGCTGAACAGCCCGCCGGTGCACACCCGACAGATTCAAAATCTGCCGGGTGCGCTTTTTTGCGCCCTCGCGACCGGGCGGCTATCCTCAACTCACCAGGAGGACCTTATGATTATCGGCTCCATCACCAACGCCCTCGCGTCGGCCCGTCCATGAGGCGCTTCGCTGCAACTCCCCAGGGAGCCGCGGACTCAACGGGGTAACCCCGCTCCGGGTCACCTCAATTGCGATGGACAACGTCACCGCTTTCAACGACCTCGAAATGATCGCCCCCGGGCGAGGCCGGCGGGCAACCCCAAACGCCCGGAACGGGTAAACCTGAGGAGGTCAAAGATCTCTTCCGGGGCGAGGGAAAGAAATGGAAAATCTCACATCCGGGACTTGAGCTTTTCCGCAAGCGGGTGTATATTCTTAGATTAACTTTATTATGAGGATTTTGAAATGGGTTCGCTTTATTTGAATGATGATCTGAGCGCCCTGGATTTCGTGCGGCAGGACTATCTGCGCGAACTCCAGCTGGAACGGCTTCGCAAAGTGGTTCAACATTCTTACGACCATGTCGAACTCTTCCGCCGCCGGATGGAAGAGCGCAAACTCGTCCCCGGCGACGTCCGCACTCTCGCCGATATCGCCAAACTTCCCTTCATGGTCAAGGCGGACCTGCGCGACACCTATCCCTTCGGACTGTTCGCGGTTCCGATGTCCGAAGTGGTCCGGCTCCACGCCTCCAGCGGCACGACCGGCAAGCCGATCGTCGTCGGCTACACCCGTTCCGACCTCGAAGTCTGGATGGAGGTGGTCAAGCGCGCCATGGCCAGTTGCGGCCTCAACCGCACCGACGTCATTCAGGTCTCCTACGGCTACGGCCTTTTCACCGGCGGACTCGGCGCTCACTACGGAGCAGAGGCGCTCGGAGCGACGGTGGTTCCGACCTCCGGCGGCAACACGAAGCGGCAGATCATGCTCATGCGCGACTTCGGCACCACCGCCATCTGCTGCACCCCCTCCTACTTCAATTTCATGATCGAACAGGCCGCTGCCGAAGGGATCGATATGCGCAAGCTCCCGATCAAGGCGGGGCTTTTCGGCGCGGAACCGTGGACCGAAGAGATGCGCAAGCGGATTGAAGCGGCCTCCGGCATCAAAGCCTACGACATCTACGGCCTCTCCGAAATCATCGGCCCCGGCGTCGGCATCGAGTGCCGCTGCCAGAAGGGCATGCACATCTTCGAAGACCATTTCTATCCGGAGATCATCAATCCGGAAACCGGCGAGGTTCTCCCGGACGGGGAATTCGGCGAACTGGTGCTCACGACGCTGACCAAGGTGGCCATGCCGATGATCCGCTACCGCACCCGCGACCTCACCCGGATCATCGCCGAGCCGTGCGAATGCGGCCGCACCCTGCGCCGGATCGAGCGGATCAGCTCCCGCAGCGACGATATGTTCATCATCCGCGGCGTCAACGTCTTCCCGTCGCAGATTGAAACGGCGCTCCTCTCGGTCGAAGGGACGATGCCCCACTACAACATCATCCTCTATACCGAAAACGGCCTCGACAACATCGAAGTGGACGTCGAGATCAACGAGGAACTCTTCTCCGACAAGGTGCGTTCGATGGAGGAGCTGCAGCATCGCCTGACCGCGGCGGTCGAAGGACTGATCGGCATCCGCGTCCGCGTCAAGCTCGTGGCGCCCAACACCATTCAGCGGAGCGAAGGCAAGGCGCGCCGGGTCATCGACCACCGCGAACGCTGAAGTTTCCCCGTGCCGGGAAGAGCGGGGCACCTCTCCCCCTTCCCGACGCTGTAAGAAACAACGGGACCGTTTTCCTGTTTCCGGAAAACGGTCCCGATCTGTTTTTGCAAAAGTTCCGCGGTGAAATCCGCTTATTCCGCCTCGGTCTCCTGCTGATGTTTCGCAATCACTTCGGCGGCGACGTTGGCCGGCACCTGCTCGTAGCGGACAAAGCGCATCTCAAACGAGCCGCGCCCCTGGGTCATGCTGCGCAGTTCCGTGGCGTACTTGTGCATTTCCGCCAGCGGGACCTCCGCCTGAACCACCTCCATACCCTCATCCATATCCATGCCGAGGATGCGGCCGCGTTTGTGATTGAGGTCTCCAGTAATGTCGCCGGTGTAGGCGTGGGGGATATGCACCTCCACCCGCATCACCGGTTCGAGCAGAACCGGCTTCGCCTGGTTCATCGCCTCGCGGAAAGCCATCCGGGCCGCGATCTTGAACGCCATTTCGTTGGAGTCGACCGGGTGATACTTGCCGTCGTAAACCGCAACCCGGACCCCTTCGACGCGACAGCCGACCAGCGGACCGCGATCCATCATCTCGGCGACCCCCTTCTCCACCGCGGGGATGAAGTTCTTGGGAATGGTTCCGCCGACCACTTCATTGACGAACTCATATTCCGGAGCGGGCGAAATTCGCAGATACACCTCCGCGAACTGCCCGGCGCCGCCGGTCTGCTTCTTGTGCCGGTAATGCCCCTCACCGTTGGCGGTAATCGTCTCGCGGTAGGGAATCTTCGGCGTCGAAAGAACCGCCTCGACCTTGAACTGATCCTTGAGTCGCTTGGAGACGATCGCGAGCTGCTGGTCGCCCATGCCGGAGAGAAGCAGTTCATGGGTTTCGTCGTTGCGGCCGAGCCGGACCGTCGGAATGCATTCGATGATCTTGTGAAGTCCGGCGGTGATCTTTTCATCCTCGCCCGACTTGGCGGCGGAAACCGCGTAGGACATGACCGGTTCAGGGAAGACAATTCCCGGCAGGACATGTTCCCCCTGACTGTTCGAAACCGTATCGCCGATGTGGGTGTCCTTGAGCTTGGCGATTGCAAAAATCGAACCGGGCCCGGCCTCCGCCGTGTTGACCTGGCTCTTGCCGTTCATGAAGAAGAGCGTGCCGAACCGCTCCTTGACGCCCGGCCGGGAGAGGTTGAAAATATCGGAGTCCGGCCGGAAGATGCCGGAGACCGTGCGCACAAAGGTGAGCTGCCCGACAAACGGGTCGTTGACGCTCTTGAACACGATGCCGATCGCATCGGTATCGTCGGCGATTTTACGCTTGGCTCCGTCGACGGTCACGTAGTTGAGCGGGGTCGGGAACAGTTCGATAATCGCATCCATGAGTTCCGTAATGCCGATGTCCTTGACCGAACTCCCGGCGAAAACCGGAATGGTGCGCCCGCTCTTGATCGACTTGCGCAGCCCGGTGCGGATCTCCTCGTCGGAGAGTTCCTCCCCGTCAAGATAGCGCATCATGAGATCGTCGTCGGTTTCCGCGATGGCGTCGAGCCAGAGTGCGCGGCATTCGGCGACATCATCGGCGATTTCCGCCGGAATATCCTTGTCGAAGAGCACGTTGACCACCCGGGAGAAATTCGCTCCCTCCCCTACCGGCCAGTAGAGCGGAATGATGACGTTCTTGCCGTGGTTCTTGCGCATCTCCTCGAGCGTGCCGCGGAAATCGGCGCGCTCCTTGTCGAGCCGGTTGACCAGACCGAAACGGGGAATGCCGCGCTGTTTGGACATCTTCCACGCCCGCGCGGTGCCGACCTGCGGACCGTCGATGGCGTCGAGCACCACCAGTGCGGCGTCGGCGGCACGCACCGCGGCGGCATACTGCCCGATGAACTCCCCGTATCCGGGGGTGTCGACGAAGAAGAACCGGTTCCCCTTCCAGGTGCAGTTCAAACAGGTCGAGTAGATGCTTGAGCGTCGTTCCTGCTCTTCCGCCATGAAGTCGGAAACGGTGGTTCCGGCATCGATGCTTCCGGCACGCGGAATGACCCCGCCCTTGACGAGCATGAGTTCGCACAAAGTGCTCTTTCCACTGCCGGAATGGCCTGCAATGACGAAATTTCTGCACTCGGTTGCTTTGGTCATAAGATCTCCCTTCCAGGTTGAACGTTGTTCTTTGACGTGGTAACGAAACATCCTCGATTTCCGACGGAAATGACAAACAGGAGAGAGGCGGCACGGAACCGCCCGGCACGGCGCTTGCGCCGGCTCCGAATTTGAAACAGCTCCGCGCAAAATCCGGGTGAATCCGCTCGATGGGGTTACTAATAGCAGATGATTTTTAAAATTGCAAGCCCGGAAATGAAGTTTTTTTCACCTTTGCCGCAAAAACGGGATTCGCTTCCTTCTTAAAAAATGTTACATGTTTCACATTTTATTCCGTTTTTTCTCTTTGCAAACCGGATTTTGTTCTTCTATGTTAAAGAAAACGAAAGGAACTACCGATGAAAGACAACAACCTCTTTGCCGGGTTCCGCCGCGGCATGGGAATCGGCGGCTGGCTGACCAATTACAAACGGTTCAACGTCCTCCCGGAAGCGTGGCGGCGTCCCATCACCGTCGGCGATCTGGAACACTTCGAATGCTACATCACCGAAGAGGACATCCGGAGAATCGCTTCGTGGGGAATGGATCACGTCCGCCTCGGATTCGATCAGATCGTGCTCGAATCCGCCCCGGGAGTCTGGCGCGAGCCGGTCTTCCGGAAAATCGACGAATTTCTCGGCTGGTGCCGCAAGTACCGCCTCAACGCCGTGTTGAACCTGCACAAGGCGATCGGCAACTACTGCGACATCGCCGAACCGGTCTCCCTGCTGGAAGACGCCGCACTGCAGGAGCGCTTCATCGCCCTCTGGCGGGAGATTGAGCGGCGCTGGCACCGGGAGGATTCCGTCGCCTTCGAACTGCTCAACGAAGTGCGCGACGTTCCGCCGGAACAGTGGAACCATCTCGCGCACCGGACCATCGAAGCAATCCGCCGTGTCAACCCGGAACGGCGGATCATCGTCGGGAGCATCTGCTGGAACAGCCCGGAAGCGCTCGCATTCCTGCCGCAATTCGACGACCCGGCAGTCGCCTGCACCTTCCACTGCTACGAACCGTTTGAGTTCACCCACCAGCAGGGGGTGCTTCAGCCGGGACCACTCTACTACAACCGCAAGATGCGCTATCCGGATGACGCCGCCCCCTACCGGGAATACCGGGAACTGGTCGAAGGGAACTCCTCCCGGTACGACAAGTTTGACCGGATCGACCGCGCCTATCTGGAACATCTGCTGGAACCGGCGTTCGATTTTCAGCGGAAACGGCCGGAAACAACCCTCTGGTGCGGCGAATTCGGCACCATCCGCCACTGCCGCCTGGAATACCGGGAAAACTGGATGGCCGACTTGATCGGCCTGCTGGAGGAACACGGCATCCCCTGGTGCGCCTGGAACTACCTGAGCACGCCGAACGACGGCAACCGGTTCAGCCTGGTTGACGACGACAGCCGGGAACTCCTCTCCCCCCGGCTGAAAGAGATTCTTCAGGGCAAAACCACCCGGAGCTGACGTATGGAACGCAGAACCGGAAGTCTCAACGTCAATTTCCACGAAATCGCCCGGGAGCTGGGCGTGAGCGCCATGACGGTCTACCGGGTGGTCAATCTCGATCCGGCCGTCAAGCGGGAGACCCGCGAACGGGTCACCGACGCGCTCAACCGCTGCGGGTTCTTCACCCACCGGCGCGGGAAACGCTTCAAAGTGCTCTTCGACTTCATCGATCACCCCTATCTTTCGCACTATGGCGAAAAACTGCTGACCAACATCCAGAAACTGGGGTTTCACTGCTGCCGGACCAGCCACCGCACCGCCCGGACCGACTTCCTCGACACGGCGGCGGTCAGCGACGTCGCCGTATTCCTCTCGGTGCCGGACAACGCCATCATCGACGAGGCGCGACGGGTCAATCCGGATCTCTACACCGTGACGCTCTCGACCCGGAGCAACGCCGACGTGACCCTCTCGCCGGACAACACCCGCGGCGGAGAACTCGCGGCCCGGCACCTCTTCCGTCACCGCCACCGCCACATCGCCATCCACCTCGCCGAACGCCATCCGACCCGCCTGGAGCGGTGCAAAGCGTTCTGCGGCGAAATGCGCTTCCTCGACCCGGAGTGCCGGCTCGACTTCATCCATGAGCGCAAGACGGAGCAGACCACGCCGCTGCTGCGCCACTATTTCGACACCGTGGACAAACTCCCCGACAGCATCCTCTTCCTCGCCGGAGAGTTCGCCGACACCTACCGGCGCGAACTGCTCGAACCGGAACCGGAACGCTATGGCCGGATCGGGGTGCTCACCTTCGACCATCCGCAGGACCAGCGATTCGCCCATCTGGACTACAACTTCGACTGCATCGGCTTCCGCTCCCAGAACCTGCTGGAATGGGCCGAATACTACATCACCAACCGGCCGATGATGAAGAAGCGCAGTCCGATTCACACGTCGATCGAAGTGCGGCTGGTGGAAAACGGCTCCATCCGGATGAAATCATGAACGAACGACGGAAATCGGAATGGAAAGCGATCCTCTCCTCCTGCTGCGGCTTCACCGGAGAGGTTGCGCTCACCGACAGCGCGGTGATCCTGCTCTTCGCCGCCGGGCTCGGCGCCGGCGATGAGCTGGCCATGCTCACCACCTCCCTGCTGCCGCTCTTCAACGGACTGCTGCTGATTCCGATGGCGGCGCTGGCGGTGCGCTGCGGCGGCCGGAGGCTGCTCAACCTCGCCTGCTTCTCCGCCGGATGCTGTTACTTCGCCGCCGTCGCCGCCCCCTGGTTCGGCAGAGCCGCGATGCCGGTGCTGATTGGAGCGATCGCGGCGACCGCGTTCTGCCTCACCGGATTCATCGCCACCTGGTTTCCTCTGCTGGAGAGCTTCCTGCCGCCGCGCCGCCGCGCCGCGTTCCTGAGCCGGATGCGGTTCTGCCATCAGCTCAGCGGGGTGATCTTTCTCTGTCTCGCGGCGGCAGCGGCCGGGAAAAATCCTTCGATCGGCCGTCTGCAGCTGATCCTTTTCCTTTCGGGCATTCTCTTCTGCGGTAGGCTCTTCTGGATCCGGCGGATTCCGGACTATCCGGTCCCGGTGCGGGAGGTGCCGGAGATTGCCGCCGGGTTGAAACACTCCCTCGCCAACCGTCCGCTGCGGAACTTCTCGCTCTATCTCTTCGGGCTGAACCTCTTCGGCTACGCGACGGTTCCGGCGGCACTGCTCTACCTGAAAACCGTCCTGAATGTGGAAGACAACATCCTCATCCTCTTTTCCGCGGCGAGCCTCGCCGGGATGCTGACCGGATACCGGGCGATGCCGTTCCTGCTCCGGCGAATTTCCTCCCCCCGGCTGCTGCTGCTTCTCCACCTCGGCTACGCGGCGGCGGCGCTGCTCCTCTTCGCCATCCGTTCCGAAACCTGTGCCGAACTCCTCCTCGCCGGGGGAGCCCTCGCGCTGCACAGCTTCGCCACAGCGGCGATTTCGGTGATCGCCTCGGCGGAGATGATGAATCTGGCCCGGCCGGGAAACAAAACCATGACGATGGCCTTCAGCGGCGCCCTCTTCTACGGCGGCTACGGGCTGTCGCGGGTCATCGGCGCCTTTCTGCTCGGGGCGAACTTCTTCACCGGCGAAAACTTCCCCCGCTTCTTCCTCGCCGGCGCCATCGCACTGCTGGGAATCCTTCCCTTCCATTACCGGGGGACTTGACGCGCGACAGATCCGGAGATATCTTATCTCCATGCGTTGTTCTGCCATGCCAAAACGATTCCGGATTCCGGCGGTGAAACCGATCTGCATCGCCGGGGCGGTTCTGTGTACGCTGTTCACCGGCTGTTCCCCTTCGCCGGTAACGATCACCCCCCGCCCGGCGGAAACCGGAGCGCCGCGAAAGAGTTTCACCGTCGTAAGTTACAACATTCAGGCGCGCCCGCTGCTCGACGACTGCACCTGGAAAAATCCGCAGATCGGGGAACGGCTCCGCCCCTTCGATCTGATCGGACTCCAGGAAAGTTTCTGCGGCTACCGGCAGCTGTTCGAGCAGAACAACCTGCACAGCGGCGTCCGCTTCGCCCGCCGCCGCCACCTGCTCAAACCGGTGAACTCCGGGCTGACGGTGCTTTCGCGTTTTCCGGTCCTCGAAGCGAAAGCGGAGTATTTCAACGCCGAAGGGTCGCTGGAGAACCGGGCCGCCTCCAAGGGGCTCCTTCTGGCAAGAATCGAACTGAACCGGCAGAAACTCGACCTCTACACCACCCACCTCGCGGCGGGAACTCCGGAGGTTTCCGGAGAGGCGCGGCGGAGCCAGCTGAAACAGTTCGCCATGTTCATCCGGCGCAATTCGCCGCCGGACCATGCGGTCATCGCCTGCGGGGATTTCAACCTCCAGCCCGCCTCGCCGGAACTCGCGGCGTTTCAGGAGGAAGCAGGTCTGCGCAGTTCCACGCTGGAGCTGGGCTTCAGCGGCTGGCCGCCGATCGACCACATCTTCTACCGCCCCAGCGCAGCACTGCCGCTCCGGCCGGTTCTCCGCAAACTGCTCAAGCAGGAGTTCACCGTGGAGAAACGCGGCCCCCTGAGCGACCACGCGCCGCTGCTGGTGGAGTTCCGCCTCGACGCCCCGGCGAATCCGGAAGCCCTTCAACCCTGACCGGGACCGCCGGCGAAACGCCTCTGCTCCGGGGTCCCGTTCCGTCTTCCGTTGCCCGAAACATTTCCCAGCGGCCTGCGACAGCAGTCAATTCCTCCCCGCTGTCTCCATCACAATGGCTGCTCCCGTAATTTTCCCCCATGTCTGCAATGCGACCGGGACTGTTTCTCAGTGGAAATGAGGGAACAATCCGTATTTTTTCACCTCTTTGCCGATTCCGGTCCGGTGACACTTCTCCTCACATTTCTTCGCCTTGACCACGCGGTCCACCCGGAATGTGCGCCGCTCGCCGCGCAGCAGGCAGAAGGCCGCCAGATACCAGTGGCCGTCCCGCCAGACCAGCGCTTCAGGAATCACCCGCCGCCGGGAGAGTTCGTAACTCTCCTTGATGTAGGTCAGTTTCAAAAGACGTTTTTTCATCATGCTTTTGACAATAGGCCTGTAGATTTCCAGAGGAATCTCCTTGGGACAGGGAGGGAATTCCTTCCCGGGCAGATAACAGATTTCCAGCAATCCCATTTTTTCACCACCTTCACACAATATTCCAAACGAACGTGACCGTATCGCTGTTTTTCACCTCTTCCGGATCGATCGAGATGCCCTTTTCACTGCAGGAGCCGAAAATGATCCCTTCGCAATCATTCTCATAATTCGTCCGGGAGAAGATCGACAGCTCTCCCCAGTTGTAATCGATCGTAACAAGTTCCCCCAGAGTGACACCGCTTGCCGCGCATAAAATTTCCGCTTTGCGTCGGGCATTCTGCGCCGCATCCCGAAGCAGAGCTTCACAGATCGCATCGCGGTCGGCCACCCGGAACTTCACCTTGATTTTCGGATGCGAATCGCACTTCGCCAGCGCCGCCAGCACCCGGGTCAGCCGTTCGCAATCCAGCGGGAACTCCAGCTTCAGCCCATGGCTGCAGCACCACACATCGAAGAGGTCATGCCAGGTTCCGGAGGAATCCTTGCAGCTTTTGTACACCGCCTCAATCCGGAAATCCGTGGTCTTCAGAGCGTCGTCGGCAAACTGACAGCCGGCGATGGCCCGGCGCAGAGTTTCCAGCTCCTTTGTCGCCAGTTTCATGCATTTGCCGTATTCCGCGTGGCGCGAATCCAGGTCCATGGTGAGAACAACGGTATCGGGTTTGCTGCTGACGGTTCCGGTGCCTTTCACGGTGATGATTCTGCTCATGATATCCTCCTGTGTTTCCGGTTTGATTTTTTTCTTTGATACAATATATTATCCGCAAATGGACAAAGAGTGTCCTCTCAGAAAGAAAATCAAAAAAAAATCAAAAATTTTTCAACATGCCGTTACAAAAAGCTCAGTTGCATCGCCTTACCCGGATCGCGGCAATGCTCAAGGAGAACCGCTATCCGAACTCGGAATCCCTGGTCCGGGAGTTCCGCCGCATCGCCGTGGAGGAAGAGCTGGAAATCGACTGCTCTCGAAAAACCATCCTGCGGGACATGAAAACGCTGGAGTTTGAATTTCAATGTCCCCTCGCCTTCGACCGGGCAAGGAACGGCTACTATCTGAAACGTCATGACTGGGATTTCATCGCCCCCGCGCTGCTGGATGAGAACGAGATGCTCGCCTCGGTCATCGGCGCCCGGATATCCGAAGATATTTTTCCCTCCCCGCTGAAAAACCGCATTCGCAATGCGGTCGATTATCTGCTGCAGAATCACAATCCGGATTTTCTCGACACCGCCAATCTGGCGAGCTTGACCATCCTCTCCGGCTTGTACATCCAGCTGGACCGGGAGATTTTCATGAAGATTTTCGAAACGTGGCAGACCCATCGCACCGTCAAAATCGCTTATGCCGATTACCGGGGGCACCTCACCGAACGGGTCTTTGAACCGCACACGCTGGTATTCTACAACAACTCCTGGTACAGCAAGGGATTCTGCCGGCTGAAGAAACAGCCGCGCACCTTCGCACTCCACCGGATCAGAAGTGCGGAGCCGTTGCCGGAACATTTCACCCCCGATGAGAAAATCATCCGTTCGGTGACGGTGGATGATTTTCTCGGCTTCGAGAAAGTCCGGAACGTCAAACTTAAAATCACCGAGATGCTGCGCGACGTTCTCGCCGCCCGCCCACTGCACAGCCGCCAGAGCTTTCTTCCGGACGGCACGGTGGAAATTCCGGCTGTCAGCCGGGAGATCCTCTTCCCGTTCCTGCTCGCCCAGCAGGGGCTGGCGGAACTCCTTGAACCCACAGGACTGCGGCAGGAGTTTCAGGAAATGCTGCGCACGATGCTTGCCTCGTATGAAACCGCGCCCATCTCCCCGTCGGAGGCACGATGAAGCACAGAACCTTTTTGAGAACCGCTGCCGGATGGCTTCCTAGCCTTTGAAGATCCTCGCGGGCTCCCGGCAACCCTTTTCCAAAGCAGGTTCTCTCCGCCATCGGCAACGGTAAAAAAATGGATGCGTACACCGCAGGGCCGCCGACGGCGGAAAAACGACAGCGAGGGACGCTGCAGTACTTGGAGCTGGTTCCCCGCCGGAACCGCAAAGGTCACGCTCCTCGATGAAACCGGCTTCATCGGGCACAGATGACCGCAAAAATGCAGGAATTGGCGGAGAAAATCGAAAGCCCGTTCCAGGACCTCATCCGCCCGTCCCCGGCAGAAGTTCTCTTTTTCCGACCGCTCTCCTGCCGAAGCCTATTTCCCCACCAGCGTCCTGGCGTAGGAATAGAGGCACATGGAGCAGATCATCACCACCGCCATCAGGAACCGGCGGCACCACGCCTTGCGGCCCACTCGCGGCTCCAGATGTTCGTACCCGCAATGGAGCAGCCACGCGCCGAGCAGAACCGAGATGATTCCACGGCTCGCCTGAATGATGTTTCCAAAGACGGCCCCGATCGAACCGTAACAGAGGAAAAGCAGAATGATCGCACAATACCAGGTCAGCGCATAGGGCAGCGCATCTTTGCACAGCTGAAAACGGAACCGGCACTTCAAAAGACAGGGGAGCGTCAGGAGGCCCAGAATGAAATACATCAACCCGGCGACCGCGGTGGAATCGGCAATCAGAGAACTTCCGCGCATCTGCAGAATCAATTCCGCCTCGATCATATCGCAGATCGAATAGGTCACCAGCATGAATGCCAGCCAGAAGGCCCCCCGCAAGGAGATCCGCCCCCCGGTAAAGTTCATGCCGATCGCCGCGACGGAACAGAGGATGACCGCAATCCACTGCAGGAAATGCAGCGGCGTCCGCGTCAACAGCATGGTGAAAAACGCCAGAATGACGATCTTCAACCCCAGCAGCGAGGAGAGACGCGACGCCTCCACCTCCCGGAGCGTCTGGAAGAAGCCGTACTGGCCGGCGACAAACGAAAGCACACACAACAGCATCAACAGAGCGAAGTTCCACGTTGCCGGATACCGGGTGAACGGCATCATCAGCGGAATGGTCAACGCCCCGAACACCCCCATGATCAACTGGGAAAACACCACCAGCGTAAAGGATCCCCGGTGCTTGTGTATGAAAACACGGGAAAATACGTACGAACCCGACTGCAGCAATGCGGAACAGAGTCCGCCGACAACTCCGATCAACATGATTTCTCTCTACTCTTTCCTTACCGAACCCGAACGGTTTGCATTCTATCAATATACAGCCCTCTTTTCAAAACAACAAATACTTAGAACCTATCCCTAAATAACAGCAAGTTTTCGATAAATTATAACCGTTGCGG
>URVC01000069.1 GCA_900551245.1 uncultured bacterium | reverse complement strand
GGGCGGTGGAATCGGTGCTGCACCGGTGTGGCGCGCCGGTTTACGTGCTGCATGAAATTGTTCACAACGACTTTATTGTGAACAATCTGAGAAAACAGGGCGTCCGCTTTGCCGAAACGCTTTCGGAAGTGCCGGAAGGGGCGGTGCTGCTCTTCAGTGCCCACGGCGTCTCCGCCGCGGTGGAGCAGGAGGCGGAAAAACGGAAGCTCCGGATTGTCGACGCCACCTGTCCGCTGGTGAAACGGCTGCAGGTGGCGGCGGCCCGGTACAGCCGCCCCGGCGATCTGCTGATTCTGATCGGCCACCGCGGCCACCCGGAGGTGGAAGGGGTGCTCGGCCGGACCGGCGGCGGCCGGGTGCTGGTGGTGGAAAATGAAGCGGACATCGCCGCTCTGCCCGACTGCCCCGACGCACGCCGGATCAGTCGGCTCGCTCAGACAACGCTCAACTGCGAGAGCGTGGAGCGTTTGACCGAGGCATTGCGGCGACGCTATCCTGCGCTGGAGTGCGGCCCCGGAATCTGTTACGCCACCACCAACCGGCAGGCGGCGGTCCGGGAACTTGCCGCACACTGCGGCATGGTGCTGATCATCGGCTCGCGGCGCAGCTCCAATTCGAACCGGTTGCGGGAGATTGCAACATCCTGCGGCTGTCGCGCGTTTCTGATCGACGGGCCGGAGGCTCTGCCGCCGGAAGTTGCCGGCTGGCAGAGTGCAATCGGCGTGAGTGCCGGAGCGAGTGCGCCGGAGGAGCTGGTCGAGCGGACTGTCGCCCGGCTCGCGGAGCTGGGGTTCGGGCCGGTCCGTCTGCTCGGAACGCCCGAGCAGAAACTGGAGTTTGCTCCGCCGGAGATTCCGGAGCCGGGAACGGTCTGAAATTCCGGCGGAGCGAAGTTGTTCAGCCGAGTGCGGCGATCTTTTTTCCCCACTCCCGGCACCGTTCGAGCGAATAGGGGGGCCGCCCGGTGAGGTAGTGGTTGGCGCCGGAGAGCGCGCCCGCCTCGAACCGGATCAGCAGCAGCCGCTGTTCGCCGTTGGGCAGGTCGAACCTGCCGGCGTCGGCGTTCGCGTTGGCCGGAACCTCGAAATCCCCCGCAAAGAGGATTTCCCCGGTATCGGCGTCGCTGACGGTGACGGAACCCTTCACCGGCGCGAGGGTGTCGTTGGTGACGATCACCCGATGGCCCCAATTGGCCCATTCGCCGAGGATGACCTGCAATGGCTTCTGCGAACGGCGGATGTAGTCGAACGCAAGTTTGCGGTTGAAGTAGTAGTCCACCACCGCGTCGGAGAACTGCGGCCAGCAGTCCATGACGTTCCACCAGAGGATGCCGGACTTTTCCCACTTGTGAGCGCGGACATTTTCCACGAAGAACTTCTTCGCCTCCGCCTGGACGATCTGGCTGGCCGCGACGAACTCTTCGAGCGTCTGCGGCTCGATGCCGAAGAATTCGCGGATCTGCCGGTACATGAGTTCAACCCGGTAGGCGTAGACCGGGGTCGTGCAGTGGGCGATCCATTCGGAGTTGCCGTGTCCGGGCCAGAGTTTTTCCGGCGAGAGGAATTTGCGGAGCGACTCCACCGCCGGAGCGCCGTGGTAGCCGGTCTCGCTGATGAACGCGGCCGGATTGGCGGCGTAGAAGGGGCTCTTGAAGTAGTCGCGCGGCCCCCAGACGTGCTGTTCGGGGGAGTGCAGATCGTCCTCTCCGCGCGCCTCGACGGCGGGGGAGATGTAGGGCGAGCTCGGCAAATAGGGGCGGGAGGGGTCGAGCCGGTGGAGCACCTGGGGGATGAGCTCCCGGGTGAGCCGGTTGTGGCTCGGTTTCCGCCCGTCGAAGGTGTGAGCGGCGAACTGATCGACCTCGTTGTCGCCCGCCCAGAGAACGAGCGCCGGGTGCTGACGCAGTTCGAGCACGACCTGTTCGACTTCGGTGCGGAACCGGCCCATGAACTCCTCGTCCATCGGGTAAAAGGCGCAGCCGGTCATGAAATCCTGCCAGATCATGATGCCGTGCCTGTCGCAGTAGTCGTAGAATTCCGGCGATTCGTAGACGCCGCCGCCCCAGACCCGGAGCATGTTACAGCCGAGTTCGCGGAAGAGTTCGAGAATCGGAATCGTCCGTTCGCGGTCGCGGCTGTGGAGCGCGTCGGCCGGGACCCAGTTGGAGCCTTTGACCATGACCGGAATGTCGTTGACGCGGAAGCGGAATTTGAAATGTTCCGGCGTTTCGTCGTATTCCAGCTTGACGGAGCGGATGCCGATCGTGCGGTGCGCGGTGAAGAGCTCCTCGCCGCGATGGCTCACCCGGATGTCCACTTCATAGAGATTCTGTTCGCCGTACCCGGCCGGATACCAGAGTTTCGGATTCCGCACCGGTATGATGTCGAACCCCGAGGTGAACTTCGCCTTGCGCTGAAAGTGGAATTCCGACTCCCCGCAACGGCCGGTTACATCGAGGTCGAACTCATCCCAATAGTTCAGAGAGGTGCGGAAACTCCAGGAGAAACAGAGCTGTTTTTCCTTCGCTCCGGGCTGATCCCGCAGGCAGAAGTAACAGCACTGCAGGGCGTGTTCCGGGCGTTCCTCCAGCCGCACGTCGCGCCAGAGGCCGCCGAGGATCATCCGGGGGGCGATGTCCCAGCCGTAGCTGTGGGCGGGCTTGCGGATCCGGAGCGATTCGAAGTTCCACGCCTGCGCCTTGCTGTGGTGGTCGAGCGGAATGTTTTTCGCCGCGAGAACGGGCGAGGCAATCCGCACGGTCACGGTGTTGGAGCCGCCGCGTTGGAGCAGGTCGTCCACCGCGAACCGGTGGCGGAGAAAGGCGTTGTCGGCCTTGCCCGCCGGTTTGCCGTTGACCAGAATTTCGGCGAGGCAGTCGATGCCTTCGAAGACCAGATCGGCCTGCGCCGGGAAGTCGGCGGGGAGCTCGAACGTGCGTTCGTACTCCCAGTTGTTGAATTCAAACGGACGAAGAAGATCGACGTTTTCGCCGAAGAAGGGGTCCGGAATGATGCCGTTCCGGTGAAGGTCGAGTTCGATGTTTCCGGGCACTTCGGCCGGAATCGCCGGCACGTCGACTGCGCCGGTTCCGCTGAGGAGCCACCGGCCGTTGAGAAGGAGCTGTTTCATGGGCATAGGACCTTTCCTGTTGATGAATCCGGTTCGATGAGTGTGCCGTTGAAGAGCGTTTTCCCCGCCTTCCAGCGGGCGCCGAGTTTTCGCTGACGCTCCAAGGCGTCGAGTGCCGCCGCCGCCATCGCCGCCATCGGCTGGCGGATGCTGACGATGCCGCTTGCCGCCGCTTCGCCGGTGCCGTCGATGCTGCAGCAGTCGAGTTCCGGCGCCGCCGTCTTGAGGGGGAGGGCGATCTCGTCGTTGGCACAGAAGAGCGCGGTTTCGCCGTCGAGATTCCGGACCGCTTCCCGGGCCTGTTCCGGCGAAATCCGGCGGGGGAGCAGTGCCTCTGCAAAATCAATTCCGTGCTGTCGGCACAGTTCCCGGCAGCGGTCGCGCCGCTGGTCGAGGGCGTCCACCGCGAGTCCCGCCCGGTTGGCGAAGAGAATCCGCCGCGGCTTCTTCCGGGCGAGGGTGTAGCAAAAGAGCTGTTCCACCGCATTGCGGTTGTCCAGCCCGACGAAATCCGCGAAGGGCCCGGGCTCGACCCGGTCGAAAAAGACCAGATTGACGCCGAGCACCCGCAGTTTTTCGAAGAGGGAGAAATCGAGCCGCCGGTCGAGCCCCCAGACGATCAGATTGCACACCCCTTTGGAGAAGAGCCGGACCGCGCTCCCGGCCTGGAGGGCGCTTTGCGGCTCCTGGGCGGCGAGAACCGCCAGAATGCCGCGCTCGTTCATCAGCCGTGTGAGCGTATCGATGAATTCGACCGCGAAGGTTTCGCGGAGCGTCGCCAGAATGCCGACGCTCTCAATGGGAGCGGTGTTGCCGGAAAAGCAGCTGCTGATCCGGGTGCCGTGCGCCGGACTGCGGGTGATGATGCCGGCCGTTTCGAGCCGGGCGAAGGCGCGCCGGACCGTGATCCGGCTGCAGCCGGAGAGCCGGGCGAAATCCCGTTCCGCCGGCAGCCGGTCTCCCGGCATGTATTCGCCGGACAGCAGGCCGTTGACGACCCGCATCCGGACCTGTTCGGTCAAATCTCCGGAACTGATGGCACACCTCCTGTTTTTTGTGGTTCTATAAGATAATACCACGCGGAAAAAATGCAAATCAACTTTTGCACCCGGCGTTGACGGGAAAAGACGAAGATTGCCGGAAAAAATCGGCGGAAAAAGTTGCATTACCGAAGATTTGCGGTTATTTTTGACGAATGCATTTTTTAAAACTTTGATTTTGGCCGGGGCCGGAATTCCCGGGGCTCCCGGCGGGGAGATCGTATGAATTTTCTGCTTCGAATCAGTCGTCTGCTCTCGTCGCAGACGTCGCTTTTCATCATTCTGGTGGCGGTGCTCACCTTCTTTGAACCGGAACTTTTCCGCTGGGTGCGGGGGGATGTGCAGACCGCGGTGCTCGGAATCATCATGCTGACGATGGGGATGACCCTCACGCCGGAGGATTTCCGCATTCTCGCCCGCCGTCCGCTCGATATCTTCATTGGAGCGTGCGCGCAGTACACGATCATGCCGCTTCTGGCGTGGGCGCTGGTGCACCTGCTGCAGCTGCCGCCGGGGATCGCCGCCGGACTGATTCTGGTCGGGTGCTGTCCCGGCGGTGTCTCTTCGAACATCATGTCGTTTCTCTGCCGGGGGGACGTCGCCTTTTCGGTGGGGATGACCACCGCCTCGACGCTGCTGGCGCCGGTGGCGACGCCGCTTCTGGTGCTCTGGCTTTCCGGCAGTGAGATCGACGTCGACGCGATGGGGATGTTCCGCTCGATTCTGATTGTGACGATCATTCCGGTGGCGCTCGGCGCATTCGCCAACCTCTTCTTCGGCCGCCGGAAGGGATACCAGGAGCTTTGCGGTGTCATGCCAGGCGTCTCGGTGATCGGGCTGGCCTGCATCGTCGGCGGCGTGATCGCCTACAACGGCGAACACTTCTTCACTTCGGGGGCGATGATCTTCGCGGCGGTGTTCCTCCACAATGCGCTGGGATACGCGGCGGGCTATCTGGTCGGCCGATTCACCGGCATGTCGGTGGCGAAAAAGCGCACCATCGCCATCGAAGTGGGCATGCAGAATGCGGGGCTGGCGACCAATCTTGCCACCCGCCACTTCCCCGCGTTGCCGGAGGCGGCGATCGCCTCCGCCGTGAGCTGTGTCTGGCACTCGATTTCCGGAACTCTTCTGGCGGGATTGTTCCTGCTCTGCGACCGCATCGCCGCCAGACGGGCGGCGCGGAAAACGGAGTGAAATTTTTTGCTTTTTTTCCGGTTTTCAGTTGACGTGAAGCCGGTTGTGCGGTTAGATTAGGAAAACGGTAGGAACAGGATGCTTTTTTTCGGAATAATTCTGGCCGGATTTGTCTTCTGGCGCGGCATTCTTCCCCTGCGGCTCAGCTGGCGGTGGAAGGGGGCGCTCTGCGTTGCGCTTTGCCTGGTGGCGTTCAAGTTCCATCTGCTCCATCTGATCGGCGGGCCGATGTATTTCGCGCCGGAACTGCCGCGGGCGGTGCTCCTGGTGGCGGCGTGGCTGTTTGCGGTGCTTTTCCTCTTTTTCTTTCTGCTGGTCGCCTCCGAACTGATCCGGGCAGGGGTTCTGCTCGGTCTGCTGGCGGCCGGAAAAAAACGGCTGGAACGGTTTCGTACCATCGGCAACCGGGTGAATCTGGCTCTGCTGGTGCTGGCGACGGTTCTTGCGAGCGTCGGCATCTTCTGCGGAACGAAACTGCCTGCGGTTCGGGAGCGTACCGTCGTCATCGCCGGTCTTCCGGAGGAGGCGGAGGGGCTGACCGTCGCGGTGCTCGCCGACTTGCATGCCGACGGGGTGACCCGGAGGTCGCGCGTCGAAAAAATTGTGGAGCGGACCAATGCCCTCAAGCCGGATTTGATCGCTCTGGTCGGAGATTTTGTCGACGGTCGGGTGGAGGCGCGCGGCAGGGAGTTGAAACCGCTGGCGGCGCTCTCCGCCCGTTACGGCGTGTTCGGCGTGCCGGGCAATCACGAGTACTACTCCGGGTACCGGGAGTGGGTCGCGTTTCTCTCTTCGCTGGGAATCGAGATGCTCTGCAACGAGCACCGCTTTCTGCCGGAACGCAACGTGGCCGTTTCCGGCGTAACCGATCCCGCCGCCAGCCGGATGGGGGAGACCCCGCCGGATGTCGAACGGGCGCTGGCCGGGATTCCCGCCGGGGCGCTGAAACTCCTGCTCGCCCATCAGCCGAAGCTGGCGCCGGAGGCGGCGGAAGCGGGGGCGGATCTCCAGATTTCCGGCCACACGCACGGCGGTATGGTGCGGGGCGTCGACCAGCTGGTCGCGTGGTTTAACGACGGTTTTGTTTCCGGCCTCTACCAGGTGGGAAACATGACGCTTTTCCTTACGAACGGGACCGGCATCTGGAGCGGATTCCCGATCCGGCTCGGGGTGCCGTCGGAGATTGCACTGCTGCGCCTGGTCGGCGAGGGGAAAGAAAATAAAAGGGAGCGGAACGAATGTCCGGATACCGACGCCTGAAAGAATTTTTCCGTTCACGTGCGGCCGGGGGAATCGCGCTCGCATTTTCCGGCGGTGTGGACAGCTTGCTGCTGCTCGAGGTCCTGCGTCTGCTCAGGCAGGAGGAGCCGTTTCCGCTGGCGGCCATGACCATCCACTCCCCGTTCCACCGGGAGGAGGAGACGGCGGCGGCCGGAGAGGCGGCCGCGCGGGCCGACGTCGAATGGGTGAGGATCGACTGCGATCTGCTGGCGGATCCCGCGGTCCGGGAGAATCCTCCGGATCGTTGCTACCGGTGCAAGCGCCGTATTTTTTCCTCGGTTCTCGCCGAAGCGGCGGCGCGGGGGCTCCGGACGGTGGTGGACGGCTCCAACGCGGATGATCTCGGCGTCTGGCGCCCCGGCGTGCGGGCTCTGCGGGAGCTGGGCGTGCTCTCACCGCTGGCCGAACTGGGCATCTCCAAGGCGGAGGTGCGCGCCATCGCGGCGGAACTGGGGATGAAGGAGGCCGACAAACCGGCTTCGCCCTGCCTGGCGACCCGCTTCCCGTATGGAACGACGCTGACACCGGAGGCGCTCCGGCGTGTTGCGGAAGGGGAGGCACTGCTCCGGCAGGTGGTTCCGGAAGCGCGCGACCTGCGGCTCCGGAGCAGTGGGGAGCTGGCCCGCATTGAGGTGCCGCTGGCGCAGCTGCAGCAAGTGGTGGCGCGGCGGGAAGCGATTGTCTCCGGGCTGAAACAGCTCGGATTTGTCTATATCACGCTCGATCTGGAGGGCTTCCGCTCCGGAAGCATGGATCGCGCAAAGTCGGGAAGCACAACCGGAAAGGAGTCGTCGCCATGTCAATCGGATTCACGGAAATTCTTCTGATCGTTATTTTTGTTCTCCTGGTCTTCGGGGCAAAACGCATTCCGGAGCTTGCCCGGGCGCTGGGGCGCGCTTCGTATGAGTTCAAGAAGGCGAAGACCGCGCTCTCCGAGGAGGGACGCGAATTGATGGACGCCGCGGAAAAGGCCGGGGAAAACGAGGCGAAAAAAGAGGAGCAGAACAGCAAACAGGCATGAATGACCCGGAAAACAGCCTGATCGGCCATCTGGAGGCGCTGCGCCGGACGCTGCTCTCCTGCCTGATTGCGACCGCACTGCTCTACCCGGTCGCATTTCTGGCATCGCCGTATGTCATTTCCGCACTGGTGCGCTGGAGCTTCCCGCCCGAGGCGGGGAAACTCCACTATTTTGCGCCGATGGAGGTGTTCTGGGTGCAGCTGAAACTGGCGCTCGTGCTGGCGCTGGCGCTGGCGTATCCGTGGAACATTCTGCAGGTCTGGCGTTTTCTGCTGCCGGCGCTCTACCGGGAGGAGCGGAGGGCGCTCGGCTGGTGGATCGTGGTTTCGTCGGTGTTGTTTTTCTGCGGGGTTGCCTTCTGCGGGGTACTGATTCTGCCGATGCTGATGAAGTTCTCCGGCGGTTTTGCCACGCCGGAGCTTCAGCCGATGCTCGGGCTGGCGAACTTCCTGGAGCTGGCGGGCTGGCTGATGCTCTCGTTCGGCGTGATGTTTCAATCACCGCTGGTGGTGCTGCTCGCAGTTCGTTTCGGTCTGATCTCCGTGGAATCGCTGCGCCGGAAGCGGCCGTGGGTCATGACGGCGATTCTGGTGGTCGCGGCGATCCTCACGCCGCCGGATGTGGTGAGTCAGGTGATGCTGGCGCTGCCGACCTGGCTGCTGTTCGAAGCCGGGTTGTTCTTTGCCGGCCGGATGGAGAGACGCGCGCAGGCGGAGGCGGCGGAACGCGGTTAGGCGCATCGGCCGGAATTTGCCGATTTGTTTCTCCTCCGGGTTGTATTTGCCGGAAGCTGTGCTCTATTACCGGTAAGGAAGAGTTCCGGGGGGCGCAAGGGCCCCCGGGTGATCCGCTTTGCAGAGGAGGCTGTCATCATGAGCAAATCCAACTCCACGTCGAATGTATTCACGCCGGTAATCCGCCGCTTTGTCCGGGATCAGGAGAGCCGCGGCTGGCCGCCGTTCCACAAACTGTCGCTGGAGGAGGCGCGCCGCGTCTTTGCCGAAGTCCGGGGCGAACACATTCCGGAATTCCCGGTGGAGATGGAGGAGCGCAGTTTCTCGGAAGGGGTCGACGTCCCGTTCCGGGTGCGGCTGATCCGCCCCGCGGGGGTGACGGGAGCTTTGCCGGTGGTGTTCTATTTCCATGGCGGCGGCTGGATGCTCGGCGGCTGGGAGTCGCATGAACGGCTGGTGCGGGAGCTGGTCGCCGGTTCCGGATGCGTGTTTGTCTTCGTGGAGTATACTCGCGCACCCGAGGCGGAGTACCCGGTCCCGATCAAGCAGGCGTACGCCGCGCTCACCCGGATTCTGGAGAATGCGGACGCTTTCCGGGTGGATCCGGGCCGGGTCGCGGTCGCGGGGGACGGCGCCGGCGGAAACATGGCCGCGGTGATGGCACTGCTCGCCCACGAACGGGGCACGCCGCGGATCGACCTTCAACTGCTCTTCTACCCGGCGACCGATGCGGACTTCGGCACGGAGTCCTATCACCGGTTTGCCGACGGACCGTGGTTGACCCGCAAGGCGATGAAGCGGTTCTGGAGCACGTACTGTCCAATCCGGGCGTTTCGCCGGGAGATTTATGTGTCGCCGCTGCGGGCCCGGCTGGGGGCGCTCGCCGGACTGCCGCCGGCGTTGATCGTCACCGCCGGAAACGATGTGCTGCGCGATGAAGGGGAGGCCTATGCGCGTAAATTGATGCGGGCCGGAGTCGGGGTGGCATCGGTCCGTTTCGACGGGGCGATTCACGATTTTCTGCTGCTGGATTCCCTGCGCAACAGCGCGCCGGCCAGCGGTGCGGTGGCGCAGGCCTGTGCGCTGCTCCATTCGAAATTTGACCGCTAGAGCGGAACTCCGGCATAATTTGGCCGGCGGGGAGCTTGAAAAAAGTATTCCGGCATGTTATATTAACGCAATCCGCCTTTTATAAAACGAGGAGCGGCAGGGGTGTTCCCCCGTTTCCGGAACAGACCGGGGGCGTGGGGATTCTGACTGGGAAAACGATGCGGAACGGGGGCATCAGAGTTATGACTGTCAAACGATATCTGTACCGGAAATGGCTGATGCTCTATTCGAAGATCGTCCGCGAGAAGGCGTCGCCGGAATATATCGCCCGCGGCTGGGCGATCGGCATGTTCTTCGGCTGTTTCATTCCATTCGGCCTGCAGCTTGTCTGTTCGATTCCCACGGCGTTTCTGCTGAAGGGCAGCAAGATCGGCGCAACGCTGGGGACGTTGATTACCAATCACTTCACAATTTTTATCATCTATCCTGCACAATGCTGGGCCGGGAGCCACCTGCTCGGCGGCACCCTTTCGTACCACGCGATTGAAACCGCGATGGCCGACGTGCTCAAGGAGCAGAGCTACGAGGCGCTGATGAAGATCGGGTGGGAGCTGGTCGCCGCCTTCTTTCTGGGCGGAGCGCTGCTCTCCGTGATCATGACCCCGCTCACCTACTGGTTCGTGAAGAACCTGGTCATCCGCTACCGGAACCGCAGGGCGGCGCATATGGCCGCCCGCAAAGCCCGTGAGGCCGCCCAGGTCACTGCTCCGTCAGGAAAGTGAGCTGGATTCTCCGGGTGCGCGGCCCGTCGTATTCGCAGAGGTAGATTCCCTGCCAGGTGCCGAGGTGAAGTGCGCCGTTCCGCACCGGAACGGTGAGCGAGAAGCCGGTCAGCATCGCTTTGAGGTGGGCCGCGCTGTTTCCTTCGACGTGCTGATAGAACTCCTCCCGCGCCGGAATCAGGGCGGCAAGTTTGGCCAGCAGATCGTGCCGCACATCGGGGTCGGCGTTTTCGTTGACGGTCAGCCCGGCGGTGGTGTGCGGGCAGAAGATATGGCAGAGGCCGTTCCGGAGCGTTTTCGGCACGCGCGCGTTGATTTCGGCGGTGATCTCCGCAAATTCGCAACTGTGGCGGGTGACGACGGTGAATTTCTGCATGATGTGAACTCCTTTTCTGATTGATTCCATTCGAAATATAACGTTCCCGGACGAAGTTTCAACCGGATTCTGCGCCGGATGACGGATTTCTGTTCCCGGTTTCAGCAGGAGAGATCGGCGACGCTTTCCCGTTCGATCAGGCTGTATGGTACCGTGACGTTGCGGACCGGCAGCCCGGCGATCTGCCGGTTCAGCATGTTGACCGCTTCGGCACTGATCCGCCCCATCTCCTGACGGATGGTGGTCTGCGGCGGCGTCAGGCAGCAGGAGATGCCGGAGTCCTCGCTGGCAATGAGGGAGATGTCTTGCGGAACCCGGAGCCGGAAGTCGCGCAGCGCCTGTGCGGTGATTGCTCCTAGGGATTCCCCGGCCGCGATGATTGCGGTGCAGTTTTCGTCGATGAGTTCGCGCAGAATCCGGTGCAGTTCGTTCCGCTGTTGCAGGTTGCGGTGAAATCCGGAAACTTCCGGCGTACGGGCGCAGAGTTCGAGAAAGCTGCGGAACCGGGTCGCCTGAATGAGATTTTCTTCCGGCGGCTGGAAGCAGAGCGTCAACAGGCCGATTCGGCGGTGGCCGCGCCGGCAGAGATATTCGAGTGCGAGTTTCATCCCCTGTTCGTCGTCGGAGCAGACCGAATAGATGTTTTCCCGCAGGGCAGGGGCGGTGTTGATCGAGACCAGCGGCAGTTGGTGACGGTTGCACCAGCCCGCCGTCGCTCCGGCGCGGTAGGCGAGGGTGATCACGCCGCGCAGAATTGTCTCGTCAAGCTGAACGTCGTTGTTTTCCAGCAGGATCATCGGGCAGAACTTCTGCCGGGAGAGCTCTTCCAACAGAGCGTGCAGCATCAGCCCCAGATAACCGTGAAAATCCGCGGTATCCGGAATCAGCACGGCGATGTTGCGCTGTTCTTCGGTGAAATACCCCGATTCGCGGGCGAGCTTCAGGATCCGGTTGCGCAACTGCGGCGACACGTAGCCGGAACCGGTCAGCGCCCGCGATACGGTGGAGGCGGCGCATCCGGCAACTTCGGCGAGCTGTCGCAGTGTGGTTTTTGAGTTCTTCTCCATAGAATATAGTATACCGTGTTGTTCCATATTTTGCAAGGCGTTTTCTTTTATTCCACATGGAAAGCGGGAATTCCGGTTGTTTTTTGCGTGAAATCTGGGTATACTATTTCAAAATCGTTTTAAAACGGGAGCTTTTACGATGAGTCAAACAGAACACCGTCGGCCGGAAGCGGGGATTTTCGCTTCCGGGAAACCTTTCTTTGTCGGCTGCAACTACTGGGCGAGCCATGCCGGGACCCGGATGTGGCGCAACTGGGATGCCGCTTCGGTGGAGGCGGACCTGGCGGCGCTTTCCAAAGCGGGCGTGCAGGTGATCCGCGCCTTTCCGCTCTGGCCGGATTTTCAGCCGCTCACGGCGCACACCACCTGGGCGCAGACCTTCATCGAAATGCGTTTCGGCGAGGAGCCGCTGCCCGATACGCCCGCCGGACGGGCCGGGGTGGACGAGGTGATGATCGAGCGTTTCCGCTGTTTTGCCGAACTGGCGGAACGGTATGGAATTTCGCTGATCGTCGGGCTGGTGACCGGGTGGATGTCCGGCCGCATGCATGTTCCGCCGGCATTCGAGCGGGTCAACGTGCTGACCGACGCGCAGGCGATCCGCTGGCAGGTGCGGTTTGTCCGTTATTTTGTGGAGACGCTGAAGGATTGCCGCGCGATCGCCGCCTGGGATCTCGGGAATGAGTGCAACTGCATGGGCATTGTCGCTTCGTCGGATGAGTTCTGGAACTGGTGCAATGCAATTTCCTCGGCGATTCGTCTGGCGGACCCGGTCCGGCCGGTGGTCTCCGGCATGCACAGCCTTCTCTGCGAGGATCAACCGAACCGGCACATTCTGATTGCGGACCAGGCGGAGACGACCGATATTCTCTGCACACATCCCTATCCGTTGTTTACGCCGCACTGCCGGATCGACCCGGTCAATACGATGCGCAACGCCTTTCATGCGGCGGCGGAGACCCGGCTCTACGGAGACGTCGGCAATGTTCCCGCCTTCGTGGAGGAGGCGGGTTCGCTCGGTCCCTGCCTGTCGAGCGAGCGGGTCGCGGCCGACTATCTGCGGAATATGCTCTGGAACTCCTACGCCCACGACTGCCGCGGACTGCTCTGGTGGTGCGGTCATGACCAGACCGAACTGCCGCATACGCCGTACGACTGGGTCGGCATGGAGCGCTGCCTCGGGCTGCTCCGCACCGACCGTTCGCCGAAACCGGTGATGGAGGAGCTGGGCAAATTCGGCCGGATGGTAGCTGAACTTCCGCTTCCGGCCTTCCGGAGGGATGCGGTCTGCATTCTCTCTCAGCATCAGGATCAGTGGGGCGTCGGGTATCTGAGCTTCCTGCTCGCCAAGCAGGCGGGCTTCGACATTGAATTTCAGTATGCCGACCAGCCGCTCAAGCCGTCGAAATTCTATCTTCTGCCTTCGGTCACCGGGACCTGGGTCATTTCGCGGCATCGCTGGATGGAACTGCTTCACGCTGTGGAGGAAGGGGCGGTGCTCTATGTTTCGAGCGACAACGGTTCGCTGGAGCCGTTCACCGGCCCGTTCGGCGTCGATATCGAATATGTCGCCAAAGCCGCGGCGCCCGGGCGGATTGTCAACGCGGCGCGCGGTCTGGATCTGTCGGTGCCGGCGGAGTTTCTCGTCCGCTACCGCAACCGTTGCGGCGAGGTCCTCGCGGAAGACGGGGAGGGGAACCCGGCTCTGGTCTGCAACCGCTACGGCCGCGGTTTGCTGATCTGCTGCAATGTGCCGCTGGAAACCGCGCTGGTCGAAATGCCGCGCGTCTTTGCCGACGGGAAGCCCGAGTACTACCGGGTCTATCAGCTTCTCGCCGAACTTGCCGGGGTGAAGCGCAACGTCACCCGGCAGAATCCCGCGCTCACGCTGACCGAGCACGAGGTCGATGCCGATACTCTGCTGGTGGTCGCGGTCAACAATACGCCGGAAGAGCTGGCCGATACGCTCCATGCTCCCGGCTGGAAGCTGGTTGATGCTCCGATCGGCCCCGCTCCCGATGCGGAAGGGGTGCTTCGACTGCCCCGGAACACCGGTGCGGTGCTCCGGTATCAGCGGAGCTGAGGCGCGTACGCCGCCCGGAACTTACTCCGGGCGGCCGTTGGGATACTCCAGGGCGGCGACGTTGAATCCGAGTTTCGCCGCCTGTTCTTTGTACTGGCGGAAGGTCTCCAGAGGAAGCGTCGATTCGCGCGCGAGAATCCACAGATAGTCGCATGTGGAGCTGGTCACCATGGCGCTGGAGTAGTCCGGCGCCAGAGCGATGATCCGGTACTGCCCGTAGAAGGGGCCGAAAAAGGAGACCTCCAGCTCGCCGACGGTCGAATCCCCCCGGAAGCGGGCGCGGCCGCGGGCGGTGCGGTATTCGCCGTCGCGCCATCCGGCGTTGAGCACGTCGATGCCGCCGTCCTTGCGGGCAGTGTAAACCGCGGTGACTTTGGTCATGTCGCGCTCGAAGGAGTGCGGCAGCCGGGCGATCTCATACCAGGTGCCGAGGTAGCGTTCCGCGTCGAAGGGACGCACTGCGGGGATGGAGGCGGTCGACTCCGCGCTGCGACAGCCGGAGAAGATTGCGGCGACTGCGGACGCGGCCAGAAGAAGAATGGTTCGGATCATTTCTCTCTCTCCTTTCCGGGGTCATCCTCCTCTCAGAAGCGCCTCATTGAATAATTCAGTCTGCAACCTGTCCGCTTCCATACGTGTAAGTTAATCGCCATAAATTACACGCCGCAAGCAGAAACCGCGAACGTCAGCTATTTATCATACCATCTCCTTTCAAAATGAGGCGCCGAGAACTTTACCGTCCACGGCGTCAAGTTTGACGGTGATGATGTGTTCCGAGTCATCGGCATTGTCGAGTTTGCGGCCGGTGACGAACCAGACGCCCTCTTCCAGTGTGGCGGAGAGGGGGCGGTAGAGATCCAGTTTTTCCCCGAACGAGGAGATGGCCGCTTTCAGGGCCAGATCGGGGCGGGAGATGGTCCAGTTTTCCCGCTCCGGCGGCGCGGGGCGCGGCCGGGCGAGGCGGTTCAGACAATCGAGCAGCCGGGCGAATTCCCGGTCACCGATTTTGTTGGTGTCGAGCAGAAATATCAGAGCGCTGTCCGGTGAGAGGCGCATGGCGCCGACGGTGCGGTAGCGCCACTCGCCGGCGGGGGGATCGGTGTTGACGAACTTCTGCCGGGTCAGATAGAGCAGCGCTCCATACCGCCCCCCCGCGGAGAAGGGGTGGAGATGAAGATGCCCCTCGATGGCTTCGCGCAGTGTGGCGCGGGCGGCGAGGCGGACCTGCCGCTCCAGTTTTTCGGGCGTGTTGAACCGTTCGCGGCCGTCGTTGTCGGCGTGGAACGTCAACCGGGCGCGGAAGGCGTCGCCGGCACCGTGGATCACCACTGTTGCGGTGCGGCGCGGAACATATTTCTGAACTTCCGCCTTCCAGTCGTCCGGAACAGTGATGCGGAACACGTCGTCCGCGGACATGCGGAGCGGTACCACCGCCGCCGCCGGAATGGAGACGGCGACCGCCAGCAGAACAGCCGCCGAAAGGCGGATTCCTCTCTTCATTTTTCGAAACTCCCTCTTGCTGAATACTCAGTAATGTACTGCCGCCGATGCGGTTTTCAAAGCGGGAGTAGAGAAAATCACATTACTTTCCGGCAATCTTGTTTGAGGTTGCTCGGAGAGACATTGCCGGACACCGAATCATTCTTCGAATGCTGTCAGGGAACAGCGGTGCGTTCCGGAGCCGTCCGGGGCGACGGCTCTCTTTTTCTCAAAAAAAACTGCGGTTCCTATGAGATCAGGAACCGCAGTGTGCTGACTTCAGAGAGTCCTACTTCACTTCGAAGAGTTTCACGCTGGAGATCTCCACCGTGCTGCCGGCCGGAGCCAGACCGATGGCGAGCATGGGGACGCGGTAGTTGCCGGAGATGTCCTCCGCGGTGGAGAAGTTGAGCGCGGCGACCGTCGGAACTCCTTCCTTGAGCTGGATGGTTTTGCCGCGGAGGCTGGTCCACGGCTTTTGGTTGAGGGAGATGTTCATGGCGATCTTGAGATCGGTGCTGGATTTGATGGTCACTTCCGCACGATAGTGTACGCCCGCCTTGAATCCCTTGTTGTAGGGTACGATAAACTGTGCGTTGTAGAGATTGGCTTTGTCGGCCTTGTTCGTCTTGACGGTGATTTTCACCACGCCGTTTCTGACGGTGGTGGACGCTTCCAGATCCTTCACCTTCCAGAAGGTGAAGTTCTTCTTTTCCGGCTGGAATACCGCTTCTTCAAGCAGATTTTCCGTTGCGGCGGTTCCCGCGAATGCGGCAAAGACGCAGAGCGCGAGAACGGTCAGAATCTTCTTCATTTTTATAGAACCCCTTGTTTATAATCGTTTGACCATGTCGCAGGACATGAGTATAAAATATACCATATCGACAAGGGGTTGTCAAACGACAAGTGCATATTCCAGAGAAAAAAACGTTCCGGAGGCATCCTCCGGAACGTCGGTAAAGTCTGGTCGTCGGCTTACTTTATTTCAAAGCACTTCACGTTGGAAATTTCCACAGTGGTATCGGCTTTCGCCAGCCCGAGGCCGAACATCGGAAGGCGGTAATTGCCTGTCACATCCGCGGCGGGACTGAAGGTGAGAACGAGAGTCTTCGCCTCGCCGGCTTTCAGGTCGAAATCTTTGCCTGTCAGCTGTGTCCACGGTTTCTGGTTGAGGGTGATCGCCATTTTGACCTTCAGGTCCGCACTGGATTTGACCGTCGCTTCCACCCGGTATTTCACGCCCGCTTTGAATCCTTTGTTATAAGGAACCATAAACTGCGCATTGTAAGGATTCTGTTTTGCCGCATTGTTCGCTTTGAACATAATTTTCGCTGTGCCGTCGACAACGCTTGCGGCCGTCTGCAGATCCGGTGTGTTCCAGAAGCCGAACCCTTTTCTGGGGGCCTGAAATGCCGCCTGGTGAATCAGAGTTTCCGCCGCTCCGGCAACGAGGGTGCTGAAGGCGCAGAGGAGGAGAAGAGGGAGGATTCTTTTCATGGTTGCAGCTCCTTTCTTTGTGTGTAACCCGTACAATGACGGAATATTATCTATTATATCATGAAAATTGCGGTTTGTCAAATTTTCAATATTCCTTATGCAATTCCCTTTCTCTTTTTTCGCTGCCGCTTGAAAAAACGATTCGGAAAGATTAAATTAATTGCAGTGCCGTCCCATAATTCTTTGAAATCGTCATTCTAACCACCCTATTTGAGCCT
>URVC01000068.1 GCA_900551245.1 uncultured bacterium | reverse complement strand
CCGACACGGGCTTTGAAAAATTCGCCAATCGCAACAAATTCACAGGCCGCCGCTAAAGCGGCCAACTAACCTTTTTCTTGTGATAGCCTATTTGAAAAGAAATAGGCCCCCCTGCTATGCAGGCAGAGTTCTTCTGCCTTTTAATTCTTGCTACCCGTAAACGGGTCTATGTACTCCCTAAACGTTAATTGCTCCATTGCCTGATCCTCTGCCAGTTGATTTTGAATATAAGCGGCAATCGCATGAGTATCTGCTCCGGCTGTATTAACATAATAACCTCTGCACCAGAAATGCCGATTCCCGTATTTATATTTCAAATTCGCATGTCGATCAAAGATCATCAGAGAACTTTTTCCTTTCAAATAACCTACAAATTGAGACACACTCAAATTGGGAGGGATACTTACCAACATATGAATATGATCAGGGCAAGCTTCGGCCTCTAGTATTTCTACTTTTTTCAATTCACATAATTGACGTAGAATTTTCCCGATATCTTTTTTAATTTGATTATAGATCACATGTCGACGATATTTGGGGGCAAATACAATGTGATACTTGCATTTCCAGCTCGTGTGTGATAATTTGTCAATTGACATTTGAGACTCCGTTCTATTATTTGTGATTGGCGAATTACAATACTATAGCACGGAGTTTCTTTTCTCGCCTTGAAGCTGAAGCTGTTCGGCTACATACCGGCACAGCCGGTAGTTTTTTTTTGCGCTGAAGCAATATAAAAAAAGAGAGCGGTGAGATCACCGCTCTCGCTGTAGTGCCTGTTGCGCTCAGTTGTCGGAGTTCTTGTTCTCCGCCCGCTCGACGTGGGCGAGGTCCACCACCGAGACGTGACCCGATACCCGGCCGTCGTCCAGCGGATTCTCCACCCGCGCCGCCAGGTCGTGGAAGAGCCGCTTGAGGTCGACAACTCCACCCCAGAAGAACCAGACCGTCGAGATGATTCCCACGATCACACCCAGAATGATCGTGTTGAAGTAGAAGTAGATGCTCCACCACTCCGGCGGCCACGGCCAGAACATGTTCCAGATGATCACGAAGACGAACGCGATGATGAACTGGTAGACGATCGTGTAACCGAACACCGACCACGCAATCACCTTGTCGCCGGTGGTGTATTCGTCCGTGATGCCGATCAGCTTGGAGAAGGCGTTCCGCCAGGTCCACGCCTCGTGATGCTGCTGTTCGCCGTCCAGACTGTACTTCCCGCGATGGAGCATCCGGTCCAGGTTGAACGGACGGCGGCAGGTCAGGAACGAACCGATCAGGTAGGCCACGCACCCCGTGATCATCGCAATGAAGTAGATCTCGTACGAGTTGATCGGGAACTTCACGTCGCTCATCGTCCACACGATATACGGGTGGAACGGGCCGGACGCAGTCTCCAGAAATTCCGCCACGCTCGCCACATAGCCCATCTCATCCAGCCAGGGATAGATGATATCCGCCCAGTTGCGCTGCAGCAGCAGACCCGCGAGCGAGATTCCCGACCCGAAGAAGAGCGCGCAGAACGCTCCGGTCGTCGTTCCGAACCGGGTGTAAAGCCCGCCGATCATGATCGGCCCTGCCGCGCCCAGCCACAGCGAACACATGATCTGAATGAACATGTTGATGTAGTCCAGCTGCGACATGAAGAGCGAAACGAAAACGAAGAACACGCCCACTGCGATCGTCACGCCGCGCAGCCACCAGAGATGCTCCCGCGGCGTGAACGCCTTCTTCCGGAACGGCATGATCACGTCCTGCACGATCGTCGAGGAGGCGTTGAAGATGCGCGAATCGTCGGTCGAGAGCATCAGCATGATCATCAGCAGTGTGAAGAGTCCCATCAGCGCGCTCGGCAGGAAGCTGCGCAGCAGCACCGGCATCATCATCTGATAGTAGAGCGTGCGGAACTTCTGGAACACCGCCGGACCGTCTTCGACCGTGTCGCGGAGCAGATTGTAGGTCCCCTTCAGGTAGGGGGTGTCGGGGTTCTCGGTGCGCGAATAGGGCTTGTCCACGCCGATCACGTGGGTCGCCACCGGAATTGCCTCATAATGCTGTGCAAGTTTCTCGCGGACCGCCTGGTCCGGAATCACCTCGGTCGCCACCCGGTTGGCCAGTTCGACGCGGACGTCGCGGGCCTCTTCGCGGAAGTGGTTTGAAAGCATGATCACCACCACAGTGAGAGCGATCAGGGTGCACATCAGCATCGAGAAACCGGTCCGCCAGGTGCCGAGGACGCCGGCCATCTTCTGCTCGTGCGGGGTGCGGCCGGCGCTGGTGGTGTCGTTGCCGATCCAGCTGGCGCGGTTGAGAATGCTGCCGACGATGGTGACCACCAGGCTGAAGATGTTGAAGTCACGCAGCTTGTGAAGGTCCATCGGGTTGAGGAAGCTTTCGCCGGGCGCCCGGTCGAGCATGACCGGCGCAATGTCGTCCATCCAGGAGATGTTGCTCAGCACAAAGACCGTGAAGATCACGAAGATCGGGTAGCCGATCAGCCCCTGGAAGCAGTCGGTGATGATCAGCGAAACACGTCCGCCGGGCAGGATGACGATCGTCGCCAGCGTGACCACGATGATCACCACGATCATGAAGGTCGGGATGGTCATCCCCCAGATGGTGACCGAGTGGGGGAAGCCGAGGAAGTAGATGAAGAAACGGGCCGCAATCGCCGGGGCGATGGCGTTGGTGATCATTTCCGCGATCGTCCGGATGGTGGCGGCGATCACGCGGAACGCCCGGTTGTAACGCATTTCCAGGAACTGGCCGATCGAGAGGCAGCGGGTCTGGCGGTAGCGGTAGACGCAGTAGCCGGTCAGCGACATGAAGATGCTCACCGGAATGGTCAGCTTGCTCCATAGCCCCATCGCCATGCCGCACTGGTACTCCTGCTCGCAGAGGGCGACGAGGGTGATGACGGCGAGCCCCGCCTGAAGGTCTCCCACGCTGATGACGTACCGCCCGGCGACACGCCCGGCAGCGAGGTAGTCGGCAACCCCGCGCACATACCGTTGTGCGTGACAGGCCGCCCATAGAATGGCGATGAGAGGCAAGACGACGATAAGCCAACCGATCCAGTTCATTTGAAAATTCTTACGTTATTGTGAAAAAAAGGTTTCCTGAAAAAACAATTCATGCCGGAGTGAAGCGGAAATCCGCCCGGTCAGCAGGGGGGAGAAGAGGAGAAAAGAGCAAAAGACACAGAAGCTGTGGCGCGAAAAGGAATAACGGCCACCCGGGCCGTCGATGCGACAGCCCGCCTCGTTGGAACAGCGTTTTTCATGGAATACAGAATATCCTATTACCGGGTTTTTCCCCATTGTTCACGGGGCCCCCATCAAAATTCCGGAACAGTCCTTCTGTGCGCTCCGGAAACTCCTGGACAGAGTTTCGGATGCACGGTATGCTGTGTCGGAAAAAGTCACCGGCGCAGGATACCAATGTTTTACTTTACCACCTTTCTGGAACGGTTTCAAGAGCTTGGTGTCAAAAATATTTGATTTTTATAAAAATGAAATCCGGGCCGGAAAGAAAAAACCCCCTCCGGTGGATGGACGGGAGGGGAAAATGCCGTGGATGAGAGGGGCGCTCAACGCCCGGAATCGAGCAGATGCTGCCGGAAGAAGTAGCGGTTGGCGCCGCCGGCGTCGGCGGTGTTGTCCTTGATCTCGCCGATCTTCTTCGCCGCCTCCGGGTTTTCCGCGGCGCCGGGCAGGACATATTCGCAGTCGGCCACGACGACCAGCTGGGACTTGCGGGTGGATTCCGATTCGGTCTGGAAGAGGTAGCCGAGCACCGGAATGTCTTTCAGCCACGGAACCCCGTTAGAGCCGCGCACCACCTCCCGCTTTTCCAGCCCGCCGATGACGAAACGGTTGCGTTTGGTGGAGATCATGATGTCGCTGCTGACCTTGTTCCCCTTCTGGATGCGGGGAGCGCCGCTGGACTGATAGCCGATCAGCGAGGAGTTTTCCAGATCGAGGTGGAGGACCGCCGCCTCCGGCGCGATCGACGAGGCCTTGACGGTCATGGTGAATCCGTATTGATTGGTGTCGTCCCGGACAACGGAGGTCTGGTTGTCTTTGCCGACGGTGATCTGATTGTCCGGCGAGGTGCGGCCGAAGGCGTCGAGCACCTTGTCGAACGCCTGCCCGAACCAGCCGTCGGGCTGCTCCTCCGTGTTTTCGGCCGGAACGGTCGAATCCATGGTGAAGAGCTGTGTCAGCCGCTGGAAGGAGGTCTGCGTGTTCTGCCGCACCACCACTTCGCCGGAGTGGGCGATTTTCGCCTTGCCTTTGCTGGCGAGAAAGTCGATGTAACGGGTGTTCCACTTCGGGTTGAAGTTGTAGAAGCTGGTGCGTTCGGAACCCTGCGGACGGCTCATCGTGCCGCCGTAGGTGGCCGCCCAGTTGTCCCGGAAACGGGCGCCGGTGCTGAAGAGTTCGGTCCCTTCGTTGTTCTTCCACGACTGGAAGTCGAGCCCGAGTTTCTCATCGTTTTCCGAGTAGAGTTCGTAGACGCAGAAGCGGATCCGCAGCTCCGGGAGCGGCACGTCGTACTTGCGGAGCATCTCCTCGATGTTCCGGCGCGAATAGGAGGCGGTGTTGAAGAAGAGGCAGTTGAGGTCGGGGTCGAGCTGGACCTTGTCTTTGCCACCGGTCAGTTCGGTTTCGTCGCCGGAGACGTTCATGCCGACGTGCTTGATCATCGGCATCAGCGTTTCCGCCGGGACGTTGGCGGGGAAGTAGACAAATTTCGGCTGGCCCGAACTGTGGAGAATGCCGGGTTTGTCGAGTCGTTCGACGATCGAATCGATCCCCATGCCGTTTTCATGGTCGTGGAAGCGGTACTCCTCCGCCGAGATGAAGAGCAGCGAGACGCCGTCTTCGAACTGGAGGCATTCGACCGCCGTGTCGCTGCCGAAGACCCGCTTGGTCTGCACCATCTCCCGCAGGAAGGTGCGCAGAGAATAGGGTTCGGCGTGCTTGAGGACGTAGGTTTTGGTCACCACCTTGGGGTCGTTGTTGTCCCGGATGAAGTGGACGGCGTCGGTGTCCTTATCCAGATCGAGCCGGAGCTGCGCCTGCACCTGGGTGTCCATGTAGCTGGCGGTGTCGTTGTTGTTGCTGTTGCGCGGTGTCCCCGGCGAGGGGAGCTGCGTGTTGACCGTGTCCAGCGTGCCGGAGACCCGGCTGCTGGTGTAGAACGGCGCCGATTCGGAGTCGCCGGGCGCGGCGAAGAGCGGAACGGCGGCGAAGGCGGCCAGAAGAAAACTCATCTGTTTCGTATTCATAATGCTGTCAAAACCTCTGATTTATGCTGTCTCATGCCATGCGGTTAATTCGAACTCACCGCGGTGGTGACCGGTGCAATATCGTCGAACGCCTGAAGCTGGCCGCCCCACACCTGCGGCAGGCTTTCCGGGTGGGCGAACACCGCCCGGGCGGTGATGAAGAACCAGCTCTTCTGCCGGTTTGTGGTGGTGGTGGAGAAGAGATATTTCAGAACCGGAATCTCCGAGAGGAAGGGCACGCCGATCACCTGTTCGACGTCGCTCTCCTCGCTCCAGCTGGCCAGCAGTTTTTCTTCGCCGGAAAGCAGGTTGCAGTTCCCCGTAAAGGAGCTCACTTCGGCGAGTTCCGCGCCGTAGTTGTTGCGTTCCACCACGTTGGAGACCTGCATGTTGTACTGAAAGGTCACCAGTGCATGGATCGTCCCGTCTTCCGCGCGCTCCGAAACCAGTCCGGTCTGCGGGTCCGCGGGGGCGCGGAAGCAGATGCGCGGGGCGGTGATCAGCATCTGGAGCGGCGGCGGAGGCGTCGTGCTGTTGAGCAGCGGATTGCTCGCGCCGGTGGACTGGGCGGGCTCCTTCACGCCGCCCTTCATGCCGACGCCGGAGATCCCCACCTGAAGCTGATCGTTGTCCCGTTTGAAGATGGCCTGCGACTGAGGATCGAACCCGATGGAGTAGGTGTTGCTGTCGCTGTTGGCCATGGTCAGACTGGCGGTGTTGACGATGTCGGCGCGGCCGTCCTGCTGGAGCATGCGGACGAAACTCGCGTCGAACTGGGGCGCGAAGAAGAAGCCGCCGAAGGCGCCGCTGGCGGCCTGCAATGCGGCGGAACCCGATGAGGAGAGGCTCATCGCGTCGAATCCGGCGGAGAAGAGGTTGAGACCCGGCCCGTTGCGCCAGCCGAGGTAGTCGATGCCGAGGTCGCGCAGTTCGCTTTCGCGCACTTCGTAGACGGTCAGGGCGAGGTTGACCATCGGGATCGGCCGGTCGAGCCAGGCGAGATATTTCAGGAGGTCGCGGTTTTTGTTGCTGTCATCCTTCCAGTAGATGAGGTTGGTAGTGGGGTCGTATCCGACGAAGGAGTCGCCGCCGGCGTTGATGCCGGTGCCTTCCATGATGTCCACCATCACCTGGGCGGAGCGGAAGCGGGCCGGATAGACCGTGCGGGTGATGCCGGTGCCGCGGATCGGATCGCCGGGAGCGCGGCCGACGATGTTGGCGGGGCGGTCCAGTTTGGCGAGCAGTTCATCGACATAGGGCATCATTTTGACCGGGCAGCTCACCGTGAGCAGCTGCTGGTTGGCGGCCTTGTAATTGATGCGGTTGACGGTGGACTGCTGGTTGTAGCGCTTGACCACGCCGAGGAGGAACGGGGTGACGTCGTTCGCCTTCAGATATTTGAGCTGGTAGACCTTGGAGACCATGTAGTCCTGGGCGTCATCCTGAATCAGGCGGATGGTCCGGACGTTTTTCTCCGCCCGGGTGGTCGGCGCCGCGGCGAGGCAGAACCCGGCTGCCAGGAGGAGTGCCGCTGCAAATCGTTTCATAGGAAGTTCCTTTCTTTTGAATGCGGATTGATCTCCCGACGGAACGGTTCCGCCCCGGGAGCTTTTGATGGCGTAGAATATAGTGGCCGAATGTTAAGATATTGTCAGGCTCGTGTGAGAATTCGCTGCGGAGGGACTTGTAAAAGGGAGATTCCGGAATTAGATTATCGGCGACGAACAACAGGAACCGAACGATGGGAGAATTCCGCAATGAAACGGTTGTTTTTCTGCACTCTGGCGGCGGCGTCGCTGCTGCTGGCCGGTTGTAACACCTCTTTTATCCGCAGCACTCCGCCGGTGCCGGGGCAGCTCAGCTCCTCCGGGCGGCCGGTGGTCGGGAACATCGAGGCGAGCAACACCGGGGTTTACCTCTTTTACTGGCTGCCGGTCTGGAGCGGCTCGACCACCCGGCCGAACCGGAGGGAATACAACATGTTTTCCGACCGTCTTCACAACCGCTATATGTATCCGATGCTGGAGGACCGGGCCCGATTGCTCAAGGGGGACGGGGTGGAGGATGTGATCTCCCGGGAGAGCAGCAGCGGATGGATGACGCTCTGGATCCTCTGGCGCCGGACCCGGTTTCTGTCGGCGGTTGCGGTGGATAAACATGCTCCGAAACCGGCGGCGGAATCTGAAAAAGTGAAAAAAACCGACGCAAACCCGGCTTCCGCGGATTCCGCCATTTGAAAAAAAAGCTTTTTCATGCTATGTTCTCAACTGGCCTTTCAGTGCCTTACGTCAAAATTCACGATTTGAGAGGAAAATAAAATGAGTCGCAAAGTCATCATCGCCGGTAACTGGAAAATGAACAAGACCGCGGCCGAGGGCAAAGCCCTGGTCGAAGCGCTGAAGCCGCTGGTCGCCGATGTCTGCCCGGAGTGCGCGGAAATCGTGGTCTGCCCGCCGTTCACCACGCTCGCCGCTGTGGTGGAAGCCGCCCGCGGCAGCAACATCAAGGTCGGTGCGCAGAACGTTCACTGGGCGGAGAGCGGCGCGTTCACCGGCGAGATCTCCGCGGCGATGCTGAAGGAGGCCGGCGCCGAGTTCGTCATTCTCGGGCACAGCGAGCGCCGTCAGTATTTCGGTGAGACCGACGAGACGGTCAACAAGCGTCTCAAGGCGGCTCTGGCGGCCGGACTCAAGCCGATCGTCTGCATCGGCGAGCTGCTCGAAGAGCGTGAGGGCGGCCGTACCGAGGAGGTGCTGGCCCGTCAGCTCGAAGGCGGCCTGGCCGGTCTCACCGGCGAGGAGATGTCCCGCGTGGTGATCGCCTACGAACCGGTCTGGGCGATCGGAACCGGCAAGACCGCGACGCCGGAGATGGCGGAGCTGACCCACAACTTCATCCGCTGCACGCTCAATGACCTGTTCGGCCGCGAGATCGGCGAGGGGGTCCGGATTCAGTACGGCGGCAGCATGAAGCCGGAAAATGCGAAGGAGCTGGTGGCGCAGCGCAACATCGACGGCGGACTGATCGGCGGTGCCGCGCTCAAGGCGGAGAGCTTCTCCGCGCTGATCCACAACGCCATTGCGAAGTAAAAAACGGTGTAATCCGCGAAAATATCATGATATTGGCGCAAAGTTTTGGAAAAAAGATTTGACTTTTTCCAAGCTGTGCGCTAATATTAACTGGTTTCATAGGGAGCGCCGGGCCGCGATGCGGTTCCGGCCCGCTGGATAAATGTCAGAAAAAGGTACTGTTTCATGTCGACTTTGACCGTTTTTCTTTATGCGCTGGTGGTCGTTGTTTCGCTGCTGCTGATCGGGATCATTCTGATTCAACCGTCGAAGAGCGGCGGAATGGGGGCCGCGTTCGGCGGCGTCGGCGAGTCGGTTTTCGGCGGGCAGGCCGGCAGCCATCTGACCCGTGCCACCGTCATCATGACGGCGGTGTTTTTCCTGCTTACCCTGGTGCTCGCTTCGTTGATCGGGCACGGTGTCCGGATGGGCCGTTCCGACGACGGCGTGACTGCGGCGCTGGAAGCTGCTGCCGCTCCCGCTGCGCAGGTGGAAACGACGGCTCCGAAAGCTGAGACGGCTCCGAAGGCCGAGGCGGCGAAATAAAACAGAGCGAGTGAATAGGGAGTTTCATCAAGATGAAAAGTGTTCTGGCGGCGGTGGTGATTCTGGCGGCGGTCTGGTCTGCCGTATCGGTTTCCGGGGCGCCGCGCAGCAGCACGGATGATTACTTCTTCAACAAGATCAGAATTACGCTGCAGAACAATGTATCGGCGCCGAATTTCGGCAGCGACAACTTTTCCGGCGGCGCCATGTCCAACAACCTCCGGAACCGCTGGTGTGTCTTTGTGATCGACTACTATCCGAAGATCGAGAAGAACCGCCGGGCGTGGATCGACGATGTGAATCTGACGCTGACCGTTGTCTTCACGGCGCAGAGCGGCGGGCGGAAGGTTCCCTGCGTGATGAACGGGGTCACCCGGTTTGTCACAATTCCGATCGACAGTCGCAAACATACAGCGACGATGATGATCCCGCCGCAGCTGCTCGACCGTTACCTTGCCGCGACCGGGGTGGGCAGTTCCGTCAATTCGAGCACGTTTATTGCGGAGGCGACCTTCACTGACCGGAACGGAACGGTGATCGGGCGCGGCTTCTACGGTCTGCGTGGCGGAAATGAACAGCAACTGGCGGCGGAGTTCGCGAGATATGCCGCGGCCTCCAATGCGTTGAAGGTGGAAGGAGGCATTCTGCCGCGCAGCAATACGCCGTGGCGGATGATCCGGCCGGATGATTATGATTTGATCAAGCCGGACAGCATGAAATAAACTCAATGACCCGCGCCGGGAAGATCCCGGCGGTGAAACATCGGAACTAGCGGAAATGGCAAAAGAGAACTCGATTTTAACGATTGACGTCGGCGGGGACAACCTGAAGATGGCTGAGTTTGTCTTCCCCCCGGGCGGCGGAATCACATTGCGAAAATTTGCGTTCCGCCATCTTGAGGAGCAGGGCGAGGAGGGGTTCACCTTCGCGCAGATCTACCACGAGATGCTCGCCGAGAACAATTTCACCGCGAAGGGGGTGCGGCTCTCACTGCCCGGTCAGTCTTCGTTCTCGCGGTTGAGCAAACTTCCGCCGCTCATGGGGAACTCCTCTGCGATTGCGAAGGTGGTGGAATTTGAAGCGCGCCAGACGGTTCCGTACCCGATGGACGAGGTGGAGTGGGGGTATCAGCTGCTCCGCCACGAGTGGGAAGAGAAACATTCCGAAACGCAGGAAGACGGTTCGGTAGTGGAGGTGACCGAGCCGCACGAGGAGTTTGAAGCGCTGTTCGTCGCGGTGAAGACCGATCAGATCACCCAGTACACCGATGTGATCGAGGACTCCGGCAAGGAGATTCTCAGTGTGGAAATTGCTCCGGTCGCGCTGTTCAACGCGGCCAAGGGGAGCGGGCAGTGCCGGGATGATGAGTGTGTACTGCTGCTGAATATCGGCGGAAGCGGTTCCAATCTGATGATTGCCGACCACAGCCGGGCATTCATCCGGAGCATTCCGATTGCGGGCGATTCGATCACGCATCAGATTGCCAAGGAGTTCGGAATCGGTTTTGCCGAGGCGGAGGAGCTCAAGCAGCGCCACGGCTTTGTAGCGCTTGGCGGCGCCTATGAGGAGCCGGAGTCGGAGGTGGCGGCGACCATTTCGAAGATCGCCCGTAACGTGATGACGCGACTTCACGGCGAGGTGAGCCGTTCGCTGAACGTCTGGCGTGCGCAGCACGGCGGCAACCGGCCGACGCGGGTGCTGCTTTCCGGCGGCGGCTCGACGATGCTTTACATCACCGATTTCTTCCAGGAGAAGCTGCGGGTGCCGGTGGAGTATTTGAACACCTTCAGTGCGATCACCATTGCCGAGACGGTGGACAAGGAGGCGTTGCAGGCCATCGCCCCGATGTTCCAAGAGCTGATCGGCATGAGTCTGCGCAACCTCACGCAGTGCCCGATCGACATTACGCTCACCCCCCGGAGCATCACGCGCCAGAAGGAGCTGGACCGCAAGAAGCCTTACTTCTATGCGTCGGTGTTTTCTCTGATCGTCTGCCTGGTGATTTTCGCGGTCGGCGTGAACCGGCGCCTGAATTTCGACAAGGCGCGGGTGGAACGGGTCAAGAGCCGGGTTGAGGAGACGACGAAGAAGATGGATGAGATCAACCGTCTGATGGGGTCGTTGAACTCGGCGAAATCCAGCTTTGAAGTGCCTGCGAACTTTCTGGCGGAACGCAGCAAGTGGACTGACATTCTGAACGAGTTGCAGACTCTGTTGCCGGATTCGATGTGGCTGACCAGGCTGGAGGCGATCGGGGATACGGTTCCGGGGCAGACGGATGCGGCGCCGGTGCCGCAGGATACGCCGTTCGGGCCTTTCGGCGGCGGGATGATGCAGCAGCAACAACAGCGTCAGCAGCAGGATCCGGGGTTCGTGGATATTCCGGAAGCGAAGCAGCTGCATCTGGTCGGGTATACTCTCGTGCTCAAGGGGCGTGACCTCCTGGAGAATGAACTTCAGCAGAAGATCAAGAAATCCAAGTATTTTTCGAATGACGACGACGGGTCGATTCTGGACAAGTACGAACAGGAGACCGAGGTTCTGAACCTCACCTCGTTCGAAATGCGCCTCAAACTGAAAGAACCTGTCAAGAAATAGGACGGAGAGAGACTGTGAATCGATTTGTCAAAAACAATCTTGTACTGTTCATTGTGCTCGGAGTTTCCGTGGTGGTGGCGCTGGCGCTGCTGGTATGGACTGCGATTCGGTATACGCAGATGACCCGCTACATCAACGAGACCGACAAACTGCGCAAGCAGATTGGGGAGCTGATCGCCAAGACGCCGGCGCCGGTTGATGACAACAAGCCGCGGATTTCTGCGGACATCGATCTCTATTCGAAGACTGCGGCTGGTCTGCAGAAGCGATTTGGTCACCCGCTGGATCCGGCGGTCGATGCTTTCATCAAGGAGCTGAAGCTTACGGCGAAGGAAGCGAAGACGGAAGATGCTCCGAAGGAGATTACGCTGGCGTGGCTCAAGGAGAAATTCCACGAGGGGTGGGACCGGATTGATGCGAACAACAGCGCGCAGCAGGGGGTGTTTTACAAACAGTTCCAGCGCCGTTTCCGCAACTGGCCTGAGGCGCTTCAGGAGTTTCGGAAGCTGGCGGAAAACGCGACAACGGAACCCATTACGGAGTTCAACATCGACGAGGTATTTCTCGGGGCGCTCGGGATTCCCCGGACGATGCAGAGCCGTCCGGAAAACCTTACGAAATTCATCAGCGACTTCCGGTACAAACTTCTTGACATGCTCGCCGGCAAGGTGGCGGTCGGGCCGAATGCCTCTCTCTTCTCGTTCGAGGAGAATACGGTCTACCAGCCGGAGGAATACCCGCTGGTGGTCCGCAACTGGGATATCATCGGTGATCTTGCACAGCGGATCAGCAAATCCGGCGTCAAGGAGCTGACTGCGTTCCGCAAGCGGACGCTGGCCGGCGAGGAGTCAGGCGGCTACCAGCTTTATCACTTCTCCTTCGAGGTGACCGGCTCGATCAGCAACATCCGGAAGCTGGTGGAGGACATTGACAACGCGTTTGCGTCCAACCGGGTCTACTTGGTGCGGAGTGTTTCACTGTATGCTCTGAATGATCCGGCGGAGGCGTTGTTCTCACAGGAGAATACGCTGCCACAGGATTTCATCGATTCGCTGATGGAGCAGGAGGCGCGCAAGAGTGCGGCGGCGGCGGCAATGACGACGACGACTCCGGCGCAGCAGCCGCAGGTGCGTGGCCGTCGCGGCCGGCGGCAGCCGGTTGCTCCTGTGGAAATGCCGACGCGGACGGAGCTCACTTCGGAAGAGCTTCAGGTTCGGCGCGCACAGGTTGTGAAAGAGTTTGAAGAGGCCGAGAAGAAGAAGAAATATTATGAACGCTTCGGCTACGGTGATACGCTGATCGGCGGCAGTGACGAATGCCGGGCCGTGATCGACGTGGATTATATCATGCAGAACTAGCGGGGGCATGGAGGTTTATTTTGGAATTTCTGAAGCGACATTATGAGAAACTGATCCTGCTGTTTTTGCTGGTGGCGTTTATTATTTCGATGATTCACGTTTTGCGGATTATCCAGCAGACGCGTGAGGTGACGGAGGAGAGCCTGCAGATTCCGAGCCGTAAGGCCGACTATGAGCCGCAGGATCCCAAAGCCGCGGATTTCGATGTTGCGGCGAGATTTCAGAAGACCGGTCTGACGTGGCGGCCGTCGGTCGCGCGGGAGAAGGGGAATGAAGAACATTTCTCCGATCTGGTGATTCCGTTTGCGATGGCGCGCTGTCCGCATTGCAGCAAGATCATTCCGCGGAGTTATTTCCAGGGTGGTCCGGAGGCGAACAAGGAGAGAAAAGAGGGGCAGAAGGAGATTCCGCCCGGCAAGTGTCCGCTCTGTGACGGTGAACTGATTCAGCCGCCGGAGAAGAAGGGGCCGATCTGGAAGGTTACCGCGGAAGACGCCGACGGCGACGGCATGTCGGACGTCGATGAGGGGAAATATGGGTTTGACAAGACCAATCCGCACGACGGTTGCATGGATAAGGACGGGGATGGATTCTCCAACGTCTATGAGATCAAGATGGGGACGAATCCGACCGACCCGCGCAGCCGGCCGCCGCTCTGGTATCGGTTGAAGCTCTCCGCGTTGCGCCGGGTGGAACTGCCGATCACGTTCCGTGCGCTCAACGCCAACAACAGCGACGACAAGCAGAAGTGGGACATTCAGCTCAACACCAAAGACGATCGCGGTCGTGAGCGGACGCAGATCGAGATGCTGGGCAGCATTATCACGCTGGATAAAAAAGAGTATAAGATCTACGATATTCTCCGTAAGCAGACGGAGATCCCCGGCCAGACCAAGGATGGAACGAAGCTGATCAAGGACGAGTCGGTGATCTACCTCGAGCAGTGCGATGGCAACGGCAAGGACAAGCTGGAGATGCAGGTGGGCCAGAAGGTTTACTCCTCGAATCCCAAGGCGATTCTGATCGACACCGGCATGAAGGACAAGGTGTACATCTGTGATATCCGCGAGGTGTTCACGATGGGCAGCCGTGCGATCGGCACCACCCGGTACCGGCTGAAGTCGATTGATCCGAAAAAAATGACGGCACAGCTGGAGGATCCCACGAAGTTTGAGGGAGACACCACGCTGGATCCGGCGGGAACCTCGATGCTGGTTACCAAGGAAGGCCAGATTCCGGAAGAGATGCTTGTGCGCCACGATGTGGTTGAGCCGGGCATGGATGAGTTCGGCATCGGTGCGGGGCGCAGGATGCGCTGAACCGGTGCAAGATGAGATGAAAAAATGAATGAAACGATCGATTCAATAATGTAAGGTAGAAACAGAGCATGGAAATCTCTAACCGGAAGCTTATTTCGCGTGGCATGGCTGCGATCGGTCTGGCGGTTGTGGCAGCCGGCGTGTCCGGGGCGGCCGCCGAGGAGCCGAAAGGGGCCGTGGTCGTTCAGAAAGCCGTTCGCAGCGGTTTCGACGATGAGTTCAGCCAGAAGGAGCGGGAAGCGCGGCAGGCGCGTTATGCCGCTCAGGACGAGAAACTGACTGCCGCCAGAAAACTGCGCTCTGAGCAGAAATTTGATGAAGCGGTCAAGGTGTTTCAGGAGATTCTGGCGGAGCTGGAGAAGGACACCGGCCTGATCGCGGAATCGCGCCGGACGGCGTGCCGGCAGGAGCTGGTGGAGATTCGGCATGAGTGGGCGAAATCGCTGTTGTTCCGTGCCCGTCTGGCAACGGCGGAGAAGCGATATGCCGATGCGATTTCCATTGCGACAGATGTCCAGAACATCGATCCCGGGAGCAAGGCGGAGGCCGCTGAACTGATAGAGTACTGCACGAAGCGCCAGAAGGGGGAAGATGCGAAAACCGCGGTGTCGCTTGACAAGGCCAATCCGGAGCTGGCGCACGATCGGGCGACGATCAACCGGCTGCTGCGGGAAGCGGAAGTGTTTTTCCGCCAGAAGCGGTATGAGGAAGCGCGCAGCCGGGCGGAGCGGATTTTCCTGATCGACCCCTACAACGTTCAGGCGGTGGATCTGATGTCGAGAATCTACCGGCAGATCTATACCTACGGATTACACCGGCGTTCGGCGGATACGATGGGGATGATGGCCTTTGCCGACTGGCAGTGGGCGGAGCCGGTCTTCACGGTGAGTGTGGATTCCACGGTCCGGCCGGGGACGGAGCGTCCGGTGGATACCGAAGGGGTCTACGCGAAGATGGAGCGGATCATCTTCCCGAGTATTGCGTTTGACGATGCCGACATCATGGCGGTGATCCGCTTCCTCAACAGCCGCAGCAAAGTGTTTGATCCGGATAAGCAGGGGGTCAACATTTCCACCGGTATCAACGCCAGGACGGCGGAGACGCTGAAACGGATTACGATGAGTTTTTCGCGCATTCCGATGAGTGAAGTGCTGCGTTACATCTGCCAGGATACCGGGCTCAAGTACCGCATCGAACACGACGGCGTGTTCATCGGGCCGGAGGTGGATGAGATGCAGACCCGCTATTTCCCGATCCGCGGCAACCTGATTTCCGGAATTGCCGGAGAGGGTGGCGGCGGCGGTGGCGGCGGCGTCGGTGACGACGGCCTGATGGCGCCGGAAATGGCGCCCGCGCCGGCAGCCGGTGGTGGCGGCGGCGCTTCCCGGGAGGCGATTGACGCCAAGACCTTCCTGGAAACGTCGGGAGCGGCTACCGCACGGAAGTCCATTAATGAAGAGATGCTCAAGAGATATTTCTCTGTTCGCGGCGTTACGTTCAACGAGGGAACCTCGATTGACTACGACAAGCGGACCGGGCGGCTGATTGTCCGCAACACGCTGGAAAATCTGCAGCGGCTGGATGAACTGATCCGGCAGCTGGATGCGATTGAAAAACCGCTGATCATGATCGAGATCAAAGCGATCGAGGTGACCGAGCAGGATCTGCAGGAGCTGGGATTTGACTGGTCGATGAGTCTGATCGGCAAGAATATGTCGAGCGACGGCAGTTTGAATACCGGCGCATCGCAGGGGTGGCTGTTCGGCCAGGGGGCCAATATGGAGAGTGTTGTGCGTCCCGGTTCGGATCTCACCAGCGTCGATGGTTCGATCATCAAAAACTGGAACATCTTCCCGGCGTTGTTCGGCTCGCAGTATCCTTTCGGTTCCAATCTGCCGCTCAACGTGGAGCTGACGATCAATGCACTCAGCCAGAACACCCGTACCGAGACGATGGCGGCGCCGAAAGTACTGACCTCCAACGGAACGACGGCAGAGGTGCGGCTGGCGAAATCCTATCAGTTCCCGACCGACTGGGATACCTACGAGATTGAAGAGGATGACGGCACCTATACCATTACGCCCCCGGTTCCTTCGTTCGACGAAGAGGAGGACGTCGGTGTGATCTTCGATGTGACTCCCCGGGTCAATTCGGACAATTACACGATCAACATGAAGGTCAATCCGCAGATCAGCCAGTATCTCGGAAAGGACTCCTACCAGATCCAGGTGCAGGGCTATACCCGCCAGCTGACTACGGTGACGGAGGACATCGGTGGAACTCTGGTTACGACACAGCAGTGGGTCAACACGCCGAAAAACATCTCCTTTGAAGTGTGGATGCCGATGATCAGCCGTCGTAATCTCAATGTCAACGTCAACGTGTATGACGGAGAGACGATGGTGCTGGGCGGCATGGTGGACAACACCACGGCCACCCGGGTGGACAAGTGGCCGATTCTGGGTGATCTGCCGTTGATCGGGCGTTTCTTCCAGTCCCAGGTGGAGGATGTGGAGCGCAAGAGTCTGCTGATCTTCGTCACTGCGCGTCTGGTGAATAACGACGGCATTCCGATTCGTCGCAACAAGAGTGTCGGCGCGCCCGACTTCAATCGGTAAAAATTAACGCCGGAGGCTTAAAAATATGGTTAGCAGAGAGAAGATGAAGGTGCTTGGTCTGTTCTTCGCGCTCGGCGTTGTCATGACGTCGACGGCTGAGGCGGAGGAGGGATCGCAGCTCGCCGGCGGCACGCGGGAAGCGCTCGCCCGGATTGATCAGGGCAAACAGGAGAATGAGCAGCGTGCCGCAAAACTGGTGGCGGAGGCCAACGACCTGCTCATCCGGAACAAATATCTGGAAGCGCGGGATAAATACATTGAGGCGGTAAAGATTTTCGAGCAGTTCCCGTCGGAAACCTTCCGGCAGAAGACCGATTGGTGCCGCCGGCAGATCGGTAAATGCTACTCCTACATGGCGGAAGATGCGATGCTTCTGGCGGAGGAGCGGGCCCAGGCCCGTGATTTCGAAGAGGCGATTGCCATCTGCAAGGAAGCGATCAAATACTCTCCGGAAAATGCGGCGAAGCTTCAGTCGCGCATCGAGCGGTACGAGAAGCGCCAGGCCAAGGCACTTATGATGGCGGAGACTTCCGAAGAGAAGTTGCTGCCGAATCTGAAGACGCAGCAGTACCAGATTCAGGTGTTGCTGGAACAGGGGCGTCAGCTCATCAACGCCAAGGATTACGGCAAGGCACTGCGGAAGTTCCAGGAGGTTCTGCTGCTGGATCCCTACAATGCGGATGCGATTCAGAATGTCAAGGCGACCTATGCGCGCATTGACAAAATCGGTCTCTCCCGTTACCGGGATGAGCATCGCAAGATGATTTCGGAGGTGGAATGGAAGTATTCGATTCCGATTCTGCCGGAGGGAGACAGTTCGGCGGCGAAGAATCTGATCGACGAAGGGCCGAAAGTCAAGGCGGAAGTGAAACTCAGCCCGCTCCAGCAGAAGCTCAACAGCATTATCATTCCGCGGATTGACTTTGAAGATGTCACCATCACCGCGGCGGTGAAGAACCTGCGCGATCAGAGCCGCCAGCAGGATCCGGAGCGGCTTGGTGTCAACATTTTCCTGCGCACCGGCGGAGCTCCGCAGGTGACCCAGCAGAATCCCGGTGAGGAGGGATATCCGCCGGGACTGCAGCCTCAGCCGCAGCCTCAGCCGCAGCCGCAGCTCATCAACACTCCGGAAGGCGAAGAGGGGTATGTGGATAATGAACCGCGGATCACACTGCTGATTCAGAACAAGTCGCTGATGGATGCGATCATCAAGTTGTGTGATACGGCAAAGCTCCGTTACAAGGTGGAGAAGTATGCGGTGGTTCTCGCGCCAGAGGGGATTGCTCTTGAGAACATGGAAACCCGGCTCTTCCCGATGGACCAGGCGCCGGTGGATGATCCGGAGAACGAGCAGGCGTTGAAGAACTACTTCAAGGGGGTGGATTTCCCTGCCGGTTCGCAGATTGTGTATGACAGCCGCATCAACCGGCTGATTGTCACCAACACCCCGGAAAACCTTCAGAAGATCGACGAGATTGTCAACGAATTGCTCAAGCAGCAGGATCCGATGATTCAGATCATGGCGAAGTTCATTGAAATCTCGCAGAACGACTTGGATGAGCTGGCGTTCAACTATCAGCTTTCGGTGAATTCCGCTGTCTCGGCAACCTCGGCTGCGGGAGACGGAAAATATACCGCCACGCGGAAGACCCGCTGGGATGAGGGTTCCAATGCGCTGATGCGTTACTACAAGACCGATACCGGCAATGACACGGCGTCGGACCCGATGACGGACAGCACCTTCTCCTACGTCTGGGCCAATGACCGGGGAACAAGGTTTGTTGCATCGATGTTTGCGTTGAACTGGGCGTCGAGCGAAGATGTGCTTTCTTCACCGCGGGTGACTACGCTGCCGGATCAGATGGCGACGATCGAGATGGTGACGGAGCGGTACTTCCCGGATGAGTGGGAAATTGTCGACCTGTCGATGAACAACGCCGGCGGTTCGAGTGATTCGAGCGGTTCGAGCGGTTCGACCTACTGGATTCCGACTTCTGCCGGTCCGCAGCCGACCTTCGAGTCGGAACCGACTCCGCTCGGCATCAAATTCTCGATCACGCCGAAGATCGTCGATCTTGACCGCCGGATGATCAATGCCGACATCAATCTGCCGATTCTGACCCTCAGCGGCTGGATGGAGTACGATGCGCGGACGATCGAAACCGACGGCAGCGTCGATGGTGAATACTACCGGATGCCGATTTTCGACAAGCGTGTGATCAAGACGGAAGTCACCGTCTACGATGGCGAGACCATTGTGCTGGGCGGCGTCGCCCAGGATACGACGACGGTTGTCAACGACAAGATTCCGATTCTGGGCGATCTGCCGCTGGTCGGACGGCTGTTCCAGTCGAAGTACACGGAGTCGGAAAAACGGAACCTGCTGGTCTTCCTGACCTGCCGGCTGGTCAAGCCGGACGGCTCGGCCTTCTTCCCGGATGAAGACCGCTCCCGCGGACTGCCGGATTTCGGCCGGAATCATTGATCCGGTTTCTGAGTTCTCGCAAAGCTCTCCCGAAAACGGGAGGGCTTTTTTTATCTCTTTTATCGATATAGACTTGAAAAGAATGATTTTTGTGCTATCTTAAAACTTATTCATCTGCCGGAATTCGGGCCCCAATCGTTTGATGAAGGCTTGACACCCGTTTTCCGGAAAACAAAAACATAGAAGGAAAGGGATTGGTTATGCCAACCGCAAGTCGAGCGAAACACAAATTCTGCCGCCGGGTCGGCCAGTGCATCTGGGGCGATCCGAAGTGCCCGAGCGTCAAGCGTCCGTATGCGGCCGGTCCGCACGGCAAGGGCCGCCGGGTCAAGCTCTCCACCTACGG
>URVC01000067.1 GCA_900551245.1 uncultured bacterium | reverse complement strand
CAGAATGCAAATATAGCATAATTTTCTTGGATTTCATCTTTTATTTAGGGATAAGCTCTAATTTCTCCGAACATTTTCCGATTCCGGTAACAATAGCATGAAGAAAGGGGAAAATCAAATGGAAAATTTCTTTCCTGCAGCAATCTCTGCAAAACTTCTGCGGGAGGATTTCCCGGAAAACATAACGATTTTTCCCAAAAAGGCCATTGTTTTTTATGCGGAATGTGATACGTTTTCCCTCAAACACCTGCAAGAAAGGCAATCGGGAGAAGAAAACGATGGAAACTTACGGTCCGATCATCCGCAACGCGACGGAGATCCTGCACGGCGGCGACTACAATCCGGATCAATGGCTCGAAACCCCGGAGATCATCGACCGCGACTTCGAACTCATGGAGAAATCCGGCTGCAACACCTTCTCGGTCGGCATCTTCAGCTGGACCATGCTCGAACCGGCTCCCGGAAAATATCAATTCGACTGGCTCGACCGGATCATGGACCGCATGGCCGAACACAACTTCCACGTGATCCTCGCGACGCCGAGCGGGGCGAAACCCGCCTGGCTGGCGACCGCGTATCCGGAGGTCTGCCGGGTTGACGAACACGGCCTGCGCCAGCCGTATGCCGACCGCCACAACCACTGCTGGAGTTCGCCGGTCTACCGCGAAAAGGTGCGCGAGATCAATTCGAAGCTGGCGGAACGGTACGCACATCATCCGGCGCTCTCCGCCTGGCACATCTCGAACGAATACAACGGCAAATGCTTCTGCGAACTCTGCCAGGAGCGTTTTCGCGTCTGGCTCCGGGAACGGTACGGGACGCTGGAGAATCTGAACCGCGCGTGGTGGAACACCTTCTGGAGTCACCTCCACACCGACTGGGCGGAGATCACGCCGTGGGGCGGTTCCGAAGGCAATTCGCTCGACTGGAAACGGTTTGCCACCTTCCAGTGCTGTGACTTCATGAAGTTCGAAGCGGATGCGCTGCGCGTTTACACGCCTGAAATTCCGGTGACGACCAACATGATGGGCTTCTTCGACGGGCTGGATTACTGGAGAGTGGCGGAGGTGTGCGACTTCATCTCCGACGACGTCTATCCCGGCTGGGGGATCGATCCGGATGTGCGGCGCATCCTCTCGGAGTGCGCGATGCGTCACGACATGCACCGCGCGATGAAGAACGGCAAGCCCTTCCTGATCATGGAGTCGGCACCGAGCGCGACCAACTGGCAGCCGGGCCACCGGCTGAAGCGGCCGAACCAGCACAAGCTCGAGGAGCTCTGCGCGGTCGGTCACGGCGCCGACGGAACCCTCTATTTCCAGTGGCGGAAGAGCCGCGGGAATCTGGAGAAGTTTCACGGCGCGGTGGTCGATCACGTCGGCACAGAGGAGACGCGGGTCTTCCGCGACGTCGCGGAGCTGGGCGCGCTCTACCGGAAGTGCAACGACATCTGCGGCAGCGCCACGCCGGTACAGGCGGCGGTGGTCTGGGACTGGGAGTGTTTCTGGGCGCATCAGTTCGACCAGGGTCCGGGCAAGGAGGACCAGAAGAAATATTGCGAAACGGTCCAGACCTTCTACCGTGCGCTCTGGACGCGCAACTTCCCGCTGGACGTGATCGAATCGCTGTCGGACTTCTCGAAATACCGTCTGCTGATCTGCCCGATGCTGATCATGCTCAAACCGGGCGTGGCGGAGCGGTTGAAGGCGTTCGTGGCGGCGGGCGGCACGCTGGTGATGAGCTACCTTTCGGGGTATGAGGATGAGAATACGAACTGCTTCCTCGGCGGCTGGCCGGGCGACGGGCTGATGGAGCTCTTCGGCATCTGGAACGAGGAGCCGGGCGGGATTCCGGCGTTCGACCGCCAGTGGCTCCGGTACGAGGGGCGCGAGATCGAGGTGGTGGACTACGCCGAACGGATTCACCTGCGCGGTGCGGAAGCGCTGGCGGAGTTCACCAGTGATCCGCTTTACGAGGGGATGCCGGCGATCACGGTCAACCGGTTCGGCGCGGGGAAGGCGTACTACCTTGCCGGGCGGACCGGGGAGGAGTTCCTCTCGGAGTTTCTCGGGAAACTGGCGTTGGAAGCCGGGCTGGAGCCGGTCATTCCGGCGGAGAATCCGGGGATCAGCGCCTCGGTGCGCCGCAAGGGGGAGGAGGAGTTTCTCTTTCTCTTCAACTACACGGCGGAGGAGCGTCAGGTCCGGCTGCCGGCAGGAAACTTCACCGTGCTTGCGAATGGTTCCTGCTGCAGCGGCACACTCACGCTGCCGCCCTTCGGCTCGGAGATCCTGAAAAAGTAAGTTTCTGACCACATCCTGCGGGCGGTCAGTACGCCGCCCGCAGGATGTCGACGAGCGCATCGCCGTTGCGTCGAACCCTGTCCGCGGTCAGCGAATCCCGCATTGCCGCAGACTCCCCGGAAACGGTCATCCCCGCAGCTTTCCCGTAAACAGGAGTTTCCTTCTCCGCCGAAACCGGATGGACCGGCCCGCCTCATTGCCACGCACCGGAACTCCGGGCAGAATACGGTTTTCCGGCTTCCGGGTTTCATTTTCCCGCCGATGGACTGGAAATTTTTTCGAACCGCGGGTATATTATTGTTTTGTTCTCTTGTTTGTTTCAACCCCTTACGAAAGCATACCCGGATGGATAAACAAAAAAAACTGTGGTTTCCCGGCCGTGACGCAATCGCTCCGTATCTGATGGTTGTCTATGTGCTGATGCTCGCCGTCGTCGGCTTCTTTGTCTCCCGCGTCACCGAATGGAACGCGATCACCGTCGCCATCATGGCCACGGCTGCTCTGTGTTACTCCTTCTTCTACATGATTCCCGGCCTGCTGCTTTCCGCGCTCGTCTCCGCCGCGACCGTAAAGGCCGGCGAAGCTCCGTGGCGGCGGCGGCTGGTGATCGGCGTCACCGTCGGAACCATGTATTTCTCCCACCTGCTTCTGCTGATGGATGCCGGACTCTATCATGGATTCGGCTTTCACTTCAACTTCCTCGTCTGGAACCTTCTGACCACCCCCGGCGGTTTCGCCTCGATGGGACTCCGGGCCGGAACCATCCTCACTCTCGTCGCCGGGATCGTGCTGCTTCTGGTGTTTCACATCGCCATCATGGCCGCTTTCGTCTGGATGCCGAAACTGCGGGTCATCGCCGTTGTGCTGAAAGGCTGGCGGAAGTTCGCGCTGGCGGGCGTCTGCCTCCTCTGTCTGCTCTTCTCGATGTTCGCCTACGGGTACGAACACTACATGCTGCGCGCCACGCCGCTGATGGCGGTCCGCACCATTCCGCTCTTCCAGGGAATGACGATGTCCGGCTTCCTCTCCGACCTCGGCGTGAAGCGGCCGGACCGCGAAGTGATGCAGGTCAAGGCAAATTCCGGGAAATATGAACACCTGAACTACCCGGCCAATCCGATTCAGCGCCGGGCCGACCGCCCGAAATACAACGTCGTCTGGCTGGCCTGCGAATCGTGGCGCGCCGATATGCTCGACCCGGAAATCATGCCCAACGCCAGCAAATTCGCGGAACGGGCCGTCAACTTCAAAAACAACTACTCCGGCGGCAACGGCACCCGGCAGGGGGTCTTCTCGATGTTCTACAGCCTCTACGGGAACTACTGGGACATCTTCCTGAAAAACCGCCGCGGCCCCGCCTTCATCGACTGGCTGGTCGAAGATCAGTACAACTTCAAGTGCATCACCTCGGCGAAGTTCAGCTATCCGGAGTTCGACCAGACCGTCTTCTGCCGCATCCCCTCCGAATCGCTCTACAGCGACGACAAAGGGCTGACCTACACCCGCGACCAGCGCAACGTGAAGCTGCTGACCGAATTCATCCGCACCGCCGATCGGAACCGCCCCTTCATGGCCTTCATGTTCTTTGAATCCTCGCACGCGCCGTATGAGTTCCCCGAAGAGGCGATTCTGCGCAAGGAGTACGCGAAGACGCTCAACTACACCAGTCTCTCCCCCGCGGACGGGCCGCTCATCAAAAACCGTTACATCAACTCCAACCACCATCTCGACATGCGGCTCGGCGAAGTGTTCCGGGCGCTCGACGAATACGACCTCTGGAAGAATACCGTCGTCGTGCTGATCGGCGACCACGGCGAGGAGTTCTATGAGAAGGGACGGCTCGGCCACAACTCCACCTTCGTGCAGGAGCAGGTCCGCACGCCGCTGGTCATCCACATTCCCGGCGTCAAACCGCAGGTCTACACCGGAATGAGCAGCCATCTCGACGTGGTGCCGACCCTCGCGCCCCACTTCGGAGTGACCAATCCTCCGGCGGATTTCTCGCTCGGCTTCAATCTGCTCGACCCGGCGCAGAAGCGCACCTACACCATCATCGCGGACTGGTCGCAGGTGGTGTACGCCAGCGCGAAGTACAAGACCGTTCTCCCCTCCAATTCGATCGCCTTCGCCACGCAGCAGCTGACCGACGGAGAAGACAAACCGCTGCCGTCGCTCGAACCGTTCTACCGGGACAACAAAGCCGAACTCTTCCAGATTCAGCGCGATCTCATCCGTTTCGTGAAGTGACCGCCTCCACGGGCGGCAACGGAAATCCTGCGGAACTGCTGCGGCGACATGCCCGCGTGCTTCGAGAAGGCACGGGTGAAGGAGAACGGCAGAGCATATCCACACTGCGAAGCGATCACCTTGACCGGGTAATCGGTTCGCGTCAGCAGCATTTCCGCCAGTTCCATGCGAATGCGGGTCAACAGAACATAGGGAGACGGGATTCCCCGTTTCCGGCAGAGCGCATGCAGGTGTGACGACGAGACACCGCACAATGCAGCCATCTCCGCGACCGTCCACGGCAATTCCGGCCGGAGCCGGAGTTTGCCCGCGAGCAGTTCCAGCGGGGATTCCCGCCGTTCTGCATCGGCGATCTCCCGGCGGACCAGAGAGAGTGCCATATGAGCCAGCTCCCGGCGGAAAACACCCTCCGCCATCGGCGAATATCGCTCATGCAACGCGGTTTCCAGAAGCTGAAGCAGCAGATCGCCGTAGATTGAACGGGTGTGCAGAAACCCGACTTCGCACCAGATCGCCGGATCGAGCAGAAAAAAAATGCTTTCAGAGCGCTCCAGCGCATGAAATTTCTGGCGGCGACCTCCGGGCAACACCAGCAGCTCGCCGGGCTGCAGCTCACCGCATTTCCCATCGTATTCATAACGGTAGCCACCGCGAATACAGTACTGGACGTCGTGTCGGCGCGGCGCCGGATAATCGACGAAATACCCCGGTACGTGGCGTGCGAGCGCCGCCATCACCACCCCTCCGCCGAACCAGTTCTCTCCTTCCGGCAGATCGGAGAAATCCACGAAATTCTCGACACAGCCGGGAGGAATGATAATAGTTTTGGCAATGCCGTTCATACTTATTGCAAGCTTCGAAACATTGAATTTGTGCAAAGTCCGTATAGATTTAGAATATAGCGCAAAATTCCGGAGAATGCAAAGGGACCTGAGAATGAAAGCAACATTCACCATTCACCGCAAGTTCACCGTCGGCCCGGTGGACGACCGCCTGTTCGGCGGCTTCGTGGAGCATATCGGCCGATGCGTCTACGACGGAATCTATGAACCGGGCCATCCGGAAGCGGATGAAGACGGCTTCCGCCGTGACGTCGCGGCACTGGTGCGCGAACTCAACATGCCGGTCACCCGGTATCCCGGCGGCAACTTCGTCTCCGGGTATGACTGGCACGACACGATCGGTCCGAAGGAGAACCGCCCGGTCCGTGCCGAATACGCCTGGGAGGCGCTGGAGCCAAATCAGGTCGGAATCGATGAATTCGTCAGATGGTGCCGCAAAGTGAATACGGCTCCAATGCTGGCGGTGAATCTCGGGACCGGCACAGCGAAATCAGCGCAGGAGCTGGTCGAATACTGCAACTTTCCGCAAGGAACCCGTTGGAGCGACCTGCGCCGGAAAAACGGAGCGGAAACACCGCACGGCATCCGTCTCTGGTGCCTCGGCAACGAAATGGACGGGCCCTGGCAGATCGGCCACAAGAGCGCGGAGGAATACGCGAAAATCGCCCATGAGAGCGGCAAGATGATGAAGATGGCGGATCCGTCGATTGAGCTTGTCGTCTGCGGGTCGAGCACCCGTTCGATGCCGACCTTCGCCACCTGGGATGCTGCGGTGTTGCGCGAAACTTTTGAAATCGCCGACTACCTCGCGCTGCACGCCTATTTCGGCTGGAAACCGGAGGATGAAAAACGGATGGCCTTCTTCGCCTCTCCGGAGCTCCTGGAAAAGCAGATCTGCGATCTTATCGCAGTCTGCGACTTCATCGCCGCCGAAAAGAAATCCACCCGCCGGATTTCCCTCGCCCTCGATGAGTGGAACATCTGGTACCGCGGCAACCCGAAAGCCCATCCGGAAACCCGCTGGCAGGTTGCCCGCCCGGTCAACGAGGAGACTTACGACATGGCCGACGTGATCGTGGCCGGCGGGCTGCTGATGGCAATGCTCGATCACGCCGACCGGCTGAAGATCGGCTGTCTGGCGCAGACGGTGAACGTGATCGCGCCGATCATGACCCGCCCCGGCGGCGGTGCATGGAGGCAGACAATCTACTACCCCTTCTATTATACCTCCCGGTACGGCCGGGGAACCGTGTTGCAGTCGCGAATCGATTCTCCTTCGTATGCACTGCCGGAATGTGCCCGGCCGGTAAACTGGGTCCGGTGCTGCGCCGTCCTTCGGGAGAAAGAGAGCGAGATCACGCTGTTCGCAATCAACCGTTCTACGGAGGAGTGCGCGGAGCTCGTCTTCGAAATGAATGGATTCACGCCGGAACAGGTCGAAGAGGCGGTGGAGATCCATCACGACAATCTCGGCGCGATCAATACCGAAACAAGAGAGGAGGTCGCCCCCGCAGCGATCGATCCCGACTGCTACGAGTTGACGCCGGCAGAATTGCAGACAACGCTGAAACCGGCCTCGTGGAATATGTTCCGGATCAAAGTGAAAAATCCGGGAGGAGAAAAATGACGGATCGAATCGTGTCGCTCCGCCAGTTCGTCACCGACGGCCGTCACCATTCGTGGCGGAAGAAGTTCTCCTGGAATCTGGCGGAATCCTTCGCGGCTTCGGGTTCTTCGCCGCTGGAACGGGTATCCACAGCGCTGGAAGCGGTACTGGCGGCGGAGACTCCGGTCTTCCTTCCGGGCGAACAGATTGCCTTCACCCGCACGGTGGCAAATCTGCCGGAGCTCTATACCAAAGCGGAGCAGCAGGCGATGCGCAGCCGGAACAGTTACGCGGAAAAGGGGGTGGTCTTCAACCTCTGCTGCGACTTCGCCTCCACCATCTCCGCCGGGCTGGACCGGCGACGGCAAGAGGTCGTCGAACGGTGTCCCGCCGGGGAGTTCCGCACCGCGGTACTCCGGGAGATCGACGCCGTGCTGGAACTGGCCGACCGGTATTGTGCCGCGGCGAAGGCCGCCGGAAGGGAAGAAACGGCCGCAATGCTCGCAAAGGTGCCGCACCGCGGGGCGGAGAGCTTTCGCGAGGCACTTCAATTTCTGCGGATTCTCCACTTCATTCTCTGGTGCGAAGGGGAGTATCACAACGGCCTCGGCCGGTTCGACCAGTACCTGTGGCCCTTTCTCGAACGGGATCTCCAGCGCGAAACGGAGACACCGGAGAGCGCCTTCGAACTTCTGGAGGAGTTTTTCCTCACCTTCCACCGCGACAGTGACCTTTACCCCGGTGTCCAGCAAGGGGACAACGGCCAGAGCATGGTTCTGGGCGGCTGTGATTCCGCAGGACACGATGTCTCCAATCTCTTGACCCGCATGTGCTTGCGCGCGTCGAAGGAGCTGGCGCTGATCGATCCGAAAATCAACCTGCGGGTGACGAAGGAGACGCCGTTCGAACTGCTGGAACTCGGTTCGGAGCTGACCGCCGCCGGACTGGGATTCCCGCAGTACAACAACGACGAGGTGGTGATCGACGCACTGTGCCGCTGGGGCTATTCGCTGGCAGACGCCCGCAACTATGTGGTTGCGGCCTGCTGGGAGTTCACGATTCCCGGCTGCGGCATGGATGTGCCCAACCTCGAGGCGGTCTCGCTGCCGGAACTGCTTCTGAAGACGATGGCGGATTCCGCAGCTGCATCCTTCGACGCCTTTCTGGCAGATTACGGAACAACTCTGCGCCGGAAAGCTGTCGCACTCAACCGGAAGCATCGCCGTTTCACCATGTTGCCCGGCCCTTTCGCCTCTCTGCTCTGCGACGGCTGTATCGAACGCGGACGCGACATCAGCACGGGCGGACGCTACAACAACTTCGGCGTACACGGCACCGGAATTTCCACCGCGGTCGATTCCCTTGCGGCAATCCGGCAGGTGGTCTTCGAGGAGAAACAATATACGTTGAAACAGTTTTTCGATGTTTTATACCGGAACTATCAGGGCAATCCGGAGCTGCTTGCCGAGGTACGAAACCGGATTCCGAAGCTGGGCGGCGGCGATCCTCTGCCGGTGGCGCTGGCGCAGAAGCTCCTGTCGCTCTGGGCCGCGGCATGGGAGGGATTGCGCAATTCGCGCGGCGGAATATGGCGGCCCGGCACCGGGTCGGCGATGTTCTACATCCGGCATGCCGAACATCTGCCGGCCACGCCGGACGGCAGACTGGCGGGGGAGCCGTTTCCGGCCAATTATGCGCCGAGCCTGACCGTACCGCAGACCGGGACGGTCTCTGTTGTGCGGGATTTCGCCCGCGCCTTCCGAAAAGAGGTCTGCAACGGCGGTCCACTGACCATTGAAATCCACGATTCGGTCTTCCGTGAACCGGATGGAGTCGGCAAGGTGGCGCGTCTCGTCGAACTCTTCCTGCGGGAGGGCGGGCATCAGCTCCAGCTCAATGCGATCGACCGCGAACAGCTGCTCGACGCCCAGAAACACCCGGAACGGCATCGGAACCTGATCGTCAGGGTCTGGGGGTGGAGCGGCTGTTTCGTCGAACTCGACCGGGAGTTTCAGGATCATATCATCCGCCGGGCGGAGATGAATTTCCGGTAAAAAGGAGGAGCTGAGATGCGGGGCTGCGTGTTCGAAGTACGGGAGTTCTGCGTTCACGACGGACCGGGAATCCGCACTGCCGTCTTCTTCAAAGGGTGTCCGCTGCGGTGCCGCTGGTGTCAGAATCCGGAGGGGCTCTCCTTCGAACCGGAACTGCTGGTGAACAACCGCCCCTGTCAGGGATGCGGCGTCTGCCGGAAGTGTTGTCCCTCCCCCGGCAGATGCATCGCCTGCGGCAGGTGCGCCGCATACTGCCCGGCGGGGAAGCGGAAGATTGCCGGACAATTCATCGAAGCGGAAGAACTGGCCGTACGCCTGCTCCGGGACCGGGAGTTTCTGACGCGTTCCGGCGGCGGCGTCACCTTTTCCGGCGGAGAACCGCTGGCGCAGCCGGAATTTCTCTTCGAACTGAGCGACCATTTGCGAAGCGTGCATCAGGTAGTGGAAACCAGCGGCTTCGCCCCGGAGCCAGTCTACCGTGAAATGCTCCGGAAAATCGACCTGATCTACCAGGATCTGAAGTGCGCCGATCCGGCGCGTCACCGAGAGCTGACCGGTCAAGACAACTGGACGATCCTCCGCAATCTGGAACTTTTGAAAGCCTCCGGGAAGCCGTTCGTCATCCGGATTCCGGTGATTCCCGCCTGCAACGCCGACGAGGCGAATCTCGCAGCGTGTGCCGAACTGCTCCGGGGAGCGAAACAGTTGCAGCAGGTGGAACTTCTGCCGTACAATCCGGCGGCTCCGGCGAAATACAGTTCCGTCGGGCGGGAATTTCCTCTTCACCCGGAGAAGTTCCCCGACGTGCATTACCGGAATTTGGAAGCGGTTTTCCGGAGCCGCGGTCTGCCGTGCACCGTCCTGTAATCCGGCGTCAATCGAGCGCGTCGAAGAGTGCCCCGGAGAGCGAACGGATTCGATCCAGTTTGATCTCGGTGCCGTCCTCCAGAATCAGCGCCCGGCGCGGTCCGGCGATCTTCCGGACCGCGCCGGTCCGGATTTCATACCGGCCGCCGCGTTTGCGACCGTCCGGAACGAAATATTCGATCTGAAGAAGCGGATGCTCTTCGCGATGGGCGCACAGCAGCCGGAGCCGCCGGTCGAGTTCCGCGGCCTCCTCCTCGCCGCGCTCCGGTTCCGCCTCGGTCAGCCGGGCGGTTTCGGCCACCGCCTCCCCGTAGCCGGTCAGCGCGGAAAAGGGAGCGAACTGGGCCGCCCGGTCGTGCATCGACATCGGCGGGTGGTTCGTCGAAACGTGGTGCGGCATTTTCAGAAGTTCTTCGTAGGGGTGTTTCACTTCCGGTGGCCTCCGATCTGTTCGTTGCGCAGGCGGGCGGTGGAGCCCTCCTGCAGACTCGTTCCCTTGAGCAGCGCATTCTTCCCCAGCCGCCGCTTAATGTCGAGAATCGCACGCTGGAGCCGGCTTTCCCGGTCGAGTTCGGCGCGCTCCTCCTCCGATTGCCGGGCGTCGGCCTCGCGGTCGGCGAAGAGGTCGGGCTGGACGGCGCGTTCCACGGGGAGCGCACTCTCCGGAATCACGTGCCCGGCGCCGAGCGTCATCCGCCGGACCAGCAGTTTTCGATCGACAATCCGGTCGAAGAGCGGCATCACCGCCTCCAGAATCCGCTTTGCCGAAGCGGTGTGCCCCCCGAGCCGGACCGAACCGTGCGCCGCCTTCGGCACCTGCCGCCCGTAATGGTTCACCCGCACGGCACCGGCGTACTCCCGCCGCCGCTCCGGCGCGGCAAGATTGGAAACATCGTACCCCACCGTCAGCTCCAGCTGATCGGTCGTCAGGCGCTTCTCCACCAGATCGAGCGCCAGCTGGTCGGCCATCTCCATGACCACCAGTCGCGCCTTGTCGAACTCATACGGCTCCTGCAGAACCTGTCCGGAGCAGAGACTGCGGTGTTCCGGCCGGTAGGCCTTGATGTCGGCGACGGTGACCGGCTCCCAGCCCCAGGCGTGATCGATCAGCAGTTCGGCGTTGACGCCGAACATCCGGTAGAGAATCTCCTCGTTCTGCACCGACATCCGGGCGATGTCCCCCATCGTGTACATGCCGACGGCCTCCAGCCGCGCCGCGTAGCCGTGCCCCACCCGCCAGAAATCGGTCAGCGGGCGATGGGTCCACAAATCGCGCCGGTACCCGGCTTCGTCCAGTTCGGCGATCCGCACCCCGTTCCGGTCGGCGGGAATGTGTTTGGCGACGATATCCATGGCGATTTTACTCAAGTAGAGGTTGGGGCCGATTCCGGCGGTCGCCGTGATGCCGGTCGTCTGCAGCACCTCCCGGATGAGCTTTCTCGTGAACTCCCGGGCGGTCAGGCGGTAGAGTTTCAAATAGGAGGCGGCCTCCAGAAACACCTCGTCGATCGAATAGACGTGAATGTCCTCCGGCGCGACGTATTTGAGGTAGATTCCGTAAATCCGGGAGCTGACCTCGATGTAGCGCGCCATCCGCGGGGTTGCGACGATGAAATCCAGCTCCAGCGCGGAATCGGCGGCGAGCGCGGAGGCGGAGGCGGATCTGCCGGTGAAACGCCGCCCGGGCGCGAGGCTCCGGCGGCGGGCGTTGATTTCGCGCACCCGCTCCCTCACCTCGAACAGCCGGGGGCGGCCGGAGATGCCGTACGCCTTCAACGCGGGCGAAACCGCCAGACAGATCGTCTTCTCCGACCGGCTCTCGTCGGCGACGACGAGGAGGGCGTCCAGCGGGTCGAGCCGCCGGTCGGCGCACTCGGCCGAAGCGTAGAACGACTTCAAGTCGATGGCGATGCAACTGCGTTCTTTCATATTCCCCGCCGTTGGTCCGCCGTTTTGCTCCCGGCGGTGTCGAGACCGGAGAGCAGCTGTGCGATCAGCGCCGGAATCCCGTCGCGGTCGGTGACGTCATACGCGGCAATCCGCTCCTTCCAGCCGGCCGGAGGCGCCGGAATCCAGCGGAACCGGTCGAGCTCCGGCGAATAGGGAGCGAACCGCAACCGCACCAGCCGGTGGTAGAACTCCTCGGCCGCGGCGGGAGTCCGGTTGCGCAGCACGAGCCCGCCGGAGAGGGTGGCGAGGAAACGGAACGCCGGCTCCTGCGAGAGCTCCTCCGCCATCCGGAAACAGCCGGCCTCGCGCAACCGGTAATGGAAGCGGGGGAGAGCGCGCGGCGCACGCTGGCGAATCGGATACCCATCGTAGGCGCCGTCACAGATGAAGTAGTCCGGCGCGAGCTCATAGCCGAAGAGGGCGATGTCGTGCCGGAGCATGATCTGCCCCATCCGGAACCAGGCGGCGGCGCGCTCTTCGCCGGGAAGGGCCGGATTCTCCGCCGTCGCCGCCTCGGTCGCAAAGGCGCGGCACACCTCCCGGAGCCCGGCGGGGAAGTACCGTTCCGCCTCCGCAAAGCGGTTCTCCCGCATCAGGCGGCGGGCCAGCAGATGGCGCAGTTTCCGTTTCATCTCCGGCGGAAGCTGAGGATTCGTCTCGTGCGCATCGGCGAAGCGGCGCAGTTCCGCGACGTCGAGCTGCTCTTCGGCGACCAGCGCGGCGTCGCTCCAGGCGTTCCCCATGAGAAAGCTGTACAGCGCCTCCAGAAAGAGGCGGCTGTGGTACTGCGTCGCGCCGACCTGCCCGCGGACCTCCTCCTCCATGCCGCGGCCGGGGAGGCGCTCCGTCCGGCAGGAGACGGGCCAGTACAGCCCGCTCCACTCCGGAAAGGGATTCCAGCCGTGCCCGGCAGGCGAGAAGCGTATGGAGTCCAGCTGCGGCGCGGCGGCGGAATCCGCCGTAGTACGGCGGTAGTGCTCCAGCCACTTCCGCAACAGGGCGGCGGATTGCTCGAACCTCCCCTCCCGCCGGGCGAGGCGCGCTTCGAGATAGAGGCGAAGCGGGGAATCGGGGGCGCTTCCGGCCAGAAGTTTCCGGCAGTCGTCGAACGCGCCATTTCGGAAGGCGCGCAATGCCAGCCGGTCGCCGCAGACAAAGGGGCCGGAGACCTGCCGGACCAGTTCCGGGCGGAAGAGCACCGCGACCTCCGCAGTGAGGGGATCCCGGAGGAAGCGGTCCGGGTCGCGCCGGATCATCGCGCCGAGTTCGTTCCAGAGCTCCCGCCGGAAGGGGCAGGGTTCTCCCCTTTGCCAGTTCACCTCCTGCGCATCGCCGGAACAGCGCCCGAAGGCGGCGGCGAGCACGAGAAAACGCATCCGTTGAACCGGATCCTTCGCATAGAAGTAGTTGGTGCGGAAACTTTGTTCCGCCAGATTCTGCGGGTCCGGCACGCCGCGGCCGACCGCCTCCCGCAGTTTCTGATACCAGAAATAGGCCCGCGTCGGATTCTCCTGCGCCTGCAGATTTCCGAGCAGATAGAGCGTCTGTGCGGTGCGGCGGGGGCGCTCCGATTCCGGCAGGGCAAGAAGCTCCTGCCACGCCCCGGGGAAACGGTTCTCCGGATTGCGCCTCAATTCCTCCCGGCCGGCCGCGAAAAGCCGCTCCTCCGGGCAATCCGGATCCGGCGGCACTGCCGCGGCGACCGGAGCGGACGCAACGGGCTTCTCCGCCGGAATGCAGTCCGGAAAGTAGTGATGCGCCAGCGCGCAGAGATGAAAGTGCAGATCGAGCTCCGGGCTGTACGCCTCATCCTGCAGGTCAATGTAACTCGGCGGGAACGACACACTGCAGGCCGAAGCGGCAAACGCCCCGGGCACGAGCAGTGCAGCCAGCATCAGTTTGAACGAGTGGGAATCCATTGTATGATCTCTCCGATTTTCAACGTTTCTCCCGGGGGAGGAACAGGCCCCCGGACCGCCTCCGGCACACAGCCGGGCACCGCGGGCGCCGCCGGGTGCACACCGTGAAAGAAGAACGCCTCTCCGGCGCCTCCGCCCAGAACCTGCGTAAACTCCCCCTCCCCCAACGTGCCGTGATTGGTCCAGTATAGTTCGGTGCGCGCCCCCTCCCGCCGGGAAGAGCAGACGATCCTCACCTCCGGCGGCAATCCGGCGTCGAGCCGGCGGAGATTCTCCAGCTCCAGGCAGAGCCGGTCCCCCGCCATCGGCAGTCGGAACCAGATCACCGGAATCTGCGCATACTGTTGCCGGAACCGTAACAGCGCCTGCCAGTCGGGAGCGGCGATTTCAACCCGCTCCCCCGGCCTCCGGGGCGGGCGGTTCTCCGCGCTCAGCCGCCGGAAACGCCCCGTCTTCTCCTCGTAATGCAGCCGGTAGGCGTAGACGGGCAGAGCCATTTTGAACGGTTTCTCCAGTTGAGTCGCCTGCTCCACGGCGCGGGCCGCCGCGACCGGGTCGAAGAGGTGATACTCCTCCGGCAGGTCGCCGGGCTTCTCCAGCGCATGCAGCTGCAACACGAAAAAATCGAGGTGCCGGAAGAGCCGCTTCAGCTCCTCCGGATGGCGCAGATGGCAGGGCAGCAGCGTGGCGGAAAACCGCTTCTCCGGCACCCGGCGGCGAAGCTCTTCCAGAAAGGCGCCGTACTGCCGGAGCCGGGATTCCGGGACGTCGCAGTCGAGCTGGAGCTCCCGCGCCTTCTCACGGCGGAGAATCCGGGCAAAGGATTCCGCAAACGCCTCCTCCTCCCAGACGCGCGCATCCAGCCGGAAGACGGGGACCCCGTCCGGCAGTTCCGGCAGCGGAAGCAAAACCGCCTTCTTCCCCTTCCGGAACTCGCCGCGGAGAAGGTAGATCCGCCATGGGGAACAGGCGGCGAGCACGCGTTCGGCGGCCTCCCCCCGTTCCCGGTGCCAGAAGTAGACCCCGCTCTCCTCCGCGCCGAGCGGTAAAATCAGACACAATCCGGTCAGCAGAGCGGCGAAGAGAGCGCCGCACCGCATTCCGGGAATTCGATTGTGACAGAAGGTCCGCAAGGTATCCGCCGCTCCGAGAAATGGCCCGCACCGGGCCGGCAGGTTTTCCGCCGGGTGGATACTGTAATACGCCGGACCGCTCTTTTCAACAGCGGATTCAAAAAATTTCCTCCCCCGCTTCCGGGCGCTGAAAAAGCCGGTATTCCGGAATCCCGGAACGCCGGCCGAAGTCCCTGCGGGGGGAGGCGTGATCCTACTCGCCCTCCTCCTCGTCCACCAGTTCGGCGGGAGGATCGAGCAGCGTCACCTTTTCGCCGAGGCGGAAGGTGGTGTTCCGCAACTGGCTGTGCGTCATCTCCGGCAGGATCTTCACCGGGATGTTCGCATCGAGCGTCACGTCGAGCGAACCGTCGGTCAGCTTCTCCCACTTGACCTTCAGCCTGCCGCGCGCCATCGGGACAATCGCCTCCGCCCAGTCCACCTGATTCAGAGCCGGCGAGAAGTAGATGACCGTGTGCCCCGCCTCGGCGATGCGGATTCCCACCACCTCCCGGAGCAGGAAGATGTTGGGCGACACGCAACTGCCGTCGGAGAACTTGGTCGGCGCCGGGTCGGGGCTGTCGAGCGAAATGCGCCACGCGCCGGAGTCGCCGCAGAGCCGCCGCTCCCAGTAGTCGCGGAAGTAGCGGAACGCCCAGTCCCGCTGCCCGAGCGCGAACATCATCTCCAGGAAGAGAAAGTGGAAATAGGGGTGTCGCGACTCCGGACTGCGGTCGAACGGCGGGTCGAAATTGAAGAAGGAGAAGAAGAAGTGTTCAAACGCCTCCAGCGGCAGCACGCCGCCGAACACCGCGCAGAAGTTGGCGAAGAGGTTGTCATCCGGCTTTCGCGGACTGTCGAGGTTCCAGCGGGCGAAGAGCTTCTTCTCCGGGTCGAAATTCCGTTCCCGCAGCGCGTCGGCGACCTTCTGCGCGAGCTTGACGCAGCGCGCCGCCACCAGCGGCTGATTGACCACCCGGTAGATCTCGGCGGCCGAAAGCAGGAACCGGCAGAAGAGCGCGTTGAGATAGGTCGGCGTCTCCCCCTCCTCGAACTCCCCGTAGGAGAGGCGGCTCTGCAACGCGAAGCGGCTCTCCACGTCGACGAGCAGACCGCTCGACTCCTCCAGCAGCGCCTCGAAATACTCCCGCAGGAGGTCGAGATTGGGCACCGCCCGTTCCAGCTCGACCAGATTCGCGCTGAACCGGTAGTTGTAATACATCCACACCGGGTAGAAGAACAGATGATGAATCTGCGACGCGTGGCGGACACCGTAGGTCAACGCCGGAATTTCACCGTTTTCCAGCTGGGCGTCGGAGAACTGCCGGAGCCGGGCGGCCATGTAGTCGAAATCCCCGAAGGCGATCGCCATGTTGGCCGCGTCAATATAGGCGTCGAGCATGTAGCAGTCATAATCGGCCCGCGATTCCGACAGCGGGACGAACGCGGCGGAACGGCGGAGCGTCTGCCGCCCGGTCTCCCAGAAGCGGTTGAGCAGCTCATCCGAACAGCGGAAGAGACTCTCGTGCCGTTCGTGACGGACCAGCTCCTCGAAGCAGATGCTCTCGACCGACACCCGCTGCGCGGCGCGGCGGATGGATATCATCACATAGAGACAGTCGGCCGGGATGAAGGTGAGATAGGTGGTCTTGCCTCCCCGGTGAATCAGCGTCCCGGTGCCGCGGATGCCATCCCCGGCCGAAACGCCGCCGGACTCGGTGCGGCGCAGTCCCAGCGTGATGTCGATGATGTCATCCTCGAACGCCTCGAAATAGATCCTCACAAAACCGTAGCGGACGATGTCGAGCCGGTAGATGAGATATTCCCCGGTCTGAAGCGGCCGGTGGAGCGAAGTGGTGTCCTCCGGCTGCATGACGCAGTTCGCGAGGATGTCCGCCGGGTCGGTCAGTTCGCCCATGGTCGGGAAATAGCTCTGGACCGGCAGCCGTTCGAAGTGGATCGACGGCGTCGCCTCCTCCAGCGTCATCTTGAGCGGTCCGGCCATGTTCCAGGCGGCGGGTGCATTCTCGACCATATCCTGATAGATGCGGATTTCGTCGTCGTCCAGCTCTCCCGGAAAGATCAGCAGAAATCCCATCGAATTTCGTCCCGGCTCCTGGAACAGCACCAGCCGGTTCCAGCCGGGGCGGAGCAGAAGCTGATCGCCCTCGCAACCGTCGCGGTGCGTTCCGGAGCAGACCAGGTTGTTGTTGCAGAAAAACTTGAACGGGTCGTCGGTGAACACCTTCACCGGCATCGACTGCTCCTCCTCGCTGAAGAGGTAGCACCCGGCGGCGTAGGTCTCCGGCCACCGGCCGGAACAGTCACGGAACCGCACCTGCGTCCAGTTGGGCGGCGCGACGATGCGGCCGTGTTCCACCGGGTCGAAAGGCGGATGCTCGTCGGCGATCGCCGCCGGCGCGAGCGGATGCAGTTCCAGCCGGGAGCCGAACTCCCCGACCGGCACGATGTGGTCCGGGTGGCTCCACGAGGAGTCCGGCATGAACATCTGATGGGTCCATTTGCGCGGACATTTCACCGAGTGAAAGAACTGGGTCAGCCCCTGTTCCGAACTGATGCGCGCCCGCGGGCCGCAGAAACACTCCCCTTCGAGGATGTGCCACGACTCGTCGGAGCAGAGAATCTCCTGGCGGGAGGATTCCATCTGGCACCAGAGCCCGGGGGTGCGGCGGTTCGGCGCGGTGCTCTCCGAATTGTAGTAGACCTGCACGGCGAGCACGTTGATGCCCGCCTCCAGATAGAAGGTCAGCTCATGCTGATCGATGTAGCTGGTGCCGCAGGACTGATGGGCGCGCGGGCCGAACCCGACCAGACGGCCGTTGATGAAGAGCTGATAGGCGCTGTTCGCGCTGATCCAGAGATTGGTCTCCATCCCGACGCTCGGGCAGACGAACTCCCGGCGCATCAGAAGAAAGCTGTCGGGCTGGTTGAGCAGGGATTTCTTCCAGATCCATTTCCCATAGATTCGATTCGGCAGCTTCACATTCGCCATGGCTCCACCTCCCGTATTCCTTACCGGCGGCGCATCCCCACCCGGATTTGAATGTTTTCGGACCACTTCCCCCTGTTAGTATGAAGCCGAAACCGGAATTTGTCAACCGTTGGAGCGAAGATTTTCCGCTTTTTCTTCCCTGCGGCGGGCTCCGGAGGGCCGATTCCCACTTTTTTGCGAGAAAAATGCGCCGGGAACTTTTTTTGTCGGGATGTGCGGTGTATATTAGTGCCCATGGATAAAAAAGAACATCTGCAATACGAAGATCTGACCCTGCTTCCGCGGCGCTGGTTTCCGCTGCCGAAGCTGGATGGCTACATTCTGCGCGAATTCCTCATCAAGTACAGCGTGCTGTTGCTGGTTTTCATCATTCTGTTCATTCTGAGCGACGTCTACCGCGATATCTCCGATTTCTTCGAGGCGGATGCGCCGTGGAGAAGCATCCTGCTGTATCTGGCGTACAAACTGCCCGGGAACGTCCGGTTCATCCTGCCGATCACCATGCTGCTCGGTTGCATGTGGACCATGGCGACCTTCGGCAAGAACATGGAGGTCACCGCCATGCGGGCCTCGGGCGTCTCGCTCTTCCGCTGCGGCGGAGCGATCTTCGCGGTGGGGCTGGTCGTCACCGGCGTGAACATCTACTTCAACGAAGCGCTGGTGCCCTACACCGAACGCCAGGCGGAACGGGTTCACGACGCGGTGGTGGACCGCCGCAAGAGCGTGCAGAACCTGCTCGCCTTCCGCAGTTCGGACCAGCAGCGCCACTGGCTCTTCAAAACCTTCACCGCCGGGAGCGCGCAGGAAAACGTCACCGTCAAAACCTTCTGGACTGACGGAATGATCCGGAGCATCATCCTCGACCTGCCGGAACCGGAACAGAAAGCGATGATCGAGCACATTTTCCGCTTCAAAGCGGCCCATCTGCTGGGGCTTTCGCGCGAAGCGAGAGTCCGGGAGATCACGTCGGAACTCAAGGGGCGCAAGGTGGACTTCTTCGCCAACCGGGTCACCTTTGATCCCGAAAGCGGCGTCTGGACTTTTGAGAACGGCAACTTTCTGAGCTACGACAAGAACGACGAAACCGAGTATGCCGCAAGCCGCGGCACCTCGACGATGCACGATCCCCGGAACTATCAGGCGATTCGATTCAGCGCCGAAGAGATTCCGGAGACGCCGACCGACATCATCAACGCGATCAAGGAAAAGGATGAATTGCCCACGCTGGTGATCTGGGACTACGTGCACCGCAATCCGAACCTGGCGGAACGGGTCAAGTCGATTTACATGACCGTATTCTACTACCGTCTGGCCTTCCCGTGGGCCTGCTTCCTCGCGGTGTTCCTCGGCATTCCGCTGGCGACCAAGAACGAGCGGACCGGCAGTCTGATGGCGATTATCACCGCGGTGGCGCTCATCGTGGTTTACATTGTCGTGGCGCAGGTGTTTCTGGTTCTGGGCAAAGGGGGAATCCTCAACCCGATGTTCGCCGGACTTGCACCGACAATCGGCTTCATTCTCTGCGGCGCGGCACGCATCTATTACGACCGGAACTGACGCTCCCGAACGGGCGGCCGAGCCGGAACCGTTCCCAGAGCCGCAGTCAAAAAATCCGGTAAAAACAGGAGGGGAATATGGCGAAAAGCAGCTTCACCCGGGAGGAACGCGGACAACTGCTCCGTTTTGTCCGGGAAGTGATCGAAAGCGACCTTGTCGGAGCAGAATTGCCCTCCCCGCCGCCCCTGCCCCGTCTTGCGGAACCCGGCGCCTGCTTCGTCACCCTCAAGGAGGGAGGCGACCTGCGGGGCTGCATCGGGAACATCGAAGCGTTCGAACCGCTGGGGGAGAATCTGATCCGCAACGCGATCAACGCCTCGCAAAGCGATCCGCGCTTTCCGCCGCTGGAGTTGGAGGAGCTGCCCGGCACCACCATTGAACTTTCCATTCTGACGCCGGCGACGGCCATTGCTTCGCCGGAGGAGTTCCGCGTCGGGGAGGACGGCATCATTCTGCGCGCGGCGGGGCGGGGCGCCGTCTTTCTGCCGCAGGTGGCGCCGGAACAGCACTGGGACCGGGAGACGACCTTGCGTTACCTCTCCCGGAAAGCGGGCTTGCCGGAAAACGCCTGGCAGTGGCCGCAGGCGGAGCTCTTCACCTTTCAGGCGGAAGTTTTCGGGGAAGAAGAAGATTGAGCCGGGGAACCGGACGGCCGCTGAAGTTGAAAAATATGGAATGCGCCTCTCAAGGGGAGAGGTCGCTGCAACCGGAACAAAAACCAAGAGAAGGAGAAACATCATGAAGAGATGGCTCGGAGTTGTCATGGGGACGGCGGCTGCAGTTTTCTTCGCTGCCGGCTGCACCTCGATCAACACCAGCGACGGCGCGGAGAGCCAGGCGCTGCCGGAGACGATTTCGACGGGGTACCAGGAGTATTACACTCACAAGGACCAGCGTGTTTCGGGGGAAGGAAACGTCAACGTGCTGTTCGGGATTTTCGCCTGGGGGTCGGATGGTTTTGCGGACAATTCGGATCTCTCCGCCTTCAGTTTCTTCCCGTCGCCGGCCAATTACGCCAAGAGTGCGGCGGTGTACGACGCCTGCCAGAAGAACGGGGCGGATACGCTGCTCGGGACGCGTTACAAGCTGACGACGACCGATTACTTTGTATTCAAGCAGGTCAAATGTGAAGTTGCGGGCTTCCCGGCCACGCTGACTTCGGTGAAAAAGCTGGTTCCCTATGTGCTCGGCCAGGGAGAACAGCTGATTTTTGTTGATCCGGCGACGAAGCCGGCCCGGGTCAAATAAGATCACCGGCAGGAAAACGCCGGCGGGGTGGCTCTCCTGCCGGCGTTTTTTTTGATGCAATACAGAGAAAAACGCAGAAAATTGAAAAAAAAAGCAGGATTCCTGTCAACCGCGACTTTAAAAATCGAAAAAAGCGAGTATTGTATATAATAATGACATGGGCACCCGTAGCTCAGCTGGATAGAGCGTCTGCCTCCGGAGTAGAAGGTCATGAGTTCGAATCTCGTCGGGTGTACCATTCTTGAGCTCAAAAGAGGTCGTGAAGTAAAATTCGCGATCTCTTTTTTTGTGTGAAAAAAGCAGGATTTCCTCCTCAATTTTGCGAAAATTTTGCGAAAGCCGTTTGAGGATGCCTGATACAGTCTTGAAGAAGGCTCATCGATAAGCTGTCTGTGTTATCATATCGCAACCTCCTTATCGCGGTTTTGCTCAAGAAACAATAAGAGCGATCGGTCTTTTTCCATTTTATCGCTGAGTTTTTCTCAGAATACACGCATTCCTGTCAAATATCGCCGAAGAATTTTTTTGCTCTGGTTTGGATTCTATTCCTCTTCCCCCCTATGTTTTCGCAACCAACCAACTCCGTTGACGGGAAGGAGGTAGTTGACGGCTTGTCCAGACAAAACTAAATTGAAAGAGGAATATCATGAAAGAGAAAGAATTTACCAGAAAAAAGAATCATCGCTCTGCAATCAACCGTGAGATGGAGGAGACCAGGAAAAAGATTGCCGAAGCGGTGGATGAACGCCACAAAAAACATTATGAAGAACATCTTACGATTCTTCAGGAGGATAAGATCGTTGAAGAGAAAGAGAGACGCCTGAAAAAGTCGGCATGGATGACCGATTACAGAATCAGCCGGATGTCGGATGACGACATCCGGCGCATGTTCAAACGATACCGGGAGGAGATGAGCAAACGGCATATGGAAATTGACGGAAGATAAAAGAAGACGCAGGACTCTCTCCTGCGATTGTTTCCTGTAACAAAAACAGATGACGACCTCCCTGCCGCCTCCGGCACAGGAGGTCGTTTTTCGTGGACGAGGCACTGCGGAAATGAGGAATCGAAAATTCTCGGCAGGCAAGTAATATCCGGTTGCTTGAACAGCCTTTTCAGATGACCTGAAGTTCAATAGAGCAATCTTTTTCGTCAATCAGAGGAAAACGTTTATTAGAGAGCCGACTTTACTATTGACAAGGTGGTAAAGGAATGATATAGAGCTTATCAACTAATAAATTGATTTTAATAGCTCCTTGTGCTATATTATCTTC
>URVC01000066.1 GCA_900551245.1 uncultured bacterium | reverse complement strand
TTCCAAAGCTCCACCGCGATATCCCCCTCACCATGGGGCTCACTGGGCATATACGTACGGTTCGCGGGTGTACCAGCGGAATTTCCGATCCGGATGCCGTTCATGCAGATAGCGGAAGGCGGGTTCCATCGCCACAATGTCCCCCATGCGGCCCAGCAGGCAGACGGTCAGAAGCGGAGCGTGATCCATGCGTTGTTTCCACAATTGAGTTGCTTGATTCAAATTTTCATTATAATACACGGGAAAAACTTTTTTTCAATTGGCAACCGAAACTTTTCCGTGCTATGATATGGAAAATTTCAACAGGAGCTTTTCATGAAGAAAAAATTTCTGGCGCTGGACATCGGCCAGGTCTGCCTCTCGATCCATCCCGAACGGTGCTTCGCCCACCTCGGCTTCCGGAGCGCCGCCGAAGTGCCTCCGGAACTGCTGCGGCTCGGCGTCGAGGAGTTCGAATGCGGACGACTCTCCGATGCGGAATTTCTCGCCGCCGCACGAAGACTGACCGGCACCTCCCTCTCCGATGCGGAACTCGCCGCCGCCCTCGCCGCCATCATCGGGGAACCGATACCCGGCATGAATGAACTTGTCGCTTCGCTGCCCGCGCGCGGCGTCCAGCCGGTTTTCTTCTCCGACACCTCGGCACTGCATCTGGCGGAAGTGCGGAGGAAGTTCGCCGCCGCCGCCATGGTTCCGGAAGGGATCTACAGCTTTGAAGTCGGAGCACGCAAACCCGCCCGCGCCATGTTCGAAGCGTTCGAATCCCGGTTCGGCCGCCCCGTTCTCTACGTCGACGACCGCCCGGAACTGATCGCAGGCGCCGCACAGTTCGGCTGGAACGCGCTCCGCTTCACCGGCGCGGAGGCGCTGGAACGCGCCCTCTTTCCCGCCGGCTGATCCGGAACCCGCCGCTTCGCGCTTAGAGCCGTGCGGCCCGGTTGCGCAGCGCCAGATCGGCGAGAACCAGCGCCGTCATCGCTTCGACCACCGGCACCGCACGCGGCACCAGGCAGGGATCGTGACGGCCCAGCACTTCGACTTCGATCGCTTCGCCCGCCTTGTTGATCGTGCGCTGCTTCTTCGCAATCGAGGAGGTCGGCTTCATCGCCGCGCGGAAGGTGATGACGTCGCCGTTCGAAATGCCGCCCAGGATGCCGCCGGCGTTGTTGGAACCGAATCCCTCCGGCAGAATCGGGTCGTTGTTCTCACTGCCGCGCCGCCCCGACGCGGCGAAACCGGCGCCGATTTCGATTCCCTTGATTCCGCCGATCGACAGAACGGCGTGCGCGAGCATCGCGTCGAGCTTGTCGAAGACCGGCTCGCCCCAGCCCGCCGGCACGCCGCGCGCTTCGCAGCAGATGATGCCGCCGACGCTGTCGCGCTCGCTCTGCGCGGCACGGATCGCCGCGACCATCTTCTCCGCCGCCACCGGGTCGGGGGAACGCACGATGTTGTTCTCCACCTCGTTCCAGTCGACCGTTTCGGCCCACACGCCGCCGATCATCATCGCGCAGGCGCGGACCGACACCCCCAGCGAAGCGAGAAACATCTTCGCCAGCGCTCCGGCGGCGACCCGCATCGAAGTCTCGCGCCCGGAGGAGCGGCCGCCCCCCCGGTAGTCGCGAATACCATACTTGCGGAAAAAGGTCAGATCCGCGTGGCCGGGGCGGAAAAGTTCCGCCAGTTTCCCGTAATCCTGGCTCCGCTGGTCGTTGTTGCGGATGATCATCCCGATGGGAGTCCCGGTGGAAACCCCCTCGAAGACGCCGGAAAGGATCTCCACCTTGTCCGCCTCGCGGCGCGCAGTGCTCACCCGGGACTGCCCCGGCCGCCGCCGGTCGAGATCGCGCTGAATCAGCGCTTCGTCAATCCGGATTCCGGCGGGAACGCCGTCAACCACCACACCGAGCCCCGGCCCGTGCGATTCCCCGAAGGTGGTGACCCGGAAAAGTTCTCCAAAGGTATTGCCGCTCATAGTATATTCCACTCCTGTTCCAATTTTTCCGCCAGCGCCCCGGCCGCCGCCGGAGCGGGAATCTCCCGGTCCACCGGCCAGACCAGATCGGCGAATTTGAGGTAAAACGGTTCGCGTTCCCGGTTCAGTCGGCAGAACTCCGCGAACGGGTCGGCCGCTCCGGCCAGAAACGGCGGCAAACCGTTCCGCAGGACCCGCGCGTACGCCAGCTCCGGCTGAATCGCCAGATAGACCTGGAACCCCAGCGAACGCAACGCCTCCGGCTCGACGAAACTGTTGGCGGGCACACCGCCGCCGAGCGCGACAATCCGCGGCTCAGCCGCCTCTTTCGCCAATGCGCCGATCACCGCCGCTTCGAATTTGCGGAATTTCTCCGCGCCGAGCTCCCGGAAGATTTCGCGCGTGGCGAGCTCCCGCCCGCTCTCCGCACGGAAACGCTCCTCCAGCTCCCGGTCGGTGTCGATGAATGTCACTCCGTAGCGACGGGCGAGCAACGCCCCCAGCGTGCTTTTGCCGCAGTGCTTGATTCCGGCAAGCACAATGGATCGCTTCAACCCCATCGCCGGCTCACATCACCGAATCGGGGCGGACGATCTGCGTGCCGACACCGCGGTCGGTGAAGATCTCCAGCAACAGCGTGTGCATGACCCGCCCGTCGATCAGGTGGACCTTGTTGATTCCGGCGTTGAGCGCGTTGACGCAGCTGCGCAGTTTCGGCAGCATGCCGCCGGAGATGATCTTCCGCTGAATCAGCTCATCCATCTCATCGGTGCGGATGGTCGGAATGACCGATGTTTCATCCGTGCAATCGGCGAGAATTCCCGGAACGTCGCTCAGAAACACCAGCTTGCGCGCGTGAATCGCTTCCGCAATCCGGCAGGCCGCGATATCGGCGTTGATGTTGTAAACCTGCCCGTCCAGCCCGGTGCCGAGCGGCGTCACCACCGGCACGAGTCCGGCTTCGATCGCCTCCATGATCGGCGCGACGTTGACGCCGGTGATCTCGCCGACAAAACCGATATCCTGTTTCTCGCCGGTGATCGGGTCGACCGACACGGTCCGTTCCGCCTTGAGCACCTGTTTCCCGGAAATCCCGATCATCGCGCCGCCGCACTCCTTGCCGAGCCGGACCAGTTCGCGGTTGACCGTGTTGTGCAGCACGTCGTCGACAATCCGGATGGTCCGCTCACAGGTGAAGCGCAGACCGTTGACGAACCGCACCGGAATCTCCTGCCGCCGCAGTTCGGCCGAAATCGCCTTGCCGCCGCCATGCACCACCACCGGACGGATGCCGATCGCCTCGAGCAGCACAATGTCGCGCATCGTGCTGCGGACCAGTTCGGGATCCTCCATCGAACTTCCGCCGAACTTGATTACCACGATGGAGTTGCGGAAACGCTGAATGTAGGGGAGTGCCTCGACCAGCACATTCGCCTTGTTGATCAGATCTTTCATCGGAACATCCTCTCCTTCGCCATATGAAACCGTTTGAATTCTCTCTCTCTTATAACATGCCCTCCGAACCCGGCTTTTTCAACCGGAACCGCTGGAAAGGCACGCGGAATTTTCCACTTTTCCGGACTACTCGGCGATCACCACCTGCACCCCGGGGAACTCCCGCTCCGCCCGTTCCGCCAGCTCCGGCCGCAGAAAGAGCGTCGTCGAAAGCCAGTCCGCCAGCATCGCCGACGGCGCAATCACCGTCACCGAATTCTCCGCCTGCGTCGGATGACCCGCCACCGGATCCATGATGTGCCCGTAACGTTTCCCGCCGATGGTGACGAAACGTTCGTAGTCGCCGCTGGTCGAAAGCGCCGCGTTGCGCAGCTCGATCACCTCCGGCAGCACCGAATAACGGTCGCGCGGATCGCGGATGCCGACCCGGTAGAACAGCCTCCCCGGCGGCGGCAGCGGCATCAGCCGGAGATTCCCGCCGAGATCGATGATGCCGCGGCGCACACCGCAGTCGACGGCGGCGTCGCAGGCGGCATCCACCGCATACCCTTTGGCAATGCCGCCGAGGTCGAACGCCATCCCCGGCACGGTGAACTTCACCGTCTGATTTTCATCGTCGAAGATCACCTTCTCCAGTCCGACCCGGGCCCGGGCGGCGGCGGTCTCGGCGGCGGTCGGCAGGGCATCTCCCCGCCGCCGGTAGAATCCCCACAGATCCATCAGCGGCTTCGCCGTGATGTCGAACGCGCCACCGCTGAACTCGTACGCCTGCCGCGCCTCGGAGAGCATCAGCCACAGCTCGTCGGAACAGGCGAACGGAGCCGTTGCCGCGCTCCGGTTCAGCCGGGCCAGCTCGCTCTCCGGATTGTAGAGGTTCGCCAGCTCCGTCACCCGGTCGAACGCCGCGCGGGCCGCCTTCGCCGCCGCCGCCGACTGTTCCGGTTCGGCGTAAAAGGTGAAGCCCGCCAGAGTCCCCATGATCGGAAACGCCTGCTGGAACTTCTCCAGCTGCCGTTCGCTTCGGACCTGGTGGATCAGCAGTGCGGCCCCTGCCAGAACCAGCAGGGCCGCCAGAATCAGGCCGTTCCGGGTACGGGAGGTCATCGCGTCACGCTTTCACGACGGCAACCTGGCAGGCGGCGCCGTTGATCTCCAGCTCCTGCATCTCCGCCGTCGGCTCCGCGGAGAGCTCCTCCGCGAGGGTTTCGCCGCAGATGTAGTTGCGATAGTGATCCACGGCGGAACGCCACTCCTCCGGCACCCGGCAGAAAATCCGGATCCGGTCGGTCACTTCGAGCATCAGATCCCGGCGCAGCCCCTGAATGCGGCTCACCAGTTCGCGGGCGAACCCCTCCTCCTCCAGCTCGCGGGTGAGTTCGGTCGCCAGCGCGATGGTGACGCCGCCTTCGCTCGCGGCCACCAGCCCCGGCTTCTCCTCGCGCCGGATGACCAGATCCGCGGCGCTGATCTCCGCCGTGCTTCCGTCCGGCAGGGTGATCGTCTGCGGTTTGCCGGAAAGAATTTCACCGATCTCCCGCCCGGAGAAGGCCTCGATTTTCGCCGCGGCCGCCTTCATGTTTTTGCCGAGCCGGCTGCCCAGCGCCTTGAAGTTCGCCTTGCAGCTCCGGTGGACCAGCGCCTCTTCGTCGTCGCTGAATTCGACGTTCTTGACGTTCAGCTCCTCGGCGATGATCGACGCGGTCGCCTCCAGCATCTGCCGCGCCTCCGGACTGCCGGGAACCAGCACCGCGCGAAGCAGCGGCTGGCGCACCTTCAGATTGTGCGCAGTGCGCAGGAACCGCCCCGAAGAGACCGCGCTCATCGTCAGCGCCATCTGCCGCTCGAGGTACTCGTCGCGGCAGTCGTCCGGCACCGGGTAGTCGCAGAGGTGGACCGATTCCGGCATCGACGGCGTCCGCAGCGCCCGGTAGATCGCTTCGGTGGTGAAGGGGATGAACGGCGCCGCCGTCTTCGCAAAGACCAGCAGCACATAGTGCAGCGTCGCGTACGCCTCCTGCTTGTCGCGGTCGTCGCTCGACTTCCAGAAACGGCGGCGGCTCCGGCGGATGTACCAGTTGGTCAGGTCGTCGATGAACCGGCTGAACCGGTTCGCCGCCTTTTGCAGATTGTAGGCGTCAAGCTCGGTGCGCACCTCCTCGACCATCTGCGAAGCGGAGCTCAGAATCCAGCGGTCGAGCACGTTCGACGGGTGCGCCGGCGGCCGGACCTCCCCTTCGCCCGGATTGTAGTGGTCCACGCTCGCGTAGGTCGTGAAGAAGGAGAGCGCGTTCCACATCGGGATCATGATGCCGCGCAGGATCTCCTTGACCCCCGTTTCGGAGAACTTGAGATCCTCGGCGCGCACCACCTGGCTGCCGAGCATGAAGAGCCGCAGCGCGTCGGCGCCGTAGCGGTCGATCACCACCATCGGGTCGGGGTAGTTCCGCAGCCGCTTGGACATCTTCTGCCCGTTCTCGGCCAGCACCAGCCCGTTGACCACCACGTTGCGGAACGGCGGCTGGTCGAAGAGCGCCGTCGCCAGCACCACCAGCGTATAGAACCATCCACGGGTCTGGTCGAGCCCCTCGGCGATGAAGTCCGCCGGGAAATTTTCCTCGAAATGCTGTTTGTTCTCAAACGGATAGTGCTGCTGAGCGTACGGCATCGAACCGGATTCAAACCAGCAGTCGAACACCTCCGGCACCCGCCGCAGCGGCGACTTGCCGGTCGGCGACGGAATTTCGATCTTATCCATGAAGTGCTTGTGCAGGTCGTCGATCTTCTTGCCGGTGAGCTTCTCCAGCTCGGCGGCACTGCCGACCACGATCACTTCGCCCTCGGCGTTGCGCCAGATCGGCAGCGGGGTCCCCCAGTAGCGGTTGCGGCTGATCGCCCAGTCGCGGGCGTTCTCCAGCCACTTGCCGAACCGGCCGTCGCGCAGGTGCGCCGGAACCCAGTTGATCTGCTGATTGTTCCGGATCATCTTCTCCTTGATCGCCTCGACCTTGACGAACCAGGTCGAGATCGCCCGGTAGATCAGCGGACCGTCGTCGCGCCAGCAGTGCGGATAACTGTGCTTGATCTGGCCGCGGTGGATGAGTTTCCCCTCCGCCTTCAGCCGGTCGATGATCTCCTTGTCGGTCGATTTGACCGGGCGCCCCTGATAGTCGGGCACCTCGGCGGTGAAGCGGCACTCCTCGTCGATCGGGCAGACTTCGGGAAGTCCCGCCGCCTTGCAGACCGCGTTGTCGTCCTCGCCGAAGCCCGGCGCGGTGTGGACGATTCCGGTACCATCCTCGGTGCTGACGAAGGAGCCGGCCAGCACCTGGAACGCCCCCTTCCCGGCCAGGTCGGCGAAGTAGGGGAAGAGCGGCTCATAGCGGCGCCCGACCAGTTCGGAACCCTTGCCGCGCCAGAGGATCTCCGGCTTCTCCTTGTAGTAGACGCCGACCCGCGCCTCGGCCAGAATGTAATGGTCGTCGCCGTCCCGCACTTCGACGTAATCGATATCGGGGCCGACGGTCAGCGCGAGGTTCGAGGGGAGCGTCCACGGCGTGGTCGTCCAGGCCAGGAAGTAGGTGTTCTCCCGGTCCGCCGCCCGGAAGCGGATGGTGATCGCCGGATCCACCACCTCGCGGTAGCCCTGATTCGCCTCGAAGTTCGACAGCGGCGTCGCGCAGCGCGGGCAGTAGGGCAGAATTTTATACCCCTCGTAGACCAGTCCCTGATCCCAGAGGTTCTTGAAGACCCACCAGATCGACTCCATGAAACTGCGGTCCATCGTGCGGTAACCGTTGCGGAAATCCACCCAGCGGCCCATCCGCCCGACCACCTTCTCCCACTCGGCGGTGTAGCGCAGCACGATCGAACGGCACGCCTCGTTGAACTTGTCGATGCCGTACGCCTCGATGTCCCGCTTGCTGGAGAGATTGAGCTGTTTCTCCATCTCGTTCTCGACCGGCAGCCCGTGGCAGTCCCAGCCGAAGCGCCGCTCGACGTACTTGCCGCGCATCGTCTGGTAGCGCGGCACCACATCCTTGATGGTTCCGGCGAGCAGGTGGCCGTAGTGCGGCAGCCCGGTGGCGAACGGCGGGCCGTCGTAGAAGACGAATTCATCGCCGCCGCGGCGCTGTTCGAGCGATTTGTGAAAAATTTCCGACTCCTGCCAGAATTTGAGGATTTCGCACTCCAGCTTCGGGAAGTCGACCTGATTGGAAACTGCCTGAAATTCCATGATCTCCACCGGTTTGCTATGATTGAACTGATTTGAAACAACGTTTGAGGTGCTCCTTCGGGAGCGGACGGGTGAAACAACTCACCACGAACAACACCGCCAGCGAAAGCGGCAGTGAATAGACGAAAGTATCCACATACGGCCACGGAAACGACGAAATGAGCTCCGTCCGGCCGAAGAGCAGTTCACAGACTCCGAGCGCCGCCGACTCCTTGCGGTGGAGGAAGAAGAGCCCGAAAAGACTCACCCCCACCCCGGTCGCCATGCTCGCCCAGACCCCCGCCCGGGTCGCGCCGCGCCAGTAGAGCGCCGCCCAGTAGGCCGGCAGGAACGCCGCCGCGCAGACGCCGAAGAAGATCGCCGTGCCGCGGGCGATGATGCCGGGCGGCAGAACCACGCCGAGAATCACACTCACCACGATGCCGAACACCACCCCCAGCCGGGTGATGAGCGTGCTGTCGCGACGGACCCCCGCCAGGTTGCGGAAGAGGTCATGCCCGATCGCAGAACCGGTCACGTGGAAGAGCGAACTCAACGTCGACATCGCCGCCGACAGCAGTGTCAGCGAAAAGATGTAGAGAATCACCGGCGGCAGCGCCTCGCGGATGAAGAGCGGGATGATGAGGTCGGGATTCCCCCCGGCCGCTTCGATGGCGAGCTTGCCGCCGATCCCTTCGGCGATCCCCCTGTCGGTGTAGTAGAAGAAGACGTTGGAGAGCGCTCCGACCATGTAGGCCGACCCCACCGTCAGCAGGATGAAGACCGAGCCGATCAGCACCGCCCGGTTGAGTTCCCGGCTGCTCTGCACCGTCATGAAGCGGACCGCCAGCTGCGGCTGCGCCAGCGCGCCGATGCCGACGCCGAGCATCAGACTCGACACCAGAGTCCACCACCAGATCGAATTGAAGCGGGGCATCGCGGTCCAGCCGACGTGGCCGAGCTGCGCCTCCTGCGGCAGCCGCTCCGCCACCAGCGGGGCCATGTCGGTCAGCGCCTGATGAGCGCTCACCACGCCGCCGAGCTTCCAGTAACACATCACCACCAGAGAGACCATTCCGACGATCATGATCGTGCCCATCATCGCGTCGACGTACATCACGCCCTTGAGGCCGCCGAAGACGACGTAGACCGCGACCACCGCGGCGAAGACGCCGAGCGCCCAGCCGTAGTCGATCTGCATCACCTCCTCGAGAAAGCGCGCCCCGCCGATCAACACGACGCTCGAATAGAGCGGCATGAAGAGGAAGATGACCAGGGCGAGAAACACCTTGAGGCCGCGCGAATCGAAACGGTTCCCCATGAATTCCGGGAAGGTGTGCGCATCCAGCGCCAGCCCCATGCAGCGGGTGCGCCGCCCGAAGAAGATGAATGCGACGACGATGCCGATGGCGATGTTCATGAACACCAGCCACATCAGCCCCATGCCGAACTGCCCGGCGATGCCGCCGAATCCGACCAGTGCCGAGGTACTGATGAAGGCGGCCCCGTAGCTCATCGCCATGACGAAGGGATGGGCCGAACGCCCGGCGAGCAGATAGTCGCCGCTGTTCTTCGTCCGGCGGAAACCGCGGTAGCCGAGATAGCCGATGAAGAGCATGTAAACGGCAATCAGCGCGCCGAGGATCAGCGTGTTCATGCCGCCGGTTCCGGCGGAGGCCGCCGCAAGGAAAGGAAGAAACTGACTCATTTTTGCGGCTGCCCTCTCCGATGGCGGCGCCGTCTGCGGCGGCATTTCGGCCGTTCCGGCGCGAGATCATCCGGACCGCCGGAATTCCAGTTGACGATTCCGTAGATCACCCCGAACAGCGTGACGGCGATGCAGAGAATCAGCGCCGCCGCGGTGGATGCGTCTCCCAGCCCCAACATAGAACAGCTCCGCTCTTCGTTAAAAACACAAAAAGCGGACGAGAAATCACTCGTCCGCCTTTTTCTGATACAACTTCACAGAATGCGGATTACGCCTTGGTGAAGTTGCCGGTACGGATGCAGCGAACGCACATCTTGACGGTGCGGACCGTGCCGCCGTCGACAATCTTGACGTTCTGGAGGTTCGCCTCGAAGGTCCGTTTGACGTTCTTCACAACGTGCATACCGATTCCGCCGGCCTTTTTCGCCAGACCCTTGCGGGTGATGCAGCCGCCATGGGCCTTGCCCTTGCCGCACATTTCGCAAAACTTGCTCATCTTGTTCCTCGCTTCTTCCGCCGGAATCCGGCCCGGAGAATATTTTTATGTTGCTTTAAAAGTGTCGTAAAAATGGTGGGTTGACCGGGGCTCGAACCCGGGACCACCGCCTTAAAAGGGCGATGCTCTACCGACTGAGCTATCAACCCACCGGATCAATTACCGATGACAACAGATTATTAACATAACCTGTTTTTGAGCTTTTGCAAACTTTTCTCCAACTTTTTTTCAAGAAAAAACAGATAGTTCGGAAATCCTACAAATTTTTTCCCGAAATCACTTGACTTTGCCCGCCGACGGTATATAGTGAATACCAGAAAGCAGGTCAGTCTCGGAACAAGTTACGCATCGGGCTCTCTTTTGAGCTTATTGTACATCTGTCACGCGAGAGTATAAAGCCTGCTTTCTTTTTTTCTTCTTTCTTTTTTTCTTCTTTCCTTTTTCTGCGCCGTTCATTCCCGCCCCGCCTCAGAGACCGGTCGGGAAATCCAGGAAGGTGAGCTCGAGCGGGAACTTCCCTCCGACGTGCCGCATCAGCGCCTGCGGGCCGACGGTCTCCGTCGCATAATGACCGAATGCAAGCACCTTCACCCCGAGCTCCCGGGCGCAGTGAAACATGACGTGCGTGAGCTCCCCGGTGATGAGCAGATCCGCTCCGGCAGAAGCCGCCTGCTCCAGCGCGTCCATGCCGCCGCCTCCGGAGACCACGGCGATCCGCGACACCGTCGACTCCGGCTCGCCGCAGATCTGCGCCGCCGTCTTCAGTTCCCGCTCCAGCCGCGCGGCGATCTCCGGCAGCGGACGCGGCGACGGCAGGTCTCCGATCCGGCCGATCTTCACCCCGTCGTAGAGACAGTAGGGCTCGGTTTCAATCAATCCGGCGAGCCGGGAGAGCTCCGCATTGTTGCCGAACACCGGGTTGGCGTCCAGCGGCAGATGCGCGGCGTAGAGGCTGATTCCGGCGTTGAACAGAGTCCGGAGCCGCCGGGCGGTGACCCCGGTGAAACGGCGCGGCTCCGCCCCCCAGCTCAACCCATGGTGGACGAAGAGAAAATCAACCCCCTTCTCCGCCGCCAGTTCGAAGGTCGCCAGACAGGCGTCCACGGCGAACGCCGCCCGCCGCACTTCGGCGGAACCCTCCACCTGAAGGCCGTTGTTGGAGTGATCCTGGCGGAACGCCTCCAGATTGAGTTCACGATCCAGAAATTGGGTCAGTTCGACAAGTTTCATCGGTGGTTCCTCCCGGTTCCGATTGCATAAAACGACGGCGGATGATCGCCCAGCGCAGCTCCTCCCCCGCCCGGCGATCGACAAATTTCTCAAAATCCTCTCGCGCGGCAAGCTCCCCCAGCTGCCGGAGCTCCTCCCGCGTACAGCGGAACAGCACCGGGCCGGGACGCGCCACGCCGAATTGAATCAGCTTCCGCGCCGCACGGGTGACCAGTTGCCGCGACACCATGTTCCGCAGCAGCAGAAACGCCGGATAGGCCAGCGCCACCGGCCAGAACGGCCAGACCGGCAGCCGCGGCAGCCAGAAGGTCTGCGCAAACTGGGCGCACAACAGCAGCAGCGCCGGCACAATAAAACAGATCGCGTCGCGCTCCCGGATGAAACAGTTCCCGAGGTAGCGGCGCAGCCGGCTCGGACTGGTCTGGTAGGCGAAGTGCTCCTCCAGCGTGATCTCATGCAGACTCTGCCGCATCGAATGGCAGAGTTCGTGGGCAAGCAGTTCGCGGCGGTTGTAGAAGAGCCACCGCTCCCGGGTGCGGAATGCGCCGCGAATCAGAAAAATCGACAGCGGCAGCTCGGTGTCGGCGATCAGACAGCCCCCCCAGAGCAGCCCGACATCCCGCGAAAGAAAGAATCCCGGCACATGGCGCACCTGAAAATCGTAGAGCCGGCCGGTCACCTCTCCGGCCTCGTCAATGATCTCCGCCGGAATCCGGTCGGAGGCGCGCACCCGGATTCCATCGAATACCACCAGCTCCCCCTTTTCGGCAAGCTCGGTTTCGAACGCCCGGTGGGCATCCAGAATCGCCTCCACCCGCGCGAGAAATTCCGCGGGCGTCTCCCCCTCCCCGGGCAGGAACCCGGCAGCGTCGAGCGCACAGTATCGATCGAGACCGAGGAACTCCAGACTCATTCCGCCGCCCCGGAGCCGCCGCCGGCCCCCTCCTTCGGCGCCGGCACAGCATCCCCGCCGCGGCGCGGCGACTGCCCGGAGCCGTTCCGACGGCCGCCGTCACGGTTCCGCCGGGAACCGCCGCCGTTGCCACCACCGCCGGGACGCCGTTCCGACGGAACCACGGTGATCTCATCCTTCAAAAACTGCACCACATTGCCGCTTTCGAGCGTGACCGACACCTTGCGGGTGAGCAGATTGCGGTCGCTGATCCGGCCGCGCCCCTGGGGAGTGTCGCACCATTCGCCGCGGCGCGGCATCCCCTTTTCCAGCTCCTGATACCCTTCGTGTTCGTATTTCAGACAGCACTTCAACCGGCCACAGACACCGGAGATGGTCGCCGGGGTCAGCGAAAGATCCTGCTCCTTGGCCATCTTGACGTTGATCGAATTGAACTCCTTCAGGAAACGGGAGCAGCAGAGCTGCTGGCCGCAGACGGCGATGCCGCCGTGAATTCCGGTTTCGTCGCGCACGCCGATCTGGCGCAGTTCAATCCGGGTGCAGAGCGCCCGCGAAAGCTCCTTGACCAGTTCGCGGAAGTCCACCCGCCCGTCGGCGCTGAACTGAATCGTCACCAGTTTGCCGTCCAGCGAATAGTGGGCGTTCAACAGTTTCATCTCCAGCCCGAGACTGCTGACGAACCGGTGCGCCGTCTGCATCGCGGAACGCGCCTTGGCGTCGTTCTCATTGGCGGTGGCCAGATCGGCGGTCTCCGCCTTCCGGATCGCCGTCGGCAGTTCGCCGGGATTCTCCGGCGGCGCCACCTCCCGGCGGATCTCCCCCAGATCGATGTAGAAATCGCGCCGGAACACGCACAGATCGTGCGCCTGGAGCCCCAGCTCCTCGGCCGCTTTGACTATCAAGGTACTGCCGTTGTCCAGCCGAACGGCGAAAATCTGATCCATATCGCTCCGGAATCCTCTCTGTCATGCCCTCCTGCGGGGCTGTTTTTCTTGCTTGTTTCCAATATAGCAGTAAGATACGTTTATTGCAAACGGACTTTGCCGATGAAGAGTTCGAGAAATCCGCTCACCGGCGCCTGGAACCGTTCCGGCGGCGCCGTCAGCGGCATCGACGCAAGCAGGCGGCGCAGCGCCTCATCGCTCAGATTCCGGAAGCGCGGCGACAGCACCAGCACCGCTTCGCGAACGCCGTGCCGCGCCAGAAGCGCCGGGAGCTCCGCCGCCGAAGCGTCGTCCTTGACGAAAAGCCACCGCTTTTCAAAGAAGAGCTGCGGCGTCTGTTCCGGCAGAAAGAACAGGTCCGAAATCACCACCTCCGGCTTCATCGCCCGCAGAGTTCCGGTCAGGCGCGCCGTCTCCTCCGTCACTCCGGCGAGCGCCCGCAGGCCGAAGAGTTCAATGGCGAGCGAAAACCCCAGCGCCAGCGCCGGCACCAGCAGGAAACGCCGGCCGCACTGCACCGCCCGCCCGGGGCCTTCCGCCGCGAGCAGCTGCTGAATTTCCGCATTGCGCTGCTTGCGCCACCCCTCGAAACTCAGCAGCAGCAGCACCGGCATCACGCAGAGAAAGTGGCGCGGCCCCCAGATGATGCCGATGTCGCTCCGGGTCAGCAGCGGCGGCGTCAGCAGAAGATAGACCACCGCCAGCGCCGCGAGCAGCCGCGAGGAGCGTTCCGCACTCAGAAGCAGCGGCCGCCAGTTCAGCAGAAACCCCGCCATCAGCGGCGTGCCGGTGAAGAGTCCCACCGTCACCCCCGCCGCCATCGCCGGAGCCGGATTGCGCCAGAGCATCACCACGAGCACCAGCCACGCCGCCGAAGCGAGCGCAAACGCGCCGTGCTTGAAGTTCCGCCAGGCGCCGAAGCCGGGCGCGGCCCCCGCCGCCGCCATCAACAGCATCGGGAAAAACAGCACCGGATAGTACCAGCGGAACTCCGGCGCCCCCGCGTTGAATTGCAACAAATAGAGATAGCATCCTTCGAAGAATCCGGAAAGCTGCTCCCACACCGTCGGCGGAGCGACCCGGTTGTGACTGTAGTAGAGCGCACCGTGCAGACCGAGCACATGCCCGTAACAGTGGTACTGCCAGAACAGCAGCGGGAGCGCGGCGACGAGAAATCCGATCCCGAACCGGAACACGCCGCGCCAGCGCCGCGGTTCGGCGAAGAGCACCCCCGCCCCCAGCGCCGCGGCGAGAAAATACATCTCCTCGCGCAGAATCAGCCCCGCGCCCAGCACCAGCCCCGCGAGGAACAGCTTCCGCCGCACCGCGAGCATCACCGCCGTCAGCGCGAAAAGCACGCTCGGCGCCATCTCCCAGAAGGTGCCGCCGTAGAAGAGCAGCGGCGTCCCCGCAAGCAGGATCAGCCCCGCCGCCATCCGCCGCCGCCAGGCGCCGAAGAGCAGCGCCGCCGCCATCGCGCCGAGCGCCGGGAGCACCAGCACGCCGCGCTCTCCGAAGAGCCGGTAGAACGGCAGTGACAGTGCAGGGAAGTACTCCGGATAGATCGAACGCATCGCGCCGTCGAACCGCCGGAAGTGGAATCCGCCGTCCGGAAAGAATTTCCCCTCCGGATCGAGCTCCGCCGCCGGAGCGGCAATCGCCGTCGATCCGTGTTCGGCGAGACTGCGCATGATGATGTATTTGTTGCCGTTGTCGGTGATCCAGCCCGCGCCCGCCGGCAGCAGGAGCGCCGGAAGCGCCGCCAGAAGCACGATGGCGACGCACCAGAGCACCGTCGCACGGCTCCGCACTCTCTTCCGCATCCGGGACCTCCTTTTGGGCGGCACACCCGGTCACAGCCGGATGCCGAGCTCCTCAAGTTTCTCGATCGCGACGGTGCACGAAATGCGGAAGGTCCACTTGAGCGCTTCAAAAAGCGGCAGGATCGGGTCGACGCCGCTCCGCTGACCGGCGTCGGCTCCGTCGTGATACCAGGACCAGTAGGCCCGCGCGCAGTCGGCCGGCAGTTCGAGCTTCTTGAAGCATCCGGTCAGCCGGTCGTCGGCGCAGATCGGCACCTTGCCGTCGAACATGCCGAGCATTTCGAATTTGTTCGGCTGGCGGTTGACCATGTTGGTGACCGCCTCCGCCGCCCGGGCAAAGACGAAGGTGAAGAGCGAGGAGATCTCGTCGGAGGTGAGCTCCTCCCCGCCGGTCCGGCGCCGGTCGGCCAGCCGGCGGAACATCGCCAGAAACAGCTCCTTCTCCGCCTCCGCCAGAACCGGGTCCGCCACCAGCGGTCCCTTGAGATAGCCATGCTCCTTCGCCGCATTGATCACCGAGAGCGCCGCGGCCTGCGCCGGGAGGGAACGGGAAAATTCCTTTGCCATGAATCGTTTTCTCTCCTCTTCCGAATTTCAGCGGCCCAGTTCGCGGCGGAGCTGCCCCACCGTCGAACGGAAGTAACCGAGCGCCGCCTCGACCGGAGCCGGCGTGGAGAGATCCACCCCCGCATCCTTCATGATGTCGAGCACATCCTTCGAATCGCCCGCCTTGAGGAAGCCGAAGTAGGCTTCGCGTCCGGCCGGGTCGCCCGAAGCGAGGCGCTCCGCGAGCTGAATCGCCGCCGACATGCCGGTGGCGTACTTGTAGACGTAGAAGTTGTAGTAGAAGTGGGGAATTCGCGCCCACTCCACCGCGATCAGCGGATCGGCATCGACCTCCGGCCCGTAGTAGAGGGCGTTGAGTTCGGCGTACTTCTCATTGAGCAGATCGGCGGAGAGCGGAATCCCCTGTTCAACCAGTTCATGCGCCAGCAGTTCGAATTCGGCGAACATCGTCTGGCGGAAGATCGTGCCGCGGATCTCGTCGGCGAGGTGCCCGAGCAGGAACGCCCGGAACTCCCGGTCGGAACTCCGGTCGAGCAGATGCCGGAAGAGCAGCATCTCATTGGTGGTGCTCGCCACCTCCGCAACAAAGATGCTGTACCCGGCGTAATGGTAGGGCTGGGTCGCGTTGGAGTAGAAGCTGTGCATCGAGTGGCCCAGCTCGTGCGCGAGCGTGAAGACGTCGTTCAGCGTCCGATTGTAGTTGAGCAACAGATAGGGATAGCTGTCGTAACAGCCGCTGGAGTAGGCTCCGGAACGTTTCCCGCGGCGCTCCGGCACGTCGATCCAGCGCTGGGAGAAGGCGAGCGAGAGCTTCTCCGCATACTCCCCGCCGAGCGGCGCGAGCGCCTCCCGGACCAGCTTCACCGCCTCGGCGAAATCATACTCCCGGCGGCAGGCGGGCAGCAGCGGATTGTACATATCGAACATGTCGAGCTTGTCGAGATTCATCACCTCGCGCCGCAGTTTCATATAGTCGTAGAAGCCGTCGAGGCCGTTGTGAACGGTCGAAATGAGGCCGCGGTAGACCGATTCCGGCACATTGTCCGGCGCCAGCGCGCGGGCGAGCGCCGAGGGGTAGTGGCGGATCCGGGCACTGACGACGTGGCGTTTCACCGCGCCGTCGAGGGTGGTGGCGAAGGTGTTGCGGAACTTGTGATAGGTGCCGAACATCTTCCGGAACGCCCGGCGGCGGACATCACGGTCGGCCGATTCGAGGAAGCGGCGGTAGCTGCCGTGGGTCAGAGCGGCCATCCGGCCGTCTTCTCCCCGCACGCGGCCGAAGTCGAGGTCGGCGTCGTTGAGAATTTCGAAGGTCTTGTCGGGATATCCGAGCACATCGCCCAGGGTGCCGAGCAGCCGCTCCTCGGGTTCGGAGAGGGTGTGCGGCTTTTCGCGCAGCAGTTCGACGAGACTGCGGCGGTAGAGAGCGAGTTCGGGCGCATCGAGGAAGGCGTTCATCGTCTCCTCCGGAATGGCCATCACCTCCGGTTCGAACCAGGCGCTGGTGTCGGAGAGCGAGGCGAAGAGCGCCTCGACCCGGTCGACCCGGGCGCGGTTGGTGTTGTCGGCGGTGTTCTCATCGGAGCGGAGGTGGGCGAAGGTGTAGACCTTCTCGCCGAGCCGTTCGAAGTCGTCGAGCGCGGCGATGGCGTCGCGGAGGACGGCGGGGGATTCGGCCAGGCGTCCGCGGAAGGCGAGGAAGGCCTCCGCGAGCGGCCGGATCCGGTTGAAATCCTTCTCCCACGCTTCCGGGGAGGGGTAGAGGACCTCGAGGTCCCAGGTCTGTTTTTCTGAAATCATAGGGAACAACTCCTCATTTCTTATTCCATACATCCTGATTTGATACGATACGATAAAACCGGAAAAATGCAAGCAGAGAAGTGAATTCGGCGAAAAAAAAGCGAAAATCCCGTGATTTTCTGCCGGAATGCGTTTGCATTTCTCTCAAACCGGTGGTACATTTAATTTCATGCGATGGGGCATTAGCTCAGTTGGCTAGAGCATCACACTGGCAGTGTGAGGGTCAGCGGTTCAAATCCGCTATGCTCCACCATTTTTTTTGTCTTTTTCATGCCTTTCCGGCGACTTCTGCCATACAGTCACCATGCTTTTATGCTCGAAATTGCGGGGGGGGAATGACGGGTTTGCCGCATGAAGTATTCACGATTCCGGACGCCGTACATCAATTGCGGGAGGTCCGGAGAGAGATCATGTTGTCAGGAGTATCCCGGAGTGTTCGAGCCACGGTCTCCCATTGCGGGAAACCGGGCTCTTCCCGGTCCATCACCATTTTTTCTCAACGTAACGGCCGGTTCTGACAGGAACCGTCAAAGAAACGCTTTCGGCACGCCGTTTTCCTCGTGACCGGCGCACGTTTTGCTCGGACAGAGACGGCTCCGGCTGGATGATCCCTGCAAAATTCGGACCGAATGAATCTGCAGGTTCGTCCGCATCGAAGCCATGGTGTATCTTCCTCCGATTTCCGCATCCAGGATGGTCGCGTTCAGTTTCGGGTCGACATGAACGATAATCCGAAGGGGAATGGTCCGCGACGGAAGAACGGTCAGATTTTCCTTCGCATAGTTGCAGCCGAAAAAAGGAGTGTCCGGGAATTGGGTGAAGGAGTCCTTTTCCGGCGATTGCAGGAGCTGTTCCCGGAAGCTGCGAAGAGGCTCTCCCGGGCGCCCGTCCGGGGCGGAAGACCATTGCGCCCGGCCGGCGGCAGGAAGAAGACGGAATTCACAGGGAACTCCTTCGCCGTCGAACAGAAGGGAAAATTGCGGCATGTCGGCGGAAATGGAGAACTCCAGCAGTACATCCCGGGCGGCGGGCAGAACGGTTTGTTCCGTAAAAGAGCTCCCCTCCTCGAATTCCGGGAGGGTTTCCGGAATCCAGCGTTTCCCGATTTGTCCGTCGCCCAGCGAAATGATTTCCCGCAGCAGCAGGCAGCTGCCCCAGCCGAGTCCGTTCAGCCAGCCGCCTTCGATCAGACGGCCATTCTCATCGGGGAAGACCATGGGGACACAACTGCCGTCATAGGGGTCCCAGCCGCGCTCGACAAAGTCGATCCAGGCAGAGTCACCGCCGATCGGCCGCCCCCAGAATCCGGTAAAGCCGACCATGAAATACTCCCAGCCGTTCTGTTGAAAACGGGTCGGGCAATCCAGACAGTTCCGCGCGAAGCTTTCCTTTCCCCGCGGCGGGAAACTCCGGTCGACAAGCCGCCAGTCTCCCAGATGATCCGATTCCCAGACTCCGTCCTGGCAGAGTTGCAGCGAGCCATCCGGCTGGACAAAAATACTCGGATTTTCCAGAAAATGCATCAGTCTCCGGCTCTGGCGGAAATGGATTCCATCTTCGCTGACGGCGTAGCTGGCTCCGCCCGGTGTCAGAGAGCCGATCTCATCGGTTTCGAACTCTCCGGTATGCCCCAGCTGAAAGAGATTCCGGTAAAACAGAAGATTCGCCGTCTCCGGAAACGGCTTCGCCCGCTCCGTATGCCAGCCGAACGAGAGATGAAGCTTCCCCTGAAACGCAAACGCATTGCCGGTCCCGACCGACTGCCACGGCTCCTCCAGTTCAAAGACCGCTCCGTGATCGATCCAGTCCTTGAAATCTCCGGTGCTCAGGTGCCAGAACTCATGAGCGCCTTTTCCGCGGCGGCTGCCATGGTGACGGCGGTCGAAAAGGTAAAAAATGTGATACCGCCCCTTCCAGCAGAACGGAACCACATCCCCGACCCAGGTGTTGAAGCCGAACGGGGTGTAATACTGGATCGGGAGGTCGCGCACGATCCGGTGCTCCCTCCGGCGGATTCCGGAGAGGTCGTTGGTCAGCGACCAGGAATGCAATGCCGGAGAAAAGACCGTACAGGAGACCGGCCCTCCGTACAGATGGCAGGGCGTGCCCTCCGGGCACTCCCGGTCCATGACGACCCCATCGCAGAGAATCTGAAAGTAGACCCCGTCAAACAGAACGGCGAATTCATGCTCCTCCGTCTGAGAGCCGGCAAGAAGAAGAGGAAACCCGATCCGATACGGCTGACTCTCCTGATCCATTCTCAGCGTGCATTCGAGGACGCGGCAGGAGCCGTCCTGGTCGCGGACAGAAAAGTAGTTCTGCTGGTTCCGGTCGAACCTGCGGTCATATTCCGAACCCGCCGCCTTGTCCCATACCGCAAGCTGAAAACCGCACGGATGGGAAAGGAGCTGGCCGCTCAACTGTTCCGGCACGGCAGAAAAGCGAAGAAGAAAGTGAGGATCAAAACGCTCGCCTTTCCCTCCGGAAATGTTCCAGTTCACATCTTCGAATTCGTAGAACGGAATGGTTTGAACAATCATGGCTTCCTTCTCCTTGTCATGGAATGGTTGAACTTGGAAAACAAAATAGTTGCAAAAGGGCGGACGGACAATCGAAAAGAGGGATTTTTTATAGGATTTCGGGAATTACGCTGGAATTTTTTTGTAGAAAGAGATATTTTTTCCGGGAACAGGAGGTTCTCATGAAGCAATATCATCGGATGGAGGATTCCCCGCAGATTCTATTCCGGAAACACCGGACGCTTGCCCTCGACGTCGCCGCGGAGCAGGGGAAATTTCAATTCTTCTGTGAGTTTCTTGCCCCGTCGTTCAGCCACTTCACGGAAGCCCGGGGATTTCATCATCCGGACCCGTCGTTTTCCCGTCTTTTCCTGATCGAAAAAGGGAGTGCGGAAATCTCGATGGATCATCGCCGCTGCCGGCTGAAGGAGGGCGACATTGCCCTGCTTCCTGCGGAACATCCATTCCGTGCGGATTATCAGCAGGGACTGATCTGCAAGGGATTTCATCTGCATTTTCACGATGGGCTCGGCTTCTCCATCGGCCGGGAGGTGGACGGCGTTCAGAAAATTCATCGCCCGGCTCTGACGGAAGCCCTGCTCTATCTGATCCGGAGCGGGCCGGAATGCGCGGTTCATTCCCAGGTGGCATCCATCGCCCTGCTGCTGCTTGCGCCGTTTCTTTCGACGGCGGCGGAACGTCTGGCGCTTCCGCCGTTCTATCGAAAACTGGTAACGGAGATGGCCGAGGTACCGCCGGCCCGGTTGCGCCTGGAGCCACTGGCTCGAAAATATTGCATCAGCCGTTCGGCGCTGGGAAAGGGGTTCCGCCGCGCATTCGGCTGTTCCTTCAAGCAGTATCAGCAGAATCTCCTGCTGATGAAGGCGCGGAAACTGCTGCTGGATGAATCGCTGAGCATCTCCCAGATCGCGGAGGAGTTGGGATTTCGCCAGATCCTCTACTTCTTTGAATTCTTTCATCGCGCTTCGGGAATCACGCCGATGGAGTTTCGGAAACGGAGCCCGGAGGGGGAAACGATACGGCAGAAGCATGCCGGCCGTTCCCGTTGAAAATTCCCCCCTGCCCTCTTTGATCCTCCGGGCTCGAATGGCAATGGGCAGAAACATCTCCTCCGCCACAGGGGCGGTTTCTCCTCCCGGCGGATGACGCTTGCGGAATCCCGGTTTTCCGGCCCGCCGCAAACGCCTGATTCCCCCGGCGGGAGGAGAAAACAGCAGGCGGTGCTGAGACCGGTTCAATCCGGCAGAGAGAGCTGCGGATTCTTCCGGACCTCGGAGGGGGTGCACTGCAACTGCCGCTGGAAGACATACCACATGTGGCTGTAATTGTAGAATCCGCACTGCCAGGCGATGCTTTTGTTGGACAAAGAGGAGTTGCGCAGCAGGGCCACCGCGTTGCTGACACGCAGTTTCTGCAGATACTGCATCGGCCCGATGCCGAAAGCCGCCTGAAACCGCCGCAGCAAAGTGCGCGGACTCATCCCCGCCGCTTTTGCAAAATCCTTGATGGAAAGCTGATTCTCGTGGCTGCGGGCCTTCATGAGAACGATGACCTTGTTCAGAGTCCAATCCTCGTCGAGAGGCTCTTCCTCCCGGCAGTGGCGGATCAGCTGTACGATGATCGCACTGAAAAGCGCGATCAGCATGGTCGTATGGTGCGGGGTGCGCTCCCCCTTCATTTCGCGGACGATCAGGTTCAGCAGCGGGGTGGTCTCCCGCAGGGCCGCCGCGTCGAGGGTGCCGGCGATGCGTCCGGCCCGGTTGTTGTGCGGATTCGCTCCGGGGTAGAGCTGCTGGAGAAACGGAGACTTGTTCAACATCAGAATCGGGATGGGAATCCCGGCGTTGTAGAGAATGTTGCAGCACCGGGTCTGCGCATTGATTCCCGAGTAGGAGTGCTCCATGCCGGGGTGGAGCAGCAGAAAATCACCCGGCGTCAGAATCTCGCTCTGGTGGTTGCAGTGGTGGACGAGAGTTCCCCGGGTCAACAGGACGATCTCCGAGAAATCGTGCGCATGCAGCCCGACGCAGGTTTTATCCCCGTTGTAACCGCCATTGTTGCGCAACGTCATGAAGTTCACGGAGACCGGGAAATAGTTCTCCTTGAAATATTCCGAAAACTTCAAACTCTCCATTCCGCCGCTCCCGTTCCGATGCCGTGCCTCCTGCCGCCGTACTATAGCGCCTCATGTCGCAGAATACAAGCGGCGGACTTTCGGCGGAATTGCAAAAGCAACATTGTCTGAAATTTAGATCATTTGTCTTTTTTTTAGAATTGTAGAACAATCCAATCTATGCTATAATTAAAACCAGGAAAGATACCATGTATAGGTGACAAGCGATTGTCGGAGTAGAAAAGAACTCC
>URVC01000065.1 GCA_900551245.1 uncultured bacterium | reverse complement strand
CTGCTGATTCACTATGCGGAGTGGTTCTGGTTCCGGAAGCTCGATCTGCAGCATCAGGCGCCGGACCGTCTGCGGCTGCTGATTTACGGCGGCGGACTCAACTGCCGGGTTTTCATCAGCACGCTGTATTGCGCGCAGAAATCCGGCGACAGGGAGCAGATCGTCGGAATCATCGACGACGACCCTGTGCTGGCCGGACTGCACGTCTACGGCTTTCCTGTGTTCGGCGGCAGCCGGCAGCTCGGGGAGGTCTATGAGAAGCAGCCGTTCGACAAGCTGCTGGTCACCATCCGCGGCGACGATCCGGAGAAGATGCGGCAGCTTGCGGACTTCTGCCGTCGTCACAATATTGTCTTGAGCAAACTGGTTATTGGAGAAAAGACAGTGGTGCTGGAAGACCGTTAATAATCTGCCCCAAAAATCTTGAACTGCGTTAAAAAATCGGCTGATTGCGTTCCGATTGATGCCTGTCAATTCTATAACAAGAAAGGGTGTACGATGAAAGTATGTACGATTGAGAAACTGTCAGATTTTTTAGAAACACAGTTCGTTTCGACAGACAATATTCCTGAGGATACTGCCCGGCGTGATTCAGTCTGTATGGAGGCACGTGCATCTTTGCTGATTGAGGCGAACTGTACCGGCGAGCGCTTTCCTGCGTTCATGAAGTGTGGACGCAGGGAGGACTCCTGTTGGATATTTCCTTTTCCTCAACCTTTTGCCCGGCAATTGACACATTCATTTTCTGATGGCAAAGTCAATCTGGAATGGAGCTTTCGTGAATTTGAAGTAGGCCATGGCCAATTCGTCATCGATTCTCTGGGGCATACCACGGAACGTTGGCGGTTGAAAGTTTCTCCTGACTCTTCAGCCCGCACGAAAGTCAATTTGAAGTAACATTCCAACTGGAATGGGAATGGTTGTACGATTGATCAAAGTAACTCCGAATTAGCTAATGACTTCGCGCTGATTCATCGGAATTTTCATTGGACTTACCGTTCCCGTTTCAAACTTTGTTCCGAATTGGATTGTTACCGAAACCGGAAACCGGAAGTCAAACCGGAAAGTCTGCTTTTGTTGGAGAACGATACCGATTTCGAGGTCCAGTATCAAAAAGCGGTGGAGTTTATCCATTCCAAACCGGCGGAGTGGTGGGAAAAAGAAAACTCCAGCGGTGAACAATCCCGTTTGATCGAAAAGGAAAAAAATCGCTCACGGCAATCAGTTATGTAATGCATCCCATTCTGATTCGAGGGGAGGTCACAATGCTGTATGCCAAAGAAAAAACAGGAAAGAGTGCTTTGACGTACAGTATTGCAGCGCGAGTTGCCGCCGGAAATAGTGCTGCAAGTAAAATGGTAGTTCCGGAGCAATGGTGGGCAGCTAAAGGAAAACATAAGGTTTTGTATTTGGATTTTGAGAACAAAGGGAATATAGGCAATAATCAAACAAAATTTCAGGATGCCTATTTGCCTGATGCAGCGAATTGTCCTGATTTGCTGATGAAGGATATGAGTGGCAGCGACATCGATTGGACGCTTCCTGCACATCATCAGAAGTTGCTTGACATGATTGACGATGCGCAAAACTCCGGAACACCGGGAGTTGATGTTGATCTTCTGGTTATCGACACGTATTCCGCATTTGTTCATGGGGAAACTCCGCAAATACCGAGTAATTTCAGAGATCTGATGAATAAACTGCGAAGCAGGAACATTGCCATACTGATCGTTCATCACGTGAATCATGAAGGTGAAGCAAAGGGCTTGAAAGAAAAGTGCCAGGGGTTGGCGCTTTCTCTGAAACTTACCTGGACAGATGTGGCGCAGGAGGATTTGGAAGATCCTGTAACATTTGAATATGGGGATGACCGTTGCGGAATTTCCAAAAAGCTGAAGAAACCTTTCCAACATGCGTGTAGAATTTGCTGACGATTTCGGAATCGGCTCCGAGGATGGAAAGGACCGTTGCCTGTGGCACCCCGGCCTCAGCACAATAGGACGCGAACAAATGCCGTAGCGAATGGAAGCCGTAGACCGTCACCTTTTTATCCCTGCCGGGAACGGCCACGGACGGCTCCAAGCCGATCCAGCGGATTACCCGGAGCATGTCGATGTTCACGAGGTTGTTGCCGACGTTCTTGCCGCGAGCGTCGGTCTTGTTGTAACGTGCGGCAATATTGGGACAGACGTAATCGGTTTCTCCGGCCTTCCACGCCAAAGCACCCTGCAGAACCTCCAGCAGCTTCGGTGCAATCGGAATCGTCACTTCCTTGCCGGTCTTAAACTGCTTCACCCATATCCGCTTCAGGTTGAAACTGATTTTGTTCCAACGCAGCAGTACACAGCCTTTCATCCGCTGGCCGGTAAACATGCCGAGATAGTAACCCCCCCGGACTTCCGATTTGTTCATGACCGTGTACTTGTCGTCGTCAAGGACAGCCTGCAACAGTTGTTCCTGCTCCCGAGTGAAGGAAAGGCGGCGAACATCCTGTTCACGCTCTTCACGCTCCCGTCGCAGTTGCGTTGCGGAGTGAAACGGATTGCTGCCGCTCCAATATTCCCGGAGAACATGAAAGACACGGCGGATTCGCTTGATTTTACGGTTATGGGTGGAAACGGCGATTTTCTGGTTACGCATATATTCGGCGTACTGTTCTCCAATTTCCGGGGTAATGTCACGTATATTTTTCTGCGGATCATTGAGCCAATCCAGAAATTCCTGAAATGTGGCGCGGTAGGATTGGGCTTCCGCAACAGTTGCGGGAGTTGCACGTTCCGGGCTCTTTTCATAGACTGCCCACGCCTCGGAGAGCAGCAGATTCTTTTCCGGAGTGATAAGGCCGCGTGCGTGCTGCACATGGGCGGCAATAATCTCCGTAGAGGTCGCTTTCAGCAGTGGAATTTGCTTGTTGGCCTCTTTCAGAGCTTCTTTCTGGTTCCGGGTTTTGAGGCTGATCGCCTTACGTGCTCCGTTGATCTGATACCGGAAGTAGTAGACGCCGCCTTCCTCTTTCTGATAGACGGTTCCGATGTCGAGTTTTATTTTCTGGATGGCCATTTTCGATCCTTTCTTACGAGAGTACCGGATTTAGCCAATATAGACGTGTTTTGACAAAAAGAAAGCTCGAAATGGTACTTTGTGGTACCGTTTCGAGCTTTTAACTTCAAAAATGGTGGAGGTGGCGGGAGTCGAACCCGCGTGCCGACGAGGTCCAATGAGGACGTCTACATGCTTATTTCATCTTTGCTTTTTTTCGTCCTTTGCCGAAGCCGATGAACAGGCCTGGCTCCAGACTATTCTTTCCTTTTATCTCACTTTGAACCGAAAGACGATTGTTCAAAGCCAGAGCGCTGAATGACGCCATGATCCCCTAGCACTCCTCAGGGACGACAGCGTGGCGGGAATTAAGCCGCCAGAGCAAACTCTTCGTTCGCAGTTATCGTTTCGACCGATGTTTTACGAGGCCAACGATCATCCTCGGCATGCAGTCAACACCCAACCGGGCCGGTCGAATCCGGAACACCCCCAGATCGGTTTCTATCAATATATATCAAAAATTTCAAATATCAAGGCGTTTTGAGGCCGGATGTGTCGGATTTTACCGGGGAATCCTGCTTTTTCAGCATATTCTCAAGCCATTTCCTCAGCTCCGGCGTCAATGGGCACGTCAATGCGTCACGGTAATGCAATGCTGCTTTTTCCCGGTTTCCACACAGTCGTTCCGCTTCTCCGCGAAAGAGGTGCAGTTTCCCTGCCAGTGGCGCAATCTCTTCCGGACGGCTCGCCGCAAACTCCTGTGCTGCCTCCGCCGGATGTCCCCCGCCCAACAGGCTCAAACCTGCGTAGTAATGCATCAGAGAACGGTTGATTCCGGGGGCTTCCTGTTCCTGCCGCGCCAGTGCCAGCGCCGCGTCGAACTGCCGCAGTCCGATCAGCCGCGTCAGCAAATTGACCGCCGCAGACTGGTTACGGCCGCCGCTCAGTGCCAGCGCCCGCCCGAAGCTCTGCATGGAAACCGCCGTCGGCCGCCCCTCCGGATACTCCGCGGCAATTCCCCAGGCTACAAAATCGGTACTGCGCAGAAATGAGCCGGTTCTCTGCACCTGATTTGCTCCGAACACCGCCACCAGCACTCCCGTGCCGATGAAGATGCGTGTCCGGCGCGACAGACGCCCCCGGAAGCTCATCCAGCCGAACGCATAGACCGCGAGAATCGCGAAATACGGGTAGAGCAGCAGGCGGTAGCGACCGACCGGATGCAGTCCGCAGAGCGGAGGCGCCAGCATCGCCACAATCAGCAGTACCAGCCCCTCCCGCCGCAACAACCGGCCGGAACCGATCAGAAGAAGAATCCCGGCCACCGCGGCAGGAATCAGCAGTTCCGGCCCCGGCAGAAACCGCAGTGGAAGAAACTCCTGGCGGATGAAATAGAAGTTGAGATTGTCCGGAATCTCATCCGCGAAAAAGAGCAATGGAATCCGCCCCAGGGCGTTCCAGCCGATACGGAGGAATGGTTTCAACGGCGAAATTGACGGGGAGGATTCCGGTTGCGCCGCCGGCGGAGCAGGGGGGGCGGCCGACTCCGGGGGCGCGTTGACTGTTGTCGCATACGGCAGTACATTGAAGAAGGGGCTGAAGCTGCCGGTGTGAAGCTGATTCAACAGACCGACCGAAAGCCAGAGCCCGACACAGCCGGCGGCGACCAGAAGGGCGCGGCGGACCGAGCTTCCCCGCCGGAAAAGCGGGAAACTGAACACCACCGCACAGCCTGCCCAGAGCAGGGCGGTCGGTCGCCCGATGGTGGCGAGCCCGAGCAGGATTCCGGCGGTAACGGCACGGCCGGGGGAAAAATGCTTCTCCCGCGCCCGGAGCCAGCCGGCAAAACTGAGCAGTACGGCGAAGGTGACGATACTCTCCTGCAGCATCGTCACCTCGTACATCAGGGCCGGACTGTAGAGCGCAGTTACGATTCCGGCCGCCAGCGCCCAGCTCCTCTTCCCGAAGAGGTGGAGCGTAATCCGCGTGACGAGCAGGGCGGAGAGAATGCCGAGCACGCACTGCACTGCGGCGAGAAATTCGACATGGTGCGCGCCGCCGTTGGCCAGCCAGACCCCCGCAATCAGAGTCCGGTGGAGGGTGAAGAGGCCGATTCCATCCACCAGACGCTGGCCGAATTCCAGCAGCGTCTGCATGTCCAGTCCCGGCACCCGGTGGAACCAGCGCAACGGAGAATCCAGCCAGGAGGCGTAGACCCACAGCCGCACCGCGGTCGCAATTGCCGCGACCGGCAGGTAGAGGCGCGACAGGTTCCGCCCCCGTGTCACTGCGCGGAATCCTCCGGACGAATACCGGGGAAGGGGGCAGCGTCTTCCGGCGCGAGCGGCGCGTAGGGGCCGGGTTTCACCTCCAGCGCGACCGACGGCTCCAGTGCCACGAAGTTGTGCCACACATTCGGCGGAATTTCCACCACCCGGACGCCGTCGCCCAGTGTGACCGTTTCAGTGATGCGGCCCGCGTCGTCATACAGATAGACTCCAATCCGGCCGGAGAGGAGCGAGAACAGCTCCCACTTCCCCGGATGGCGGTGCGGGGCGATGACCGTATCTGGCTGCATGGCGTTGAGCAGCCGGTTGGTCGGCTCCTCCGTGGAGTCGTGGAGGTTGTAATTGGTCCGGCGCCGGGGAGCCGCGGCGGCCTTTCCCAGGAGTTCGGCAAGCAATGTGTCGTCGACGATTTTCATATGCGGAAATCCATCCTCTGATTGTTTTCCGTTAAAATAGCATGGTGTACACTCTTTTGCCAGCCCGGCAGCTGGTTTTCCGCAAATCCGGTGCTATCTTATACAGGAATCTTTTTTATTCGGAGAAACTACCGTGTGGAAATATTATGCCGTCCTTTCCGCGGTTTTTGCCGCGCTGACCGCGATTCTGGCCAAGATCGGCGTCCGGAATGTCGATTCCAATCTGGCCACCGCCATCCGTACCGTGGTGATTCTCGTCATCACCTGGGGCATTGTGTTTGTCTCCGGCAGCGGCGCCAGAATCCGGAGTGTCCCCGGATATTCCCTGCTGTTTCTGGTCCTCTCCGGAGTCTCCACCGGGCTGTCGTGGCTCTTCTACTTCAAGGCGCTCCAGTCCGGTCCGGCTTCCAAGGTGGCGCCCATTGACAAATTGAGTGTCGCCCTCACCATCTTTCTCGGTATTCTCATTCTGCACGAGCGGTGTGACTGGCAGGTGGTCGCCGGCGGACTGCTCATTCTCGCCGGCTCCATGGTCCTCTTGCTGTAGGTTTTCTACAGCAGATCCTTGAGCACTTCGCGGTCGTCGAGGTGGTACCGTTTGCCGGCGATCTCCTGATAGTTTTCGTGACCTTTCCCGGCGATCAGCACCACATCGCCCGGGCCGGCAAGCTCCACCGCCCGGCGGATGGCTTTGCGGCGGTCCGGTTCCGTTTCGTATGCGGTTCCCTCCGGAATCCCGGCCACGATTTCCCGGATGATCGCTTCCGGATTTTCATTGCGTGGATTGTCGCTGGTGACGATCAGAAGATCGGCGAACTCCGCCGCCTTCCGCCCCATGCGGGGTCGTTTGGTGCGGTCGCGGTTGCCGCCGGCACCGAAGACCGTAATCAGCCGTCCCTTCGCGATCTTCCGCAGAATGGAGAGCACGTTGGCCAGCGCGTTATCGGTGTGGGCGTAATCGACGTAGAACGCCGCACCGTTTTCCGCCATGAATTTCTCCAGCCGCCCCGGCACCCGGATCGGACGCGAGAGCGCCCGGTCGATCTGAGCCGGCGTAAGACCGTAGTCGAGTGCGGCAAGGATCGCTCCGGCAAGATTGTGCACGTTGTGTTCGCCGATCAGGTTGGTGGCGACGTCGAACGCTTCGTTTTCGCTCTGAAGCCGGAACCGGGAGCCGTCGGCACCGAGTTCAATGTCGGTGAGATTCCAGTCCGCCGCGGAGTTTTTCCCGAAGGTGAGGATGTTCCGCGTGGAAATTTCCCGCGCCAGCCGCCGGCCGTATTCGTCGTCGATGTTGATCACCGCGGTGCCGTCGACCGCCATCAGACGGGTGAAAAAGAGCTTTTTCGCCTGATAATAGTGCTCCATATCTCCATGATAATCGAGGTGCTCGCCGGTCAGGTTGGTGAAGATGGTGGTGCGGAATTTCGCTCCATCCACCCGCCCCTGCCAGAGCGCATGGCTGGAGAGCTCCATGGCGGCCGCCCGCATGCCGTTGCGGCGCATCTCCGCCAGCAGCGGAAAGAGCACGCCCGCATCCGGCGTGGTATGGGTCGCCGGCGTGACGATTTTGCCGTCCCGGTACTCCACGGTCGAAATGAGCCCGCACGGCTCCCCCGCGTTGCGGAAGATGTGTTCGACGAGAAAGGAGGTGGTCGTCTTGCCGTTGGTTCCGGTTACGCCGATCAGTTTGACCCGCTCGTCGGGGCAGTCGTAGAAGGCGCGCATCAGCCGGGAATAGGCCCGCCCGGCGTCGGTCACCTGAATGTAGGTGGTCTTCTCCTGATAGTGCTTGAGGTTCCGTTCGTGCACGATCACCTGAGCGCGGGCGTTGATGGCCTGATCGATGAAATCATGCGCGTCAAAACGTGACCCCGGAATGGCGACGAAAATATCTCCCGGAAGAACCTTGCGGGAGTCGTTGGTTACCCGCCCCCGGGCCGGACCGCCAAGGCCGCGCGCCGTGACAAAGAGTTCCCCCAGAGCGTTTTCAAAGGATGTAATCATGACAGGTTTCTCCTCTCTTCTCCGCTAGCGTGCCGCTTCCGGCAGCGCCAGCTCCATTGCGATGCCGCGGGAGCCTTTGGCGAAGACCAGATCCCCCGGCCGCGCCATTTCCGCAAGACGACTGGCCGCGGCGGCGGCATCGGAAAAATGTTCCACTTCCGGCGTCGGGGCAAAGGCGCTCCCCACCGAAAGAATGCGGGCTTCCGGGAATGTCTCCCGTGCCAGTTTCAACAAAGCGGCGTGTTCCTTCGGCGAGTTTTCCCCCAGTTCGCGCATTTCTCCCAGCGCGAGGATCAATCTGGCCGGCTTCGCAAATTCGGCCAGCCATGCGAGACTTGCCCGCATGCTGCCGGGATTGGCGTTGTAGGCGTCGTTCACATAGGTGACGCCCTCGATTTCCGTCACCTTCGTGCGCATGCCGGGCAGCCGGGTGTTCGCCAGCCCCCTGACGATGACTTCCGGAGCAATTCCGGCCGCCAGAGCGGCACATGCCGCCGCCGAAGCGTTGACCGCCTGATGGCGCCCGGATAGCGCCCACTCCACCTCGAATTGCTTCCCGTCCGGAAAGGTGAGTTCGAAGCGGCTTCCGGTGAGTCGGCCGCCGAAGTAGCGGGCGCGCACGTCACAATCGATCGTTTCGCCGAAACGCAATACCGTCGCATAGTTCCGGGCGGCGTCTTCCAGAATCCCAACCTCCGGACAGCTTCCGGGAATGACCGCGCAGCCATCCTCCGGCAATCCGTCGAACAGGTGGGCCTTTTCGCGCGCCACCCCGGCGAGACTGCCGAGAAATTCAAGATGACAGGGCGCAATCGAATTGATCAGCGCGATCTGCGGCGCGGCACAACGGCTCAACGGTTCGATCTCTCCGGGGTGATTGGTCCCCGCTTCGATAACCGCGTACCGGTGGCGCTCCTCCAGCCGGAGGAGGTTTTGCGGGACGCCGATCTGGTTGTTGGTGTTGCCCTCCGTGTACAGCACCACATCCGGCCCCGCCGCCGCTTCGAAAATTGCCCGGAGCATCTCTTTCACGCTGGTTTTGCCGACGCTGCCGGTGACAGCGGCCAGCCGAAGCGAGGGAAAGCGGAGGCGGTGAAAATGCGCGATATCACGGTAGGCGGCCAGTGTGTCGGCCACTTCCAGAACCGGTACGGAGCACTCCGGCGGGAGTCGGTCCGCCTTGGACGCTTCGATGCAGAGCGCGGCACAACCGCCCGCGATGGCGTTCCGGAGAAAGTTGTGCGCGTCAAACCGTTCTCCGGCGAGGGCGAGAAAGAGGGCTCCCGCGCAGGCACGCCGGGTGTCGGTGACGATTCCTGAGAGGAGTTCCCGGGGCACGACCCCCTGCCGCCAGACGCCGCCGGTGGCTGCGGCAAGTTCCGCCGCCCGGAAGGTGGGGACGGCCATGGGGTTATCTCTGCTTGTTGATGTTGACGATATTGCGGATAATATCCCCGCGGAACACCACCCGGACCGTCTGCGTGGGCGTGACCCAGTAAAGCCAGCTTTCGTTGCGCAGATTCGGTGTGCGGCAGCTCGGCGGCGGCCCGTAGGCGAAGATGACCTCCTCCCGGTTCATGCCGGGGACCGCTTCGCCGCGGCGAATCCGCTCCCGGTTCTTTTCCGGAACTTCAGCCAGCAGCTGATCGACCGGTTCGGTCGTGAAGGTGTAGGCGATGAAGTCGCGCATCGAGCAGAGCCGGTAGCCCGGATCAAATTGGATGGTGTACTCGTTCCCCGCGGTATCCCGGAAGGTGATGGTGCTGTCCCACTCATCGGTCCCGACCGGAATGATTTCCGTGCCGATCGGCAGCCGGGAGCCCTCCTGAATGTTGAGACTGCTGATGCTGCCTGGATCGGTATACCAGAGGTTGTAGCGGGTGTAGAGCTTCTGCCCCTCCTGCTGCTGAAACACTTCGGCGAAGATCACCGGGTCGGCGCATCCGGTCACTAAGGCTGCGAGGCCTGCCAGAAGCGGAAGAAAAAAACGATGCCGCATGAACGAACTCCCGTTGTTGTGTGAATGGAAATGAAACCTTTGTTATAATCTACCGTCACCCGGAGCGTTTGGCAAGCGGCACGGCAAAAAAAGCGGCCGGTTTTTTGCCGGCCGCCGGTGGAATATCGTAATCCGGTTCTCAATTGCCGAGGAAAATCTTTTCAAGATCCAGCTTGGAGTAGGAGTTCAGCGTCACCAGCGTCTTGGTGTGGATAATACCGTTGATGTCATGCGTCATGCGGGTGGCGATGATATCGGCCAGTTCCGCGTTGCTCTGGACCCGGATCATGACCACAAGATCGTATTCGCCGGCTACGGCGTACACTTCGGAGACACCGTCGATCTTCATCAGATCTTCGATGACGGTGCGGATCATGGCGCGTTCCACATTGACCAACACGATTCCAGTAACCATTTGCAGGGTCCTCCTTGCTTGTTGATGATCTTCGCCGGAACCGGGCTCCCCCGGCTCCCTGCATGTTTCACTATAGCCAGCATCTGCCGGAAGTCAACCGCTTTTTGGGAATATTTTAAAAAAAATTCTGCATTTGAGGCGTAAAATATCCGATTTGAGTTGACTTTTTACTGAAATCAAATGAAAATCCCGATGGAGACGGTTGCAAACGACGGGAAGCCGGATATATTGATCCCGGACCCAAATTCAGGAGTATTTCAGAATGCAACGGATGAGTCGTTTCCTTTTCGTCGTCACGGTGACGTTTTTCGCCGTCTTCGTCGTTTCGTATGCTGCGGCTGCGACGCCGCAGACGCTCCGGCAGGATCACCCCGCCGCTCCGCCGGTCGATGCGGCGAAACTTGCCGGAATTCCCCGCGGAGGATTCCCCCGCAACATCATTCTCATCATCGGCGACGGCATGGGGCAGGGGGCGATCAACTTCGCCTCGCTCCACGCACACGGAGCGCCCGGGCGCCTCTCGTTCGAACAGTTCCCGGTCCGGGGGCTGGCGCGCACCGCGTCGGCCGACAGCCGGGTGACTGATTCCGCCGCCTCCGGCACCGCGCTCGCCTGCGGCAGAAAGACCAACAACGGCATGATCGGCATGACGCCTGACCGGAAAAAATGCCGGAGCGTGGCCGAACTCGCGCGGGCGACCGGGCGCGCCGTCGGCGTCATGACTTCCGATCAACTGACCGGTGCGACGCCGGCGGCGTTTCTGGCGCATGTTCCGAGCCGGAAGATGGCGCAGGAGATTGCCGCCGACATGGCTTCGAGCGGTGTGCAGGCACTGATCGGCGCCGGTGCCCGGCCCTTCCTGCCGGAAAAATCCGGCGGCGTCCGGAAGGATGGCCGCGATCTGATTGCGGAACTTCATGCCGCCGGGTATGTGCAGGCGGTCACGCCGGCGGCGCTCCGGCAACTTCCGGCCGATCGGCCGGTGTTCGGATTTGTGGAGGATTGGAGCAATCCGGAACTGCTGGCCGGATTCGCCACGGTCCTCTGCGACCGGCTGGGGCGCGATCCGGAAGGCTTCTTTCTGATGGTGGAGGGATGCGACCCCGACCGGGGAGGGCATTCCAACGATCCCGACCGCAGTGCGCACGGGGTGCTGTCGGTCGATTTTCTGGCGCGGGCGGCGCTCGATTATGCACTCGCTCATCCGGATACGCTGGTGGTGGTCACCGCCGACCATGAGACTGGCGGTATCTCGGCTGCGCCGAACCGGGAAAATCCCCGTCGTCCTTTCATCGCCTATTCCGCCAAGGGGCATACCGGCAACGCGGTCGACATCTTTGCTTTCGGTCCGGGCGCGGACCGCTTCCGCGGCGTGTTGGAAAATACCGACATCCCGAAGATCTTTGCAGAACTCTTCCGGTTCCGCCTCGATCAACCCTGAGTGGAGCCGGTAAAAAATGGGGCGGCAAGTGCCGCCCCATTTTTTTGATGAAATCAGCGGCCGGCCATCATCGCTTCGATGTCGCCCGCCGGTTCGGTGATCGGTTTGATGCCGAAGTTTTTCACCAGCACCTCCGCGACTCCCGGGGAGAGGAACGCCGGCAGCGTCGGCCCGAGCCGGATATCCCGGAAGCCGAGCGCCAGCAGCGCCAGCAACACGGCGACCGCCTTCTGCTCATACCAGGCAAGGTCGAAGGAAAGCGGCAGTTTGTTGAGATCGTCCAGACCGAACGCGTCGCGAAGTTTCATCGCGATCAGCGCGAGTGAATAGGAGTCGTTGCACTGACCGGCATCCAGCACCCGCGGAATGCCGCCGATGTCGCCGAGCGGCAGTTTGTTGTAACGGTACTTCGCACAGCCGGCGGTCAGAATGACGGTGTCCGCGGGCAGGGATTCGGCGACTTCCGTGAAGTACTTCCGCGCGGACTGCCGCCCGTCACAGCCGGCCATCACCACGAAACGCCGGATGGCACCGGACTTGACCGCTTCCACCACCTTATCCGCCAGCAGACCGACCTGATGGTGCGCGAATCCTCCGACGATTTCAAGGTTGTCGAGCTCCTCCGGCGGCGGACACTTTTTGGCAAGCTCGATCAGCGGCGAGAAATCTTTCCTGCCTCCCGCCGGACGGTCGGCGATGTGCGGCACTCCGGGATATCCCGCCATGCCGGTGGTGAAAATGCGGTCGCGATACTCCGGCTTGACCGGCGTGATGCAGTTCGTCGTCATCAGAATCGGGCCGTGGAAGGGGCCGAACTCCCGGTCCTGCCGGTACCAGGCGCCGCCGTAGTTGCCGACCAGGTGGCGGAATTTCTTCAACTCCGGATAGTAGTGGGCGGGGAGCATCTCCGAATGGGTGTAGATGTCGATGCCGAGCCCCTCGGTGTCTTCCAGAAGTTCACGCAGATCGCGCAGGTCGTGGCCGGAGACGAGAATTCCGGGATTTTTGCCGACGCCGGTTTTCACCCGGGTGATTTCCGGATGACCGTAGGCACCGGTGTTGGCTCGGTCGAGCAGTTCCATGGCTCCGACCGCGGTCCGTCCGCATTCGAGCACCATGGCGGTCAGCTCTTCCACCGAATGGGGGCGGACCGTGGCAACCAGCGCCCGGCAGACAAAGGCGTAGATGGAACTGTCTTCACAGCCGAGCATCGCCGCATGGTCGGCGTAGGCGCTCAGCCCCTTGAGGCCGTAGAGAATCAGCTCCTTGAGGGAGCGTTTGTCCGGATCGGTCTCGCTGAGCACGCCGACCGGGGGAAGCAGACTTTCCGGATCCAGCCGCCGGGCGCGGCTTTCGGCGCGGCGGATGAGTTCATCGATCCGGGCCGGATCGAAATTGGCGTTGGTAATGGTTGCAAACAACGCCTGAATCATGAAAAGACCCAGTTCATGGTCGGGCGCGGTATGCTGTTCGTCAAGGATCAGGGCGATCCGCTTGAGTTCCGCGATCAGCCGATCCATCTTGTTGGCGGTTTCGGCGGTTTTCCCGCAGACGCCGCGCACGGTACAGCCGGTGTTTCCGCAGGCTTCCTGGCACTGGAAACAGAACATTTCTTCGCTCATGGTATTCTCCTCTCTGGTTGAAGCAGGAATGCAGTCCCTGCCTGCTATACCATGGCGCAGAGTGAAGAATTTTACAAGGCGCAATCGTATTTTTTTCCGACTTTTCTGCGATTGAGGGCCTGACTAACGGAGAAGTTTGAAATGTGCGGAAAGAACGGAGGCGTCGCAGGGAAGGCCGGCGCAGTCGAATTCCGGATTCCCGGTCATCGCGCGGGTGATCCCGAGGTACATGCCGCCGCGCATGCCGTCGATCTGAATTTCTCCATCTTCGGAAACCGTCACGATCGCGTGGACCGGTTTTTCGAACAGCAGTTCATGGTCGGAAAGCGCAAATTTCGTCATCAATTCCGGCGGATAGGCGTGATGAGGCGTATTGATCCACTCCGAAGTCGTGCTGTTCAAGTCGAAGAAAGCGATGTTTTCGACAATCTGCAGATTGTTCCGGTGGTGGTGGCCGTTGATCCAGAGGAGGACCTTGCCCGGCTCCTGCCGCAGAAGTGCAAGCACCTCCTGCCGGTTGGCGACGCCGTTGGGGCGGACGATGCTGCAGTGGGAAAATACGATGCATCGTCCCGGCGCGGTGCGAATCGCATCGCGTAGAAATTCCAGCTCCTCTTCCGGAATCAGCAGCTCTTTCTGATGACATTTGGTCCAGACGTCGCTGGAGGCGTAGTGGACGACGGAACCATCCGGTGCATGGTGGAAGTTTGTATCGATGGAGATCAGCCGGAATCCGTTTCTGTCGAAGTAATAGTAACTTTTCCCCTCCATCTTGTACGCTTCCGTCACCGCTTCGACCGTATCGGTCTCTTCGAAATCGTGGTTGCCCATCGTGTGGAATGTGGGGATGGCGTAGTTGTTATAGCGTTCAATGAGAGGCCGGGCAATCTTGACGTTATGGCAGAAGTCGCCGCAGTGCATGATGAAGTCGACCTTTTGTCGACTGGCGCGGGCGAGAATCTCCTCCAGCCGTTCCGCCGCCTGGTTCCAGTTCCCCTCCCGGTAGTGAAGGTCGGCAAAGACGCTGAATTTGACTCGATTCATTCTGTTCTTTCCGGAGTTTGGTTTTTCGCTGAAAAAAGGCAAAAAAAAAAGCCCAAATTCAGATAACCTGTCTGACGTGCATCCGGTTCCCGGAACCGTGCAAATCAGGCCGCGATTGAATTTCGGACCATTCAAAAAATCAAAATTGGTAGCGGGTTCGTGACTCGAACACGAGACCTGCGGATTATGATTCCGACGCTCTAACCAACTGAGCTAACCCGCCACGCCACTTAAAATAGACCACTTTTTTATTTTTGCAAACGGTCTCTGCAAAAAAAATTGAATTTTCTGCAGAAAAGTCCGATGACGAGGCGAAAAAAAAGAACTTGTCTCTGCAGTGAGAATTTTTTGTCATCGTGCATTGCCGCAACTCCAGTAAAAAAATGGGGAAAAACATTGATTTTTTTTTCGATGATGTTATGTTATATAGTTCAAGGATGAGTTCAGAAACGAGTTCGGGGGGGAAGGGATGAAGTGTCTTCAGTGCGGCACTGTTGTGCCGGATTCCGCTGCGTTTTGTCCGACTTGCGGGAGCAGGCTCCCCGGCGCGGCTCTCTCGCCCAAGCCGGAGACATTCAAGTTTTCCTGCGAAGTGTGCGGGCAGCATATCTCGGTGCCGAAAGCCTGGAGCGGCAGGCTGGCCGTCTGTCCCGCCTGCAATCAGCGTGTGCGGATTCCCCGTCCGGATTCTGCAAACGGTCCCCGGGTGGTGCCGCTGCCTCCACCGCTGCTCCGCCCGGCTTCGGCGGTGCCTCCAACGCTCTTTCCATCCAACGGGAATGCGGCGGCAGAGCCTGAAAAAGAGCCGGAGCCGGTCGGAGAAGAGAAAAAGGCCGCCGGCGCGGTTCCGGAACTCCCCGCGGAACTTCTTGCCGCAGGGAAACGCCGCAACCTGATGGCCGGAGCCGCGGGAATCGGCATCCTGCTCTGCCTGCTTGCGGTGCTCTGCATGACGGGGCTGCATCTCTTCCGGAACGCCGCGGCCGCCCAGCCTGCAGATCTGGAGCTTTTTCGACGGATCGGCGTCGCCTGCACCATCTATTGCGTCGACTCCCGCGGCCTGTTTCCGGTCGGCGAAGGAGCCGCGGGGGTGAAACGGCTGATCGATCAGGAGTGCCTCGACCGGAGCGTGCTGCTGCCGGGCGGCGGGGAGATTGCCGAATCCAACCTGAAGATCGCCTACGTGGGCAGCGGACTTACGGAGGGGAGGGCGGATTGCGGTCGCCTGCCGGTCGCATTCGACAAACCGAAAGATGCGCGCGGCGGAATCCGCGTGCTCCGGTGCGACGGGACAATTTCTGTGGTGGAATTCCCGGAAGAGGTTCGCCGCTGTGCCGATTTCGTCAACTTTCTCCGCCAGTCGACGCCCGGGCCCGAGGAGAGCTGGGCGCTCATTCTGGAGAATGCCCGCGCCATCGATTTCGCCGACGGACTCTGACGCGGACTGGAAAATTGTTCCGGGAAGTGCTATCTTTAACAGATTGCATTTGCGGACAACTTGTAATTTCGGAATGGATTTTTTATGCGGAAAGCGATTTTTCTGATACAGACCAGTGACCGGAAGGGGCTGCTGGCGGAGATCTCAACGTTTTTCTATTCGCACGGCTACAACATTCTGCTCTGCCGGCAGTACACCGATGTGCGGGAAAACAAATATTTCATGCGGATCATCATCGATCTCTACGAGCAGACCACCCGCAAACAGCTGGAGGAGGATTTCGCTCAGCTGGCCCGGAAGTTCGATCTGCACTATTCGCTTTATTATGACGATGTGCCGCAGAATGTCGCAATCATGGTCTCCAAAACGTCGCACTGCCTCTACGATCTGCTGATGCATGCGGAGGAGGGGGACCTCAACTGCCGGATTCCCCTGATCATCAGCAACCATCCGGACCTGGAGAGCGTGGCGGACCGCTTCCGGATTCCGTTCTACTGCTGCCCGATGGTGCCGGACGGAAAGGCGGCTCAGGAGGAGCGGGTGCTGGATCTGCTGAAACGGCACCGGATCGACCTGGTGGTGCTGGCCCGCTACATGCAGATTCTTTCCGATCACTTCATCGAGCAGTTCCCGCAGCGGATCATCAACATTCACCACGCCTTCCTTCCCGCGTTTCAGGGGGGGAATCCCTACGAGCGCGCCTGGGAGCGCGGGGTGAAGATGATCGGAGCCACGGCCCATTACGCCACCGCCGAACTCGACGAGGGGCCGATTATTGAACAGGATGTGGAGCGGATTTCCCACGAGAACGATCCTGCTGATCTCAAAAACATCGGCAAGGACATCGAACGCCGGGTGCTCACCCGAGCGGTCCGCGCTCATCTGGAGCACCGGGTGATTACCTCCGGCTGCCGAACGATTGTGTTTTCACGATGAACGGGCGGCGGGAGAACGGCGGCTGGGCGGCGAAGTGGTGTGCCGGATATTTGATCGGGCTCACGTTTCTTCTGCCGTTGAAATTCGGTTCTCTGGCTGTTCTTCCGGAAGCGACGTCGTTTTATCCGGGGGATCTTTTCTCCTGGCTGATCATCAACTGGCCGGCGCATTCGTTCGGAATCTTTTCCGGCGTGGCGCTGTTTGCCGCACTGGTGGTGTTTGCGCCCGGAATGCGGCCGTTGCGCACCTCAGGCGGCGCCACCGCACTGCTCTGGAGCTTCGGGCTGGTCCTTGTCTCGCTGATCGGCTGGATCAATGCCGCCACGATCGATTATGCCGTGGGGGAGACGATCCATCTGGCCGGCATCGGTGCGTATGTGCTGGCCGTCCGGCTCTGGCTGCGGAACCGGCCGGAAGAACGCCGCTGGTTCTGCGCGGCGCTTGCGGCGGGGGCGTGCTGGCTGATCTACTCCGGCCTCTCCCAGTATTTTGTCGGATTTGCCGAGACGCGTGAGTTTGTGGAGAAGCAGATCGCCGAAGGAATTCCGATCAGCCACGTGATGGTGGCGAAGATCAACGACGACCGTGTGTTCGCCACCTTCGTCTCCTGCAATGTGCTGGCCGGCTATCTCCTCCTCCTGCTGCCGGTGACATTGTATGCGGTCTGGCGGTTTGCCGGTCATTTCGAACCGGTCCGGCTCTCCCGGATTCTTCTCTGCGGTCTGGTGTTCTCCGGACTGGCCGCGGTGCTGCTGCTGACCCGGAGCCGGGCGGCGTTTCTCGCCGCACTGCTGACGGCGGGAGCGTTTGCCATGACGTTGCCGAAGCGGCGGATTTACCGCTGCATTCCGGTGGTGGTACTGGCACTGGCAATCGTCGGCGGAGCGATCTACATCCACCGGGCCGGACGCGGTTTCGGTTCGATGGCGGAGCGGGTCGACTACCTGCGCAGTTCCGTGAAGATGATTGCGGAAAAACCGCTTGCCGGTCACGGCTGGGGCGGATTCTTCTATCGGCATATGGAGCTCAAAACCACCGGGACCGATGAATCGGCGCACGATCCGCACAATCTGGTCATGGCGTTCGCTTCGCAGACCGGTGTGATCGGCGGGGCGGTGGCGCTTGCCGCCGTGCTGTTGCCGCTCTTCTGGCTCGGGCGGAGGATCTTCCGGCGCGGCGGAGAAGAGACGCCGGAAGAGGGGGCGGATGGATTTGCCCGTGCCGTCTTCTGGGGGGAGTGCGCGTTTCTGCTTCATGCGCATATGGATGTCGATCTGCAGATCCCCGCTTCCATGGCGGCGGCTGGAGCGATGCTGGTTGCCGCATTGCCGGAAGCCTCCGCGCAGATGGCTGCTCGCGGGCGGCGGCGCTGGCTGCTGGTCGCGGCGGGGATGCTGCTTGCCGCCGTGGCGGCGATGGGGAACATCCTCTGGTTGCGGGCGGAAATGGCGTATGACCGGCTGATTACGCTGGCGCGGCCGCAGTCGGCGCAGGATCGTTTGCGGCCGGTTTCGGATGCCGAAGTGGTGAAGGCGCTCCGGGAGGCGGTGGCATTGCGTCCCGGTTCCCCGTTCCCGTGGGAGATTGCCGGGGACTATTTCTGGAGCCGCCGCGACGGTGCGATGGCGGAGAAATGTTATCGCGAGGCGGCCCGCTGCACGCCGGACCGGCCTTCGCTCTACCGGCGCTTCTTCGATCTGGAGATGGCGCGCGGAAACCGTGCCGCGGCGGCGAAGCATCTGCGACGGATGCTGGAACTCTTCCCCTCCAATCCCAAGTACCAGGCGCTGGCGGCGGAATTTGAATTGGAGACGCGGAAATAGGCCGTCTGCGGCAGGCGGATGAGACGGAATTCCATTTTTTCGTTTGATAATCCGCAATTCAGGGGTATGTTATCCCGCAAACACATCGAAAGGGAATTGCCATGAAAGCTGTTGTTTCCGTCGTCGGACGGGATTCTGTCGGAATTATCGCCAAAGTGAGTGCGGGCTGTGCCGAATACGGGGCAAACATCCTCGACATCTCCCAGACGGTGCTCAATGGGTATTTCACCATGATTATGATTGTCGACATCCGGGCGTTGACGGTGACCTTCAACGATTTTGTCGACCGCATGTCCGCGCTTGGACGGAAGGATGGTCTCGACATTCATGTCATGCACGAAGACATTTTCAACTCCATGCACAGGATCTGACCATGATCGACTCCAGAGATATCTTGGAAACCATCAGCATGATTCGTGAGGAGCGGCTCGATATCCGCACGATCACGATGGGGATTTCACTGTACAACTGCCGGTGTGACGATGCGAAACGTCTGGCCGACCGCATCTACGACTGCATCATGCGCCGGGCGGCGAATCTGGTCAAAACCGGCGAGGAGATCGAAAAAAAATACGGCATTCCGATCATCAACAAGCGCGTTTCCGTGACGCCGATCGCTCTGATGGCGGGCGGGTTGAACGCGGAGGAGACGGTCCGTCTGGCGCGGACACTTGACCGTGCCGCACACGAGCTCGGCATCAACTTCATCGGCGGTTACAGTGCGCTGGTACAGAAGGGATTTACCGATGGGAGCCGGGTGCTGATCGAGTCGATTCCGGAAGCGCTTTCGGTGACGGAACGGGTCTGTTCCTCGGTCAATGTGGCCAGCACGAAGGCCGGAATCAACATGGATGCGGTCGCTGAAATGGGGCGGATTGTCCGCAAAACGGCGGAGCTGACCGCCGACCGGCAGTCGATCGGCTGTGCGAAACTGGTGGTGTTCGCCAATGTTCCGGAGGATAATCCGTTCATGGCCGGTGCATTCCACGGCATGGGGGAACCGGAGACGGTCATCAACGTCGGAGTTTCCGGCCCCGGGGTGGTGGCGTCGGCGATCCGCCGCCGCGGCGCGTGTGACCTTACGGAGGTGGCGGAGACGATCAAGCGGACGGCGTTCAAGATCACCCGGGTGGGGCAGCTTGTGGCGCGGGAAGCCTCCGAGCGGCTGGGGGTGCCGTTCGGAATCGTCGATCTTTCGCTGGCACCGACGCCCGCCGTCGGGGATTCGGTCGCCTACATTCTGGAATCGATGGGGCTGGAGAAGTGCGGCTGTCACGGGACGACCGCCGCTCTGGCAATGCTCAACGACGCGGTGAAGAAGGGGGGCGTGATGGCCTCCTCGCACGTCGGCGGACTCTCCGGTGCGTTCATTCCGGTGTCGGAAGACGCCGGCATGATCGAAGCGGCCCGTTGCGGTGCACTCAGCATTGAAAAACTTGAGGCGATGACGGCGGTCTGCTCGGTGGGGCTGGATATGATTGCGATTCCGGGGGATACTCCGGCCGAAGTGATCTCCGGCATCATCGCGGACGAGGCCGCGATCGGCGTGGTCAATTCGAAGACGACGGCGGTGCGGCTGATTCCGGCCGCCGGCTGCCGGGAGGGCGATACGGTCTCCTTCGGCGGGTTGCTGGGCGAGGCGCCGGTGATCCGGGTGAACGGCCGTTCTCCGGCGGAGTTCATCGCCCGCGGCGGACGGATTCCGGCGCCGATTCAGAGCTTGAAGAACTGACCGTCAGAGGTCCTGGACCGCGTGATCGGCGGGCATGTCCCCGCCGGACCAGATTTTCACGGCGCTCCACGGCTCCGCCGGCGCGCTCCAGAAGGGATCTTCCGCCGGAAGCCCGAGGGGCAAAAAGGCGGTGGAAGCCAGATAGAGACTGCCGGTTGAAATGTAAACTTCTCCGATGGCAGGCTGATGGCCGCAGAGGCCGATCTGGAGCCAGCCGTTCGAATCCCGGGTGTCCGGGGCGTCAAGTGTCCGTGCGATAACGGCGGAAAGCGCCTCGCGGACGGCGGCGGGATGCAGTTCCTCCGGCAGTTCGTGGTGCAACGCGACGGTGCTGAGCGCATGGAAGGCGCCGCACCGGTAGGCGAGCGAACGGCCGACAGCGGGGAAGGAGCCATCCGGTGCGATCATCCGCTCCAGAATGGCCGCATAGCGGCGGATTCTCTGCAGGACTTTGCGATGGAGCGTTTCCCACTCTTCGGAGCGGTCGGCGATGAGAGAAGTGATATCCAGCAGCATCGGCTGGATGACGTAACTGTTGTAGTAGTCGAACGAGAAGTTGCAGCCGTCGCCGTAGATGCCGTCTCCTTTGAACCACTGGTCGTGCTGGCGCAGGGCGTAGGCGATCCGGGTCAGGTCGGCGGGAAAATCCATTTTCAGCAGTGCCGCTTCAACCATGGCGGAAAAGAGCAGCCAGTTGTTCGGAGCGGGGGTGATGACCCGGGAGCGGCAGAGCAGTTCCGCGGTCATGGTTCGCAGATCCCGGCTCATTCCCCCGATGAGCTGTCGCGGAGCCCGGAGCAGAGCGTGGGCGAAAAATGCGGTATCCACCAGCAGTTGCGGATTGGGTTGTCTGGTTCCTGGTGGCGCCCACAGGTAGTCGGGAGAGGCGGGATTGACCGCAGCTTCGATTGCGGCGAGTGCAGACTGCTGGTAACGGCGCCGCAAAACTCCTTCGGCGCTGTTGTCCGGAGGGAGTTCCAGCCACGGGGCGAGGCCGCAGAGCAGCCGGCCGAACGCCTCCATGCAGGAACAGTCGGAACGGTCGACTTTGGATTCCTGCGGCATCGTCTTTCGAAGTTCTCTCCGGTTCAGAGCATTGAGAACCGGGTCGGCAAGGCTCTGCAACTGCCGGAGCCAGTATTGGCGCGGATGATCCATGTTGACGCATCTTTCTCTATTTTTGAGGTAACGCTCTATACTATAGCGGGGAAACTGCGGCTTGCAAGAACGGGAAACTTCTTCAAAAGTTGATTCTGCGGGCACAGGAGCTGGATATCCCGGATGTTCCGGGGGAACATTTTGCAGGAAAAACTTATGCCGGCACAAATTGTCCCTGCGGTGCGGATATTGTGCGTGTATTGATTTTTTCCGTGTAATATTCTAATTTTTCGCAACATTGCGTGCACCTGCCGGGGCGGGTGATGAGAAAGGTTATTTTGATAGAATCTCTGATATAATTGTCAGTATTACTGATATATTTCAATTTCCTGCTATTGACTTCGGAGGCGGGATCAGGTACAATTAATGAAGAAAAATTCCGGGATGAATTCCAGACCGGTTGCCCGGGATGAATGCGCCGGCTGAAGATGAAATGAGCGGGAAAGGAGCAGCGAATGAGGAATTGCAGATTCGGCAGAAGATTTACCTTGATTGAACTCCTCATAGTAATAGCCATTATTGCCATTCTGGCCAGTATGCTGTTGCCCGCGTTGAACAAGGCGCGCATGCGAGCGAAGACCACGACCTGCCTCAACAACCTCAAGCAGCTCGGGCTGGCGCTCTTCTCCTACGAGGGAATGTATGGAGTCAGGCCGTTTGCGGAGAATCTTGAGCTTACGAATGGGCCGTCGAATGCGCTCAACGCCAACAAAAAATGGTATGGCATGCTGTGGCTGGCCAATCTGCTGCCGATATCCGGCGCCACCACCTATCAGGGGGCGGACGGGCGGAACTGCAAACTTCTGCTCTGTCCTTCGGCCACCGCTCCGGTGGAACGGACTTACGTAATGAATTGCGGCTTCGGTGAGTTGAAGGGAATGGAAACCGGCAGCTCTTATCGCAATTGGGCCATGACCAGTTTCAAGACGGAATCGATTCCGCGCCCGAGTTACCGGATGAATTTAGAACCTATCCCTAAATAACAGCAAGTTTTCGATAAATTATAACCGTTGCGG
>URVC01000064.1 GCA_900551245.1 uncultured bacterium | reverse complement strand
TATTATCGGCGAATGTCTGGAACGTTCGCGGTCGATGGAAGGTTGGGAACGATGGTTTACCCGCAGCCGGTGTGAAGTGCAAGAAAATGTCTTTGAAAGAACAGAAGAAGATGTTTTTAGCAGGGAAGCAAATAACACCTATGGTTACATGGGTGAGGGGAATTATGCTTCAAATATAAAAAAACAGGGGAAAAGTCACACAAGTGGCTTGACAAAACCTAACATGGAAGGAATCCAACATATGATCCAGCAGACACTCGTCCGGGTCGCCTGTCTCGCCGCCGTTCTTCTGGCGCTGACCGGCTGTCAGAACACGGTGAACACCCTCTCCGGCGGCCCCGGCGTCACCGCCGCCGATCTGAAACGCTTCACCAGCGACAGCTTCTGCCGCGACCGGCTGGCGGTGCTGGCGGTCAACATGGCGCAGACCGACGGCGGCGTGCGGCAGCTTCAGGTGACGCTGCGCAGCGAACGGTACGGCTTCTTCTCCGAAATCTGGAGCTGGATGACCGGCGAGAATCCCTATTACATCAACTACCGGGTGGACTGGCTCGACGGCAACGGCATGCAGGTGCCCTCCCCCTCCTCGAACTGGATGACGGAAATCTTCTACCCGGGCGAGACCAAATACATCCGCAGTGTGGCGCCGACGTCACAGTGCGCCGACTACATGGTGAGCCTCAAGGAAAAAAACGATTGACGGAAAGGAAAATCAACCGATGAAGACACGTGCACTCTATGGAAGTGCGGCGGCCGCGGCGCTGCTGCTCGGGTACGGCTGCGCCGTCGCGCCGCACCGCATCGACCCCGCCGGCGACCAGACGCTGACCAGCACCCACCGGATCGACGTCAAGGACTGGCAGACCGCCGCATTGAAATCGATCGATTCGCTCCTCGCCTCCGGTGCGCTGAACCGGGCCGACGGACGCAAGACGATCGTGATGGTCGGCGAGGTGAAAAACAACACCTCCACGCCGGTCAACACCCGGATTCTGACCGACAAGATCCGGCAGGCGATTCTCCGCTCCGGCAAAGCGGTCACCACCACCGCGGTCGGTGCGAAGGGAGCCGAAGAGGCCGCGGTCCGGCAGGTGCGCGAACTGGAGAACGACGACCTCTTCAATCAGGCGACCGTGCAGAAGCGCGGCACCGTGATCGCGCCGGATATGAGCCTCTCGGGTGAGATCGTCCAGCAGAGCAACCGGGTGGGCCGGGTTGAAGAGTCCTACTTCTTCTTCCACGTGGTGATGACCGACCTCGCCACCGGCCTCGCAGTCTGGGAGGACAACGTCGAAATCGGCAAGCAGGAGACCAAATCGATCTTCGACTGATGCCGCCGTCGGCAACGGGTAAAAAAATCCCCCGCGCTTCTCTTCACGTAGAAGAAAACGCGGGGGATTTCCGTATCGCGCCTCAGGCGAGGACGATATCCCGCAGTCCGAGCTTGACGAAGCAGTAGCCGTCGTTCCAGGGCGGCGCGGGGTTGTCGATCGCGTTCGGCTCCTTGTCGAAGGAGCGGGTGTTGACGCCGTAGCTCTCCCCTTCGTCGAGGTGGTGGGGGCCGAGCAGGTTGCGCAGCGAGGTGGTCAGCTCCACTTCAATCCGGTTCACGCCGGCGCGGAGGAAGGAGTCAATCCGCAGAGCGTAGGGCCCCTGGAAGCGGAATCCGGCCTCCTCCCCGTTGATCCAGACGCGGTAGGAGTTCGCGCCGACCGCGGCGAAACGCAGATACCGGATCGATTCGGCCTCGTCGGCGGTGAGATCGATCTCCCGCGCGAGCGTCACCTTTCCGGCGAAGAACGGCATTCCGGCGCGGACCAGATCGGCGGCGTCGACCGCCGCACCGGTCATCGGAGCGCCAAGTTCGAACCGGCCATGGAACCGCTCCGCCCCGCGCATAAGCTCCTCCTCGCGGCCGATGTGGCGCACGGAGAAGTTTCCGGCCAGATAGACGCTCTCCACCTCCGAATCGAAACAGAGCGTGTTGTATTCGGTTTCGAACTGCCGGGCGCGTTCGAGCTTGGCGTAGACCTCCTCCGGCTGGGTGTAGCGGGTGCGGATCGACAGCACGTTGACGCCGCCGATCAGCGCCGCCGGCAGCGGAATCCGGCGGAACGCCTGGTCGAACACCGCCCCGGAATCCACCGCGTCGAAACGGTGCCCGTTGAGCGCGAATTCACACCGTTCCGGCGTCTCCGCCACCAGCGAAAGCGGCGCGGAGAAGTCGAAGTCCGGCGCGAGATTGAAACGGAACTCCATCTCCAGATCGCAGGGCCGCCGGAGCCGGAGCAGCCGGGCGTGGATCACGCAGACATGCTCGTCGATCCACTCGCCGCCGTCAACCCGGTAGCGGCAGCGGTCGAGAGTGAAGAGGTTTTCGGAGGCGTGCTCGACCGTAAAAGCGGAGTCGAGCCGCCGGACCGGTTCCAGCGCGAACACATCCTCGACCCGGATTTTCGGAGCATGTTTCTCCGGATGCGGCGAAACGAAGAAGATCGCCGCCTCCCCCGCCGCCAGCGGATAGTCGAAGACGAGATGGTTCCCGGAATGGCGGACGCCGGAGAGGATCGAGAACTTCCCGCTGAAGGGATCGATCACCTCCACCTGCCGCCCGGTGCGGGGCAGCGCGATCGTCAGCGAACAGGGCTGGTTGTACTGCAGATTGGTGATGAAGTGCATCCGGCCGCTGCGCCCCTCCAGATTGTCGAAGTCGCGGAAGGTGCCGACCACCCGGCGGGCGGGCACCCCGTGTTCGGTAATCCGCACCCGGTCGGGCAGCAGATCCGCAACGGTCTCGGCGGCGGCGGCCTCCGAGTCGTAGGCGGGCAGCGAGGCGAACCAGTCGCGCACCTGCTGCGACGCGGGCTCGCCGTCAACGGTGAGTTTCTCCGGTTCGAGCCGGTTGCGGACCACCAGCACGATGCCGCCGGCCTCGGTGAATTTTTCCAGCATCGTCAGCATCTGCGAGGAGAGGTTGACCAGTTGCGGAATCACCACCAGAGAATACGCCATCCGGCCGATCCGGATCTTTCCGTCTTCGAAGGAGCCGAGCTCCGAAGTGAGCACCTCGTCGGCGTAATGGTGCGGAATCTGCAGGGAGTCGAGTTCGACGGTGAGCCGTTTCAGCCCTTCCGTATAGAACTCCATCGCCTTCAGCCGGTCGCATTCGCTGTAGTGCATCCACGCGGTCGAGAGCGGGTGGAGCACCAGCACCTCGGCGGACGCCTTCCCTTCGGCGAGCATCATGCCGATCCGGGCGAAGGCGTCGTTGATCTGCCGGTAGTCGCCCCACCACGGCTGGTGCACGAAGAGCGAAGCCGGATAGTCCCGCTTGCGCAGTCCGCGCAGCGAATAGCCCTGCAGATGCTGGCAGGGGAGGTTCACTCCGTGCGCGAACTGCTGCTGGAACATCCACAGCATGCCGGAGAAGTTGAAATTCCAGCCGCAGAGCGCGAAGCTCTCAGAGAGGATCTGTTTCTGGCCAACCTGCATCGCGGCGGAGACCAGCTGGGTCATGGCGACCGGACTGGGTTCCGAACGGCCGAGGTGGTCCATGCCCGGAATGTGGTACCAGCGGTACTGCGCCATCACCGAACCGTTGCTGTTGATCTGCCCCTGGCAGGTCTCTTCGAGCACGTGGTGACCGGTCAGCATCCAGCCGTGTTCATCGCACCATTCGCGGATCTGCTGCATGAAGTTCCGGCTGAAGAGGCGGGCGGCGAGGCTCCAGAAACGAATCCGCATCGCGTCGCTGCCCGGCATGCCGAGGAAGAGCATCGGCAGTTCCGGCAGAAGTTCGCGGTGGTAGGCCTTCCAGTACTCCTCCTCCAGTACGAACGACCAGAGGAAGCCGTTGCGCGACAACTGCGGCTCGTCGGTGAAGATCCCCTTCAGACGGCGGGAGAGCCGTTTCGGCAGATTGCGGTAATAGTAGTCGTGGGTGACCCGGAGAAACTCCGCCACCACCTCCGGATCGAGGTTGTCCACATAGTAGGGATTGACCTCGAAGTAACAGCGCAGGACCCGCCCTTCCACACCGGCGGGGAGGGGTTTGCCGATCAGTTCGCCCTCCGGCGTGTACCAGCCGATGGTGTCGGTACGGCCGCCGGCCTCCGCGGCGTCGAGAAACTCATACCGCAGATATTTCTGCTGGTATTTCACGCCGAGGCCGTTGACCGCGCCGCCGCCGAAGCCGCTGGGCCAGCCGTTCTCATCGTAGAGCCAGGCGTTCATGCCGAGCTTGTCGGCCTCGTCGATGCAGGCTTCGACACAACTCATCCACTCCGGCGAAAGGTAGGCGGTCTGAAGTCCTCCGCGCGCGTGCATGAAAAATCCGCCGATTCCGGCGTCATGCATCTGGCGAATCTGTTCGCGGAGCACCTCCGGCTCCAGTTTCTCATTCCAGCTCCAGAATGGAATCGGACGGTAATCGGCCGGCGGAGCGGCCAGTTCAAGCGGTTGTTTCATCATCAAAATACTCTTTCATTCTCTGGTGCAATGGTCTGATATGTGTTTAAGATACCGTACCCGGGCCGGGATTTCAATCCGTCAAGAGAGGATTTTCCGACGAAAAACCCCCCGGGGTACGGCGGTGGAGGTGCAACCGGCTCACAAGGTCAGCGATGTAACCGGGCCGTTGAGCAGTTTTTCCGCAATCCGGTCCAGCTCCTCCGGGTCACCGGTGAAGTGGAAGGTGGCGTGGGTGTGGCACAGGGAACCGCCCGGCGCGGGGAATCCGGCCGGAGAACTCGATTCCAGTTCATAGAACGGCCCCATCTGCGAACCGTCGGCGAGCGGTCCGTCGTTGTAGGCGTTGACCGTGTCGCCTTCGAAGGGGCACTCCTGAATCTCCCAGGCGGCGTTGACATATTCGGCGTCGGCGGGGCCGGGCGAATAGTGAACCACGGTGAGAATCCGGTTTTCGGCGTCATAACTGCCGAGCACGCCGGTGGCGCGGCGGTTGGAGAGGCCGAGTTTGCCGCGGCAGTTGCCGTCAGCGGAGAAGAGGATACGGCCGCGTCCGGTGTCGATACGGAGCCGGTCGCCGGGAATGCGCCCGAAGTAGTCGTCCTTGACGATCGCGCCGGGAGCGTCGGTGCGGTAGGGGATGACGATCACGGTCCGCGCCGACGGGTTGAACATGCCGAGCATCCAGATGGAGAGCGCGCCGTTCTCCCGGGTCCACGCCTCCCGCCCGATGTTGGTCACGCGGTTTTCCGTCACATAGCCGACGGCGGAAACGCGGGTTTTGTCAAAGGTGACGCCGAGATCGGCGGCGATTCCGGCGCAGTCAAGCAGCCGCACCACCCGCTCCATGCGGATTTTTTTCTCGAATCCGCTCCAGTTCCGGATGGAGAACTCCGTGGAGAACGCCGCTTCGATTTCTCCCGCGGAATCGAGCTTCCAGACCTCGGTATCCTCGGCGGCGGGCACCTGCCAGTGGTCGAAGTCGAACGGCGCGCCGGGCGGGAAGTAGAGCGAAAACTGTCCCCCTTCCGGCCCGAGCCAGAAGCGGTCCTCGCCGCCGTAGGCGTTGATGTGCGGTGTCCGTTCGCCGGAGGCGATCAGCGCGCGGTTGATCCAGCCGCAGCCGGGCCCCCCGTCGCCGGCCATGGTGCTGGTCATCACCCGCCCCTGATATTCGGCCAGCGTGACCAGGCGCGCGCCTTCGTCGTTGCCGAGCACGACCGGGGCAAGTCCATGTGACCGGAGAAATTCGACTTCACTCTGAAATGTCTGATTCATAGGATTCTCCCGCAATACAACGTTTGTCCATCCGGGATTTAGTATAGCGCCGTTTCCGAAGGAACGCAACCGAAGGAAACGGATTTCCGCAGGAAAATCGAGAACTCAGGGATAATTGGTGGCAAAATACTTCTGCCAGAGCTCGGTGGTGTGAGCGGTGTAGGCGTTGCCGTCGGCGTTCAGTTCGGCGACAACGTTGATCATCCCGGCGTGGCCGTCGAGGCAGAGATAACCGGCATCCTTGTTGTGAACCGGCCCGATGGTGGGGGAACTTGGTGTGTTGTAAAGGTAACGGCCGTCGTCGATGTATCCCATCCCGAAATTGTCCTGATCCTTCTCACGCTCGATGATGCCGATCTTTTTCGAAGGATTTCTCACCTTTTCCGGCCGGACTGCGGAACGGCTGCCGGTCGCCAGAAAGCCGGTGATGCCGACGGAGTTCCCCGCATAATTGACCTGGGAGTTGCTGCCGACAAAGATATAGGAGTTCACCGGTCCGGTGCTGCCGGGTGCGGAACGCTGTGTATCGTGCAGCGGGCAGCGCAGCCCGAGGTAACTGCCGTTGGGCATCCGCTCTGCCCAGGGCGGAACATAGCTGGACGCAAATCTCTTCCCGGCGCCGTCCACGCCGGTCATCAAATTCCAGATCCAGCCCTTCGCGTAGCCGGTCGGCAGAGTTTGATCTTTGTCCATCGGCCAGGGATAATAGCCGTAATCAGCGGTGTAGCGGATCAGCCCCAGCCCGATCTGCTTGAGATTGTTGACGCAGAGGATCGTCTTCGCCCGGTCGCGCGCCTTGTTCAGCGCCGGCAGCAGCATCGACGCGAGAATCGCGATGATCGCAATCACGATGAGGAGTTCGATCAAAGTAAAATTCCGCCGTTTGTCAGCACGAAAACCTTTCCATCTCAACATCTTCGCTCTCCTGTTCCACATTGCGGGAAACTCGGTCCGTCCCCCGGTGTTATTGTTCATTTGGTTACATTATACCGGAAACAAAAATGGAAAGCAATCCCCCTGCTCGAAAAACCGTGAAAAAACACTCTTTTTTTGGTTATGTTTTCCTGGGAACCATCCAACCAAAGCGATTTCATCCGCGAAAAAGAGCGGGAAACCCCCTCTCCCCGGCTGGCAAAAGCCTGCTGGAGCGGTATAGTAAACACATCGCGCAAACGATCAATCTCAAAGCAGGAATTTTCACCATGAAGGAAGAACCGGAAGTTTTCGCCGGATACTGGATCACCACGGAGGAGTTCTGCAACCTCACTCCTCAGAACATGTTTCACCGCCAGCTCGACCGCTCCTCGCTGCCGGCGGTTGAGCCGGAGCGGCAGAACCGCCACATCCTCTTCCGGAGAAAATTCACGCTGACGGCAACGGACAATGTGATCCTTCACATCAGCGCCGATGACTACTACAAACTGTATGTGAACGGCGTTTTCGTCACGCAGGGGCCGGCCGCCGGCTACAGTTTCCACTACTTCTACAACCGGGTGGACCTGTCGAAGTTCGTCCACCCCGGCGAGAACACCATCGCCGTGCACACCTACTATCAGGGACTCATCAACCGGGTCTGGGTGAGCGGCGACCGGCAGCACGGGTTGCTGCTCGACCTGTTCGCGCAGGAGAAACTGCTGCTCGCCTCCGACGAGAGCTTCCTCTGCCGGGTGCACTCCGGATTCTCCGCGGCCGGAAAGGCCGGGTATGAAACCCAGTTTCTCGAACGTTACGACGCCGCTGCCCCCGAAGTCGGCTTCGAACAGCCGGAGTTCGACGATTCCGGCTGGACTCCGGCGAAGATCCGCCGCCACGCCGCGTACCGGATGTTCCGCCAGCCGACCGCACAGCTGGAATTCGAATCGATCGCTCCCGCCGCCGTGGAGCCGCTGGAGAACGGGTTCCGGATCGACTTCGGCGCCATCTACGTCGGCAGTCTCACCTTCCGCGCCCGCGGGAAACGGGCGGACGAAATCGAAATGCGCTTCGGGCAGGAACTCAACGAAGATGGTTCCGTCCGGCATCAGCTCCGGGCGAACTGCAACTACATCGAGTTTCTCCGCCTCTCCGGGAACGTCGACACGCTCAATCAGTTCGACTACAAAAGTTTCCGCTATGTCGAACTCCTGCTCCCCCCGGGGTGCGAAATCGAACCGGATTCCCTGTGCCTCTGCGCGCGGCACTACCCCTTCCCGCTCAAGGCGCTCTGCAACCGGACCGACGAGAAGTCACTGGCGGTGTGGAAGCTCTGTGTCGACACCCTCCACTACGGCATGCAGGAGGTCATTCAGGACTGCATGGAGCGGGAGAAGGGTTACTACCTCGGCGACGCCTGCTACAGCCTGCTCGCCTGGTCCATCCTGACAAAAGATTTCGCGCCGATGGAGAAGTTCTTCGACGACTTTCTCCGCACCTCGTTCATCAACCGCGGCCTGATGACCTGCGCGGCCTGCTCCTTCATGCAGGAGATCGCCGAATATCCGCTCATCATGTTCCTGCTGTTGATGGAGTACTGCCGCCTCACCGGGAATCTCGAGTTCGCCCGCGAACGGTACGCCGCATTCGCCGACATCCTCGACTTCTACCGCGAGGAGTACGCTGAAGCGGACGGGCTGCTCAATCATCTGGACAAGTGGTGCGTGGTCGAGTGGCCCGCCAATCTGCGCGACGGCTACGACGTCGACCTCACCGAGGGGAAGCGCTGTGACACCAAACACAACGCGCTCAACGCCTGGTACATCGGCGCGATCAAGTGCCTGAACGAGGTGGCCGCAATGCTCGGGCAGCCGCCCTATGCCGAGACCGCGCCGCTGGAGAAAGCGTTCGTCGCCGCCTTCTACGACCCGGCGAAACAGCAGTTTCGCGACAGTGTTTCGACCGATCATATCAGCTTGCCCGGCAACGTATTCGCCGCATTTTTCGAACTCTTTCCCGACCGGGCGGGGGTACGGAACACCGTTGCGATGATCCGCGAAAAACGGCTGTCGCAAAGTCTGCTTTTCGTGACCTTTCCGTTGCTGGCGTTCCTCCGCCGGGAGGGGGAAACGGAGCTAATTCACGAACTGCTGACCGACAAAGACGCCTGGCTGCGGATGCTCTCCGAAGGGGCGACGCGCACCTTCGAGGGGTGGTACAAGGATCAGAAGTGGAACACCTCCCTCTTCCACCTCACAATGTCGCTCGGCGCACTGTTCCTGACCGACTGGGAGATGGAGCGCATCCTCCGCTTCTCCCGCCGGTAAAGAACTCTCCGGGAAGGCTCAGCAGGCGGATGCCGCCTGCTCCGGAATCAATCGCCCGCCGTTCAGAACCCGGACGGCGGCGGCTCCGGCGGCCTCGCCGATCTGGTTCAGATTGACCATCACCCGCGCCGCTCCGTAGGCGCCCTCTTCGGCGTCGATCATCCGCCCCGCCGCGATCAGGTTGTCGAAACCGGGCGGAATCAGACTGCGCAGCGGAATTTCATAGTACTCCGGCGACGGCAGCGACGGGTCGCGCCAGAACCCCAGTTCCGGCGGCTGGTACGGCGAAAGGAACTCCTCCCGCCCGTCGAGATAGAGGAAGCGGGTCCCCGCCCGTTCCTGGCTGTGGACATCCACCCGGTAGGTACCGCGCGCCGCCGCGTCCGGGAAGCGCCGCCCGGAAAGCAGATCCTCCGTTTTCAACCGGTGAAGAGAATGGATGTGGCGCGTCTCCCGGATGCCGATCAGCGACGGCAGCGCCTCCAGCACCGGCCGGGTGTAACCGGCCCGGGCGATGATGTCCTGAATCGCCCGCAGCTGACGGCGCCCCTCCATTTCCCCCGCGGTCAGCGCCGCCGCATCCGAGAGGTCGGTCCGGGAAATTTTGGTGCCCGCCAGCATATAGGAGTTGCTGTGCGGCAGGAACGTTCCCCAGATGTCGCCCTCCGGCAGGCCGAACTCCTGCGCCGCTTCGTGAACCAGTTCGCCCAGCGGCCGTTTGAATTGCGGCCAGCAGCTCAACCTCGCACAGGCGGTTGCCGGCTGAAGCGTCGCATTGCGCCACATCTTCACTCCGGCGGCCGCGCAGAGATCGCCGTCTCCGGTCGCATCGATGAAGTACTTCGCACGGAGGACTCCCAGACCGCCCTTGCCCGCCGTGACAATACCGGCAAGAGCCCCCCGGTCATCGCGGAGCACATCCACCGCCCGGGTGTGGAGAAACGGCAGAACTCCCGATTCCCGAACCAGTTCATCCAGTTCGATCGCCAGCTCTTCCGTATTCAGCCGGGCGTACCACGACGGATTGTTGTCGGTCGCCAGCTCCACCGCGTCGCGCCGGGCCAGCCGGTCGATCACCTCCTGGGTCAGACCGAACACGATCTGCCGTGAGCCGTCGAGCGTCGAGAGACTGTGCCAGTAATTGACCAGCGAAGCGACGGCGGTGCCGCCGAACCGGTTTTGCGCCTCGACGAGCGCGACCCGCGCCCCGCTTCGCGCGGCAGTGACCGCCGCAAACACTCCGGTACAGCTGCCGCCGGCAACGCAGAGATCCACATCGGCAAGGACCGGGACCTCTCCCGGAGAGTAGACAATCTTTTCCATTTCAACCATTTCACATTATTTTTCCGCGAATTCAAAGTAGAGCGACGGACCGTTCTGGAGTTTCGCCGTATCGACGGAAAACCGGCTGCGCCCCCCTTCCCTCCGAAGCGGGAGCTCCTCCCGCCGGCTGCCGTCGATTCCGAGCGCAAAGCATTTCAGCGCGACTTCCCGCGGCAGTTCCACCGTGAGGCGTCCGGTTTCCAGCAGGACCGGCAGTGTCCCGGCCTTGTGAAGAACCTTGCGGTCGGCGGAGAGCTCCATGTTGCTGTTCAGCGCATCGGTCGAGAAGACCAGCAGCATCCGGCGCGAGCGCTCCAGCGGGAGCTTGTCCAGCGAAATCAGCGCGGCGGTACAGGGCACCGAACTTTGGAAGGCGAAGCCGGAAAGCTCAACCGTTTCCCCGTTCCACGCCACCCCCTTCAACCGGGGTGTGTTCACCGTCAGCCGGTTTTCCGCCGTCCGCATGACCAGCTCGCCGGTGTCGCTCTGGAACACCCCCTTCGCCGGATCGGTCAAATTGCCCGGAGGCAGGATCTTCGCCGTCCGCAGTCTGTCGATGATCGCCGCAAAGTTCGAGACATTGTTCGTGTCGACCGGCACGGTGAACATCGCCTTCGCCTCAATCCGGCTCCCGCCGATTGGAAGCATCGTGAGATCGAGTTTCGGATAGGGAGGAAGTCCGGCCGGAATTTTCCCGTCAAGCACCACCCCCAGCCCGGTCAGGAAAGTCAGACGGTTCTGCTCGGAACTCACGCCGTTGTTCATATTGCGATGATCCCGCATGAAGCGGTCGCTCAACGCGATTCCCACCTTGTGCCGCGCAGTGGCCACGTCGCCGCGCCCGAAGGCGAAGGCGGCGATCACCTGTCCGGCCCGGCCGATCGGATCACGCCCCAGCTGGAAGTCCGCAAGTTCTGCCGGAATCCGGGTCACCGCAAGGGAATGCACCGTGATGCCGTCGTAGTTCTGCAACGCCGCGTAAGAGGGCAGCAGCAACCCCTCCTGATGGCGGTAACGCCCCCAGAACGGCGCGTTGTATTCGGTGATCAGGAAGGGCCGGTTCCAGACCCGCATGGTCGACATGTAGCGCAGATAGACGGCCGCGTTGCTGATCAGACTGTACTGATCCATCCGGGAGCCGGGATTGTTGTTCGCGGTCGGGTGGTTGTGGTAGCCGTGCGCGGTGATCACCGGCACATCGCGCCGGATCGAAGTGAAACGGAAGTAGCCGAGAACATCGTAGAGCGTCGCAAAGGTCCGGCAGCCGATCTCCTTCAGCCCCTTCCGGTAGAATTCGAGCATCTCCCGCTCGACGCCGTACAGGAAGTCGTTGGCGTCCTTGCCTTTCGCCCCCCACTCCTGCAGATTTTTCTTCACAAAGAGCGGCACAACATCGAACGAAGCAAAATTCTCTTTCCAGCTCCGGGAGAGTCTGCCGATGTCGCCGCCGTAGCGTTTCTTGAGGAAGGCGCGCCAGGCCGTCTCCGCCAGCGGCTTGATTTCGGGATCGCTCAACGGTTCCTTCTTGATCCAGATGCCGAGTTCCTGCTCGTTGTGCAGATCGACGTAGATCAGAGCCGGTTCCTCGTTCAGCGTCAGGCCGGTATAGGGATTTTTCCCGGTCATGAGCGCCTTCACGCCGTCGAGCCACATCTGCCGTGCCACCGGGTCGAAGTACATCCGCTCCTTGTACCGCTTGGCCATCGCGTCATCCCACTGATGGTTGAATTTCTCATAGCCGGTGTAGCTGAAGAGGTCGATGCCGAAATAGACCCCCTCCTGCTTCAGGCAGTGGAGCATGTACTGGAAGCAGTCGAGATTGCTCGGGCTGAACTGCGCCCGTCCGGGAGCATCTTTGCCGGACATCAGCAGAAGATCCACCCCCTGAAAACGCACCATATTGTACCCCTGACGGCGCACCTTCGCGGCGAATTCCCGGATGTTCTTATGGGTTTCCTCCTTCGATCCGACCTTGAGCATCGATTCCTTCCAGCTCATCACGTGATTGGCAAAGGCGTTGAACGCGAAGAAGCGGACCGGTTTTTCCGGCTGTTTTTCAAAGCGGAAAGTTCCATCCGGCCCGATCATGACCCGGCCGTACTTCCCCGCCGGCCCCGGCTCATGGATTCCGCTTAAGTCCAGCGCGCTGCCCGGCTGAACCGACAACGCGGTCATATCGATGGGGCGCCACACCTCGTCGGGCCGGACAATCATCGTTTCCGCCGGCTTCTCTCCGCCGGATGCGGCAAGGCAGGCTCCGGCTAAAAGCGAAACTGCAATTCCACGCATGACTATGTTCCTCCTCACCATCTGTAATATCCATCATGACGAATCCAGAAATTATAGGGGGCATTGGCCGTACTGGTCTTATCCACCCAGGGGCAGCCGATTTTGCTGCCTTTGGTGGACATCAGCCATTTGGCCCCGGCTTCTCCCGCCGGTCCCCGCTCCGAGACGATATGACCGTCGACAAATACGGCGTTGATTTCCGAACTGCCCCGATGCACCGGCCAGGCGACCGCTTCGGTCGTCTGATAATTTGCGGCAATCCGGTGAAAGCCGGGCGGTTGAAGATCCCCCTCCTTCCGTTCCGCGTCTGCAGATTCCGTAATCAAAAGGGTTTTGGAAGCCGCCGGGAAGCGGCTGAGTTTCACCCCGGAAACATACTGATTGTTCATTCCGTAGTCACAGACGTACCAGCCGTCGTGATCAGAATTCTGGAGGAACTTCCCCGGTTCATTCCACAACTCCTTCACCCAGTCCGCTGCGCCGTTGCGGGAAGGGCAGAGAAAACTTTTCTTCGGCAGGTAGCGCCCTTCGGCAATCAAGAGCCAGGTCCAGAACCGGTTTCCGCCGGAGCCCTCCACGCCGTTGCTGTGCAAGGCAAAACAGTCGCTGTTGTCCGCTGCATACTGGTGCATGGCAAGTCCCTGCTGTTTAAGATTGTTCTTGCAGGTGGAGGAGCGGGCCGTCTCCCGCACCTGATTGAGTGCGGGCAACAGCATGGAAGCGAGAATTGCGATGATCGCTATTACGACGAGCAGTTCAATCAGAGTAAACACCCTTCTCATTTTCTCTCCTTGCAGCTGTCGAAAACCTTGTCGAAATACCGGGGAAAATGTGTCGGGAACATCAAATGAGACCGCCGGGAATCCATTCCCGCCTGAAACCGGGGATATCTTTCTACGCCATTCCTCCTTTCTCCCCCGGGTGTTCCAAGTCCCCCTCCTTCTTTCCCGCCGCCGGCCAATATGGCGTATTCCATCCTTCCCCGACTGCCGCGGACTCTCCCCGCGACACCCCCTGACCGGCGGAATATCATTCGTATTCCACCAATATTATATTACATTGAAAAGGAATGTTCTTCCACAAAACAGGAAAAAAACTGTGCGTTTTCAATCAAAATTGAAAAAACAGTCGAAAAAGATGACGGAAAAAGCCGACGCCCCCATTTTTCGGGGGGGAAAGAAAGACGGGGAGAGCCAATTCCACCGTTTCCGGAGCCGAATGGTCACTTATGGTGGAAAGTCACCCCATACCCCTTCGGAGAGCGCGCTTTTTTATACACTTCCTCGGCCGCCCCCATCTGGTCATTCATCGCCTTGATGCGGTCGCTGTCACAGGGGTGGGTGCTCAGCCAGCTGCCGAAGAGGCCGCTCGATGAATTCGAACTGAAACGGCTCCAGAACTGCACCGCGGCACGGGGGTTGTAGCCGGCTTCGGCCATCAGCAGCAGCCCGATCTGGTCCGCTTCGGATTCATTGCTCCGGCTGAAGGGGAGCATCACGCCGAGTTCGGTGCCGGTGCCGTACACGCCGTTGATCGTGTCGTTCTGAAATCCGACCGCGACGAGCAGACCGCCCAGCGACTGCAGATATCCCCAGGAGATCCGCTCGCCGCTGTGGCGGGCGATGGCGTGGGCAATTTCATGGGCGACGACGAAGGCCAGTTCCGCCTCGTTGTTCATGAGATCCATGATGCCGGAGTAGACCGCCACCTTGCCCCCCGGCAGGCAGAAGGCGTTCTGCGTGGAGCTCTCAAGCACCAGAAACTCCCAGTTGAAATCCTTCTGGCCGGCGACTTCGACAATCGCCTTCCCGCACCGGGCAAGCGCCTGATTGTACTCGGCATTGGTCGAACGCGGATACTGCGCCTTGTATTCGGCGTAGGCCTCCTCCCCCAGACGGTTTTCGTAACTGGAACTCGTCAGCATCAACTGCGTGCGGTCGGTGACCGGAACCGAACGGCACCCCGTCAAAGCCAGTGTGCTCACCATGAGAGCGAAGAGGAGCAGCAGCCCCTGCCTGCTCCCGCGAAAAAACTGTACCACTTCCACCCGAACCATATTTCACGATCCTCCCGGAAAATCCCGATTATCCGGGCGATTACTATAGCCGGATTCCGCTCATTTGCAAGCGGAGCTCTCCGGCTCTCCCGTGAAAAAAATCCGGAAATCTTCAGTCCAGCCGGTTCTCATTTCCCGGCAAACAGGATCGGCAGCAGAGCGGTGATTTCCCCCTCCGCCTTTTCCAGTTCCGGCAGGATCGTGAAGTGGTTGCGGCCGCTCAGCGTGAAAGCGCCACCCGGCAGGTGCGCCGCCGCCCGGAGCCGAGCGAAATCCCAGCTCTGCCGCTGCAATTCCGGCAATTCGGCCGAACCGCACACCGCGATCAGCCGCCGCCCGGAAAGCGGCCGGCGCTGAGGACTCAACCCCGCAACCTCCTCCGGAGCCAGACGGAGTTTCTCGTTGAGATAACTGTGGAGAATCGGTTCCAGATCGAAAATTCCGCTGATGGCCAGCACGCCGGTCACCCCCGGCTCGTCCGCCATCATGGCGGCGAGATGCCCGCCCGCCGACCAGCCGGAAACCACGATCCGGGAGCTATCGAACCCAAGCACGGCGGCGTGTTCCCGCAGCCAGCGCAACGCACTGCGGACCTCCTCGACGATTCCGGCAAGGCTCTGCTCCGGAGCGAGCGTGTAGCCGGGCAGCGCCACGGAAATGCCGTGCCGCAACGGCCCCTCCGCCAGAAAACGGAAGGTCTCCTTGCAGCGCATCTGCCAGTACCCGCCGTGAATGAAAACCAGCAACGGACTCCCCGCGGAACCGGCGGAGAAGAGATCGATCCTCTGCCGTTCCCGCGGCCCGTAACGGAGATCCAGAAACTCCGGCCGGCGCTCCGCCAGCGCCCGGCTGCGCTCCTCGAAGCCGGCCAGAATCTGCGGACTGTCAACGACCGCACGGGAGTTGTCATACGCCGCGTCCAGTTCGGCCTGCGTCATATTCCGCCAATCGGCAACCATGGGACCGCTCCTTCCTTCAGATTCCGCGTGCGTTCTTTGCCTGCGCGGCAACCCAGGCGCGCCAGTCGGCAAACTCCGAGATGTCGCAACCGCACTCCGCGACCGCCGCCTCCCCGATGAAGCCGGAAACGCGGCGCCCGTCCTTCAACTCCAGCGCCCCCAGTCCGAGCGGCGGAGGAATCGAAGCGACAAAACGGGCAAACGCTTCCGCCGTAAGATCGTAGAGCTCCACATAGAACGAGCTCCCCTCCCTGCCGGTCCGCAACAGCGCCGGTTTCGGCAGCGGGCCGTTCTCCAGCAGGAACATCCGGTAACGGGGAGCGGTTTCCGCACTTCCCAGAAAGCGGGCTCCGAGCGCCTCCAGTTCGGAATGGAGCGCCATTCCGGCGAGGTGCGCGCCGCAGACGGCAATCGGATAACGCTCCGCCCCGCGAAAACGGCGCGCCGCCTCCAGAAGCAGGCGGTCGTCGAACGCCCGCCCCACCAGCGTCACTCCGAACGGCAGTCCAGCCGCCCTCCCCGCGGGAATCGCCAGCGCCGAGAAATCCAGCAGATTCATGTAGTTGGTATAGTATCCGAGGTTGCTGTTGAGCCGGATGGGATCCGCCTCGACCTCGTCGATGCGGTAGATGGTTCCGGCGGTCGGCGTGAGGAGGAGATCCACCCCCGCAAACTGCGCCTCGGCGGCCGCACGACACTCCTGCAGCCGGTACATCGCCCGGAACACCTCCGCCGGATGGGGTGTCTTCGACGGCGTGATGATCGACCGGATGACCGGGAGCACCGACTCCGGATGGCGCTCGATGAACTCCCCGACCGCCGCATAGCGCTCAAACACCCACGGCCCCTCGTAGAGCAGACGCGCGGCCGCGAGGAACGGCGAAAAGTCGATTGTCACCTTCTCGCCGCCGGCATCCTCCATGCGCGTTACCGCGCGCTGAAACGCCTCCTGATACGCCGTGCAGCCGAAGAATTCGAGATCCTCGTCGCGCGGCACGCCGAACTTCCAGCGCAGCGGCAGCGGCGCACGCTCCGGGAGCACCCGGCTGTAGGCATCCTCCGGATCGAACTGCGCCGTCGTCTTCAGCAGAATGTCGGCATCTTCGAGATTCCGGGCGAAGAGGGAGACGCAGTCGAGCGAACGACACGCCGGAACCACGCCGCGACAGCTGAGCACGCCGCGGCTCGGTTTCACGCCGACCAGCTCATTGAACGCCGCCGGCACCCGGCCCGACCCGGCGGTGTCGGTCCCGAGGGAGAAACTGCACAACCCGTACGCCAGCGCCGCCGCAGAACCGCTGCTCGAACCGCCGGAGACATATCCCGGTGCCAGCCGGTTCGGCGCCGCCCCGTACGGCGAACGGACGCCGACCAGACCGGTGGCGAACTGATCCATGTTCGTCTTGCCGAGCGGAACCGCACCGGCCTCGATCAGCAGTTCCACCACCCGGGCGGAACGTTCCGGCCGGTAGAGATAATCCGGACAGGCCGCCGTCGTCGGCAGGCCCGCCACATCGATGTTGTCCTTCACGGCAAACGGGATGCCGTACAGCGGAAGCGCTTCCGGCGAGCTCTTCTCCAGCCGCGCCAGAAAACCCTCCAGCTGCTCCTCGCTGATCCGGGAGATCCAGATGCCGGCCGGCGCGTCGGCGCACGCGCGCAGCAGTCCGGTCAGAACCCTGCGCGGCGTCTCCGTGCCGTTCCGGTAGGAGCGCAGAAGCGCGGCAATCGACAATTCGCAGTTCATCCTTGCACCTCTTCGGAAAAAGGAGGCCTCCCCGTGCCCCGAAAGGCAGGAGAACCGGGACACGGGGCAACCTCCATTCAACTTTCTTTCACAGCGAACAGACACTGTCCGCTCTTGACTTCCATCCCCGCGGAGCAGAAGATGCGGGTGACCTCGCAGTCGCTCTCCGCCGCGATCGGAATCTCCGTCTTCATGCTCTCCAGAACCGCCAGCACCTCCCCGGCCCGGACCTTCGTGCCGGGCGCGGCGACGTTCAGCTTCCAGAGACTGCCGGCGACCGGCGAGTAGACCCCGCTCTCATCGTCCCGCAGCACCGCCTCGTCGGCGGGAGCGACAGCTTCGATCGTGTGACTTTCGAACGTGAGCTGGCCGTTGGCGATCCAGCGCGCCTTCTCCTCTTCGAACGCCCGCTTCCGCCGGGTTTCGAAGGCCTCGATGGAGACGGCGTTCTCCTCCAGGAACTTCTCATACTCCCGGATGTCGAACATGCTGTTCTCAATGCGGAGGTGGTATTTCCCCGCGATGAAGTCGCGCCGGATGTTCAGCAGTTCCTCCGCACCGACCGGGAAGAACCGGACCTGGTCGAAGAACCGGAGCAGATAGGGTTTGCCCTCCGCAAACTCCGGCGTTACGTTGAAGCGGTTCCACATCTGGACCGTCCGCCCCACGAACTGATATCCGCCGGGCCCCTCCATGCCGTAGACGCACATGTAGGCGCCGCCGATGCCGACCGCGTTTTCCGGGGTCCAGGTCCGCGCCGGATTGTACTTGGTCGTGACCAGGCGACGGCGCGGATCCAGCGGCGTCGCCACCGGAGCGCCGAGATAGACGTCGCCCAGCCCCATCACGATGTAGTTCGCATCGAAGACGATCTGCGCAACCTCCTCGACCGAATCGAGACCGTTGATTCTCCGGATGAATTCGATGTTGTTCGGGCAGCACCACGGAGCATCCGGCCGCACCGTGCTGACGTACTTCTGAATCGCCAGACGCGTCGCGGGATCATCCCAGCTCAGCGGCAGGTAGACCGTCCGGGTCGGCACGGAGTTGATCGTCTCCGTCTTCAGCTTCTCCGCCAAAGTGCCGATCAGCTCCAGCAACTCTTCCTGCTTCATCTTCGCCGGATCGAAGTGGATCTGTATGGATCGGATTCCCGGCGTGATGTCCAGAATCGCCGGCAGGTGCATCTCTTCAAGTTTCAGCATCCACGCATGCGCGGTAAACCGGAGACGCAGATCGATGACCGGCGGACCGAACTCCAGCAGGAAGTAGGCGTCGCCATCCTGACGGCAGACGATGTGCGACATGGGGTCCTCGCGGTGGAACTCCGCCAGAATCGGCGACTTCGGCACGATTCCGACCGGTTCATCGAGAACAAGATCCTTCCGGTCCGGATTCTGCAGCAGCGCGTCGAGCTCCTCCCGGAGCACGGCCGCCTGCTCCGGCGTGACCGGAACAAACTTCACCTTGTCGCCGCTGCGGAGCTGGCCGACCTTCCAGAGATCCGCCGTGATGATCGTCGCCGGACAGACGAATCCGCCGAGACTCGGCCCGTCCTTGCCCAGAATCACCGGCATGTCACCGGTGAAGTCGATCGTGCCCACCGCATAGGCGTTGTCATGCAGATTGGAGGGGTGCAGACCGGCCTCCCCGCCATCCGGACGCGCCCACTTCGGCCGGGGGCCGACCAGGCGGACACCGGTGCGGGAGGAGTTGTAATGCACCTCCCATTCGGCCCGGAAAAACTCTTCGATGTCCTCGTCGGTGAAATAGTCCGGCGCGCCGTGCGGCCCGTAGAGAACCGCGATGTTCCAGGTGTTCCCGATCTTCGGCAGCGCCTCCGGCGACGGCTGCAGCGGCTCCGTCGCCTTCCATTCGCCGATGTGGAGCACATCGCCGGCGGCGAGCGCCCGCCCGCCGTGGCCGCCGAAACGACCGAGCGTGAAGGTGGAACGGCTGCCGAGATATTCCGGCACGTTGATTCCGCCTGCGACGGCGAAATAACAGCGCTGGCCACAGCGGGTCACACCGATCTTCAGCACATCACCGGCTTCCGCGTGCAACGGCGTGTTCCGGGGAATCGATGTGCCGTTCAGCGTCGCCGGGAAGTCGCCGCCGGTCAGCGCGAAAACCGCCCCGGTGTTGAAACGCAGCGATGCGCCGGAAAGCGTCATCTCCAGTCCGGGCGCCTCGGGGGCGTTCCCGACAATCCGGTTGGCCAGCCGGAAGCTGAACGCATCCATCGGCCCCGACGGCGGAACGCCGACCGCCCAGTAGCCGAGCCGGCCGGGATAATCCTGCACGGTGGTCTGCGCACCCGGCGCGAGAATTTCAAGCGTCGGCGCCGCATAGTGATAGTGTTTGAGCAGCCAGGTTCCGGCCGTCCCTTCACGGAACGGCTCCATGGCGAGAACATCCCGCAACAGCAGCAGATTGGTTTCGAAACCGGCGATCTTCGTCTCCGCCAGAGCGCGCTCCGCCAGCCGGAGAACTTCGGCCCGGTCCGCCCCCTTGACGATGATCTTCGCCAGCAGCGGATCGTAGAAGGCGCTGACCTCCGTCCCCGTGGAGATCCAGGTGTCGCACCGGGTCTGTGCCGGGAAGAGCGCCTGGGTCACCAGCCCGCTGGAGGGCTGGAAATTCTTGCCCGGATCCTCCGCATAGACCCGGAACTCCATCGCCGCCCCTTCCGGAACAAACTGACGGCCGGGCTCGAACGGGGGCTCTCCCGCCGCCAGCCGGACCATCCACTCGACCAGGTCGATGCCGAACACCGCCTCGGTCACGCCATGCTCCACCTGAAGCCGCGTATTGACCTCGAGAAAATAGAACCGGTCCGCCTCGCTGTCGTAGATGAACTCCACCGTTCCGGCGGAACGGTAGGCAACCCCTTCGCCGAGACGGCGGGCCGCGTCGTGAAGCGCCCGGCGGGTCGCCTCCGGCAGATTCGGCGCAGGGGTCTCTTCGATCACCTTCTGGTTGCGCCGCTGAACGGAGCAGTCCCGCTCACCGAGGATGGCGATCCCCCCCTTGCCGTCGCCGAAAATCTGCACCTCGACGTGGCGGGCACGTTCAATGTACTTTTCGACGAAGAGGCCGGAATCCTTGAAGTTGTTGCGGCTCAGCCGCCCGATCCGTTCAAACCCCTCGTCGAGTTCGGCGTCGTTCCGGCAGATGCACATTCCGATGCCGCCGCCGGCGGTGCTCTTGAGCATCACCGGGTAGCCGATTTGCGCGGCGGCGGCCTTCGCCGCCGCCGGAGTTTCCAGAAGTCCGCTCCCCGGAACGAGCGGCACCTGCCAACGTTCCGCGAGCTCGCGCGCCTTGTGTTTCAAACCGAAGTCGACCAGCTGCTCCGGCGTGGGGCCGATGAATTCGATCCCGTTTTCCGCACAGAGCCGGGCGAATGCGGCATTCTCACTCAAAAAACCGTAGCCGGGGTGAATCGCCTGCGCCCCGGTCCGGCGGGCGGCGTCCAGAATCGCCTCCACATTCAAATAGCTCTCCGCGGCGGCGGCGGGTCCGACCCGCACCGCCTCATCCGCCTGAAGGACGTGGGCGGCAGTCGCATCCGGGTCCGAATACACGGCGACCGACCCCACCCCCATCTTCTTCAGGGTTCGTATGATGCGGCATGCGATCTCGCCGCGGTTTGCAACCAGTACCTTGGTAAACATTTTCTACTCCTGAGGATCCCAGATGATCATCTCGACCGGTGTGGGATTGTAATCGTTGCAGGGATTGTTCAGCTGTGCACAGTTGGAGACGAGGATCGTCACATCCATTTCCGCCAGCAGATCGACATACTTTCCCGCGCCGGAAATGCCGTCGGCGAACTCCAGACGGCCGTTCCCGTCAAGCAGAACCTTCGTGAAAAAATTCAGATTGCAGGTCTGGTCGCGCTTGCTCATGCCGGGAGTTTCCAGAAACTTCCGAACAAAGGTGTCGCGACAGCTGTGCATATAGCGGGTCCGGTCGGTGTAACGGATCACATTCCCTTCGGCGGAACAGCCGCTGCCGAGCGTATCGTGCTCGCCGCAGGTATCCGCCACCACCCGCAGCATGACGCGGTCGTCGTTGGAGCGGATCTCCGTCCCCAACTCGATCAGCGCCTTGCGCTGCGCGGCCAGAGTGTTGTTCACGTTGTAACGCTCGGCCGGATCGTGGGCGTTGTAGAGGAGCATGTCAACCGACTGATTGCCGCAGAGATCGACAATCCGCAGAATCTGCCCCTTCTTCACGGTGTGCATCCAGCCGGTGCCAGCCTTGACGGTCTCCGAATAGACCGCACGGGAGCGGTCTCTCGGAACATCCAGCAGTTTCTCGTTCATGGCAACCTCCCCGTCATTCATCCCAGATGATCATTTTGACCGGAGTCGGATCGTAGCCGTTGCAGGGATTGTTCAGCTGCGGACAGTTGGAAACCAGCACGATGACGTTCATCATGGCCTCCAGCTCGATGTACTTTCCGGGTGAGGAGATGCCGTCGGCGAAATTGAGCCGCCCCTCCGCGTCGAGCGGAACGTACATGAAGAAGTTCAGATTGTTGACCTGGTCGCGCTTGTCCATCCCCGGCGTCGCGAGCAGTTTGGCCAGGAAGGTCTCCCGGCACGCATGCATGTAGCGGGTGTGGAACCCGTACCGGATCATGTTGCTTTCGCAGGAACAGGCGCTGCCGAGGGTGTCATGGTCGCCGCAGGTGTCCGCGACCACCTTGAGCATCACGTTGTCGTCGTTGGAACGCAATTCGGTCCCCAGACCGACGAGAGCGTTTCTCTGCGCCTGAACCGTCTGCTGCACGCTGTAGCGTTCGTAGATGTCGTCGGCGTTGTAGAAAATGGTGTCCACCGCCTGATTGCCGTTGATGTCGACAATCCGCAGGACCTGTCCCTTTTTCACAGTATGCATCCAGCCGGCGCCGGCCTTGACGGTCTCGACGTAAACCGCATCCGCTTCGTTCCGCTTGCTTTCGAGATATTGAGTAACCATGGCATCACCTCACGCAAGATAGAGTTCCGTTGCAATAAAACCGCGTTCGTTTTCCGGGCACCAGGTGAAGCAGGGATCCTCCTTCTTCCCGGGTTCGCAGCGGTACACCGTCGCCTTGATCGGCTTGCGCGGATATTCCGTCGCGGGGCTGAGCGGATGCATACCGGTGTCGAGAATGACCAGCGTGTCGATCTCCGCGCGGAGATCGACGTAACTGCCCGGTTTGGAATTGCTTTCGACAAAGCTCATGGCGCCGGTGTCATCGACGACGACCTTGGAGAAGAAGTTGATGATCTCCGTGAAGTCCCGCTTGGTCATGCCGTGCTTGCCGAGTTCGACCAGCAGAGAGTCGTAACCGTTGCGATAGAAATCGTTGTGGGCCTCCTGGTACTCCTTTTTGCCGAACTTCTTCTCGATCAAAGCGGCGTGAGCGCAGCCGCAGAGCATGTCGTGCCACCCGCAGGTGTCTTCGGAAACGCTCATGAGGATGCGCCCCATATCCGAATAGATGCAGCAGTTCCGGGTCAGACGGCAGATATGCTGAATCTTCAGCGTGTCGCCGAGGTTGAAGCGCTCTGAAAAGTTGGCCGCATTGTAGAACATGGCGGAGACGTTTCCGCCGCCTTCGATATCGGTCAGGCGCAGCGCCTGGCCGCGACGAATGATGCGGGAGTAGTTCCACCCCCCCGCGATGATGTTTTCCGTGATGATCCGGTCCGTGATGTCGTTGTTCATAATAGCACCTCCTGCTGGCTTTAAAGAAACGTTTTATCGCCGACCATATTGACGATTTTAAATTCACAGTTGTCATCCCGCTGCGTGGCGGGACGGATCAGTTTGTCGATGTGTTCCCGCGTCGCGAGGAACTCCGGTTCGAGCATCATCCGGGAACGGCGGGGTCGCGCCACCGGCACTTCAATGACCTCGTTGATCTCCCCCGGATTCGCTTTCAGCGCCAGAATCCGGTCGGCGAGGTAGACCGCCTCATCCAGATCGTGCGTCACGAAGATGATGGTGATGTCGATGTTCCGCCAGACCTCCAGCAGATAATTCTGCATCTGCGTCCGGGTCTGGGCGTCGAGCGCGCCGAACGGCTCATCCATCAGCAGAACGCGCGGCTGCGGCGCGAGCGCCCGGGCGATCGCCACCCGCTGCTGCATCCCGCCGGAGAGCTGGCCGGGATAGTAGTCGGCATATTTGCTCAGCCCGATGATGTCCAGCCACTGCAGAGCGATGTTCTCCGCGGTATCGCGATCCTTGCCGATCGACTCCAGCCCGAACATGACGTTCCGGCAGACCGAAAGCCAGGGGAAGAGCGTATATTTCTGAAACACCATGCCCCGTTCCGCCCCCGGGTTCACGACCGGCTGGCCATCCAGCAGGATCTCGCCGCCGGAGACGCTCTCCAGCCCCGCCAGGATGCGGATCAGCGTCGACTTGCCGCATCCGGACGGGCCGATGATCGACAGGAACTCCCGGCTGTGCAGCTGAAAGGAGATATCCTTCAGCACCGTGTGCTCTCCGCCGCTGGAGGTCGGGAACGTCTTGAACACGTGCCGCGCCTCCATGATGACCGGACGGCGGACCAGCCGGTCGAGACGCGCCCGGACCTCCGGGCTCATACGCTTATAATCAAGCGGTGTACTGTCCATTGTCCGACCTCCTTCCATGTTAGGTTTTGTCAAGCCACTTTTGTAACTTTTTTCCAGTTTT
>URVC01000063.1 GCA_900551245.1 uncultured bacterium | reverse complement strand
GGATCTGGATCAGGTTCCGGATCTGGATCAGGTTCCGGATCTGGATCAGGTTCCGGATCTGGATCAGGTTCCGGATCAGTACCGCCATCACCACCATCACCGCCATCAGGATCAGTTATGCAAACATGATCATTATGTGTAGAACAATACGAAGATTGACAAATATCACAAGTAACAAAATTACAAGATTCCAATACAGTATTCATCCAGTCGGGAGGCTCAAGAGCATTACCACAACGCTTGAAAACGTAACCACAAGAAGCAACAAGCTCTAAACTATAATGCTTAGTAGTATCACACCCCCAACCCTCATAACCACAGATGTTGCATTTGCCGTTTTTAACATGTATGCCAGGGTTAAAATCTTCGACAGAACCAGAGGGGGTTACTATTTTATTACCCAACCCCTTACCGCAGTGAGAACAATTCAAATGACGTAAGCGAGTAGTATGACTAGATTCATAAACACACTGCCAATAACTGTAACCATCTGAAGCGGTCGAACGGCAAGAGGTTTCGCCGCAAAGCGTGCAAGAATCAGGATAATCGATACCATTGTAAGTAACAGCAAAAGACGAGAAGCAAAAAACAAAAACAAAGAAATTCAAAAAGAATAATCTCATTTCAGCGCCCCGAGATTGACGATTGAAAAATAAACCAAATAAGAAGCCCAATCAGAACACAAACATAAACATTCAAAGAACGAACAGAAAAAAGGAGCTGTTCAAAAACAAGTAAATCATCCATAAATCACCAAAAAAAAGGAGGGAAGAAAATCCCCCCTCCCCCCTGCAAAAAGGATTAACCTTTAGTGCAACGCTTGATCAGCCAGAAGACAAACCCGACACACAGAACAATCACAAAAATTGTGACGCAACTGGTGATAGCGGACGTAACTGCAGTTCTGACCGGATCAACAATCGCATCGGGGTTGATAGTAACCGCCCCATCCTCGCCAGCGGTGACGAGATCAACGGCAAAGGCCGAAGAGCCGAAAAGCGTCAGAGCCATAACGGCAAGGAAAGCGGAAGTTTTCGAACGAACGGACGAAAGAGCGCCGCACAACTTAGAGAAAAAATTTCGCATGACAAATTTTCCTTTCAATTTTTTTATTTGTCCTTTGTATTCCAAAAGTCAGTATCACCGCCGCGGCGAATAGCTAGCAAGATGGCACGGATTCCGGATCCTAAAACCCCAACCATCATACCCACCGCAAGACCTAATACTATGACTCCTGAATCACTCATGCATCACACCTAAAGGGAATACAATCAGAATCGGCTAAAGTTATTTTTGAAAACGCCGCAGTAAAAGAAGGGCAATCAAACGAGAAGAAATCAGCAAGCGAAGAATCATTCGAATTAAAAATCAAACTACCAGTTTGAGAAAAAAAACAATGCAAACGCCGTAAATCTTCACGCAAAAGACCTTCAAACACACCAAAATCAAAAGAACAAATCATAGACAAAGCGCCATCATAACAACCAGAAATCCAAGAAGTAATAACAGATTGTCGCAAACGATAAGAACAAGAAGAATAAAAAATCTTAAAAGAATGTGGCAAATTTAGAAAAAGCTCCTGGCATGCCTTACGCCACTGAAAAGCAAGCCCACCCACCCACGAAAAAGGCAAACAGCACTGGCGAAGCCAATTTCTAGAGTAATTGACATAACGACAACGCTTAATTCGGCGCTTGCAATCCTTAGAAAGATACTTAGTCATATATAACCGAACGCCATGCATATCATGCCCATAAGTCCACTTCACATTAATAAAACCAACAGCAGTTGACGTAACAGACAAAAAATGACGAATCAAAGAACGAAGTTTCTTCGTAGAAGCGCCCTCGATATGACCTAAGATGTGCATATGCCAACCTCCTCTTTTATGCTGTTCCCAGACCGCAATATAATGAAAATCAGCATCAGGCATACCATGCGAATAACGAACAGAAGACTTATTCAAAAAAGTACGGAAAACATTAAATGCATTCGCACATAAAAACTTATCAGAATTCTGTTTAAAAGTGACAGTCATAAAAAATGTATGTCCGACGCCATAGCCATATTGTTTAATAAATGCGCCGATATTAGTCGCATCTCGAAAAAGTGCCTTAGCGTCAGACATAAATCGATCACTTGTTGGGCTTAAAATCAGAGAGAAAATTAATAACAGGATCAAAAGCAGGAAAAGAATAAACATTATTTTCCTTCTTCACTTCCTTAACCGTTTTATAAAATCCCTGATCAACAATCGCAGCACCCCAAACACCAACGGGAAGAACATTCAAAAGAGATTCATCAAGTAGGGGAACTTCAACCCAACCACCTAACCAAACAATTTCAGCAAAATAACGAGTTTCACCCTTGAAAGACCTTTTGCGAAAACGCGAAATCTGGCAATCAGTAATAGTACCAATGTAAGTCATAGAATACCCTTTCAAAAAAAAATTGATTTTTTCTATTTAGACTTCTAAAGCCTAAAACTTTAATAATCTAAAGCCGAATTTTAGATATTTCAAATCAAAAAGAGAATTTTTTCAAAAAAAATACTATATTTATAACAAGCCAACCTTAGGAGATTAAAAAATGGAATATGAAAAATGGTTTTTCGAAACATGGCACAAGGCAGGAGGATTATTACAACCATCGAGAGCAGGTAAAATTTTAAATCTATCTGGCGCAAGAATAACTCAAATATGGAACGAAAGAAAACTGCCGCTCTACATATTTGAAAACGAAAAACCACTTATAGGATGGAAGGACTTTCTTGCATACAAAGCGGAAAGAGACATAAAGAAATGACAGAAGAACAAATAAAACTATTCAGATCACACAATTTAAAAGTATGGATTGACAACAAAAACAGATACTGCATATACGGCCAAGCAGGAACAATAGCAACATGCCTGCGAGCAACAAGAGCAAAATACATACAAATCGAAGAAGTAAAATACAAAATAGAAGACGTAACCCATCAAATATACCAAATGACAGAAATAAAACTTGCCTTCAAAAAACTAATATACGAAGAAAAAGATCCTGTTTGAATTATCTAAACTAGAATCAAGAGACCCCGCAAGGGGGTCTTATGCCGAGCGGAAACAGACCACAGCGAGAAGAAAAAAGGGGAAGCCCTTCGGGCGCATGGAGGAGGGATAAAAGAGAAAACAATCAAAAAAACGGCCATACTTTACCATGACATGCAAACAAACGGCTCTGCGCTCTGCGACTTCGAGGGGGCACTGCCCCCTACAGCTCACCCCCTCCCCTCAAAAACGTTACGCCGCGGCCGGATCAAAACGCCCGCGGCCGCATAATGTCCACTATGCCAAGCCGCCGGCTCAATTATTGACTACTGAAACGCCGTCGGCTTGACATAGCCTGATTCATTATGCGACGTTAGAAATATACCGCAAAGCCACGAGAAAGGCCCGGAAATCCTGACGGGTACAATCACCCTGCCGGATCGATAACCGGGCCTCTATGACGTTCGGCGGAGTTTCGAGAGATGCCGATCATACGGCGCGCCAGCACCGCCGGGCAAAAGGCCGAAGAGACATGCAAGTCTTTTTTCGGCGCTTTTTGCTCCGGCTGGATGCAGGCGCTAAGAGATTACTCCTGCATCCTTGAAGAACTCAATCGACAGCTTGGAGAGTAACGCGGAAGCCCGGTCGTAATCGTTCATGGCGGCATAATTTCGAAGCAAAGCCTTTTCCGCCGTGGAGAGCTTGCGGAACCCTTCAGCGACAATGTCCATGAACTTACGCAATTCCGGTTGTGCCGCACCTTCGGTAATCGCCAGATCAGAGAGAGCCCCGATCCCGAAATACGCTTTCAGGCCGCGCGACCAGCCAGCCATGCGAATGGATCCTGCGAGTTGCCCGGAAGAGTTTGTAAAACGAGCTTTGTCGACGAAAAAAAACGGATCCCCTACCCTGTCTCTGCAACTTGAGTTCCCCTGCCTGTTGCTGATAAATTTTCTGAGTTGCAATTTCCGGCATCAACGTGTATAGTATGGTGTAAGGAGGCACCTTATGACGGAATCCGGCGATTTATTTGCAACGATAAAACGATCCCGCATCCTTCGATGGTGCGCCGCTCTGTTCGCCCTCTTGCCGGCGGCTTTTTCTGAATGGATGGCCATCGTGGTGACACTCTCTTATTTTCAATGGTCACCGTTGGGATATGAACCGTGTGGTCTGCAGGCTATCGCCTGGTTTCTAATGATTTATCCGATGTTGGCGATAGATCTTCTGATTCGCGGTATCGTAATGGCAGCGTACCGTTTGCCCTGGCTTTTTCTCCTGTTCCCGGTTATGCTCGGTGTGTTTTTCCTGCCTATGGCGTACTTCTCGTGGTGGAGCTTTGCAGCACTTACTGGAATTGTGATCACTCTGCTGCTTTTTCTTGCTGCAATTGTAACGGATATTCTTTTCTGGAAGAGGAGCGCTGGCCGTTTTTGATTCCGCCAAAGAGCAGGGTGCCGGGAATGGCTCCCCTGCCCCCTGCTCTCTGAATCCTCCGTATCAGGACCAGGCCCCGAATGCCATATCCAGATACAGTGTCCCCGTCCAGCCGTAGTCATAGAAGACCTGATGGTACGGGCTGTCATCCGGATCGAGCGAGGTTTTGCGCAGCAGCTGCGGCGGGTCGCACTCCCGACGGTCGTCGTAGAATTCGAAGAAGGTGCCGTACTTCTGATAGAATTTCTCCACCTCCCGCATGGTGTTTTGCAACAGCTGGTCCGCCTCCGCCCGGAATCCGTATCGTCTCAGGCCTTCGCTGATCAGATAGTTGATGTTGACCCAGACCGGGCCGCGCCACATGTCCTTCGCGTAGGCGGCTTCGGAAACCCGGCTGATCGAAGGCACCCCGAAGGGCGTCCCGAATTTGGCGGGGTCCGTGAGCTGTTTCACCATTCTTGCCGCCTGTTCTGGAGACGGCGCGCCGGAGAACAGCGGCAGGAATCCGGCGGAGCTGTAGACGTTCGTCCGGCGGTTCGCCGTTACATCGTAATCGGTGTACATTCCCTCTGCGTCATCCCAAAGCCTTTCATTCATCAGGCGGTTGAGCCGGGCATGATGCTCCTGCCAGAAGGAAACATCTGCGGCAAAACCGTATCGAGCGGCAAATTTGCCCATGAGTTCGCATTCCCGGGCGAGATAGGCGTTGAAATCCGGTGCATCCAGCTGGATTGCTCCATCGAAACGCGGCGAATTATCCATGCCGCTTTCGCCGCTGCGGCAGTCGGCATGGGCTTCGATTGCCCACTCCATCAGTCCGGCCCCGTCACTGTCGCGGTGAGCGAAGATCCACTCCAGAAAACGCTTCAACCGCGGATAAAGCCCCCTCACCCACTCCGGATTCGATTCCGCCTCCTCCACCTTTGCGATGCCGAATGCGAGAATCGGAGGCTGCGTAATATCCGAGAAGCCGGTGGGCGATGCCGCATGCGGGATAAATCCGTCTTCCCGGCAGACATCGAAAACCGCGCTGATGAAATTGCGCGCCAATTCCGGATTCAACCGCCGCATGCCGATGGCGTGAAATACCGAATCCCACAGCCACATTCTGCGGTGCGGCCAGCGGTCCGGCGTGCTCCAGAAGTGTTTCAAAACTCCTTCCGGGGAACAGACCTGGGTTTTGAGCATCGAACAGGCTTTGGCGGCCGTACGGCGGGAAAGTTCGGAGAGTGACTCCGGCAGCGTTACTCCGGCGAGCCAGCGGCGACGCGCGGCAAACAAGGTTTCAAAATCGGCGTCCAGGAGTTCCGGACAGAATTTTTCCCGCACTCCGAGCAGCACGCGCCCCCTGCCCTGCCGAATGCGCACCGCGTCTGCGAGGCCCAGAACCCGGCACTCTCCATCGATCAGCAGATGATACGCGTCCGCCATTACACCGCGCACGACACGCCCCTGCCCGGTGACGAGGCGGAAATAATCCCCGGCCAGACAGCATTCCGCCGGCGGCCGGTCATCCAGCAGAACAGTGCCGCCGGCGACCGGAAGTTTTACTTCAAAAGCGGTCATGCCGTCGACGCTCCGCAAAACCAGTCCTTCTTCAAAATCGGTTTTCCCATCGATGCCGGAGAAGCAGAAAAGCTGCCCCTTCCCCCAGACATTGAGAATATCCCCGTCGTTCATGGCCGAAGTCCCTTTCTGAAAATTTCATTTCGATCGTTCCTGTAAATACAGTACCGCAATTCCACTGGATTTTCCACTCGACAGAAGAAACAAAATATTCGAAATCCTGTCAATTGTATGTGAAATCAGATTATTCGCCGGATTTTTTTTTTCGAAAGGAGCTTGAAGAGCATTCCGGCGGCAGTTATATTATGAAATCAGGAGGAAGAAATTGGGGTGGATTTTTCCGGCAGGCTGCGGCATTCCACCTTCTGCGTGCAGACAGCCTGACAAATGAGGATCTGTTTCCATGGCGATTCATCAATTTCTGGCAATGGTTGCCATTCTGCTTCTGCTGGGAGTTTTTTCCAGCAAACTTTCCAGCCGGTTCAACGTTCCCATTCTGCTGATGTTCCTTTCGGTCGGCATGCTGACCGGCTCGGACGGACTGGACTGGGTCTCCATCAACAGTACGACCCATGCCGCGCCGATCAACTTTCTCGGAACGGTGGCGATGTGCTTCATTCTCTACTCCGGCGGTCTCGATACCAATTATCGCTCCATCAAAGGAGTGCTCGGCTACGGCGCGCTGCTCGCCAGTGCCGGCGTGCTCATCACCGCACTCCTGGTCGGTCTGGGAGCCTGGCTGCTGTTCGGATATGACCTCAAATGGTGCCTGCTGCTCGGGTCGATCATCTCTTCCACCGATGCCGCGGCGGTCTTCGCCATCCTGCGCTCCAAAAGCGTCAGCCTGAAAGGTGACCTGCAACCGCTTCTGGAGCTGGAGTCCGGCAGCAACGACCCGATGGCCGCCTTTCTGACCATCTTCATGATCGGCATTGTACAGGGAAGTGATACGACACTCTGGAGCTTTGTTCCGGTCTTTCTGGCCAAAATGTCCATCGGCATTGCCGGCGGCTATCTGATCGGCCGGGCGGGTTGCTGGCTCTTCAACAAGCTCAAGCTTGAATACGAAGGACTTTACTTCGTCACCGGCGTTGCCATCATCATCTTCGCCTATGGATTGACCGAATCCCTCTTCGGCAACGGCTTCATGGCGGTCTACGTCTGCGGCCTCACGATGGGGAACCGCCGCTACAATTTCAAGAAAGGGCTGTTCCGGTTCAGTGACGGCCTCGCCTGGCTGATGCAGGTCACTCTCTTCACCACCCTGGGAATGCTGGTCAATCCGCATGAACTTTTTGCCGTCAACGTCTGGAGCCTCGGGCTGTTGCTGGCGCTGGTGCTGATGTTCATCGCCCGTCCGGCCTCCATTTTCCTCTGTCTCATCGGCAGTCGGTTCACGCTGCGTGAGCGGACGCTGGTCTCCTGGGTCGGCCTGCGCGGCGCGGCACCGATTGTGCTGGCGACCTTTCCGCTGGTTGCCCATGTGGAACGGGCGAATATGATGTTCAATATGGTCTTCTTTATCGTCCTTGCCTCGGTGTTGATTCAGGGGCGCACGCTCATGCCGGTGGCGAAGTTCCTCAAACTTGACCGGCCGCTGTCGGATAAGCCGCGCATTCCGCTCGAACTGGAGGAGACCGACAGCATCAACAGCGAAATGTACGAATTCGACGTCCACCCGGATGCCGAGTTTGTCAACAAGAGCCTTGCGGAAATGAATCTGCCGAACGGAGTTCTGGTTATGCTGATCCGCCGCGGCGGCCACTTTATTCTGGCGCGCGGCAATACGATCATCCAGGCGAACGACGGTATGTTGATGATGGGGGATCGGCCGACGCTGGCCAAGGTGGCGAAACAGTTCTTCCCCGACTGCGACTACGATCCGAGTTGATCCGGAGTGATCCGGCTGTTTGCAATCAGAAAGAGGAGGTTCGAACATGAAGGAAATCAAGGTTGCGTTTTTCGACACGAAACCCTATGACCGGGAATTCTTCGACAAGGCAAACGAAAAATTCGGCTTTCAATTGACCTACTTCGAAACCCGGCTCGGACCGGCTTCCGCCCGGATGGCCGCCGGCTTTGACGCGGTTTCCGCCTTCGTCAACGACGATGTCGGCGAAGAGACGGTCAAGGAGCTGATCCGGCTGGGGGTCAAAGTGATCGCAATGCGCTGTGCCGGTTACAACAACGTCAACCTCGCCGCCGCCTACGGGAAGATTCTGGTCATGCGCGTGCCGGGCTACTCCCCGTACGCCGTCGCGGAATACGCTCTGGCGATGTTGCAGACGCTGAACCGTTCGCTCCACCGCGCCTACAATCGGATTCGGGAAAACAACTTTTCCATCAACGGTTTGATTGGGTTCGACCTGCGCGGCAAAACCTTCGGCATCATCGGCACCGGCAAGATCGGCCGGGTGTTTGCCGAACTCCTGCAGGGATTCGGCGTCCGGTTGCTGGCCTACGACGTCTATCCGAATCAGGAGGCGGCAAAGGCGCTTCATATGGAGTATGTCCCATTGGAGAAGCTCTATGCGGAGTCAGATGTCATCTCGCTCCACTGCCCGCTGACCCCGGACAATGTCCACCTGATCAATTCGGAAGCGATCTCCCGCATGAAGAACGGCGTCTACCTCATCAACACCAGCCGGGGGAAACTGGTGGACACCGCCGCGCTGATCGCCGGGTTGAAAAGCCGGAAAATCGGCGGCGCCTGCCTGGATGTCTACGAGGAGGAGAGCGATTACTTCTTTGAAGACCGCTCCGGCTACGCCATTGACGACGACATTCTCGCCCGGCTGCTGACCTTCCCCAATGTGCTGGTAACGTCGCATCAGGCGTTCTTCACCCGGGAAGCGATGACCAACATCGCCGAAGTGACGCTGCAGAACGTCAGCGACTGCATGGAGGGGCGTGAACTGGTCAACTGCATCTGTTACCAGTGTGACGGCAACCGGCAGTGTCCGGGCAAGGGTCCGGGAGCGCCCGCCTGCCACGCATAAGTTCCGTCGTGCCGCCCGCCTCATCTTTCTGGTGGGCGGTGCGATATGCATCCCGGCTGCGGTGAAAACGAAACGATGTCCGATTCCGGAATACATTTTATCAGTGCGGCCCGATTCCGGGGCAGTCGCACCGTGCCCAGGCACTCCCACGATGGAGTGGAACTGGTCATGGTGACAGAGGGCTCCTGCCGCTGTCGTTTCCCCGGCGGAATCACGCTTGACGCTTCGGCCGGAGATGTTTACATTCAGCCGCCGCAGCTGGAGCACAGTCAGTTCAACTTCGGTGTATGCGAGACCAATTATGTGATTGCGTCGATCCGCTCGCCGGAGTTCGACATATCGCTGCGTCTGGTTCACACCGGCGGAGATCCGGCGACGCGGGAGCTCTTCCGGGCGCTCTGCTGCTTCGGCTCGGCAAGAGGCGGGAGCGCCGCCTCCGCTGCGACGGAAGCGCTCTGGCTCCGGTTGAGGGAACTGACCTCCGGAGGAGAAGAGTGCGGGGGGCGACATCCCGCTTTGCGGCGCGCCATGGAGTTGATCGAGCGGGAGTATGCCTCGGCGCTCACGGTCGATCAGCTTGCCCGGCACGCAGGAATCGGGGCAAGCCGTCTCAACCAGCTCTTCAAGGAGCAATGCGGCCGGACGCCGATCCAGTATCTGCTTGCCCTGCGGCTGAAACATGCCGCCGGGCATCTGCGCAATCCCTACTGGAACATTTCGGAAATCGCCCGGCTGTGCGGCTTCGAGAACACCAATTACTTCTCCCGGAAATTCCGGGCGGTGTACGGCATTACGCCGGGTGAGTTCCGGCGCAATGCGCTCATGGCTTCAAAAAAATGATTCATGTTCCCGGGATCTTGCCGCTTTCCCTGCCATTTTATTTGCAAAATACGGTATTTAGCAGTATATTTATGAATTCTCACTGAACGACAATCCATTCAACAAGAGAGGTCCATCATGGCAATTTATAATTTTGCAGCCGGGCCGGCCATGCTGCCGAAGGAAGTCATGCAGCGTGCGCAGGCGGAATTCACCAATTATCAGAATAGCGGCAGCGGCATCATGGAGCTCTCCCACCGCGGCAAGCTTTTCAAACCGGTGATCGACCGCGCGGAAGCGAATGTCCGGGAACTGCTCAACATCTCCGACGACTATGCGGTGCTCTTCATCCAGGGCGGTGCGAGCATGCAGTTTGCCATGCTCGCGATGAACCTGCTCAACGGCGGCACCGCCGATTATGTCGACACCGGCGTCTGGAGCAACAAGGCCTCCAAAGAGGCGAAACTCTACGGCAACGTCAACATCGTCGCCTCCAGCCGCGAAACCAAATACGATCACATTCCGGAGGAGTCGGAGTGGAAACGCACGGCCGACGCCGCCTATTTGCACATCACCAGCAACAACACCGTCGCCGGCACCCAGTACCATGTGCTGCCGAAGCCGACGGCCGGCGTGCCGCTGATTGCGGATATGTCCAGCGACATCATGTCCCGCGTGTTTGACGTCAATGACTTCGGCCTGATCTATGCCGGTGCGCAGAAGAACCTCGGTCCCAGCGGTGTCGCGCTGGTGGTGATCCGCAAGGATCTGGCCGCCCGCACCAATGAGGCGATTGTCCCGACGATGCTTCGCTACAGCACCTATATTGAGAACGGTTCGATGTTCAACACCCCGCCGACCTTCGGCATCTACATGCTCGCGCTGGTGACCGACTGGCTCAAGGAAAAGGGCGGTGTTGCGGCGATCGAAAAGATCAACAACGAAAAGGCCGCCTGCCTCTACAAGTTCCTCGATGAGTCGGAGTTCTTCCGCAGCCCGGTCGCGGTCAAGGATCGTTCGCGGATGAACGTGGTCTTCCGCACTCCGTCGGATGAGCTGGACGCCAAGTTCGTCCAGGAGGCCCGCGAGAACGGCCTGACCGACCTCAAGGGGCACCGTCTGGTCGGCGGCTGCCGCGCCAGCATCTACAACGCCATGCCGATGGAAGGTGTGCAGGCGCTGGTCGAGTTCATGAAGAAGTTCGAACTGGCCAACAAGTAATCATCGGCAGTACGCCGTTTGACAAAACCACCGGGATCTTCCGGTGGTTTTGTTTTAAAGACGTTTTACACACAGTCCCGGGAGGGGCCCCCCTTCCCGAATTTGAAACACGGTATTGTATTCAGACAGAGGAAGATCATGGTATCCGCCGACGCCGGGTGGATGGTGCCGATCCTCGGTTCGGCCCTCGCACTCGGTTTTTACGATTTGTGCAAGAAGCACGCCGTCCGGGAGAACACCGTCATGCCGGTGCTCTTTTTCGCCACGCTCACCGGTACGACACTCTTTGTGACTGCCTCTCTGGCGAGCGGTCATTTCGCAGAATTCGCCGCCTGCTCCCATCGTGACTGGTGGCTGATCGCCGCGAAAGCTCTCCTCGTCGGCTCCAGCTGGACCTGCGTCTACTATGCGATGCGGGATTTGCCGATCTCCATCGCCGCTCCGGTGCGCGCCTCCGCTCCGCTCTGGACCTTTCTCGGCAGTCTGGTGCTGTTTCATGAGATTCCCACACCGTGGCAGGGCGTGGCGATGGTGTCGATTTTCGCCGGGTACTACGGATTTTCCGTGCTGGGCAAGCTGGAAGGATTCTCTCTCCGTCACCCGAGCATCCATCTCATCATGGCTGGAACTCTGCTCGGGGCGGCGTCATCGCTTTACGATAAATATCTGCTGGGAGTGCTCCGGATTCCCCGCAACACTGTGCAGCTCTGGTTTTCGATCGACATTGCCGTGCTGCTCGGCGTGGCATATCTGCTCTGCCTGCTGCTGCTGAGGAAGAAAGTGCAACGGAAGTTTCAGTGGCGCTGGAGCATTCCGCTTACCGGCATCCTGCTGATCGTCGCCGACTGGCTCTATTTTTATACGGTCAGCCTGCCCGACACCCAGATTTCAATCATTTCACTGGTTCGCCGGTGCAGTTGCATCGTCACCTTTGCCGCGGGCAGCTGGTACTTTCATGACACCAACATCCGCGGCAAAGTAATTGCGCTCGGCCTCATTCTGCTCGGGGTCATCCTTCTCGCCCTCGCCTGAAGCCGGAATTCCGGGCGGCGTTGCCGCCCGGAAAAAGGGAATCTTAGAAAGAATTCCCCATATCGACCTTGGCGGCCTTCGCCTCTTTTTTGACGTAACGGGAGTTCTTGATCAACTCCTGCAGCATCTCGTCGTACTTGGCCGTATCCATCGGAATCGGCACCTCGACATCCTTGAGTCCGGAGTAGAGCATCGCATTGCCGAATTCGACCGAACGGATCCCCTCTTCTCCTTCGGCGACCATCTTCGCCTTGGGGTCGAGCACCGCGCGGGCGAAGTCGCGGATCACCTCTTTGTGGGCCTTGTGATCCTTCTGCACCTGGTACGGCACTTCGATGTCCCAGGTGGTCATCGACGGGAACGATTCCGGCGTGCTGCGGCAGAAGTCGTTCACATCCTCTTCGGTGCGACGGAAGCGGATTACGTTGTTCTCGAAGACCATCCGGCCGCGGGTTCCCATGATTTCCAGGCGGTTGGTGCCTGGATATTCCCCGGTCGAGGTGATGAAATTTCCGGTCGAACCGTCGGCGAACCGGCAGAAGGTGTTGACGTCGTCCTCCACTTCGATGTCGTGATATTTGCCGATCGAAACATAGCTGCGAACCATCACCGGCAACCCGAAGAACCACTGGAAGAGGTCGAGGTTGTGGGGGCACTGGTTGAGCAGCACGCCGCCGCCCTCCCCTGCCCAGGTGGCGCGCCAGGAACCGCTGTCGTAATAGCTCTGCGAACGGAACCAGTCGGTGATGATCCAGTTGACCCGCTGGATCCGGCCGAATTCACCGCTGTCGATCAGCTTCTTGATTTTCTTGTGTGCCGCATGCGTCCGCTGCTGGAACATCAGCCCGAACCGCAGTTCCGGGTGTTTCGCATGTTCGTCGATCATCTTCTGCGCGTCGCTCTTGGTCACCGCGATCGGCTTTTCGCAGAGCACGTGCAGTCCATGTTTGAACGCTTCAATGGCGAGCGGGGTGTGCGAGTAATGGGGCACCGCAATGAGCACCGCATCCACACAGCCGGAAGCGAAAAGCTCATCCGCGCTGTGGAAGGAGCGGACGTTGTACTCCTTCGCCTTGCGGTCGGCCTTCTCCGCATCGATATCGCAGACCGCAGTCAGCTCCACTTCCGGGATCTCATTGATCCAGGTGAGGTGCAACCCGCCCATGTTGCCCAAGCCGATAATTCCAAATCTCACTTTGTCCATCGTACCTTCATCGCCTCCTTTATGAAACGTTTTCACGAGAAACATTCATAAGATATCGCGCGGGCAGGAAAATGCAAGCTCGAAATTCGATTTTTGCCGGTTCCGGTGCTATATTATAAGAAAGAAAATTGCTGAACTTTGAATTTTGGAGAAATACCATGCTCAATCCGCTGATCGTCAATGCGGCTAAGGTGCTTGACGGCGCTGAACTTTCCCGTATGGAAGCGCTCGAACTGGCCCGCTCGATCGAGGGGGCCGACATCCTCGATCTCGCCTCGCTGGCCAATAAGGTGCGGGAGAAGTTCTCCCCCGCGATCATCCCCTGCTCCATCCTCAATGCAAAATCGGGCGTCTGCCCGCAGAACTGCCGTTTCTGTGCCCAGTCCGCCCACCACCACACCGGCATTGAAACCTACCCGCTGCTGCCGAAAGAAAAGGTGATCGAAGCGGCGAAGCGGGCCGCCGCGCACAGCGCCAACTCCTTCGGTTACGTCACCAGCGGCTACGGTTACCGGAGCGTCACTCCGGAATTTGAACGCATTCTCGAAACGCTCGACGCGGTGCACGAAGCCTGTCCCGGGTTGAAACTCTGCGTTTCGATCGGCATTCTCAGCCGCGAGACCGCCCGGCTTCTTGCCGAGCATCACACGTGGCGCTACAATATGAATCTCCAGACCAATCCGGCACGCTATGCCGAATTGATCGCCGACACCCACACCATCGAAGAGAAGATCCAGACGATCCGCTATCTGCAGGAGTTCGGAGTCACCATCTGCTGCGGCGGAATCTTCGGGCTCGGCGAAACCTGGGAGGACCGGGTGGATATGGCCATCGCCGTCCGCGACCTCAAGGTGGAAGGCGCGCCGCTGAACGTCCTGCTGCCGATCGCCGGAACCCCGCTGGAAGGGCGGCCGGTCATGAAGCCGGCGGAGGTCTCCAAGTGTTTCTCCATCTTCCGGTTGATCAATCCGGCGATGGAACTCAAATTCGCCGCCGGGCGCGAGACGGTGATGAAGGATTTTCAGGGGCTGCTGATGCTCTCCGGTCTCAACGGCATGATTACCGGCGGGTACCTCACCACCCGGGGGCGCAGTCCGGAAGACGATCTCAAGTTCATCGGTGAACTCGAAATCTTCTGAAAGGCGGCAACGATGACCTGGCTTGACGAACTTGCCGCCGACACCGCGGCGCTCACAGAAGCAGGAAGAGTGCGTTTCCTCCGGGAAATCACTCCGCTCCCCGGCGCCCGCGCGATGCTCGACGGGAAAATCTATCTCAATTTCTCCAGCAACGACTACATGGGCATCGCCGGAGATGCGGAACTGCGGCGGCGCTTCTACGAGCAGTATCCCGACTGCTCCACGCCGGAACTCGCCCAGTCCAGTGCCTCCAGCCGCCTGCTGACCGGGAACACGCCCGCCTACACCCGGCTCGAGGAGACATTGAGCAAACTTTACAACAACCGTGCCGCACTGGTGTTCAACAGCGGGTACCACGCCAATATCGGCATTCTTCCGGCACTGGCGCACAGCGGGGATCTGATTCTTTCGGACAAGCTCAACCATGCGAGCATCATCGACGGCATGCGGCTCTGCGATGCGGAGTTCCGCCGTTATCCGCACCTGGATCTCGGGCAGCTGGAGAAACAGCTCGCCGCCCGGCGCGCGGCCTTCCGCCGCGTCTTTCTGGTCACGGAATCGGTGTTCAGCATGGATGGAGACGCGGCCGATCTGGCCCGGCTGGTGGAACTCAAGAAGAAATACGACTGCATTCTGGTGGTGGATGAAGCGCATTCCGTCGGCGTCCGCGGCCCGCAAGGAACCGGTCTTGCCGCCGAACTCGACGTCGCGGATGAGATAGATGTCCTGATCGGCACCTTCGGCAAGGCGTTCGGTTCGACCGGCGCTTACGCGATCATGGCGCCGGAGGTGAAGCAGTTTCTGGTCAATCACATGCGTCCCTTCATCTTCACGACCGGCCTGCCGCCGGTGATCCTCAACTGGAGCCGTTTCGTGCTGGAACACTGCGCCGAAATGGATGCAAAACGGGCGAAACTGCGCCGGATGGGGCAGCTTCTGCGCGAACTTTTCGGGGATGCCACGACGCCCGGCGACTCCCAGATTGTCCCCTGCCGGGTGGGGGAGGATGCCGATGCCGTCGCCGCCGCCGAGCGGTTCCGGAACCACGGTATTCTGGTCTTTGCAATCCGCCCGCCGACCGTGCCGGCCCATACCGCGCGTCTGCGTTTCTCGCTCTCGGCCGCACTGGAGGAATCCGCCATCGAACAGATCCGGGAGGCGTTGTGAAGCAATCGTTTCTGTATCGCGGCGAAAGCTCGGAACTGTTGCTCTTCTTCAATGGCTGGAGCATGGACGAGCGCGCCGTCGCCCATCTGGCAAGCGGCGGACTCGATGTGCTGGCGCTCTGGGACTACACGGAGCCGGACACCGCCTTTTTCGCGGAGCTCTCCCGGTATCGTAAAATTCACCTTGCCGCCTGGTCGCTCGGCGTATTCACGGCGGCGAAACTGCTGGCGGGGCACGCGATCGAGTTCGCCAGCGCCACCGCGTTCAACGGCACATTGCGTCCGGTGGATGCTGCATTCGGCATTGCGCCGGAGATCTTCCGCGGCACGGCGGAACACTGGGGGGAAGAGCGGGCGAGAAGCCGTTTCTTTCAACGGGTCGCCGGCGGACGCGCCGAACAGGAAGCGTTCCCCCTGCCCTGTCGCTCGCCGGAGAAGCAGCAGCGGGAGCTCTTCGCGCTGGAACAAGCCGCGCAGGGAGCGCTCCCGGTCAACTGTTTCCGTCTGGCGGTCGTCGGCACGCGCGACCGGATTTTTCCGCCCGAAGCCCAGACGGCATTCTGGCAGTCGGTGCAGACGCCAATTCTTTCGCTCGACCTGCCGCATTATCCGTTTGCCGAATTCCACAGTTTCCGGGAGGTGACCGATCTTGGCGAACATCGATAAACAACTGGTGCAGACCCGCTTCGCCCGCAGTGTCGCCACCTACCACGAGGCGGCGGAAATCCAGCGCGAGATGGCGGAAACTTTGCTCGACCAGCTGGCGCTGGCCACCGGCGGCGAACGCCGGTTCGACCGGATTCTCGAAGCCGGATGCGGTTCCGGTATGCTGACCGACCTGGTGGAATCCCGTCTCGAATACCAAAAACTCTACCTCATCGATCTGGTGCCGGAGTGGGAGCGTTTCCACCGCGGCCGCCGGGCGGCGGAGTTCCGCGCCGCGGATATCGAAACCATGCCTCTGCCGGAGGCGCTTTCGCTGGTGATCGCCAACGCGGTGTTCCAGTGGGTGGAGGATTTCGCCGCTCTGCTCATCCGGTTTCACGCGGCGCTTGAGACGGGGGGAATCCTCGCCTTCACCACATTCGGGCCGGAGAACCTCCGGGAGATCGCCGCGCTCACCGGCAGCGGCCTCTCCTACCGTGCGCTCTCCGGGCTGCATGAACTTCTCGCGCCCGGCTTCGACATCCTCGCCTGCCACGAGGAGCTCATCACTCTTGAATTTTCCACGGTGCGGGAGATTTTACGCCATCTCAAAGCGACCGGCGTCACTGCCTCCGGCGGTAGGAGCCGCTGGACCCGTTCGACACTTGCCGCCTTTGAAGCGGATTACTCCGCCCGTTTCCGGAGCGGGAACCGGATGCTCCCGCTCACCTATCACCCCATCACGTTAATTGCAAGAAAGCGACCGGAATTATGAGTATCTACTTCGTCAGCGGAATCGACACCGGAATCGGCAAAACCATCGCCGTCGGCATGATGGCGCGCTATCTGGTGCACAAGGGCGTCAACGCCGTCACCGTCAAACTGGTGCAGACCGGCAACGACGGCTTCTCCGAGGATCTCGACCGGCACCGGGAACTGATGGGCACCGGGAAGCTCGCCGTTGACGAAGCAGGATTGACCGCCCCCGCCATCTTCCACTTCCCCTCCTCCCCTCATCTGGCGGCGAAGCTGGAGCACCGGGAGCTGGATCTGGGGAAAATCGAATCCTCCATCGCGGAACTTGACAAACAGTTCGACGTCGTTCTGGTCGAAGGGGCCGGCGGCCTCGCGGTTCCGCTTACCGAGGATCTGCTGACCATCGACTTCGCGGCCGAACACAACTATCCCCTGATCCTCGTCACCTGCGGTCGTCTCGGCAGTCTCAACCACACCATCATGTCCATCGAAATGGCCAGCCGCCGCGACATGAAGATCGCCGGCGTGGTGTACAACTGGTGCCCGGAGGCGGACCCGCTGATCGAAGAGGATTCCAAACGCATGATTCTGAAATACCTGCACCGCTATTACCAGCCGGAGGTTCTGGTGGAGCTCCCAGAGGTGAAGGAGCCGCTGCCCGAACCGGACTTCGGTGCCATTTTCGACGGTGCGGTGCCGAAGCGGTAACCGGCAACGATCATCCCGATTCAGGAGGGACTTATGGATACAGTTCAACTTCTCGCATTCGACCGTGCCCATCTGTGGCACCCGTACGCCTCCACCATCAATCCGCCGCCGGTCAACCCGGTGGCTTCCGCCCGCGGCACCCGCATCACGCTGGCCGACGGCACCAAACTTATTGACGCGCTCTCGAGCTGGTGGTGCATGTGCCACGGCCACAACCATCCGCGCATCGTCGAGGCGATCAATGCCCAGCTGGAAAAATTCGCCCAGGTGATGTTCGCCGGTTTCACCCACGAACCCGCCGTCCGCCTCGCCCGGCTCCTGCTGGAATCCACCCCCGCCGGAATGGAGCAGGTCTTCTTCGCCGACTCCGGCTCCGTCGCAGTGGAGTGCGCCGCAAAGATGGCGATTCAGTACCAGCTCGCCGCCGGGCGCTCCACCCGGCAGGTGCTCGCCTCGGTGCGGGGCGGCTACCACGGCGACACCGCCGGTGCGATGGCGCTCTCCGACCCCGACGGCATGCATCAGATGTTCCGCGGCATTTTGGCCCGGCACCACTTTGCGCCGCAGCCGGTCACGCCGTTCGGCGGCAACTGGAATCCCGGTGACTTTCAACCGATGGAGGAGCTGCTCGACCGGCACGGCAACGAAATCGCCGCCGTCATTCTGGAACCGGTCTTTCAGGGGGCGAACGCCATGCGTTTCTATCACCCGCAGTACCTGCGCGAACTGCGCCGCGCCTGCGACGAACGGGGCATTCTGCTCATTTTCGACGAAGTCGCCACCGGCTTCGGGCGGCTCGGCAAATTCTTCGCCGCGGAATTCGCCGGAGTCTCCCCTGACATCATGTGCGTCGGCAAGGGGCTGACCGGTGGAGCGATCACGCTTGCCGCCGTTGCCGCGACCGGGAAAGTGGCGGAAACGATCTCCTCCGGTTCCCCGGGGAAATTCATGCACGGCCCCACCTTCATGGCCAATCCGCTCGCCTGCGCTGCCGGGTGCGCCTCGCTGGAGCTCTTCCGCGAATACAACTGGCAGGGGCGGGTGCGCGCGATTGAATCCCAGCTCAAACGGGAACTCGCCGGACTGCGGAATCTGCCGAACGTCCGTGACACCCGGGTCCTCGGCGCGGTCGGCGTGGTGGAACTGGCCCGCACGCCGGAACCGGAAGCGGTTCAGCGGGTGGTGAAGGAGACCGGTGTCTGGCTGCGCCCCTTCGGTCCGTGGCTCTACACCATGCCGCCCTTCATCACCGAACCGGACGAAATCACCCGGATTGTGCAGGCGATGGCGAAAGCCGCCGCTCTCCGCAGTTAGTTCAAAAAGCGTTCGCAGAACGCCCGGTGAAGCGCTTTGTCGCGGTAGGGGTCCGGAGCGCCTTCGGCCAGCTCTTCCGCATGGTAACCGGAATGTACCGCGGAGACCAGGACCTCTCCGTCCGTCCGAAGAAACCGGAGACGCCAGGTGCGGAAGGCGAACTCCCATTCGCCCCGCGCCGGATCCATCTCCCGCAACCGCTGCCGTTTCGGGTCGGGCCGCCGGGTGGCGAGCTGAACATGCGCCACTTCCGCAAGGTCCGGCCCTCCCTGCTTCTGAATCCATGCAATCGCCGCGGCCGCTTCGGGGGAGAACTCCAGTGAAACAAGCGTCTGCGGCACGGCGTCGCGCCACCCTGCCGCCGATTCCGGGAACGCATCCGCCGCCGGAATGTAGGGTTTGATGTCGAGAACCGGCGTGCCGTCAAGCAGGTCGAAGTTGCGAATGAAGAGCCGCAACCCCTCCACCTTTTCCAATTCAACGGCGGAGATTCCAATCGGATTGGGCCGGTGGGGAGAACGGGTGGCGAAAAGCCCGATTTTCCGCCCCGCGCCATCCGGCGGACGAACCATCGGCCGCCAGTTCCCGGCACGGTCGAAGAGAAAGATCAGCCAGATCCGGTCAAACCCGGCAAGATCGGCCAGTGCCGTTTCAAATCCCCTCCCCGGCAGCAGTTCCACCACGCCGCGGTTCCGGGCCAGGACACTCTGGCGCGGCGCCTCCTGCGGATAGCGGCCGCCGCCCCGCACAAAACCGATTGGCGAAAAGGTAACAGCTTCATCCATCGTACGGCCGCCGTGTCAGTTTCCTTCCAGCGCCGCAATAATTGCAATCACCTGCGGCAGAAGCTGTTTTTTGCGACTGAGGACGCCGGGGAGCGACCAGAGGCCGTCGTCGAGCCGGGCATACGGCAGATTGCGGAGCACCTCCGGAGAACCGGTCATCAGCAACTCCGAACACTCCCGCACCGCATCGGTCACCAGGAGACCGAAGAAGTCGAGTTTGTCCCGTTCCATGGCGCGGCACATCTCCTCGGCGAGCTCCGCCTTCCGCTGATGAAGCAGCTCCAGATTGCTCTCCTCCATCTGCGCGAGAGCGAAGTGGAACCGGCCTTCGGTGTAATCCTTGCGGTCCTGACCGATCACCTCGGCGGCCGGTTTGGAGGCCAGCGGCGAATCGATCCGCATCAGCTCCTCCATCAACTCCGCGCCGGTGACGCCGGAGACCTTCTCAAGCCATTCGCACATGCGGCGATCGAGATCCGCGGTGGTGGGGGATTTCAGGAGCAGGGTATCCGAAACGATCCCGCCGAGCAGCAGCCCCGCCATGTCGGCGCTCAAGCTCTCGCCGGAACTGCGGTACATCGCCGCCACCAGCGTGCAGGTACTGCCCACCACATCGCCGGTGAAGCGGATCGGCACCGCGGTCGGCATCATGCCGATCCGGTGGTGGTCCACCACCTCGATCACCGGAATCTCCTCCACGCCGGGCAGACTCTGATCCAGCTCATTGTGATCGACCAGAATCATGCGGAAAGGCGGCGGATTGCTGCAGACGCTCTTGAACACCGCTCCGCAGAAAATTCCGCCGGCATCGACCACCGGAATCACATCCTCCGGCTGATTGAGAATCCGGTTTCTCACGTCGCGCAGGCGATCCTCCGGAGCGAGCACCAGCTCCGGCAGGGCAATTCCGCTGCATTCCACCGGAACACTGAACTTCAGCCGCCGGATGACCGTGGCGGAGTCCAGTTTCGTCTGCAGAATCGACACTCCGTCACGCGCGGCGCTCTCCAGAATCAGCGGCTCCACGGGGCGGTTCCCGGTGACGATCAGCAGCCGCAGACGGCGGTTGAGCGCCCGCAGATGGATCTCCGGCCGGTCGCCGACGATCACCGCAAGCTCGCGATTGTTTCCCCGCGGCAGATGCTCCTCGAAGCTGTCGAGGCTCATCGCCGCGACATAGACCTCAAACTCCTGCGGGGAATCCTGATCGAATCCGGTCAATTCCTCCGCTTCGAGCACCCGCTGAATCAGCCGGAGCGACGTGCGAATCCGCCGCCCGGTGAGACTGTTGCCGGCATCGCGGCCGACGCCGAGCAGTTCCGAAAGCAGAGCCAGACTGCTGAGCATTCCGAGAAATCGCCCATCGCGGTCGGCGACCGGAAGCCGGGGGCGCCCCGATTCCCGCAGCATTCCGACCGCGTCGAGCAGCGTTGTTCCGGAGTGAATCGTCGGAACCGTCGCAATGACATCGCGAATCCGGGTGTAGACATCATTGCAGCTGACCGGCGGTTTGAGATGAAAGCGCCGGAAAAGCGCCGCGGCCCGATCCGGCAGTACACCGGGACAGAGTGCGGTGATGCTGCTGTTTCCCTGCCGGCGGCGCAGTTCCGCCAGTGCGGCGGCCGAAGCAAGACTGTCAATATCCGGATTACGGTGGCCGCTGACCAGCACCCGGTATTGGGAATTCCCTTTGGAACTCATTGCATTTCTCCCTGTATTTCCCTTTCCAGGAGGCCGGTGCCATCCGGACCGCCCCCATCATCCTTTTACAGTACCCTTTCTTCGGGGAGTTTGCAAGCAAGCCGGCGATTTCCTGACGATCTTTTCACGCGATCTCTCACCGGTTCTTTCGCCGGATGACGCAGAAGACGCCGTTTCCTGAGAATGCAGAAACTGCCGAGTGCATTTTTCCGCAATACCGCCGCGGCTACACAATCCGCGTCATCCGGTGGCGGAACTCTCCCGGCGGCAATCCCAGATGCCGTTTGAAAAAACGGGAGAAATAATATTCGTTGTCGAATCCCATCTCCGCGGCAATCTCCTTGACGGACCGGTCGGTGCCGGTCAGCAACCGGACCGCATGTTCGGCCAGAATGCGTTCGAAAAATTTTCGCGGAGAAATCCCGGTGTCTGCGGAGAAACGCTTGGCAAAGCTCTGAACTCCCATGTTCATCACCTGCGCCATTTCCGTCACGGAAGTATGAAATTTGAGATTCCGGTGCAGATAATCCGTCAAGGCGGCATAACGGACGAACCGGGAATAGACCTGCTCCAATTCGGTGAATTCATCGCGAAGAGCGTCAAACAATACCCGGCGGCAGAGCAGCTGGATTCCGTTGAGAAACGTAAGCGTGCCGGCGGCAGGATCGATCAACGACTGTGCGAGCGAAGTGAGTTCCGGCGCCTCTCCGTGGAGCAGCGGCCGCCCGGCAAGCAATTCAGCGCCTCGCAGCACGGAAAAGCTGAAGTGTATCGACAGATGGGTGCTCTCCGCATGGAAATGGCGAACCCGACGGAACGGTGGAATCAAAAGCCACATGCCGCGCCGGAACGCCACCGTGCCAGCCTCATCCTCCAGCACGGTCTCGCCCCGGCTCCCGAAGGAGAACAGCAGCCTTGCATAGGGATATTCCGTGACGAACTTGCCGCAACTGGTTCCATAGAAAAAATTGCGGAATTCCAGCTGAAGGCAGTTGCTCAACGGCAGAAGATTGTTCCTCAATGTGTTCATAATCCGTTATTATCATAGAGCGCATTTCAAAACTTTTCAACGCAAGATACAGAAAAATATATTTTTTTTCCGGTTTCGTGCATTTTCATCCGACGGAAAATCAACTATACTTAATGCAGAAACAGGAAAGGCGTTACCCGTGCAAAACAGTGACTTTACCAGGGAAAGAAATTATCTGGAGCGGAAATTCGTCGATCCCTCCTTTTACGACGATGCCCCAGGAGTGCCGCTGAACCTTTTGAAGACTCGTCTGAAACAGCGTTTTCTCAAGGAACTGCCCCTGCCCCCGCCGCTGGCAAAGGCCGACGCATTTGCCGAACTCCTTGATGAAGTGCAAGTGAAACTCTCTCCCTGCGATCGTTTTCCCGGCATCGCCGCCTGTCCTGCAAAACCGCTTCTGGGCACCTTCGTGGCCCCTCGGGTTGAGGCGGGGATGACGGAGCTCTTCTCGCCGGAAGAAAAACAGGAGATCGACTGCTGCAATGCGACCCGGCTGGCTCAACTCCGGGCCGATTACGAACACTCCGTGCCGGACTGGGACGCCGTGCTGCAACTGGGATTTTCCGGCCTGCTCAAACGGGCGGAACGCTATCAGCGCCGTTACCGGGAAACCGGGCCATCCTCCCCGGAGGCCGATGCGTTCTTCGAATCGATCCAGATCGAATACCGGGCCATCCTCCATTTTCTCGATCGCCTCATCGCCGAGGCGGAAAAACTCCAACCGACCCCGGTTGCACGCGAACTCACCGCCGCCTTGCGGCAATTGCGGGTCGGAGCTCCGAATACACTCTATGAGGCTCTGCTGCAAATCTGGCTCTACTTCCAGCTCTCCGAATATGTCGATATCATTCAGACCCGCTCGTTCGGGAATCTCGATCGCGTGCTCTATCCCTTTTACCGGCATGATCTGGATTCCGGATGCTGTCATCCGGCGGAGATCCGGGAGATCTTCCGCTCCTTTCTCTACCAGATGACGGCGATGCATTACAAAGTCGGCCACCCCTTCTATTTCGGCGGCACGAATCCGGATGGCTCCTCCACGATCAACGAACTCTCCTTTCTGATTCTGGACGTATATGACAAAGTGGGGATTTTCGACCCGAAACTGCAGATCAAAGTTTCGCCGCAGACCCCTGTCGCCTTCCTCGACAAGGCGCTGGATATGATCCGCCGCGGACGCAACAGCATCGCTTTCGTCGGCGAACCCTGCATTCGCCGGGCGATGCTGCACCAGGGGTACTCCCAAAGAGAAGCCGACACGGCGGACATCAAGGGGTGTTACGAATATTGTGCCCGGGGCGGAACGGTCGAAACCGCTCCCGTCACCGTCAACACCGTCAAAATTCTCGGCCTCACGCTGCACAACGGCGTGGAACCGTTGAGTGGCCGGCAGCTCGGGCCCCGTACCGGAGAGCCGGAAGAGTTCAAGACATTCGGCGCATTCTACAAGGCGTTTCTCCGGCAGCTCTTCTATCGCTATGACCGCCATATCGCCTTCGCTAAAAAGCTGGAGCGTCATCTCGATCGCTTCAACCCCGCTCCGATGCTGTCCGCAACCTTCGTTTCCAGTCTGGAACAAGCGGAGGACGGCTATGCCAGGGGCGCCCGGTATAACAACACCAATTTGTGGATCTGCGGCCCCGCCACGACGGCGGACGCGCTTACCATGATCCGGCGTTACGTGTTCGAACGCCGGGAGTTGACCTTGCCGCAACTGGTCGCCATGCTGGATGCCGACTGGGATGGATTTGATTTCTGGCGGCGAAAGCTCCGGAACGATCCGGAAAAATTCGGCAACAACCTCGATTTGCCGGATCAGATTGCACGTCACTTCACCGAAGCGATCGCCCGCCGTTATCACGGCACCCCCAACGGCCGCGGCGGCATCCACACGGTTTCGCTGCACTCCTCCAACCGTTTTACCGAGTGGGCCGGGCAGGTGGAAGCGACCGCTGACGGACGGCGCCGCGGCGACGAACTGAGCAAAAACATGACCGCCACGCAAGGCGCGGCATGGAAGGGAGCCACTGCGCTGGCGGCCTCCGTTTTGAAACTGGATTCCAGGTTGTTCATGGCGGACCTCTCTGTGGATATCATGCTGCACCCCTCTGAGATCCGGGGCGAAAACGGTCTGCGCGCCATGCGTGCACTGCTGATGGCGTATGTGAATCATTTCGGGCACGCCATCCACTTCAATGTGATGGATGCCGATCAGCTGCGGCAGGCGCAGCGCGAGCCGGAAAAGTTTCGTGACCTTCAGGTGCGCATCTGCGGATGGAACGTTCTGTGGAACTCCCTCTCCCGCAAAGAGCAGGATGCATACATTCAACAGGCGGAGCGATGATGGAAGGCAATCTGCTCAAACTGGAACATTTCGCATCCCACGACGGTCCGGGCATCCGGCTGGTGGTCTTCCTGAAAGGATGTCCGCTCCGCTGCCGCTGGTGTCACACGCCGGAGTCGCAGCACCCGGAGCCGGAGTTGCTGTATCAGCAGGAAAAGTGTCTGCACTGCGGCGTCTGCGGAAACATCTTCGAAAAAACCGCGCCGCCAGTCAGTCAAACCGATGTGGAGAACTGCCCCGCCGGAGCGCTGAAGATTGCCGGATTCCGGATGTCTGCGGAAACGATCATAGCGGAAGCGGAGAAAGAACGGATTTTTTTCGAGGAAAGCGGCGGAGGCCTCACCATTTCCGGAGGTGAGCCATTGTTCCAGAAGGAATTCTGCTTCTCTCTGCTGCGTCTTGCTGCGGAACGCGGCATCCGCTGCTGCGTGGAAACCTCAGGGTTTGGAGATCCGGACGCGCTGAAAAGCTGGATCCCCTATGTAGAATGGTTCCTCTTCGACTGGAAGGAAACCGACCCGGAACTTCACCACCGATTCACCGGAGAAGACAACCGTTTGATTTTAAGAAACTTGAATCTTCTCAACCGGGAGGGCGCTTCCATCATTCTCCGCTGTCCGTTAATTCCGGGAGTCAACGCCCGGCCGGACCATCTGAAGGGAATCGCCCGTCTTGCAGAACAGCTGGATCACGTGAAGGAAATTCATATTGAGCCATACCATCCCCTGGCGGCAGGACACTACCGCCAGCTTCGCCGGGAAATGCCTTCTCTGCCGAAGGAATTCCCCCCGCCTGCCGTCGTCGAAGCGTGGCGGCGGCAGATCGCCGAGTTCACCGCCAAACCGGTAATCATACCATAAAGGCAACAAGGCAAACAGAAGGAGATGGTATGATAAATAGCTGACGTTCGCGGTTTCTGCTTGCGGCGTGTAA
>URVC01000062.1 GCA_900551245.1 uncultured bacterium | reverse complement strand
GGCAAGGTAATCTCACTTCGGGAGGATTTCTAGATGGGGCTCACTGGGCATACACGATCTCCAAACTTGAATTCCCCCCGCGTGCGGCCTTGTGTCTTCCGGGGAGGAAGAATGGCATTGTTCCCCTGACGCCGACGGGAAGACCCGACAAAAAAGCGCCCCCGCGGTCACGAGAACCGGCGGGGACGCGCAAAAAGAGAACGTCCGGTTATTTCACGGCGGCGTAATCAATCGCATCCGAACGGAACGGATAAGCGGGCAGATCCGCCTGGTTGCGGAGGTTGCAGTCCCCGCGATAACCGACGTAGGCGTAACGGACATATTTCGGAGCCGGAACCGACGGAGAACTCACCAGCACCGTATCGCCGTCGATCTTCGCATCGGCCCAGACGAACTTCTTATCCGCGCCAGCCACGGCGAATCCGTTCGGCGCCTTGCCGTCGGAGGTCTTGAGTCCGCCCTCGGCGTTGTCGAAGCTCACCCGGAGCGCACCGTTTTCCTCCTTCGCCGCGCGGAAGAGCGGGCCGCGGCTGACGATCTTCTTCCCGTAGGCGATCCGCTCCGCCTCCAGCGCCAGACGGCGACCGACATCCTGCTTGTTGGCCGGGTGGATGTTCGCCGCCTCGCCGATGTCAATCGCACAAGCGAGACCGACGTTCGGAATCTTCAGCATCTGCTGTTGAATGTCCCGTGTCAGCGCGTAGCCGGAGGGGCGGTTGGGGTCGGAGTTTTTCCAGTTGTTGGCGCGGCCGGGTTCGTATCCGGCGAGCTGGACGATCAGGAACGGCATGTCAGGGTTGTTCCACTTCGCGCGCCAGTCGGCAATCAGCGCCTTGTGCAGCGGATAGTAGTGCTGCTGCCCGGCGTTGGAGCACCCCTGATACCAGATCACGCCGCGCACCGGGAGTTTGGTCCAGGCGTCGGTCATGCCGTTGTAGAGCGCGCCGGGGAACTGGTGGCTCTTGTAGGGAATGTTGATGAATCCCGGGGCGCGTTTCCCGGCAATCGGCTGCTGCCGTTCGTTGTACTCATCGGCCTGCACCCACTTGTTGAGCGCGAACCTCGCCTTGCCGGCGGAGAGGCGGGCCTGCCGGATGCTGTTCATATTGTTGGTGGTCGAGGAGTTGAAGAAGTTCTCGGTCCGCACGGCGATTACATTCTCTCCCGGCTGGAACGCGTCGGCGGCGAGCTCAAGCGAAATCCGCTTGCTCTTCTCCGCGTCGAACGGCTTCCAACCGCCGATCCGTTTGCCGTTGAGATAGACGTCGGCGGTTTCGCCGACCTTGCCGATGGAGAGACGAACCTTCTGGTTCTGCATCGACTTCGGCAGCTGGAACTTCATCCGGTACCAGCGGACGACGAACTTGTTGTAGCGGTCCTGATTGTTCCACTTCTTCCACGCGGAGTCGTCGAAGGCGGGATCCGCCCATCCGGCGGCCCGGCTCTTCGCCGCGGCTTCCGCCTTTTCGAAGTTCGGGTACCACGCCGCCATCTCGCGGCTGAACCGCTCCTGCTCCTTCGCTTCGAACGCCTTCTTCTCCTCGGGCGTCATCTTGAAGCGGTCGATCTGCCCGGCTTCGTGGTCCAGCCCGGCCTGTTTGTAGCCCTCTTCAGAGATCCACGGTTCAATCCGGGTACCGCCCCAGGAGGCGTTGACGAGGCCGATCGGCACCTTGAGATCCTGCCGCAGTTTCCGGCCGAAGAAATAGGCCGTCGCGCTGAAGTAATGGGCGACGTCCGGCGAACACTTCACCCAGCCCGTCGCCTGAGAATAGCGGGCGGGCTGCCGGTCGGTCTGCGAGGAGACCAGCCGCTGAAAGGCGTAGCGGATCTGCGGATCGGTGGCGTTGCGCACCTCTTCTTCGCAGTTCTCGGCCGACCAGCCGCGGCGGAAGACCTTGCCGACCGGCATCTGCATGTTGGACTGGCCGGAGCAGAACCACACCTCGCCGACCAGAACGTCGTTGAGGGTCACGCTCTTCTTCCCGTCGGAAATCCGGACCGTATAGGCGGTTTCCCCCGCCTTCACCGCCGGGAACTCGGCGCGCCATTTGCCGTCGTCACCGGCCTTGACGGTCACCTTTTTTCCGTTGAACTCGACCGTCACGGAACTCCCGGGATCGGCGGAGCCGAAGAAAGCGATCGGCCTCTCCTGCTGGAGCACCATGTTGGAGGAGAAGACCGGATCGACCTTGAGAACCGCGACCGCGTCCGCCGCCAGAAACGCCAGCGCGGCGAACATCATCAGAAATCTGCCCATACATTTTCCTTTCCCTGTTGATTGACCGGGCTTGAACCCCGATTTTTATACTCTAGCCGGGATTCGGAATCATGTCAAGCTTTTGGGGCAAGAAAAGTCGCAATTCTCTCTCATGGGAATTCTTTCGGATTGTCAGGGAGTCTCCACGGTGACCGCGGCCAGCGCCGGAACCGCACTCTCCCGGGCGGAAACCACATCGAGTGAACGAATCTCCTTCTCCGGGTGCGGATTCCGCCAGCGGAAACACTGCATGCTCACCACATCCTTCTGCGCGTTGGGAACCTCCACGGCGATCTTCGCATTCGGCGCGGCCTTCGCGCCCCACCAGCCGCAAATATCCCGCTCGCCTACCACGGGGATCTCCAGCGAAGAGCCATCCACGTAATGAATCCGGTAGATGAGTGCCTTCTGCCCCTTCTCTCCCCATCCCATCGTATGGAGAAAATAGAGTGCGGCCGCTTTCCGGTTGACCGGAATCCCCAAAACCTCAGCGGGGAAGTAATCCCGCTCTTTCCCGGCGAGGACGATGACGCCCTTATTCCCGTTGGCGGCAGGGTCGATGATGCGGAACGGCACCCCGGCGAACACCCGGTCCCCCAGCGGCATGTTCGCAAAATCGTTGCCGCCCTGATCGAACCAGCCCCCCTTCCGGTCGCCGGCGATCTCATCCCGGAACGCCATATTGACGAAGCCGGAGAGATCCAGTTTGACGCACTTTTCCGCATTGACGCCGTGCCAGATGCGTTCCTCCTGATAGACCTTCTGCAACCGCTTTCGCTCGGCGGCAAAAGCGGCCAGCGCAGGCTGTTCCTGTCGCTGCTGCTGCCGGAACTCCTCGCGAAGCGCTTCAACAGAGACACTCTGTTCCATTCCGGCGGGGCGGGTCCGCTCCAGCGTCAGCACCACCCGCTGCTGCGACGGCAGAACCACTTCAAAGCCGCGGCGCAGCTCCTCCGCGCTCCAGCACTCCTTCTTGCCGTTGAGCAGGATTCGCCGCCGGATCGCGTCGCAGAGGTAGAAACTGCCGCCATCCTCCAGATTCAGCGACACCTTCGCCAGCCGGACCGCAGGATCCCCCATCGCCACCAGAAACACCAGCTTGAAGTCGCCGCGATCGACGATCTGAAGATCGGTCATCCGGATCGCCCCCTTGCCGTCGGCGGGCGTGATGGTGCCGTAGCGCTTCACGTTGTTCTTCTGCAGAATCGGAATCATCTGCTCCGGCGTCTCCGCATCGATGCGCAGAAATTCCTTCTCCGCCGGCAGCGCGCGGGAGTACTCATCCATGCGAAGCGCATTCCGTTCGGCAATCACCACCCCTCCCCGGCGGCGGAACGCCTCCGCATGGCGCACCGTTTCCGGCGTCGCATAGTCGGCGGCGGGGAAGATCAGCGCCTGCACTTCGGGGCCGAGTCCGGCGGCGAGTTCCTCTTCGAAAACCACTTTGACCGGGAACTGCGCATGCAGCAGCGTGCTGTACCAGTGGACCATCCGCTTCATGAATTTCCAGGAGTAGTAGGGCTGCATCTGCATTGTCGGATAGGAGAAGAAGACCGCCACCGTCGCCGGTTTGGTGCGGGGAAACGGCATCACCTTCTCCAGATAGGGTTCGAACTCCCGGCGGAACTGTTGAAAGGCATCCAGCTCAGATACCGGCCAGTTGTAGGGATTGAGCAATGAGGAGGAGCGGTAGGAGGGGTGAATCACATTGGCTTTCGCCTGTTCGAAGCTCTTCCACTCCCACGCGCGTTTGTCCCAGACATAGGTGTAGTTCGAGGAGACTCCGTGAAGAATCTCCATCCACAGCGAGGTAATCATATCCTCCTCGCGGCTCGGCACCCGGAGCCCGTTTTCCGACCGGAGGCAGTAGTGTTCATCGTTCATCACCGGCTTCCGGCCCTTCGCCAGCGCCTGAAAGAAGTCACAGTTGAACCAATGATTGCTGCCGCCGCTCATCACGATCTCCTCCATTTCATTGCGCGCGACCAGATTGGAGTTGAATCCATACTGCCAGCCCCCCTCCAGCGTGAGAACATCCAGCACCTCCGCGATTCTGCGGTAGTCCATTCCCGGCTGAGATGGCGGCGCTCCCCATGCCTGTTCGGTAAAATAGACATTCGGCCGCCGGTCGACCGTGCGGATCAGAGCGGCGTATTTTTTGAGGAGCTCCGCGTAGCGGTCGGCAGAGAAACGGCACCAGTCCGACCACAATTTGCGGTAGATCTGAAAGTTTGACACCTCCGCAACTTCGCCGAAATCCTCAAACAGCGTTCCCCACACGGCATTGGCTTTCTGAATCGTACCATATTTTTTCTCCATCCGGCGGGCGAACTCCCGGGCGTTGAACCGGCATTCACAGTTGTAGGCAGACTCGTTGAAGAGTTCGTAGACAAAGACGTTCGCCCGGTTTTTCAACGCCGCCTTCACTCCGCCGAGATAGTAGCTCTGATAGTACCGGTCTCCCTCCGGATTTTCCGGGCAGAATAGAATAAATCCATGCCAGGAACCCTTCCGCTGGTCAAGTTCCTTGTATTTTGCCGGATCTTCCGCTTCGATCATACGATTGAATCCGAATGCGAAATCCAGCACCAGCGGCGTCGCCCCGAGCCGTTGGAAGTAATCCGTGATTCGCTGCTCCACCGTTTGAAAGTTCCGGTGAACCGGTAACCCGTAGATGGCGGCACCCGGTTGACTGTGAGCGGCGGAAATCTGTGCCGAATTGAATCCCATCACCCGCCACACCTCCTCCGACGGTGCTTCGCGGTAGGCGATGTGAGAGATGTTCAACGGATTCGCGTCCTTGTTCCAGTTGCCATGGTTGTCGTTGTAGATCCACGGGCCAAGAAAAAAATAGGGTTTCCCATTGAGATACCAGGTCCCGTTGCGAATTTCCGGCCGGGTCCAGTTGTCTTTGACGAATTCCTGCTTCTTCCAATAGGACGCCCGGTACGCTTCAACCTCCGGCACCTTAACATATGAAAGAGACGAAAGCTCCGCCTCCGTCCGCAATGCCAGTCCGGAGAGCTCCAGCGTCGAACCCGCCGCAATCGGTTCCGGAAACTGGATGGTCACGCCGCTGAACCGGAGCTCCCTGAGCTGGAATTGGGAAAGCGGCACTTGATAGAGAAACCCTTTCCCCGCCGGAGTTCCACCGCCAAGGCGGATCTGTCGCCCCTCCGTCATCCGGATGGCGACAGGTAGATTTTTCGAGAGCAGAAACTCCAGAAAAATCTTGTCCAGCGGGAGATTTGCGAGGTTGTACCGACGGTCAAGGTAGTCAGTCTCCACAGAAACCCCGGCAAACGCGGAACTCCGCCGGGGAATCTCAAACCGCATCTCCGGCCGGCTGCCGACCTTGTCGCGCCAGACCAGCCCGCCCCAGGCGCGAACCCGCCAGCTGGGCGGGGCCGGATAGAGAGAAAGACAGACTTTGCCGGGAGCAACCATTCCCCCGCTCTTCTTCTCCGCCACCGGCTGCGGCGCGCTCCCCGTCACTTCCGGCGCCTCATCCACCGTCAGAACGACATCGTCAAACAGAGCCTCCGCAGTGTTCCGAAATCCATCGGCGCATTGCAAATAGGCGATAATGACCGTGGTGTCTTCCGGCAGCCGAATGCTGGTTTTCAGCAATCCCCAGTCGGTAGGCCCGGCGGCATCCACCATCGCCATTGCATAGTGGGGCTTCGCCCCCCGGACAAAGAGGGAAATTCCAACCACTTTCGGTCTGGAGGCGGAAAGCTGTTTGACCCGGGCGGAAAAGTGCATCACCCGCCCCCGATATCGGCGTGCGTCAGCGCTACTGATCACATACCCCAGACCGCTGTTGGAAAGTCCGTCGTCGGAATCCTTCAGGTGAAGCGAATACTCGCCGCTGTATTTCTCATTGTTCGAACGCTCCATGACGGCAAACCCCTGTTTCGGCAGACTCCATCGCCAGGTGCGGGCGGAAGGGAGATTTTTCTCTGGATTCCAGCTTTCGAACCCGGGGTTTTCATAGAGGTTGTTCCCGCCGACCAGAGGAAGGGCCAGAGCGAAAAATGTGCTGGCAACAATAGATCTTTGTTTCATGGTGGTTACTTTCTGATTGGTTCGATATTGTCTGTGGTTGTTTCTGTCGAAATTTTCTCCGCTCAAAACTTACATCTCTGCCCCCAGATATAGTTGGCGTCGCTGATAGAATAGCAGAAGCCAGGCGCAGGAATGGAAGAAACTCTCCTCATCTCCTGATGACCATCGGCAAAGGAGATGTTGGGACCGCTGTTGCTGCCGTGACGTCTTCCCAGTTGCAAACATGAACTGATGTCAGTGTCGGTCGTAGTCTCCGATGGCGTGGATTGTCGATCCATTACCAGCATCCGGCGGCTGGGCGCCTTGATTCGCCAGATTTGAGGATTGCAGTTTACACTCGTTGGGGAAAAAACAAACTGATTCACTCCGTAATTGCTGCGCCTCGATACACCGGTCGGCTCCTGTGGCTGCGCGGGACAGCGGAAAATCGGGCGTGGAATACCGTCGACCAAGTAAGCATCTCCTCCGCCTAGCGTTATATTTTCTCCCGAATAAAGATAGGGCATCAGTGCGGTCTGCCATTTCCGATAATTTTGATTGATATCCATAAAGGCCATCACAAAACCTTGATTGTCATTGGTATAACCCTGCAGTGCGAGAGCGATCTGCCGGAGATTTCCGGAACAAGAAGCATCCCGGGCCCGAGCCCGCGCCTTATTCAACGCCGGCAACAGGAGAGCCGCCAGAATCGCAATGATCGCAATAACTATTAATAATTCAATAAGAGTAAAATAAATGCTCTGTTTTGCTTTCTTCATTCCGTCCTCCCTCTGACATGGTTTCGCAGCCGATTCCACCCGCCTATTCCAAATTTTTCATTGCCGGTGGCAACTTCGAGCACGGCCTGCCTCTAGGTAAATTATACAATAAAATCAGGAGAACTGCAACAGTTTTTTTTGAAAAAAAAACAGGAAAAAAGTAGTATCGGCTCTATTTTCTTTGAAAACAGATAAAATATTACCACTTCAGCAATTTTCACAGGGACGCAAGGTCCTGCCTCGAAGGTATTCTGGAGCGATCCGAAAGTGGACAGACGGGTCATAACGAAAATATCCGGTCTCCCAGTCGAAGATGATTTCACAGACTTTCCGAGCCAGCGGAATGGTTCCGGGGGTAACCGTATCAATTGGCGGGGTATGGGTACTGGCGGTCATGTTGCCGTCAAAGGCGAGAATTCCGAATTCCGGCGTCATTCCCGCTTCGATCAACGGCTCGCACAGCATAACCCATTGATCATCCAGAAAAAAAATACTGTCAAACCCCCGACGGGCAAGCTGGGTAACACATTGCTGCAACAGACTCAGCTCCTCCACTCCCGCCAGAAGTTTTGAGGAAAAGAGTTGAAAGGGAGAATCCGCTTCCTCCATGACGGAGGAAAACCCGTCGATACGACGTCGAAAATCGATGGATGATGTGTTGATTTTCGGCGCCAGCAGCGCGGGATGACGGTACCCTCGCTCCAGCAGAATGCGCGCCGCCATGGCGCCGGACTCGAAATTATCCAGCGCATACAGCGGAAATCCCTCCTGCGTAAGAAGTTCCGATAGAAAGAAAACTTTCGGCCCCTCCTGCCGCAGCAGATTTTCGAAGAACTCCTTCGAGAAAAAGGCAAACGAGAAAAAGACCGCATCAAAATTAGTCAGTCGAGCTTGAAACTCGGGCAACTGTTCCGGCAGGTCGGAGTCATAGGGGAGCAGTTCGATCCCGATGCCGCACCGTCCGGCCAGCCGCTCCAGCTCCAGCCAGAGCTCCTTGTAGGCAGAAAACCAGAAGGTATTGTTGATCATGTGCACCGCCGCGACATAGGCGTAGCGGAATTTCTGCCGGAGTGGCTCGATCACCACACCGCTCTTCGTCCGCTGGATCAGGCCGTCCTCCTCCAGCAGCCGAAGCGCCTTGTTGACGGTAGGACGCCCGGTATGAAGCAACTCGGCGAGACTCCGTTCGCCGTCGAGACGAGTCTCACCTTTTACGCGCCTAGAAAAGACCAGTTCGCGCAACTCCTTGTGAACATCCGCAAGTTTTCGGTAGTTTCTCATTTCGAGCCCGGCAGGGATTCTGAATTCGCCGCTCCTTTACTGCGTTTACCGTACAGCGGAAATCTCGAAAAACAAGGAAGAAATGCGTCGTGCGTCTCACTTTTTTTAAAATCAGCGAAGCGGAGCAGACGGAAGTGGGAACGGTCCCGGTAGCTCTCCTGATTCCCGCTCCACACCAGCTGGCATTTGCGGTGCTCCCCGTCGGAGTCGTTGACGGCGAGATCCTGCCCTCGGAGCTCCCGAACCGCCTCCATGGTCGGACAGGCTTTAACGGGAGCATGGGAGAATCTTTTCAATACATGCGGACCAGATCGGCTTTGTATTCATAATCATGTTGCGCCCCCTCCGGCCACGGCGTCTGCCATAGACGCGGAGTCTGTTCCAGCTTTCGTTCGGAAAGCATCACCGGTCCCTTGACCATACCTCCCCCGCCCTTCTCGTCAAAAACTCGAACGACGAGCAGATTATCACGTTTCTTGAGCAGTCCGTGCGGAATCGGATAATTGCGCATTGCCTCCCAGTATTTCGGTACGTCATTGCCTGTTGCACCGATTTTCACGCCGTTGAGCCAGACCTCATCGGTATCATCAATCGCCCCCGCAGAGAAATAGAGCTGAGGAGCGTCCAGAAGATTATCCGGAGCATCGAACGTCAAACGATACCAGGCACAACCATTGTAATCATAACGCAGAAAAGATTCAAACGGCTGTCCTACACGCACCTCGATACCGTCAGCGATCAGTCCTTTCAACCAGCGGGCCTCCCCCTTGCCGACCTGCCATTGATCGCGAATTCCAATGTTTTTCTCGTCCAGCGCGAATTCCCACTTTTGTTCACTCAAATCCAGTTTTGCACTTTCGGCAATTGACACAAAAGGAGAAGCCGTATTGGAAATTTGCACTCCGCACGAACAGAGAAGTGCAGAGAGCAGCCGGACGGTTTTTCCTGTTGCGGCAGAAGAGCCGAAAAGCGAAGGAGACAATGTTGTAAAAATCCACTCTCCCGAACCGAATCGACCTCGAACCAGCACCGCCGGAGTCGTCGCATTAAAGTGCGGCGGTACCTTTTCAAACGCCGGAACATTCCTCTTTTCTCGCCAGTAGAATTCACTGTTCCCGTAGCCGTTGCGCCAGACGCCATCCGCCTCGCCAGAGATTGCCGCACGCGGAGCTGTCGCTTCTGCAAGATTCATGGTAAACGGCAACCAGCCGGGATCAAAACTTCCTCCCGCATGCCAGTAAAGCACCCGGCCGCCAAAGTACACAAAATCGTTCAATTCCATCCGGTAACGTTTCAACGCCTCCCAATCCGGGTCGGCGACAATCAGAAGATCCGCCGGCTTCAGAAGCTCGTCGGAGAGAGTGTTCACCTCCGTGCAGTTGATCTGAAAACGATCAATCAGCTTTCTGCCGTTTTTCCCGCCGAAAAAGAACACCTTTGCCGGATGAGCCGGCCGATCCAGATAGCGGAGCAGATTGTCGAATAACCGGGTCGCCACCGGATCACGCCCCAGGCGGTCCGTGATTTCCAACTGTGATGCGATCCAGATGCCACGACCGGTCCGACGTTCCAGCAACGGAGTCTGAAAGAGGTCGAAGCCACTGACCAGAAGAGAGATGAAACTGCCGTGCTGCGGACGCCGGAAGGCATAGGAGGCCACCATGTTGCGGTTTCCCCAATCAGACCAGTTAATCCCGGCGCCATCTGAGACTTTTGCCGGAGCAAGGGAAAAACTGCCCTGCCAGAAAGAAAAATCGACATCGCGGAGTCCTTCAAACGCCGGATGAGCCGGCGCATTGATATAGGTTCGACGAGTCCTGGTTTTCATGAGTTCAGGAGAAACCCCCGGCTGCTGTTCCAGAAAGAGGATGTTCAGACCCTTTTCCGCCGCCGCAGTCCAATCCGGCATCCGACGAAGTTTCGACAGCGCTCCGCGTCCTACGATCAGAATGCCGGAGTCGGGAAGCCGATCAAGAGTTTCAAGTCGTTTCAGCGGATGACGATCCTGCAACCAGGCAACCAGTCTCCCTTCCGGGTCCCACACATGGGGCGGAGAAGCGAGCTTCAGCTCGACCGGACGGGCAAACACCTGAATCGGGAATTCCAACCGGAAGTTCTTCTCTTTTCCCGTCAGCATGACACGCAAAATCCATTCCGAACGGTCGCCGGTGGCAGGCAGCGGAACGGAGACAGGAACTAATTTGTTTTCATATGGAGCAACTTCAACATTGTTTTCATCGATCGGGAGTTCGCGCCCCTGGGAGTCGGAAAGCGTGACCGTCAGTCGATACCTGACCCGTCGGGGAGAATCATTGAACAGCATCACACTTTTTTTCAACGTATCTCCACCGTAGCCGGAATGATTCTGCAGAAGAGGATCTTCTTCTCCATCGAAAATGGCGGCACTCACATCCGCCATCGCATGCGCAAAAGGCGCCTGCAGCAAGGTGGGACGCAGATCATAACCGGGAACACGCGGATCCGTACAGGAGCTGCGGGCATTGCCGTTGTCGAACCCTTCCGGTTTGAAACTGAAATCACTGTAATCACGGGAAACCGGCAAAGTGTCAGGCGCGATTCGCTGCATGGCAAACGACGCTTCCGTGTAATCGAAATTGCCATACCCGGTCAGCCGGTGGAAACGCCATCCGGGCATGATCTCCTTGAGATATTCTGCTGTCACCGCACTGGCAGCATCGACGGCAAAACCGTAGACACCTCCCGCCTTGTTTTCCGTCGTATTCCAGAACCAGCCGGCAGCTCCCCGTTCGTGAAATGGCCGGGGACTTAACGAAGTACGGTAACGATAGGCGGCGTCTCCAAGAACTCGGGCTGCATTCTCCGTAATGTACGGCACGCCGCCGCCATGAAAATTCTCAAGATCGAAAAAACTGCCGATATAGGGAAGATAGGTTTCGCCGACAAAAACAGGCATTTCCCGCCTCCGGCTCCACTCTTCGAAAAAGGCGCGCAGCTCGGTGGAGGGAGCGCCCCAGGTATGATAGATGTGAGTCCCGTAAATGTTGCCGACCGCACCGGAGCCGCCGGTAAAACACTCCTGGTCCGGAAAATATTTCCGATAAAGAGCCGCCATCCGGTTAAGGCGCTGATTGCGCAGAGCCGAAATTCCACTCTGATTCGGATCCCCTTGTTTCAACCCGACGTAGTTTGGATTGGTGCAGCCGGCATTGTAACCATACCAGACGTCAATTCGAAATCCTATTTGAGAAGGATGTCTGAAATAGACCGGATCCTTCGCCATCTCCCGCAACGAATCTTCCAATTTTTTCAACGCACTTTCGCTGTTCCGATCAAGCTCCGCGTGGCTGAGCGTACGGCCGGAAACCAGCAGCATGAGGCCCATCTCATCCGCCAGGGAAAGGATCTCTTCGGATGGAGGGCCGTTGAGAACAGTACAGTTCAGGTTTAATTTTTTGTAAGCAGTAAAAAGAGGTTTTAGAAAACGACGGTCAACCAGATAGTCGAGTCCCCACCAGCTTCCCTTGTTGGGGATGGCAGTTTCCGCCTTCAGAATGATCGGCTTCCCATTCAGAAAGAACTGGCCGTCGCGAGCAGTAAATTCACGAAAGCCGAATCGGATGACGGTGCGATCGGGGACTTTGCCGTCAGGAGTGACAATCGCAAGTTCCAGAAAATAAAGTTCCGGCGTATCCGGCGACCACAGAACCGGCGGCATCCACCGGCATTGGATTTTTTTCTCAAAAGAACGTCGTTCCTGATACAGCTTCCCTCCGTTCCGGTCCTTGACCTGAATATCGATCAAACTGCCGGATGGCACAGAACTCTCACAAAAAAAAAGAGTCAACGTCTTCGCCGAAACACTGGTCACAATACCGACTTCACCGAAATTCACTTCCGGCGCAAGTTGAAAGCGGACGTTGCCGAGCCCTGTTTGAGAATTGAGCTCTCCACTGTTGCGAATTCGCAGTTCGTTGTTCTCCCCATACCGCAACGCCCGTGAGACATCAACTCGCACCACTCCAATTGCAGGATCGCGTTTTTGAGCAACCATTTGTTCCCCGACATAAATCTCCGCCGCTCCACAGAGATCTTCAATGACAAGTTCCACTTTGCGGTTGCACCAATCCGCCGGAATATTGCAGGTTCGACGGTACCAGACGGAGGCGCCCCCGCGGGTAAACGGGATTCCCCGCCATTCCTTCACCGCGGTACCATCCTCCGTCCGCATAAAATTGCTGATGGCTCCTTTCGCCCAGTAGCCGGGAACGACGAAATATCCCCATTCCGCCTCCGGCTCCGTTTTCGGGATCTGCGGATCGGCAACCGGTCGAAACCGCCAGACCTGATTCAAACTTACAGTGTGTCGAGTGCCGTTTGTGCTGCGATACGCTTTCGCGAGGTCCCAGTTGAGAATATTCTTGAGATTGAGTTTTCTGATGTTTGCCACCGGTTTCATAAGCGGCTGCTCCGCCGTCGGTGTATCCCCTCCCGGAATGGCGGCGCGGTATTCCAGCAACTTGAGTTCCGCATTGGTCCAGAAGCCGCCGCGAATACCGGCGAGGCCCGATTTCAACCTGCCGTCATCGGGCATCTCCCCGACCTTCCGCCCATTGATCCAGGCGACGACGGCTTTCCCGTCAAAATCGAGTGCAAGAGTGAATTCCCGTCCTCCACCGTAAGGGATCTCCTGTCGTTTTACGGGCTCACCATAGATAAAACGGTAGAAAAAGGCCTTCTTTTGCGAGGGGCACACTTCCAAGGCATAGAATGCGCTGAAATTCTTGTTCGCCCGGGCGATCAATGCGACGGAACTCTCGTAGCGATCACGAGCCTTGAGGCTGACACGGCCGTTGGAAAACTCCTTCGGAGCATACAGAACCAGGTGACAGTCGGCACTTTTCAACCCCCCGTTCTGCCAGGAGATCTTGCTGCCGATCAGCGGGAGGGAAGAGGCGGCAACAGACAGTTCCCGAAGAGGATTTTTTTCTTTGGAAAAAACATAACGATAATCAGCATGGGCGGTTGCGACAATCAGTACCAGACAGCAGAGCAAAAATAAATTTTTTCTCATCCTTTTTCTCCTCCTATGATAAAATTTCAGAAATCAATCCCTGTCAAGGTTGTCTGGTACGCCAGAACGGGATGGAGTATTTGCGATACTCTCCTCCTGGCCGGGAACCGACGTGGCCGTCGAGGTAGAGAAAGTTGCTGCGACCGGAGTGAACAATCCGATATTTGCTGTCCTGCGACCATCCGGCGCCGTCGGAATTGACAATCCAGAAACCATTTTCCGCGATCCAGAGAGAGCGGGAAGGGTGTGGAATCCGAGAATGAACCATCCGGGGCGCCACTTCCGCAAAAACAAAGTAGTTTATCGCATATGCCCAGGGAGTACCGTAGGCAGCCTGAGCAGGACAGCCGATTGCACCGCTGCCCGCAGCAGGATTCAACATGAATTTGCGGTCGACATAGATCGTGCCGCCCTTTTTGTTTGTGCCGACTTCATATCCCCAGAGAGGCGTCATCCAGGTATCGCTGCCATCGGAAAAACCGCCTTTATAGAAGTACCCGTTATGAGCATCAAGATAGAGCTGATATCCTGTTCCAATCTGTTTCATATTGTTGGCACAGGAGATCGTTTTGCCTTTTTCCCGCGCCCGGTTTAACGCGGGGAGCAGCATCGCAGCCAGAATGGCAATGATAGCAATAACAATAAGCAATTCTATCAGCGTAAAAAGAGTGTTTTTCTTCATGATTTCCCTTTCTTTACATCAGTTGTTATTGCATCGGGACTCTTGCCGTCGATTGCCGGACGATCAGCCGCGGTTCGAACATCTTTTCCAGCATCATCCCGGAATTTCTGGTGCTGAAGAGATACGCGATGGCCTCATGAATCATCCGCTCCGGATCTCCGCAGCAGGTCGTCAGCGGAACAGGGTAACTGGCACTCTCCCGCAGATTGTCGAAGCCCGTGATAGAGACCTCTTCCGGAATACGAAGTCCGGCAATCAGCAATCGCTCTTCAACTCCGAGTGCACAGGCATCATTGTGGGCAATGACGGCAGTGAATCGACGACCGCTTTTCAACAGGGAATCTGCCGCCTGATATCCCTCCTCCCGGTAGCCGTTTTCAAGATGAAATGTCAATTCTGGCAAAAGCTCCAACCCGCTCTCCTGAAATGCCTTTTCCAACCCGATCATCCGTCTTTGATCCAAAATGTTGCCGACATAGGCAATCCGGGTATGACCAAGCTCGATCAGATGACGGGCCAGCCGGTGGAATCCTGCATTGACATTTTCCGCAACGAAAGGGACGCCGGGAAAATCGGGGCGCCAGCGCAGACAGACCATTTTCTTGCCGGTCTTGCGGATGCGTTCGAGAATGACCGGAGAATAGCTGCAGAGTTGATCGATCACAACCCCATCACAAGTTTTGAGCAGAGTGTCAAATCGGTCGACGTCGACATTTTCCTTGTCCAGCATCAGAACGATGGTGTTGAGACGGCTGTTGTTAAGGTGGAAGAGCAGCAGGTTGAACACCTCCTGTTGAAATACGCTCATTTCACGATCACAGACAATCAGAATCCGACTGTTTTCCACAATCTCGGGCACCGGGTAGACAATCGTGCCGATCCCCTGCACCGGCCGGAGGATGTTCTCTTTGGTGAGCTCGAAAATCGCACGTCTGAGCGTATTGCGTGAAACACCGAATCGCGCCATAAGCTCCCGTTCATTGGGAAGCATGTGCAGATTCTCCGTTTCGATGGTTGAGAGCAGCTTTTTCTTGAGTTTTTCGTAGAGCGGCTCTCTGATTAGTTTCTCTTCCATGAAAAATCACTCCTCCCCGAGTCTTTCGCCACGCATTTCCACGGCGGCAATCAGGACGCCGAAAGGATCACTTCCCTCCGACAAACTTTGCAGGTGCAGATAACTCATCGCACCGTCGACCGGTTGACGAAGCGGAGACTCTCCGGCCAGCTCTCCGCACCGGAAACGCAGACTTCCTGCATTTTGATCAAATGAAATTTCAATCTCGCACTCCTTTCCCGGCGTCAACATGGGAACGCCTTCGATCCGCCCCGCGGAATCCAGCTCGAGAACAAATGGCGAGAGTTTATGTACGACCGGATCAACCGGATTGAACCAGCGATCAGTCAGCGTAATGCGCATTCCTGCGGAGCCGGGCATCAAAATCAGTCGCAGTTTCAGCACTCCACAACGAATCGCAGGAAAGTTCCAGACCGCTCCCTCTTTTTCATAAAGAAGCCGGGAATCCGGATGGCGGGCAATCTGCAGCATTTCCCGGGGAGACCCGTCCGGGGCAGGAATCAGCGAGGCGCCAGGCCGTCGATTCCATGCACAATGCCCGGCATAGCAGAACCCGCCGGAATGACTGCGCACATACTGATGTATCGACCAGTTGACCAGACCGGATTTAAAATCCTCCCGACGTTCTCTCTCATAGAGATAGTCGAGGTCAAACAGAAGCAACGCTTCACAACAAGGATGCTGACCAAGTGCAACAAGAACCTTGTTTTCCGGCAGTTCCAGAACCTGAGTCTGGTGGATGCTCTTATCCCTCAATACCCAGGAGCCGCCGATCGTGCGGAAATCATTGTAATTTCGAATGGGATTCAGCAACAGTTCCCGGAAACCGATCCAGGTTTTTCCCATATCGTCGGAGATCGCGGCATGCAGCACATCACGATTGGTAAATACATCCTCCCATACGCCATTGCGCGCATCCTCGTCCAAATCTGTCTGAAGCGCATGATCGAGTTCCGGCAGCGGAGAGGTATTGTTCCAAACCGCCAGCAGTCGACCGTCGGCAAGAGTCGTCAGGTTCGGCATTGTCGCAACCGCGTAAAACGGCGACGGTTCCAGAGAACTCCAACTTTCCCCGCCATCCTCGGAAAAGCATTGCCAGTGGCGGTCGGTCGAGGTTCGCAACAGCATATGGAGCCGCCCATCCGGATACTCGGCGATCACCGGTTCACAGCCGCACTGAAGCCAGCGCGGTCCCTTGTGCGGCCATGCGACAGTATGAACCGGCGGAGGCGGCAAAATTGTTTTCCGCCAGCTGCGGCCATCGTCATCGGAAATAAGAACCACCGGATAGAGCGTTTTGTCAATCCACTGCTCAGCACCGAGCAGCCATCGCTGACGTTTCCGCAGAGGAAGTGGTTGTCGTTGAATGTGGATAGGATCAGAAAAGATCTGTTCCATTTCCCACCTGTCGTCAGGATGGTTCGAGCGAAATACATAGACCCCTTCCGGTACATCACCGGGCAGCGGGAACAGATCATACGGCCAGAACTCATGCCAATTGTCTGGCTGCTTCGCCCTTCGACGAAGGGTGAGATAATCACCGGAATAAGGACTTCGAATGGAAGCGCCCGGAGTTTTCCCGGTCACCGGTTCCAAAAGCCAGCTGATCCCATAATCAAAACTGCGGCGCACCACCGGCAATGCTGCATTTTTCCCACTCCTGTCACGGTAGAAATGAGCTCCGTAATGACGAATTTCTCCTCCCGGGAGCATCATCAGTTCACGGCCGGCATGCAACCCGCTGTGACCGGTCACCACGGGGTCATGAACGGTTCGAAAAAGTTCGGTAATGCTGGCTCCGCCCATTGGTGTTGTCCTGAAATTAGGAGATTTATTTCAAGTCATACCATAATTATACCACATACCAACCTGTTTGTCAAGAGAAGAAGAAATTTTTTTCTAAAAATCGAATCCAACCTCTCCGCACGCGAAGAGAATACACCATTCAAATCAATCGCCATCAAACAATTATATGCGGGATAAGTTTCTTCAGGCGGATGTCAGACATTCACAATTGCAAGGGAGATTTGCAAGCTGAACGACAGGTCATTCCAGAAACTCCTCTTGAAATGGGTTTAGAGCTGAAAATACGATATCTCTTCTCCCGAAGAGTTCGCGGGAGATATTCGGCCATACTCTCCACAACGATTTCAGAAGCGGGACTGGGAGAGTCTGCTTTTCTCGTCTCACGACGACGTCCACGATTGCCGCACCATTCCTGCGTCATCAGCATTATGAAATTGTCGAAAAACGAGGCAGAAAACGCTCACCACGTCTCCCCTTCCCGCAAAATCAGTTCGACGGGGCCGGAGGCGGCGGCACCGGGCGGGAGGCGAGGTTGTCGAGGATCTTCCGGGCGACGGTTTCACCGATGCCCGGAACCTTTTCCGCAATCTCTTCGACCGACGCCTTCTTCAATCGCGCCAACGAACCGAAGGCGCGCAACAGCTGTTTCTTGCGGATGTCGCCGACTCCCGGAATCTCATCCAGCCGCGACTGCTCAATCCGGCGGTTGCGCAGTTCCCGGTGGTACGTAATGGCGAATCGGTGCGCCTCATCCCGGAGCGCCTGCAGCATCCGCAATGCCGGATCGTGCCGGCTCAGCACGATCGGTTCGCTCCGGCCGGGCAGGTAGATCTCCTCGTTCCGCTTGGCCAGCCCGATCACCGGCAGCGGCGGGCAGCCGATCTCCACCAGCGCGTCAATCGCCGCCGAAAGCTGCCCTTTGCCGCCGTCGACCATCACCAGATCCGGCAACGGGCGTTTCTCCTCCAGCAACCGCGAGAAGTGGCGCACCAGCACCTCGTGCATCATCGCAAAGTCGTCGCTCTGGTGCACGGTCCGAATCCGGAACCGGCGGTAGTTCTCCCGGTCCGGCCGCCCCCCGCGGAACGCCACCAGACTCGCCACCGCCAGCTTGCCCAGAATGTTCGAGATGTCGAAGCCGATGATCCGGTCAGGCATTTTCTTCAGCCCCAGGACCCGCCCCAGCGCGTTGACCGCCGCCATGCCCGGCGCCGCATCCGGCAGTTCCGGCCGCCAGAACGCCCGGCTCCGACGCCCGAAGACGCTCTCCAGATTGGTCAATACATCCCGCAGACGGGCCGCCTTCTCAAACTGCTGCGCCTGCGCCGCCGCAAGCATATTGGCGCGCACCGTTTCGGAAAGTTCCCGGATATCCCCCTGCAGCACCGCCACCGCCTGTTCCACCCGTTTCCGGTACTCCTCCGGAGTGACCGCGCCCACGCAGGGCGCACAGCACTCCTTGACGATCCGAGTAAGACAGCGGCGGCGGGTCTCTTCGTCCGGCTCAGAGTCGCGGCAGGCACGCAATCCGAAGTGCGCCAGCAGAAACTCCAGCGTCATCCGCAGCGCCCCTCCCCGCGGAAAAGGTCCGAAATACTGCGCGCCGTCGTTCTTCTTCAACCGCGCCAGCTTGAGCGTCGGAAACTTCTCCCGCCAATCCACCTTGAGCAGGAGATAGCGCTTGTCGTCGCGCATGAGCACGTTGTAGTGCGGCGCAAAATCCTTGATCAGCCGCGACTCCAGAATCAGCGCCTCATCCTCGGAACGCACCGTCTCATAGCTCCAGTCGTCGATCGAATGGATCAGCGAACGCAGTTTCGCATCCGCCCGCGCCACACGCGACGGCTGAAAGTAGGAGCTCATCCGGCGGCGCAGATTCGACGCCTTGCCGACGTAGATCACCTTGCCGAAACGGTCCCGGAAGACGTACACTCCCGGCTTCGCCGGGATCTCCGACGGGTGAAATTCCGATTTCTGCATGGCGGAAGCTCCTTTCTCTCCAGACGAAAAAAGCGGCAGTCCGCCGGGACCGCCGCTTCCTTTTCCACCGGAAAACTGTTACTCTTCCTCGAGCTGATCGGCGATCGAATCGGCGATCTCGTAGTTGGCGGTGACCAGCTGAACGTCGTCGAGCTCTTCCATCCGCTCGACCAGACGCAGCACCTGACGCGCAATCGCCGGGTCGGTGATCTCCGTCACCATGTCGGGACGGCGGATCAGCTCCGCCTCGTCGGTCGGAATCCCCTTCTCCTCAAAGAGCTTGACCAGAGCTTCGAAGTTTTCCGGATCAGCCCAGACCTCCGCCACGCCATCCTCGACCGTGAGGTCGTTGGCGCCCGCGTCAAGCACGAGATCCATCAGCTTCTCCTCGTCGGCCCAGTCGCCGGTGATGACGAAATGCGCCTGGCGGCGGAACATCCGCGCCACCGCGCCGGAACCGGCCATGTTGCCGTTGTTGCGGTCGAAGACCATGCGCACATCGCTGATCGAACGGTTCTTGTTGTCGGTCAGGCACTCGACCATGACCGCCACACCGCCCGGCGCATACCCTTCGTAGACGATCTCCTCGAAGACCGCGTCGCCCAGCTCGCCCACGCCCTTCTTGATGGCGCGCTCGATGTTGGCGTTCGGCATGTTGACCGCCTTCGCCGAAGTCAGCGCGGAACGGAGCCGCGGATTCGCATCCGGATCGGCGCCGCCCATCTTGGCGGCGACCATGATCTCCTTGGCGATACGGGAGAAGGCCTTTCCTTTGACCTTATCGGCGGCCTCTTTCTTGTGCTTGATATTTGCCCATTTGCTGTGACCGGACATACTGACACTCTCCAGACTGTTTGAAATGATTTGATATATTCATATAAATTAACACGTAAACGGCGGATTTTCAAGCGCTCTCTTCGGGAAAGCACAGGAAGAATCCGCCGCTCCCCGCCGTCAGCCGACGACGATGTTGACCAGACGGCCCGGCACGCAGATCACTTTGCGGATCTGGCGGCCGTTGATCGCGGCCTGCACCTCGGGCGACCCCAGCGCGATTTCACGCGCGGTCTCCTCGCTGCAGCCGACCGGCATCATCAGCCGCGCCTTCGGCTTGCCGAGCACCTGCACGAGAATCTCCACCTCGTTCACCTTGAGGTGCGCCTCGTCCCACGCCGGCCACGGCACGTAGGCGATCGTCCCCTCATGCCCGAGCATCGACCAGAGCTCCTCGCAGAGGTGGGGGGCAAAAGGCGAAAGCAAGAGCACGAAGGTCTCCGCCGCTTCGCGCGGCACCTCCTTCAGTTTCGAGAACTCATTCAGGCAGATCATCAGCTGGCTGATCGCGGTGTTGAAATTGAACGTTTCAATGTCCTGCGTCACCTTCTTGATCGTGGCATGGAGCAGCCGCAACTGCTCAGGCGTGCACGGAACATCCGCCACCGGGGTCTCCGCCACCAGCCGCCAGGCGCGCTTGAGGAAGCGGTACACCCCTTCCACCCCCTTGGTGCTCCACGGCTTGGTCGCTTCGAGCGGCCCCATGAACATTTCGTAGAGCCGCATGCTGTCGGCGCCGTAGTCGCGGATCACATCGTCCGGATTGACCACGTTGCGCAGCGACTTGGACATCTTGGCCGGGAATTCGGTCAGGGGTTCGCGGTCGGAGATGCGGACCGGACCATCCGGCGTGAACTCCACCTGGTCGGTCGGCACCAGCACGCCGCGGCGATCCTTGTAGCTCGTCCCGAGGATCATCCCCTGGTTGACCAGCTTGAGGAACGGCTCCTTCGTGGAGACCAGCCCGAGGTCGAAGAGCACCTTGTGCCAGAACCGGGCGTAGAGCAGGTGAAGCACCGCGTGTTCCGCACCGCCGACGTAGAGATCGACCGGCATCCAGTAGCGCTCCTTCGCCGGATCCCACGCCGCATCCGGATTCTTCGGGTCGATGTAGCGCAGATAGTACCAGCAGGAGCCCGCCCACTGCGGCATCGTGTTGGTTTCGCGACGGCCGCGGCGGCCGGTGGCCGGATCCACATAGTTGACCCAATCCTTCGCCTTCGCCAGCGGCGGTTCCCCAGTCCCGGAGGGTTTGAAGTCCGCCATCTCCGGCAGATTCACCGGCAGTTCGGAGTCGTTGACCAGCTCGATCGAACCATCTTCGTAGTGGACGATCGGGAACGGCTCGCCCCAGTAGCGCTGGCGGCTGAAAAGCCAGTCGCGCAGCTTGTATTTGACCGCCTCACGGCCGAGGCCGCGTTCGGCCAGCCACTTCGTCGCGGCGGGCTTGGACTCCTTCACCGAAAGTCCGTTGAGGTTGAGTCCCTCGTCGTTGGCGGAGTTGATGAGCTTGCCCTCTCCGGTCCAGCACGCCTTGCCGGCGAGCACGGCGGCGACGTCGCAGTTCTCCGCCGCGGCGGCCGCCGGGTCCGGCTCGATGATGCACTTGACCGGCAGCCCGAAGGTCTGCGCAAATTCGAAGTCGCGGGTGTCGTGCGCCGGCACCGCCATGATCGCGCCGGTGCCGTAGCTCACCAAGACGTAGTCGGCGATCCAGATCGGAATCTTCACGCCGTTGACCGGATTGATCGCGTACGCACCGGTGAAGGCACCGGTCTTCTCGGTGGAGAGTTCGGTCCGGGCGAGGTCGGTCTTCTTCGCCGCCGCCTCCCGGTAGGCGTCGACCGCGGCGCGGCACTCCGGCGTGGTCAGCTTCGAAACCAGCGGATGCTCCGGCGCGAGCACCATGTAGGTCGCGCCAAAGAGCGTATCCGGCCGGGTGGTGTAGACGGTGATCCGGTCGCCGGCGGTGGTATCGAAGATCACCTCCGCACCGGTGGATTTGCCGATCCAGTTGCGCTGCATCTCCTTGATGCCTTCCGGCCAGTCGAGATCGTCGAGGTCGTTGAGCAGCCGCTCGGCGTATTCGGTGATCCGCAGCATCCACTGCTTCATCGGGCGGCGCTCCACCGGATGGTTGCCGCGCTCACTGCGCCCGTCGATCACCTCTTCGTTGGCGAGCACGGTTCCGAGCGCCGGGCACCAGTTGACCGCCACCTCGTCGAGGTAGGCCAGCCCCTTCTTGTAAAGCTGCATGAAGATCCACTGGGTCCACTTGAAGTAGTTCGGATCGGTGGTGTTGATTTCGCGATCCCAGTCATAGCTGAAGCCGAGCGACTTGATCTGACGGCGGAAATTGTCGACGTTCTTCTTCGTGGTCACCGCCGGATGGGTTCCGGTCTCCACGGCGTACTGTTCCGCGGGCAGCCCGAACGCGTCCCACCCCATCGGATGAAGCACGTTGAAGTTGCGCATCCGCTTGTAGCGGCAGAGGATGTCGGTCGCGGTGTACCCCTCGGGATGGCCGACGTGCAACCCCGCCCCGGAGGGATAGGGGAACATATCCAGCGCGTAGAATTTCGGCCGTTCGTCAAAATCGACCGCCCGGAACGTGTGGTTCTTCTCCCAGTACTCCTGCCATTTCTTTTCAATCGCGGTAAAATCGTATTCGCGTGCCATATTCCACCTGTTCTGCGTTAAAACTGAAATGATTCCATAACATACACGTCAAACGCCGGCAATGCAATTTTTTTTAACGGTTTTCCGGCATTCAGAGCGCAAAGCCATGCTTCCGGGCGATTTCGCGCAGGAATCCGGCCGCGCAGGCGGGGTCCGGCTCCGCCCAGCGCCATTGGGGATAGGGGTAGATCCGCTGCGGGTCCACCACCGGAACCAGCCGGTAATCCACCGCATAGCAGTTCGGACCGTGGAAGAAATCCATGTTGCCGGACCAGCCGGTCGCCACCGTCTCCAGCCCGAACCGGATCGCTTCAAAAATAGTCAATCCATACCCTTCCGAACGGTGGAGCGAAAGGTAGATGTCGCTCTTCCGATAGAGATCGTCCAGCTCCTCCTGCTTGAGAAAGGCGTCGAGCAGCCGGATGTTCGGCGCGCCTGCCGCGGCTCGCTGCAGAGCCTCCCACCCGGCCGGATACATGCCGGGCCGGGAGATTTTGAGCAGAAGCTCCACATCACGGCGGTCGCCAAACGCCTGCCGAAACGCCTCGACCGCCGCCAGCGGATTCTTTCGTTCGAACCCGGACCCGGCGTCGAAAATGTAGAGCACCCGGAGCACGCCGTCGGCGGCGAAGGGGCGCGGTTTCCCGGTGAGTGTTCCGGTCTCCGGATACGGCACCACCTTCAGCGGCTTTGCCGTATGACGCCCGACCGCGTCGCGTACAAAACGGGTCGGCACCCACACTTCATGCAGATAGTCGAGCGATTCACACCACCAGTCGGGAATGTCCTCCAGCTCCCACGTCCAGTGGCCGACGATGCGCTTGCCCCGCAGAAACCGCCGCCCCATTCGGGCGAGCGCAATCAGGAACCAGCGCGGATTCTGGTAGACGACCACCGTTCCCGGCGCGCCATCCTCCGGCAGAGAGCGGCAGTCGTACACCTCGCCGTCGAACGGAAGCGTCTCCGCCTGCCCCATCGCGGCGGTAAGGTCGATGCCGTAAGCCGCCTTCCCCTCCTTCCGGAAAGCGGCGAGCTGAGCGCGCGCTCCGGAGGCGATTCCGGCGTGGGAACGGAAGTACCCCGCCACATAGACCGGCGCCCTCTCCGGCACCTCCGGCGGAGTTCCCGCCCGGTCGAGCGAACGTTTTGCCGCCGCGGCGAGCAGGTTCTCCCGGGTGAGCCCGGGGAAAATCCGCTGAACCGGGTCCAGCAGCCAGCGCATTGCCATACCACCATCCTCCCATGACAAAACGGGCGCGGAAAATCCGCGCCCGTGAAACACACTCCGTCAGACGATCTTACTCGCCGAGCTCCTTGAGCGCCGCCTTGCGGCTCAGACGGATCTTGCCGGACTGATCGATGTCGATCACCTTGACCGTGACATACTGCCCCTCTTCGCAGATGTCGGTCACCTTGTTGACCCGGTAATCGGCCATCTCCGAAATGTGGAGCAATCCATCCACGCCGGGCAGAATCTCGACGAAGGCGCCGAAGTCGCGGATGGTCACCACTTTGCCGCGGTAGATCTTGCCGATCTCCGCCTCGGCGGTACTGCCGAGAATCCGCTCCTTGGCTGCTTCGAGATGCGCCTTGTCGGGCGCCATGATCTTGACGCTGCCGTCCTCTTCGATGTCGATGCTGGTGCCGGTTTCCTCGGTGATCGCACGGATGTTCTTGCCGCCGGGGCCGATCAGCGCGCCGATCTTCTCCGGATTGATCTGGATCACTTCCAGCCGCGGCGCGCGGCTGCTGACCTCCGGACGCGGCGCCGGGATGCACGCTTCGATCACGTCGAGGATCTTCAGCCGGGCAATCCGGTTGCGCTCCATCCCTTCGCACAGCAGGTCGATCGGAATGCCGGGCAGCTTGAGGTCGAGCTGGAATCCGGTGATTCCGTCGCGGGTGCCGCAGACCTTGAAGTCCATGTCGCCGAAGTGGTCCTCGGCGCCGATGATGTCGGTGAGCAGCAGCCGCTCGCCGTTCTCACCGGTCACCAGACCGCAGCTGATGCCGGCCACCGGAGCGGTGATCGGCACGCCCGCATCCATCAGCGCGAGCGTGGCGCCGCAGACCGACGCCATCGAGGTCGAACCATTCGAGCTCATGATCTCGGAGACACAGCGCACGACGTAGGGGAAGTCCTTCGGAACCACCTTGCTGACCGAACGCTCGGCCAGGTTGCCGTGCCCGATTTCGCGGCGGCCCGGACCGGTGATCCGGCCCACTTCGCCGACGCTGAAGTTCGGGAAGTTGTAGTGCAGATAGAAGCGCTTCTTGGCAATGCCGGTCTCGCTGGTGAGATCATCGTACTCCTGCGCATCCTTCTCGTTGCCGAGGGTGGCGAGCACCAGCGCCTGGGTTTCACCGCGCGAGAAGAGCGCGCTGCCGTGAACCACCGGCAGAACACCGACCTCCGCCGAAAGCGGACGGATTTCGGTGATCGAACGGCCGTCGGGCCGGAACTGCTTGGTGAGAATCACATTGCGGGTGACGGTGCGGACGAGGTCATCGAACCCCTTGGCGGTCTCCAGCGCGAACTGGTTGTCGTCCATGTCGGCGAAGTCGGCGCGCAGCGCCTTGCGGGCGTCGTCGCGCAGCGCATCCATCGCATTCATGCGGTCCTCTTTGCCCGGGATGGTGCAGACCCCTTCGATGCGGTCGGCGCAGAAGGTTTCGAGCGCCTTCTTGAGCGCTTCCGGAACCGGGTAGAGTTTGTACTCCTTCTTCGGGCGGCCGGCCTTTTTCGCCAGCTCGATCTGCGCTTCGCACTGCTTGCAGATCGCCTTGTCGGCGGCGTACATCGCCTCCTTCATCTGCTGTTCGCTGACGAACTCGGCTTCGCCTTCGATCATGATGACCTGGCCGGGACGGCCGGCGTAGATGAGCTCCAGTTTGCTCTGCTCCATCTGAGCGCGGGTCGGATTGATGACATACTTGCCGTCGATGAGGCCGACGCGGACCGCGCCGATCGGCCCCTGGAACGGCAGGTCGGAGAGCATCAAACTCGCCGAAGCGCCGACCATGGCGAGCACATCCGGCTCATTGACGCCATCGGCGGAGAGCAGCACGCTGGAGATCTGCACTTCGTCGAAGAAGTAGTCGGGGAAGAGCGGCCGGATCGGCCGGTCGATCATGCGGCAGGTCAGAATCTCCTTGGTGGAGGGGCGGCCTTCCCGCTTGATGTATCCGCCGGGGAACTTGCCGGCGGCGCTGTACTTCTCGCGATAGTCGACCTGGAGCGGGAAGAAGTCGGTCCCTTCCCGCGGGGCGCCCGAGCAGGCGGCGGTGAGCACGATGGTGTCGCCGAGGCGGACCAGGCAGGAGCCGTTGGCGAGTTTGGCAACTTTGCCGGTGGAGATTTCCATGGTTCTCTCGCCGTCGAACTGGAAAACGATCTTTTCTTCAGCCATGATAGTATCCTTTTCTGAAGGTTGAACGGAAAGAGGAAAAGGACGATTCTGGATCGGATTCCGGCCGCGTGCGGGGTCCTCCCCCCTGCCGCAACCGGCTCCGGGCCGACTCGCGGAATCCCGGTATCAACTCCCGGAATTCTGTTCCCGGACGCTGATAACGACCGAATTCCACAAAATCAAGTCAAAACCGGAACCGTCTTTTCTCTCTAGACTTATCTGTAATATAACGCATAGTTCCGACGAAAACAAGCACCCGGCGACAGAAAATACGCGCTTTCTCAACACGCCCCCAGTTCCGCCTCACAATTGTATTTTTTTTACGAAATTTCAAACAATGCTCTTGACATCGATCCTCTTTTTTGGTATAATAATAGACAAATGCACGATAATTTAATACAATTTGTTTAAAAATGAAATATAACAGCAAAGCAGTTCGTCTCGCCGATGTGATCGTGCAGGACATCTGGAGCGGCAATTACGATCGCGGCAAATATCTGCCGGGGGAGGATGCGCTGGCGGAAAACTATCAGGTTTCGCGCACCACCATCCGGCGGGTGCTGGACATTCTGAACAAGGAAGGCGTGCTCATCAAGGAACCGAACCGCGGCACTCTGATCAATCCCGACCTCAAACAGCAGACGGCCAAGCCGGCGACGACCGGGAAAACGGTGACCATCGGCGCCATCTGGGCCGGGTTCCCCGATGCGATGACCATCGGCATTGCGGATGGAATCAAGGCGTTCGCCAGCGAAAAGAAGATGGGATTTCAGCTTTTTCAGAGCACCGAAGGGCATGCGAAAGTGCTGGATTACCTGCTCCATATCGATGAACTCGGTGTCGCGGGAGTGATCCTTCTGCCTTACAACTTCCCCGGATACGCCGATGCGCTCCGGCGGCTGAAACAGCGGCGTTTCCCGATGGTCTGCGTCGACCGGCCGGTGACGGGAGTGGAACTCTCCTGCATCGAAGTGGACAACGCCGGCGGCGTCTACCGCGCGGTGGTGAAACTGCTGGTTGCCTTCCGCCGTCCGGTCCATTACCTGGGGGCGCAACCGGGGAACCGGACCCAGCGGCTGCGCTATCAGGGCTACCTCCACGCGATGAATGACAGCGGTTTCGAGCAGGAGATTCAGCGTTGCACACACTTCTACCCCCCGACCGACAACGATCCGGAATTCTGGCCGGTGGAAAAGAAACTGGAACCGCCATACATCGTCGCCCTGGACATCTTACGCAATGCGACTACACCGATCAGCATCATGGCGATGAACGACTACGCCGCCCGCAGCGTCTACCGGGCGGCGGAAGAGCTGAAACTTCGCGTCGGCCGGGACATCATGCTCTTCGGATTCGACGATCTGCCGCTGGCCAGCTGTCTGGAGTGTCCGTTGAGTTCCGTCCGCCAGCCGCGGCGGGAGATCGGATTTGAAGCGGCCAAACAGCTCTGCGAAGAGATTGACGGCAGGATCTCTCAGCCGGTAACCAAAGTTCTTCCGGTCGAACTGATGGAACGCAATTCGAGCAGAAATTGTCTCGAGAGGTAATTTCAAAAGTTTTTAATTTGGGGGGATGAAAAAAAGAGGCAGAAGGT
>URVC01000061.1 GCA_900551245.1 uncultured bacterium | reverse complement strand
CTCCCCGATGCCGGTCGCTATGGCGGCGCGCCCGTGCAGGAAAAACGGCACATCCGCCCCGAGCGTGAGCGCAAGGTCGGCGAGCTCCTCGCTCGACAGTTTTCCGTAATGCCGGTTCAGCAGCCGAAGCACGGCGGCGGCGTTCGAGCTGCCGCCGCCCATGCCGGCCGCGACCGGAATCTCTTTTTCGATCCGGATCGACCAGGCCGGGGCGATTCCGGCCATGTCGGCATAGGCCAGTGCGGCCCGCCCGGCCAGATTTTCGAGATTTTCCGGCAGCCCGGCGAGGGAGGAGCAGACCCTGATTCCGGGCGTGTCGACAAAATCGAGCGTAACCCGGTCGGCCGGAGTGTCGAGCGGCAGAAACAGCGTCTCCAGCTCATGATAGCGGTCCGGCCGCCGCTTCAGAACTTTCAGGTAAAGGTTGATTTTCGACCGGGACGGAATCGAGAGTGCCATGACAATACCGTCAATTCAGCTCGTCCGGCGTGCACGGGGCGAATTTGAATCCGTACTGGTCATTGTAGCGGCGCGCCTCGTTTTCGATCGCGATGGCGAGACGCAGCGCGCGCAGGCCCGCTTCTCCCGGCACCTTCGCGTCGCAGAGCTGCCCGGTGACCCGGCTTTTGTTCACGGCGAGGATAAAGTCTTCGAGTTCGGCCGCAAGCGCGTTCTTTTCATCGAGGTTCACATCCTTGCGGGCGAGTCCGATACGGTTGCGCTTCAGGACCATGCCGAAATGTTTGCCGTAGTCCATTGAGATATAGCAGTCCTCCTGGAACACGCGGAACCGGCGCATCGGCTCCTGGCTGACCCGGCTGGCGGTGAGGCTGGCGCAGCTGCCGTTTTTGAATTTGATCCGGGCGTTGACGATGTCTTCGGTCTTGCTGAGCACCGGGATGCCGACCACGTCGTAGCGTTCCACTTCGGAGTCCACCATGGTCAGCACCAGGTCGATGTCGTGAATCATCAGGTCGAGCACGACGCTCACCTCGGTGCCGCGGCGGGGCAGGCCGGGACGCGGCGGCGGATACTGGGCGAGGCGGTGCGCCTCGATGAAGCGGGTGTGGGCGGCGTATTTTTCGAGGAAATCCATCGCCGGATTGAACCGTTCAACATGGCCGACCGCGAAGACGACGCCGTGTTTTTTCGCGCATTCGACCATCTCCACCGCTTCCGGAATGTTGGCGGCCAGCGGTTTTTCCACGAGGACATGCTTGCCCATTTCCAGCAGCGGCATGGTGGCGGAGTGGTGGTAGTTTGCCGGAACGGCGACGCTGAGCGCCTCGCATTGAGCGGCGAGTTCACGCCAGTCATCGAAAACCTTGAGCCCGAATTCCGCACCGACCTTCTCCGCGGTCTCCTTCTGAACGTCGAAGATTCCGACCACTTCCGCGTTCGGACTCTGGGCATACAGCCGGGCATGGTGGCGGCCGAGGGCGCCGACGCCGATGACACCGACTTTAAGTTTGCAGTCATTTTCAATCATGAGAGTTTCCTCCGGACAAACCATGGTTGTGAAAAATGTTTCCGGATAATATACACGTTTTTTTCAATAAATACAGCATATCCGGAGAGTTTCTCTTGCCGAAATCGCAAATCCGGGTTATATTTCTGCCGTACCAGCTGAATTTCTTAACCGATCAGGGAGCAAATTATGTCCAGAGAATTTCGTTTCAACCGGGTGCTGCTGAAGATCAGCGGCGAAGCGCTCAAGGGAACTCAGGATCACGGGTATGACGCGGAGGCGGTGCGCGAAGTGGTCTCCCGGGTCAAACGGATCATCGACCAGGATGTCGAAGTGGCGCTGGTGGTCGGCGCCGGGAACATCTGGCGCGGCGTCATGGGGCGCTCCGGCGGTATGGACCGGGTCAACGCCGATTATATGGGCATGCTCGCCACCGTGATGAACGCGCTCTGTCTGCGGGATTTCTTTACGGCCGCCGGAGTTCCGGCGATCGTGCAGAGTTCGATCGGCATGGAGCCGATCGCGCCGCGCTATGACCGGGTGAAGGCGATTCGCGCGCTGGAGGCCGGGCAGCTGGTGATCTTCGCCGGCGGTACCGGCAGCCCCTTCTTCACCACCGACACCACCGCGGTGCTGCGCGCGCTGGAGACCGATTGCGACGCGGTGCTCAAGGCGACCAAGGTGGACGGCGTCTACACGGCGGACCCGATGAAGGATCCTTCCGCCCGGCGCTTTGCGACGCTGAGCTTCGACGAGGCGCTCTCCCGCCAGCTCAAGGTGATGGATTCGACCGCCTTTTCGATGTGCCGCGACAACGATCTGCCGATCATCGTCTTCAACTTCTCCGATCCGGAGAGTTTCGAGGCGGTGCTGGCGGGCGACACCGCTTACGGCACGATCGTGAGCTGAACGGACGGTGCGGCGACAAGGAGAAGAGAAGATCATGAGCATACATCCAACCGCGGTGGTGAGTCCGGAGGCGACCATCGGCCGCGATGTCCACATCGGCCCCTATTCGGTCATCGAAGGCAACGCCGTCATCGGAGACGACTGCTGGATCGATTCCCATGTGAAAATCGCGTCGCAGACGACACTCGGGCCGCGCTGCCGGGTCTATCTCGGGGCGCTGGTCGGCGAGGAGCCGCAGGATCACCGCTTCCGGCCGGGAACTCCGGCGACGACGGTGATCGGGGCGGATACGGTGTTGCGCGAGTATGTGACGATTCACCGCTCGCCGTTTGAGGGCGGCGTCACTTCGGTCGGCGACAAAACGCTGCTGATGGCGTTCGTCCACGTCGGACACGACGCGCGGATCGGCAGCCGGGTGACGGTGGCCAATCATACGGCAATTTCCGGACACGTGATCATCGAGGACGGCGCGGTGCTTTCCGGATACATTCTGATTCACCAGTTCTGCCGGATCGGCAGCATCGCGATGCTGGGCGCGCGGACGATTGTCCGGCAGGATGTGCCGCCCTACTGCATGCTGGCGGAGAACAGCTGCATCTGCGGCCCGAACGCGATCGGCCTGCGGCGGAACGGCTTCGACGGCCCCCGCCGGCTGGCGATCCGCAAGGCGATCAAGGAGGTGTTCTTCCGCGGACTGAATACGGCGAACGCGCTCGCGGCGATCGAGGCCGGGCCGGTGACGCCGGATGTGGAGCATTTCGTGGATTTCATCCGCCATTCCGACCGGGGCATCATGCCGGGCGATCCGGAGCTCATTGCACTCGGAACCCACCTGGACGGCCCGGAAGAGTGACGGATTCGGTTGTGGAAAACGGCAGCCAAAGGGGGTGCAATATGAAAAAACGTTTCTTTCGATTTGCCATTCTCCCGCTTCTGGCGGGGATTCTGGTCGGCTGCGCGGAGCTGAACATCGGGACTGCGCTGCGCAACGATCCTGCCGCGCCGGGGCCGGTGAAGATCGGCGTGATCGCTCCGCTTTCCGGCGGCAACCGCTTTTACGGCGAACGGATGCTCGATGGGGTGCAGCTCGCGGTCGAGGAGCTGAACAACGGCCGCGGAATCAACGGCCGCAAGGTTGAACTGCTGGTCCGCGACAGCCGGAGCGAACCGGAGCGCGCGGCGGAACTGGTCCGTGAACTGAATGACGCGGGGATCGTCGGCCTCATTGCCGGTTACAGCTCCGACGAGGTGCTGGCGATTGCTCCGGAGGCGCGGAGACATTCTCTGCCGACGCTGGTGCCGCTGGCTACGTCGAGTGAAATCTTTGCGGGCAATCCATTCCTTTTCCGCAATACATTTACCGGCCGTGAGGAGGCGAAGGCGCTTGCCGGGTACGCCTGGTACTGGCGGAAACTGCTGCGGATTGCCGTGCTGACCGATGCGGGGCCGCGGGGGGGATACTCCCGCGAAATCGGCCGCGAAGCGGTGCGTTCCTTCACCGCACTGGGCGGCACGGTGGTCCGCGCCGCGGAAATTCAGACGGACGATCCCGGTCTTGAGGCGGTTCTGCGCGATGTTCTCGCCGCCGCTCCGCAGGGAATTCTGATTCCCTTCGAGACCTCGGAGGCCGCGTTGCTGGTACGTCAGCTTCGGGAGATGGGCTATCAGGGGCTGCTGTTCGGCGGCGACTCCTGGGATGAAAACCGTTTCCTGCGCACCTGCGGCGCCCAGCCCGGAGACTGCGCCTACATCGCCTTTTACTCGCCGGAATCCGATTCGCCGGAAAACCGGCTGTTCCGGGACTCCTTCCGCCGCACCTTCTACCGGTATCCCGGCAGTTGCGAGGCCCAGGGGTACGATGCGGTGAAGCTTCTGGCGATCGGCCTGAGCGGAACCCGCACGCTGGAGGAGTTCACCACCAATCTGCTGGCGGTCCGCAACCAGCCGATGGCGGCGGGATTGATCACCATCCTGCCGGAGGGGAAACTGGACCGTACGGTCTATATCAATACGATCCGGCCGGCCGGGCGCAACAATCCCGAACCCACCGGAAGAACCAGCAAAACGTTTCTGCTTTCCAAACTCGACCAGTTCGTCAACTGAACCGGTGTGTCACCAAAAACAGGGAGTATTCTCAACATGTGGAAATCTCTTTTTCTCGTCTGTGCCGCCGCCGCCGTGTCGTTGAACGCGGCTCCGGTTCTTCACGTCGCCGCCGACCGGGCCGACGCGCTCTACCGCAAAGGGGAGCCGATATCCTTTCAGATCTCGCTGACCGATGAAGGCAGACCGCTCGCCTCGCAGAAAGTGAATTGGGAGTTCTTCGGCGACGACGCGGTCCGGGGCAGGGGGACGCTCGTCACCGATGCCGCCGGGAAGGCCGTGCTGGTCCGCAAGCTCGACCGGCCCGGATTCATGCGCTGCCGGGCGGAGGCTGTCATCGACGGGAAAAAGATTTCCGGTTCCGGCGGAGCCGGGGTCGAGCCGCAGAACATCACTCCCGCCCGCCCGACCCCCGCTGATTTCGATGCATTCTGGAATCAGCAGAAGGCGGAGCTGGACGCACTGCCGGTCGAGGCGGAACTCCGGGAAGTTCCCCCGAACCGCCCCGGTCTGGAAGGCCGGGTGAAGGTCTACGACTTTTCGGTCGCCTGTCCCGGCGGCCGCCCGGTGCGGGGGTACCTTGCGCTCCCGGTCGGCGCCAAACCGAAATCTCTGCCCGGCCAGATCTTCTTTCACGGCGCCGGTGTCGGTGGTTCGAACATGCCGCTCGGAGCCGCGCTCAGCGGCCGGATTGCCGTCGACATCAATGCGCACGGCATCGAAAACGGTCAGCCGAAGGAGTTCTATCAGAACCTGCTCAAAGGGGAGCTGCGCAACTACCGCTATGACGGCTGCACCAGCCGGGAGCAGAGTTATTTCCGCGGCATGTTCCGGCGGCTCTACCGGGCGCTGCAGTTTCTCAAGAGCCGCCCGGAGTGGGACGGCCGGATTCTGATCGCCACCGGCACCAGTCAGGGGGGAGGGCAGGCGCTGGTCGCCGCCGGACTTGATCCTGATGTGACCTGTTGCGTCGCCCATGTGCCCGCGCTCTGCGACCACGGCGGAATCACCATCGGGCGCGAGAGCGGCTGGCCCCGTTTCCACTGGAGAAAAGAGGGGCGTACACCGGAGGCGATTGCGGCCTCCGACTATGTCGATGCGGTCAACTTCGCAAAGCGGATTAAAAATGCGGAGTGTTTCCTCAGCACCGGATTTGTCGATCTCTCCTGCACGCCGAGCAGTGTTTACGCCGCGTTCAATTCGATACCGTCGCCGCGGAAACAGATTGTCAACAACGTTGCAAGCGATCACACGGTTCCCCGCGCCTGCTATCAGGCGAGCAACAAATTCGAGACGGAACACATCCGGAAGATGCGCAATGCGGAGGTCTCGAAATGAAGCTCTGCATGATCGGTTCGCGCGGCCACTGCCACTACGTCTTCGAATCGTTGAAAGAGGTTCCTTTTGTGGAGCTTGCCGCCGTCAGTTCCGGGTGCGAGGATTCGCCGCAGCGGTTGCTGGACGGGGCCGCCCGGTGTGGATTCTCTCCGAAGGTTTACGACGACTACCGCGAGATGCTCGATCGGGAGAAGCCCGACCTGGTTTCGGTTGACGGTCCTTTCGACCGGCACGCGGAGATGTGCATTGAAGCGCTCCGGCGCAACATCAACGTCTTCTGCGAGAAGCCGATTGCGCTGGACTTCGCTTCGCTCGATGAAATAGAAAAGGCGCACGCGGCGGCATCGGCGAAAATCGTTTCGATGGTCGGGCTCCGCTACGAACCGGCCTTTCAGCATGCGCATGAACTGGTGGAGGCCGGGGCGGTGGGCAAGGTCAAACTCATCGGCACGCGCAAATCCTACCGGTTCGGGGTCCGTCCCGATTTCTACCGGAATCGCGCCACATACGGCGGAACCATTCCCTGGGTGGGCAGCCACGCGATGGACTGGATGATCTATTACGGCAAAAGCGGATTTGACACCGTCTGGGCCTGCGAAGAGCGCAGCGACAACTTCGGATATGGAGATCTCGAGGTTGCCGCGCAGTGCCTCTTCCGCATGAGCAACGGCATTATCGCACAGGCGAGCATCGATTATCTCCGCCCGGCGGCGGCTCCGACGCATGGAGACGACCGGGTGCGGATTGCCGGGACCGACGGCGTGCTCGAAGTCGCCGGCGGCAGGATCATGCTGATCGATGCGCAGGGAGAGCGGGAGATCCCGGTCCCCCCGCCGAAGCGCAGTCTGTTTTCCGACTTTGTGCTCGATGTCGCGGGCGAGCGTCCGGCCCTGGTGGATGCTCCGCAGACCTTTCTGCTCACCCGCGCCTGCCTTGCGGCGCGCGAGTCGGCCGATACCGGTGACCTCTATCACTTCGGAAAGTGAAATTCTCCTTGCGCTTCAACGCTTCGGCAACCAGACACGCAGGGTGTTCTCCGGCGTGAACCGGTTGCCGGCGGAGGCGTAATCGCACAGTTTGCTGCCGTCGGGGAGGCGGCAGAGCCGGGCGAACTCCGGTTCGGCCGGAATTTCCTGCGCGTTTTCAATCTCTTCCGGAGAAACCGGGGTGTCCAGCTCGCCGAGACGGGAATCCCGGGCAAAGAGAACCGGGCCGCGCATCGCCGCGAGAAGCGCTCCGCCATCCGGGGCCGGAACGGCGCGGAACCGGAGGTCGAACTCCAGCTCCACCCGGTCTCCTGTCGTCCAGAGACGGTCGATTTCGGCGAAGGTGCCTGGGCGGGCGGGAATCTCTTCTCCGGCAACGCGGATCCGGGTGCGGGTGCTCCAGGCGGGCACGCGCAGTTTCAGACGGAACCGCCTGGGCGCCGAGAGTGAAACCGTGATCGCCGCAGTGGCGCCGTCCGGATAGTTCCCCGTGATCGAAAGAGCCGCTTCACTGCCGTCCGCGAGCGGAATTTTTGCTTCGCACGCTTCGTAGAAGAGCACCGCCGGCCCCTCTTCGGTACGCATGACCGCGTAGCAGGCCGCGGTCGCCAATGCCTCCGGCCCCTGCGCGACACAGCAGTCCTCGCCGTAGCCCGGAATCTGATCGCCGGCCCGCTTCTTGAAACTGCTTCCGGCCAGCGGGGTGGGATTGGCGTGGAGCCACCAGCTGCCGTCCGGCACCATCGCGCCGAGGATGCCGTTGTAGAGAGCGCGTTCCATTTCATCGGCGGCGCTGAGCTCGCCGGTCAGGCGGAGAATCTGCCCGAAGAAGCGGATGCAGGTGGTGGTGACGCAGGTCTCCCCGAGGGAACCTGCGTCGCTCCGGGTCTGGTTGCGGCGCCCTTCGTACCAGAATTCGCCCCACATGTCCTTGAGGCCGCCGGCGCCGGTGATGAAGAGCTCCCGATCGCGCACGGCACGGAAGTATTTCATCACCGCGTCGAGCTGTTCCGGATCGCCGGTTTCGCGGTAGAGTTCGAGCAGCCCTTCGAAGCAGGAGGTCATCTCATACGCCTTGCCGTTGCCGAGTTCGGCGGGCGCTGTGCCGCGCCGGGCGAGCGCAAAGATGTCTCCTTCGGTGGAGCCGCCCTGGGCAGCGATCCATTTGGCGTAGTCGAGAAACCGTTTTTCGCCGGTGACCCGGGCGGCGGCAGCCACCGCGCCGAGGAGCGAGGAGGCGGCCAGTCCGGTGTGGTGGCCGCAATCGACGATGCGCTGCGCCTCCGGACCGACCTGGGTCATCAGGTGGTCAAGACAGCGGGCGACGGCGTGGCGGATCTCTTCGGAGCGTTCGATCTCCCGGTAGTAGCGGCAGAGGCCGAGCAGAGCGTATTTTCTGCCCCAGATGTCCCAGTCCTTCGTCTGGAGTTCGGCTGGGTAGGAGCTGATGCAGCCGTCGGGCGTCTGCGTGGCGCAGAGGTCGTGAACCGTCTTGCGGATCAACTGCTCCAGTCCGGGGTCCGGCACGGCGTGCCAGGAGCGGATTGCCGAGCGGACGATTTTCCCCCAGAATTCGCATCTCCAGCGGCCGTCCCGTTCATTCCTGTCGCGGAACGGCGCGACGAGGTGATCGTAATTCACCTTTTTCAAACGGTGGTTGACGCTCTTTTCCAGAGCTTTGCCGAGGCGCCCGCGGAGCGAAACGCCGCCGGGCGGAAGAATGTGGAGCTGATCCTTGACGGGAGACATCGGGTATTTTCCTCAAAATTAAGCTGTCGTAAAAAAAACTTCTCCGCCGGCTCCGTATTTGCGGAGTCGGCGGATAAAAAAGGCGAGTTGGAAATTACCGGGCGCGACGGGCGAGCATCCGGTCATGGTTGTCCCAGTAGAGGGAGTCCGGTTTTTCCAGCGTGGCCCTGACGCTGTCGCGGTACTGGAACGGTACGGTGATGAACGTCGGATAGTTCCGGCCGGAAATCCGGACCGCCAGCGGCAGATAGACGTAGGCGCTGTCGAATTCCCCGACCGTCAGTTCCACTTCGATGCTCGAAACGGCCCCGTAACGGATTCCGAGAACCTGCTGTTCGCCCTGCTTGACGCTCCACCCTTCGGGAAGGTTCCAGTCGAAGTAGCAGATTTTGTTTTCCAGGTGCGGATTGCGGAGCGCGAGACGGAGCCGTTTCGTTTCGCCGGGAGTTGCCTCCACGCCGTCGAGGTATTCCACTTCGACCTTGCCGAACGGGCAATCGGTGCGGAAGGCGAAGGAGGACTTTTTCCAGAGCCGCCGTTCGACCTGTTCGCCCGAGAGCAAAGAGGCGCGGAGTTTTTCCGAAATCGCAGTCGGCCCGTCGGTCAGGCGCGGCAGAGTGGGATTGGCCATCTGGGTCTCCTCGGTACAGCGGAGCACCCGTTCGGTCAGCTCGTCGAGGTCGGTCGGAGCTTCCGCGTGGAAGGGATCGATCGCCACCGTGCGGATGGTTTCGCCGATCGGCTCGATCCATTCGGCCGGGATGCCGGAACGGCCCTTGACGATGCCGAGGACGGCCCCGACCGTCGCTCCGGTGCAGTCGGTGTCGTCGCCGCAGTTGACCGCATAGCAGAGACTGCGCCCGAAATCCCCTTCGCCGTAGAGCAGCCCGATGACCGCGAAGGCGACGTTGGCGGGCGCCTGGAACCAGCCGAGATCGGCGCTGTCTTCGACGACCGCGTTGCGGGCGGTTTTGAAGTCGTGCCCGGCTTCATACTCCCGGATGGCGATGCCGACGCTGCGGGCGACGCGGCAGTCGGCGGGAATCTTCGCCAGGGCGATGTCGATCAGTTTGCGGATGTCGCTTTCGACGAAGGCGGCGGATTCCATCGCGGTGGTGAAGAGTTCCGCATAGATGCCGTCACCGGCATGGTCGACGCAGGCGTCGCACCAGGCGAACTCCAGCGCGTCGTCGGGGGCGCCGGGGAAGAGGCAGGCCCAGATTTCGGAGCGGATCCAGGCGCCGTTGCTGTTCTTCCACTGGTCGTTGTTGCAGGCGCCCGAAAGCGGGGGAACGAGCCCGTTGGCCATGTTCACCTTGCCGATGCCGTATTCATTCCAGGGGCCGGTGATGTGGTTGAGCCAGTATTCGCCGAGGACCCGTTCGTTGACCTGATAGATGCCGTTCTCTTCGACCGCGAGCAGCCAGATGAGCTGAAGGTCGAGGTCGTCGTTGGGGGCGGGCTTGCCTTTGAGATCCTGAACGTAGAAATTGACGTCGAAGATTTCGCGGCGTCCCTCCATGGGGGCGCCGAGCGTGCCGCCGATGTTTTTGCCGGTCCAGCAGCCGAGCACCTTGTCCCGGTATTCGCCGCGGTTGATGAATTCACTCGATGGAACCTTTTCGCCGAACATCTGATCTCCCTCCTGTTGTTTGCCGGTTCTGAAACCGCCTGTTCCGGCGGTCTGATGAGGAATATACATTGCTTTCCGGCGGCAAACTATAACCGAAAAGGGAAAAAACAGGATTTTTCGTGGAAAATTCTTCGGTGACGACCGGTTTATTTTCCGATAAATTTCCGATAATCGCGGGGTGTTCTGCCGGTGATTTTCCGGAAGACCCGGGTGAAGTAACTGGAGTCTTCGAACCCGCAGCGGGAGGCGATTTCCGTGATGCTCCACTCCGGCCGCTCCCGGAGCAGCTGCTGAGCCTTCTCCACCCGCAGGACGCTGAGGTAGCGCACCAGCGGCACCCCGGTCCGCGCCCGGAAGAACTCCCCGACGTAGGAGGGGCTGAGCCCGGCGGCGGCTGCCGCCTGCTCCAGATCGAACGGCCGGAGGTAACTGCTGTTGATGTATTCGATGATGCGGCTCAGGGAGTTGAACGGATTGTCGCCGCAGGTGAGGCTGGACGGCGCTTTGCGGAGCGCTTCCCGGCAGCGGCAGATCTCATTGATGAGCAGTGTCAGGTATGCTTTTGCCCCCAGCTGTGCGCCGGGGGCGGTTCCGGTGAGCTCCTCCCGGAGGCGGTCGAAGAGAGTGCGGAGCCGCTCCGCCGCGGGCGGGGGAAGGGAGAGTTTGCACCGCACATTGCGCTCCCGGGATTCGAAAAGCTCCTGAAACCCGGGGTGTTCCCGGAAATACTCCTGCTCTTTCGCGCTGAACAGCGCGAGGTGAAACATCAGGTTGTAAAAGACCAGCTCCGTATTCGAGTAGAAGGTGTGCGTCGCCCCGCGCGCAATCACATAGAGATCCCCGGCGATGGTCGGGTAGGTCATGTTGTTGATGAAGTTGACGCCGTTGCCGGAGAGCACGTAGACCACCTCGACGCAGTCGTGGAGATGCTCGTTGGAAACGTTGTCCTTTTTCCAGCGCTGAATGTTGAGCGCGATCGGCAGTTTGCCGGATTTGAAATCTTTCAGGTGAAATGTTTTCATGGCCTCTCCGCCTTTTCGCCGGATATAGTATAGCGCGAAGCGGGAGGAAAAGCAACCGGGGGCGAGGAAAATCCCGCTCCTTTTTCCTCCCTTCCGCCGGAGCGGATTGAAAAACGTGCGATGCGGTGGTACATTAGCCTGCCCGGCGGCGCATCCGCAATCCGGAAAACGCGGTGCGACCGACCCGGAAGGGAGGAAGATACGATGTTTTTTGTAGTGGACCATCCCTGCGTCAGGGCGAAACTCTCCCTGTTGCGGGATGAAGCAACCGATTCGAAACATTTTCGCGAATATGTCGGGGAGATCACCTGCTTCATCGCCTACGAGGCGCTGAAGAATCTGGAGACGGAGGAGATTCCGGTGAAGACGCCGCTGTGTGAAACCACCGGCTGCCGTATCCGGAACGATGTGGCGATCGTGCCGATTCTCCGGGCGGGCATCGGCATGCTCGACGGCATTCTCAAACTGGTTCCCGCCGCGACGGTCGGATTCGTCGGGCTGGAGCGCGACCACGTCACCGCCGAGCCGAAGGAGTACTACTGCAAACTGCCCGCCGCGGGGCCGGATTCGCTGGCAGTGGTGGTCGACCCGATGCTGGCCACCGGCGGTTCGCTTGCCGCGACCGTCGACGTGCTCAAGCGGAACGGATTCTCGCGCATCGTGGTGATCACCATCCTCGCCGCTCCCGAGGGGCGCGACCGGATGAAGCAGCTGCATCCGGATGTCAAGGTCTATACCGGCTCGCTCGATGCCGGCCTCAACGAGCACAAATACATCCTGCCCGGTCTCGGCGATGCCGGGGACCGCATCTTCGGCACCCTCTGACCGGGGGCTGACTTTCCATTTCCCGGTTCCGGTGTTATATTATGGGGATGACGGCGGGGTACAACGTTTGAAACAGAGGACAGGAGAAAAGAAAATGGATGATATCAGCAAGCGCATTCAGGAGTTGAAGCGCGAGCGTCACGCGGTGATTCTCGCGCACAATTACGTTGCTCCCGAGATTCAGGATCTCGCCGATTTCACGGGGGATTCTCTGGAGCTCAGCATCAAGGCCGAATCGGTCCATGCGGAGGTGATCGTCTTCTGCGGCGTCCGGTTCATGGCGGAGACGGCGAAGCTGCTCTCGCCGCAGTCGACGGTGCTGCTGCCGAAATCCGACGCCGGCTGCCCGATGGCCGATATGGCCGATCCCGACGAGGTGGCCGCCTGCCGCCGGAAGAATCCCGACGCGGTCTTCGTCGCCTACGTGAACAGCACCGCCCGGGTCAAGGCGCTGGTGGATATCTGCTGCACGTCGGGCAATGCGGAGAAGATCATCCGTTCGATTCCGCAGGATCGCCCGATCGTGTTCCTGCCGGACCGCAACCTCGGCGGAAACATGATGAAAAAGCTCGGCCGCAAGATGGAGCTCTGGCCGGGGTGCTGCCCGATTCACGATCAGGTGACGGTCGAAATGATCCAACGTGCGCGGGCCGCCGCGCCGGGCGCTCCGGTGCTGGTTCACCCCGAATGCCGGGTCGAGGTGGTGGATGCCGCGGACGAAGCGCTGAGCACCGCCGGAATCCTCCGCTTCTGCCGGGAATCTTCCGGAAAGCGGTTCATCATCGGCACGGAGCAGGGGATCCTCCACCGTCTGCGCAAGGAGAATCCGGGCAAGGAGTTTCTGCCGCTGGAGCCGGCGATGGTCTGCTGCGATATGAAGAAGGTCACGCTGAATGATCTCTACGTTTCGCTCCGCGACATGACCGAGAAAATCGAGCTGGATCCGGCGCTGGCCGAGGCGGCGGTCCGCCCGATCCGGCGGATGCTCGATGTAAAATAGTTCGGGAAAAAAAGTTCTGAATGCTCTTCCCCGATTGAAAAATATCCGGGGCGGCGATATATTAAATATTTTGATGCCTCCGGGGCCCGGATGTAGAAAGGGGTTCGGCGGAGCGGATGGAGACCGCCCGCATTGCGGGAATCCGGAGGGTGTCGCAGCAACAGGAGTTATTATGAGTCGTGATATTACCAGATGTTCGGAAGCGGAACTTCTCGAACTCAAGGCGGAGTTGGACCGGCAGTATGCCGGGTACGTGGCGCAGAATCTGAAACTTGACATGTCGCGCGGCAAGCCTTCCGGAACTCAGCTCAACCTGACGAATGGGATTCTCGACAAACTTGACAACTACGTGACCAGCGACGGCGTCGACGCCCGCAACTACGGCGGTCTGGATGGAATTCCCGAGGCGCGTCACCTCTTCTCCGAGCTGCTCGGCATCGATGTGGACAAGATCATCATCGGCGGAAATTCCAGTTTGAACCTGATGTACGACACGATGATGCGGCTCTACGTCTTCGGCACCGGCGGCCATGAGCCGTGGCGCAAGCTGCCGGTCGTGAAGTTCCTCTGCCCGAGCCCCGGGTACGACCGCCACTTCTCCATCTGCGAGGATCTCGGGATCGAAATGATCGTCATCCCGATGACGGAAACCGGTCCGGATATGGACATGGTGGAAAAGCTGGTCGCCGGGGATGAGGCGATCAAGGGCATCTGGTGCGTGCCGCTCTACTCCAACCCGCAGGGGATCTGCTACAGTGATGAGACGGTGGACCGGCTCGCCCGGATGAAGACCGCCGCGCCGGACTTCCGCATCTTCTGGGACAACGCCTACGGAGTCCACCACATCTATGCCGAAGAGAAGATCAAGGATATCTTCGCCGCCTGCGAAGCGGCCGGGAATCCGGACCGTGTCTTCTACTTCTTCTCGACCTCGAAGATCACCTTCCCGGGGGCGGGAATCTCCATGATGGCGAGCTCCCCCGCCAATCTGAAAGAGGTCCGCAAGCATATGTCGGTGCAGACCATCGGGCATGACAAGCTCAATCAGCTCCGCACCGTCCGCTACCTGAAGGACGCCGAAGGAGTGAAGGCGCATATGCGGCTGCTGGCCGGAGAGCTGAAGCCGAAATTCGATATCGTGCTCGAGACGCTTGAGCGGGAGCTCGGCGGAACCGGACTCGCCTCCTGGACGAAGCCGAAAGGCGGCTATTTCGTCGCGCTCGACACGCTCGACGGCTGTGCGAAGGCGACGGTGGAAATGGCGAAGGAGGCGGGGGTGAAGCTCACCGGTGCGGGGGTGACCTTCCCCTACAAGAAGGATCCGCGCGACCGCAACATCCGGATTGCTCCGACCTATCCGACGCTTGATGAACTGCGGACCGCCATGGAGCTGCTCTGCGTGTGCGTCAAGCGTGCCGGTGTCGACAAGCTGTTGAAGGAGAAGAAATAAGTTTCTTTAAACGGCTGATGATGACGTCGAATTCGTCCGGGGATGGTGTCGTATCCGTGCCCGGGCGTTTTTTTGTGGCAGAAAAGAATAAGAGTGAGGGGAGGGGGCCATGCGGATTCCGTTGAATCCGACGATCCACGACATCGCCCGGTTCAGCGGCGAAGAGTTTCCGCTGTGGAGTTTCGTCGAGGAGCAGGGGGACACCGCGTTGCACGGGCACCGGTTCGTCGAGGTGGCCTTTCTCACCGGCGGCGAGGTGGGGCACCGCACGCCGTTCGGGCTGGAGCGGGTGCGCCGGGGAGATGTCCTGGTGATTCCCGAAGGGGGACTCCACGGCTATGAGGAGGCGGCGAAGTGCCGGCTCATCAATCTGCTTTTCGCGCCGCACCGGCTGCCGCTGCAGCTCCTCGATCTCTACACCCACCCGGGATACCGGCGCCTTTTCATGACCGATGTGGAGACCTTCGAACGGCTGGGGGGATATCCGCGCCTGACGTTGCCGCCCGGCGTGTTCCGGCAGGTCCGCGGCTGTCTGAAGGAGATCATCCGCATCGAGCAGGGGGACGCACCCGGGCGGCGCTGCCGGATGATGGGCTATCTCATGGTGATCTTGAGTCTGCTGGCGGACCTCTGCGGGGGCAAACCGGAGGAGGCGCCGCCGGCCCGGGGAGGGGTCGACCGCGTTGTCCGCTATCTGAACGGGAACTTTCAGCGGCAGATCCGCCTGGAGGAGCTGGCCCGGATGGCCGCGATGTCGGAAAATTCCCTGCTTCATCACTTCTCCGGCATGATCGGAACCACGCCGATGAAGTACCTCACCCGGTTGCGGATTCGCTACGCGGCTGAACTGCTTCACAACACCGATATGCCGGTGGCGGAGGTCGCGGAGAGCGCCGGATTTGCAGATCCGGCCTATTTCTCCCGCGCCTTCCGCCGGGAAACCGGTCTGGCGCCGCTCGATTACCGCTCTTCCGGCCGCAGGGATTTCTGCGGTGGCGGGAGAAAGGTTTGACCTTCCTTGCCGCTCAGGAGGCCGAACAGCAGCAGCAGCGCCCGCGCGGCCGTGCTTTCGCGAACCCGCCGCCGGTCCCCGGAAAAGTGGAACTCCCCGACCCGGAGCTCTTCCCCGACCTTGGCCGCGATGTAGACCAGTCCGACCGGTTTTTCGGGCGTGCCGCCGCCCGGCCCGGCAATGCCGGTCACTGCGACGGCGCAGTCGGCCGCCAGGCGTTCCGTCGCGCCGCGCACCATCGCTTCGGCACACTCCGCACTGACTGCGCCGAAGCGGGCGAGCAGCTCTTCCGGAACGCCGAGCAGGGTGTGTTTGAGTTCATTGCTGTAGACCACCGCGCCGCCTTTGAAGACCGAGGAGATTCCGGCATGGTCGGTGAGCATGCCGGCGATTCTGCCGCCGGTGCAGGACTCCGCAGTGACCAGTGTGAGTTGCCGTTTCTCGAGCAGGGCGGCGATCGCCGTCACCAGGTCGAGAGAACCGGCCGGGAGCGCGGCGTCGCCGAGTTCGGTTCGAGCCTCCTCCACCGCCGCTTCGACCTCCGCCGGAGCGGAGCCGGAAACGAAGACCCGGGTTCCCTCCGGCCGGGCGCAGTAGGCGAGTTCCACCGGCCGGTCGCGGAGCAGTTTCTCCAGCCGGAGCTGAACGGAGTATTCGCCGCATCCGGCGGCCAGAAATCCCTGCGTATATTCGTGGCCGGCCCCCGCTTCATACGCGGCGACGGCCGGAATGACCGACTCTTCCGCCATCGGCTCGAGTTCGGCGGGAGGGCCGGGCAGCAGAAAAATCCGCCGCATCCGCCCGCCGTATTCGGTGTCGATGCGGATGCCGGATGCGGAACCGTTCGCGTTCGGCAGAATGGTCGCGCCATGCGGCACCCGCGCCTGCCGGAGGACGGTTTTCGGGGCGCGCCGCCCGTCGTGACGGCGGCTCCAGAACTGCTCCACCTTCTCCGCCAGAAGGGGATCGATTTCCAGCTCCAGCCCGAAGAAACGGCTCACCGCATCGAGGGTGAGGTCGTCGCGGGTCGGCCCGAGACCGCCGGTGATGAGGACGGTGTCGGCGGCGCGGAGCGCGTCGCCCAGCGCGGCGGTGATTTCCGCCGGATGATCTCCGGCCGTCAGTTCCAGCACCGGACGAAGTCCGGCGGCGGCGAGACGGCGGCAGAGAAATCCCGCGTTGGTGTTGAGAATGGTTCCTTTCAGAAGTTCAGTTCCGGTGGATAGAATGGCGATGCTCATGGATGAATGTTCTCCGTAGTTCTGTTCATAGTCAATGCGCCGATCGCCCGGCCGATCCGGGTGAGGTTGCGGGGCGCGGCACCAAGTGCTTCCGGGAGCGGGCCGGGGCCGGCGGCGATGCTGAAGCAGGCCGCGAACTCCTTCTCCAGCTCTTCCGAGCCGGGGCCGAGCGCTCCGGAGACGAGAATGGCCGGAATGCCGAGTTTCCGGGCATGGCGGGCGACGGCGCCCGGAAGTTTTCCGGCGAGGCTCTGATCGTCACTGCGGCCTTCTCCGGTCAGGATGAAGTCCGCCCCGGCGGCCTTGTGGTCGAATTCGATCAGTTCGAGCATCAGCTCCGCGCCGGACTCCATTTTGCCGCCGAGTACTTTCCGGAGGGCGAAGCCGAGTCCGCCCGCGGCGCCGTCGCCCGGCGCAGTGCCGTCGTCATGCCAGAGCGCCGCCCAGTGCGCGAGTGCCGCGTCGAGCTGTTTCACCTCTTCCGGAGAGGCGCCCTTCTGCGGCCCGAACACCGGAGCGGCTCCCCGGGCTCCGCAGAGCGGATTGTTGACGTCGGAGGCGATGCGGATGCGGCTCTTCGCAAGGCGCGGATCGAGCCTGGAACCATCCACCTGCGCCACCTCCGGCAGAGTGCCGCCGCCTGCGCCGGGCGGCAGGAGCGTGCCGGTACGGGTGAAGAGTTTCACGCCCAGCGCTTGAAGCATTCCCGCGCCGCCGTCGACGGTGGCGGAGCCGCCGATGCCGATGACGAAGTTGCGCACTCCGAGATCGAGCAGGTGACGGAAGAGCTCCCCGGTACCGCAGGTGGTGGCCCGCATCGGGTCAAGCCTGCCGCAGGTGAGCTCCAGACCGGACGCGGAGGCCATTTCGAACACGGCGGAACCATCCGGCAGAAGGGCGAAGGGCGCTTGGACCGGTTCGCCGAAGGGGCCGGTGACCGCGGCGGTGTGGAGTTCGCCCGAGGCCGCTTCGGCGGCCGCCTCGGTGGTGCCTTCGCCGCCGTCCGCCAGCGGCAGGAGCACCAGTTCCGCCGCCGGAGCGGAAGAGCGGATTCCCGCGGCCAGCCGGAAACAGACCTCCGGAGAGCGCAGACAGTTTTTGAAGGAGTCGGGGGCGATGACAAATTTCATAAGGAGTTGCTCCGGATTGTAGTTCGCGGCATATAGACTTGATTGGAGGGTTTCCCCGAGAGAAAATCGTGTGAAATCCGGCTGCCGAACCAGACGGAGAACGCCGCGCGCAGTGCGTTGGAGGCGTTGTCGCGCCGGCCGCGGTCGAAGCCGGAGACCGGGTCGAGCTCCGTGCCGCTCCCCGCCACCAGATCGGCGGATTCCAGCGCATTCCCGGGATCGGTGGAGAAGTCGCTGTTGAGCGACGGGTGAAACGAAGCCGGCGATTTCCAGCGGTAGCTGTAGTTCTCCTGGCGGGAATAGGCTGGGGTGGAGAACTGCCCGGGAACTGCGTCGAGAACGGTTGCATTCACCTGCCCGAGCCGGTCGCCGGAGGAGAAGGGGATGGTGGCGTAATGCCTGCCGTTCACCGAGTAGCTGCCGTAGCTCCAGAAGCCGAGTTCGTTTTCCGGACGCCACGCGGGCGTGTCCGCATCTCCGGCGCGGAGTTCCGCGGAGAGCTTTGCCTCCAGAAGCTGCCGGTTGTCGGCGACCATGACGCCGGCGAGCATCACGATGCCGAGCAGCACGGCGGTCACCGCGGTCAGCATAACCGCAAGTTCAATCGTCGCCTGGCCGGACTCCCGTCTGCGATGGATTTTCATGGTATTCCCTCTCTTTCTTCCTACAGCCGGGGCGGCCCGGGCATCGTGTCGGAACCGGGGCCGGAGGACCAGCCGCCTCCGCCGCCTCCGCCTCCGCCGACCGATTCCCCGCGGACGGTCGGATCGCTTTCGTCGTTGGTAATGATGTGGCCGCGCGAATCCACCACATAGTACCCGCCGCTGCCGCCGGGATAGATGCGCAGGGCGGTTCCGCCGTTGCGGTAGTCGGTCACCCGCTCCTCGCGCGGTGCAAAATTTGTCTCACTGCCGCCGCAGAGCTTGGGTTCCTGCAGCCAGCCCGGGCCGTCGGGAGTCTCCTGGCTGTAGACGAGCGTTTCGCGCTCCCGCAGATAGCGGGTGAGGTGATCCCGCCAGCGTTCGTCGAATGCCGCCTGGTCGAAGTTCTGGTTCCAGCCGTAGAAGCGGAAGTTTTTCCCGTCGGCGAGATGTTGAAGCAGTTTGAGGTAGGCTTCCGTCGAGGCCGGCGGGGAGCTGTTGTCCCACAGGGAGCTTTTGTCCGCCAGCCAGCTTAAAAAGCGCATGAGCGGCGAGTTTGCGCCCTGCAGCACGTTGAAGTTTTCTGGCAGCGGCATGTAGGTCGGCATGATCGAAACGTCGGTGAAGACCGGCAGCACCAGCGGAATCGCGATCGGCGGCGTTTCGTCCGGCAGTTCCCCCAGCGCCTTGGCGATTGCTCCGGCGCGGTAGCCGGAGAACCCGGCGGCGGCGGAACGGCTGGTGCGACGGCTGCCGATGTGGACGGCATCCCGTTTCCGCTCCTGAAATCTTGCGTCGAAATCGGCGGACTTCGACGAACTGCCGCCAACGTTGTACTGCGCCGTGAGGCCGACGTCGACGCTCCCCTCCGCATAGGCGGCGGGGCCTTCGTAGACATACTGCGGCCGGATGGGACGGCGCAGGGCGGTTCCGCCGAACCAGTAGTCGAAATGGTCCTCGTCGTAACTGCTGTTTCGCGCCCGGAAGTAGTCCGGATACCAGTCATCGGCGTAACGGCACCAGTTGAACTGCACGCCGACAGCCTCCCAGGCGCGGCGGCTTTCGTCAGGACGGATGGTTTCGTCGTGCAGAAGTTTTTCCAGCGTTGCGGAATTCTCCGCATAGCCGTATCCGGCGTACCAGGGGCTCTCCGTCACCGAATCGTACTGCAGCCCCAGAGTGAAAATTTCACTCTCCCCGGGGAAGTCGGCAAATGAGTAGTCGATATCCCACCACTTGCCGCGGAACTGTTCGTCGCTCCATTTGACGAAGTGATAGATGGCGCCGAACCAGTGGCTCTGCACCGGGGGATCGCCGTCGGCGATCTCTCCGGCGTGCCGGAGGATCTCTTCGTAAAGATCTTCCTCCCCGATGGCGGCGGGCGAAACCTGCGGCGTCCCGGTCAGGCGCGCGTTGGGGTAGACCGCGACGCCGTTGCTGTCGATCGCGCTGATCAACGCAAGGTAGGGCAGCCGCCAGCGGTAACCGTGAATGTACTCCGGCGCGCCTCCCTGTTCCGGGAAGTATCTCCGGTCGGTGAGCAGAAGCTCCCGGTAGAAGTCGAGGCTGGTGACCGGATTGAGTCCGTTCGCCTTTGCGGCCTGCTGTGCCGCGGCAAATCCGATCAGCGGCCCGATGAAGCTGATCCGCGCCTGCATTTCGGTAAGCAGGGCGAGCCGGGCGTTGAGCCGCTGTGCGTTCTCCAGCGTGTACCGGTCGCCCGCCGCAGGGGCGAGAGGAGAAAACTCCTCCCAGCGGTTGTCCGTTTCCAGCAGGGTTTCCGCTGCTTTGATGAGGTTGATTTCGCCGATCAGGTTGAGCGAGGCCCGCTGCCAGTCTGCCCCGGCCAGCGCCGCCGCCTGCTGGGCGGTTTCGGTTTTGAACTTCGCCCGCATGACGTTGTGCAGGTCGAAGAGAAAGAACAGCGCGATCAGCAGAATCAGAAGCATGAGAATGCCGACCACCAGTACCTGACCGTTTTCGCCGGTGCCGCCGCGGGAGGATCTTGAAGCCATGATGCGTCACTCCTCCAGATAGAGCCGCGAATAGTCGCGGGTGCGGACCGTGGCGGAAGGGGAGGGGGGCTCGGCGATGCCCAGCGGAGTCGCCAGATTGGGGTGAAGCAGCGGCGCATTGTGAAGTTCCACCGTGGAGGAGATCACGCCGATGTCATTTTGCAGAAGATCGCTGCGGCCGCGCAACCGCAACTCCGGTATTTCCGAATTCGCCCGCGGAAGCCAGTAACGGTAGCGGATGCCGCTTTCGTCGCCGCGGGTCATGTAGCGCTCCGCCAGCTCCCGCTCTTCGCCGCCGATGGCGTCGCCGCCCTCCAGCGGGCCGGAGATGCCGATGGCCGCCACCCGTCCGGAACGCCAGGCCAGCTCCGGGCGGTAGCCGAGCGCCAGCCCTTTGGCGGAGTAGTGGGCGGCATATTCACAGAACAGTTCGGCCACGCTCCAGTGAAAAATCTGGAGCAGGCCGAAGAAGAGCAGGAAGAGGATGCACAGCGCAATCATCGCCTCCAGAAGCGATGCGCCGCGCTGGCGCCGGATGCGCTGTTTTTTCCCTCTGGAGTGCCGCATCGGCTCCATTCTCCCGCTGTGGAAGGGACGGCCGGAATTCAGTGTTCCCAACCTTCCCCGGTTTCGGCGTGGTGCCGGAGGACGTCGCGCTTGATCTTGCCGGAGAAGGTCTTCGGCATCTGGCGGACGAATTCGATCTCACGCGGATACTTGTACGGCGCCGTCTCTTTCTTGACGAAGTTCTGAATCTCGCGCACAAGCGATTCGGTCGCCTCGAATTCCGGGCGCAGCACGATGTAGGCCTTGACCCGTGCGCCGCGCAGCGGGTCGGGCGCGCCCACTACTGCAACTTCCAGCACCGAAGGATGATGCGAGATGGCGTCTTCCACCTCGGACGGGCCGATGCGGTAGCCGGAACTCTTGATGATGTCGTCGGTGCGGCCGACGAACCAGAAATAGCCGTCCTCATCCTGATAGGCGCGGTCGCCGGTGTAGTAGTAATCGCCGATGAAACAGGCCTTGTTTTCCGGCTCGTTGTAAAGGTACTTGTCGAAGAGCCCCACCGGACGGTCGCCGTCGGAGATTTTGACCGCGATCCGGCCGTCTTCGCCCTGCTTGACCGGCTTGCCCTCTTCGTCGTGGATCTCCACCTTCCAGCCGGGGGCGGGGACGCCCATCGAACCCGGTTTCGGCTTCACCCAGCGGAAGGTGCCGATCATGCAGACGGTTTCGGTCTGGCCGTAGGCTTCGCGGATGGTGAGCCCGGTGCTCTCCTTCCACAGACGGATGGTCTCGGTCTGCATGGGTTCGCCCGCGGTGGTGCATTCGCGCAGCTCGGTGAAGTCGTAGCGGCCGATGTCGTTGAGCGTCATCATCCGGTAGACGGTTGGCGGCGCACAGAAGCTGGTGAGCTCGTACTTCTCAATCAGCGGCAGAAGTTCGTCGGCGTGGAACTTGCCGCGGATGTCGTAGATGAAGAGGCAGGTCCCGATGATCCACTGGCCGAAGTAGTTGCCCCACAAATTCTTTCCCCAGCCGGTATCCGAGACGGTCATGTGCAGGTCGTTCGGCTTGAGGTTGTGCCAGAGTTCCGCGGTGATCTGGTGACCGAGCGGATAGGCGTAGTTGTGCATCACCATCTTGGGATACTTGCTCGTACCGCTGGTGAAGATCAGCAGCATCGGCGCGCTGGAACGGGTCCGGATTTTGACCGGACTCTTGACCGCGTGGTGCGAAAGCGTGCTGTTCGGACCGGCGATTTCAGCCCGGTAGCTGATCCAGTTGGGGCGTTCGCCATCCACCAGCAGCCGGATGGCCAGCGAGGGGCAGTCGTCGTAGATCTCGTCGAACTTGTGAGCGTTTTCCGAGTCGGTGATGACCATTTTGAATTTGCCGTAGCGGATTCGATGCTGAATGTCCTGGCTGGTCAGCAGCGTCGGGGAGGGGCACTGCACCGCGCCGAGCTTGATCAGCGCCAGCGAGAAGATCCACCACTCCGGCAGCCGGGGCAGCATGATGAAGACGCGGTCTCCGGCGGTGATGCCGAGCTTGATCAGCAGATTGGCCGCCTGGTTGGAGAGCTTGCTCATATCGTGGAAGGTGAACCGCTTCTCCTCCCCCTTCTGGTTGGCCCAGATCATCGCGAGCTTATTGCGGTCGCGTCTGGCCCATTCGTCGACGACGTCGTAGCCGAAGTTGTAGTATTCCGGCGCTTTGACCGGGAAGTGGGGGGGGATCTCCTGCGGACAAACCTCTTTTTCGGTGGATCGTTTCATTTTCTCGATATCACGTCCATGGTTGTTTCTGCCGGCGGGAACAGCTCCGGGCCGGCCTTTTATTCTTGTTGCAATACTATACACCGGAAACGGCTGAAACGCAACCGGGATTCCCCCCGGAGAATTTTATTTTCGAAATTCGATTGAAAAAACAGCTTTCTCCGCTACATTAAAGGAATATTCAAAACTACAGGAAAGTGTGGTGTACGATGGAGAAAATTCGAGTAGTGATTGCCGGGTTCGGCAATGTCGGTCGCGGAGTGCTCGCTTCGATTCGCAACAATCCGGATATGGAACTGGTCGGCGTCGTGAGCCGTTCGCCCGAACGGGTGAAAAAGGAGCTTGCCGATATCCCGGTGATGCCGATCGCCGACAGCGAAGCGTGGCTGGCCGCGTTCCGCCCCGATGTGGCGATCCTCTGCGGCGGTTCCAAGAACGATCTGCCCAAGCAGGGGCCGATGATGGCGAAGCTGGTCAACACCGTGGACAGCTTCGACAATCACAGCCGGATTCCGGAATATTTCGCTGAGATGGACGCCGCGGCGAAGGCGGCCGGGCATGTGTCGGTCATTTCGACCGGCTGGGATCCGGGAATTTTCTCGCTGGAGCGGGTGCTCGGCGGCGCCTTCATCCCCGGCGCGCGCGCCTATGGATTCTACGGTCTCGGGCCGAAGGGCGGACTGAGCATGGGTCACTCCGACGCGCTGCGGACGATTCCGGGGGTCAAGGACGCCCGGCAGTTCACCCATGCGATCCCCGAGGCGATCGAACGGGTGCGCCGTGGGGAAAATCCCGATTTCCAGCCCGGCGACATGCATACGCGTGAATGTTTCGTCGTCGTCGAGGAGGGGGCTGACAAAGAGGCGATCACCCGCGCCATTCTGGAAATGCCCGGTTACTTCGCCCCCTATAAGACGACGGTGAATTTCATCAGCCAGCAGGAGCTGGATGAAAAGTACAAGGGGTTCCCGCATGACGGACTGGCGATTGCCGCCGGCAAGACCGGCAACGGCAATGCCGCTCTGGCCGAGTACCGCTGTCAGTGGGGGAGCAATCCGGAAGCGACTGCCAACGTGCTTGTGGCGCATGCCCGGGCGGTGGTCCGCCTCGCCCGCGAAGGGCGCAAGGGGGCGTTCACCATCCTCGACATTCCGGCGAGTTACTTCACCACGCTGTCGCGCGAGGAGCTGCTCAAGCACTGGATGTAATTTCCGCCGCACGTCCGGAAAGGACAAAAAAATTCCGCCGATTCCCGGGAATGAGCCGGGGCGGCGGATTTTTTTGCCATGTGGTTCTATTTTTCCTGAACGAGGGCGGCGATGCAGGGAAGATTCCGGTAGAGTTCATCGGCGTCCAGCCCGTAGCCGACGAGGTAGCGGTCGGGCAGAACCACACCGGTCCAGTCGGCATGCGCGACGCCGTCCGGCCGGGGGCGGATCTTTTCCACCATGACCGCGGTGCGCACGGAGGCGGCGCCGCGGCGGCGGAAATATTCCGCGACACAGGCGAGCGTACAGCCGGTGTCGAGCACCTCGTCCGCCAGCAGGATGTGACGCCCTTCCGGCGAAAGCTTCAGCGAGGAGCGGAAATTCAGTTCGCCGCTGCTCTTGCGGTCGTGATAGCTGGAGACGCTGACCGTATCGACGTAGAGCGGCAGATCGATGGCGCGCATGAGATCGGCGGCGAAGGGGAGGGCGCCGTTCATCAGCGAGACCAGGGTCAGCGGTTTGTTGCGGTAGAATTCGGTGATTTCCCGGCCGAGACGGGCGATCTGCCGGGCGATCTCCTCGGCGGAGCAGAGAATTTCCATAGACACAGGGAGTATTCCTCCTAATTGTAGATTTTTCCCGGAAATATAGTGCAAATTCCCGGTAATTGCAAATTGAATATTGTTCCGGGACCGTTAAATTAAAAACAGCACCCGAAAAACAAATGCAAGAGGGAGGAAAAATTATGGGTACGCCTGCGTGGCTTGACGACGCTGTCTTTTACGAAATCTATCCGCAGTCCTTTCAGGACACCAACGGCGACGGAATCGGGGACCTGCCCGGAATCATCGACCGTCTGGACTATATCAAATCGCTGAACGTGAACGCGCTCTGGCTCAACCCCTGCTTCGTCTCCCCCTTCATGGATGCGGGGTACGACGTGGCGGACTTCTACCGGATTGCCCCCCGCTACGGCACCAACGACGACATGAAACGCCTCTGCGAGGAGGCGCACGCCCGGGGAATCCGGGTGATTCTCGACCTGGTGGCGGGACACACTTCAATCGAACACCCGTGGTTCAAGGCCTCCGCCTCGGCGGAGAAGACGCCGTACGACGACTACTTCGTCTGGACCGACGGCTGGGGCGAGAAGACCGGCGACTACCGGTTCATCTCCGGAATGGAGCCGCGGAACGGTTACTTCATGATCAACTTTTTCGCCTGCCAGCCGGCGCTGAACTACGGATTCAAGAAGCCGGATCCGACCATGCCGTGGCAGAAATCCTCCGATGACCCTGCGGTCCGCCGGGTGTGGGAGGAGACGAAGAACATCATGAAATTCTGGCTCGATCTCGGCTGTGACGGCTTCCGCGTCGATATGGCGCCCAGCCTGGTGAAGGGCGACCCGGACGGCGAAGGAATCCGGGAGATCTGGCACTACTACCGCAGCTGGCTCGACGAGAACTATCCGGAGGCGGTGCTGATTTCCGAGTGGTCGTGCCCGCCGAAGGCGATCGACGCCGGATTCCATATCGACTTCATGATTCACTTCGGGCAGGAGGGATTCCGCGATCTCTTCCTCAAGGAGAACTGCTTCTTCAACCGCAACGGCAAGGGGGACGCCTCGCGCTTCATCGAGGAGCTCACCGGCAATCTAGCGCACATCGGCGACCGCGGTTTTGTGGCGGTTCCGACCGCGAACCACGACATGAGCCGCATCCGCGGGAAGCGGTCGCTGGCTGACCTCCGTCTGACCCACACCTTTTTGATGTTGCTTCCGGGTGTGCCGTTCGTCTACTACGGCGACGAAATCGGCATGGCGAACGTGGCCGAACTCGGCAATAAAGAGGGCTCCTACAGCCGTTCGGAGTGCCGCACGCCGATGCAGTGGGCGCCGGGCGAGAAGGCGGGATTCTCGACCGCGGAGCCGGAGAAGTTCTACCTGCCGCTCGATCCGGACCCGGGCCGCCCCGACGTGGAGACGCAGGAGAAGGACCCGGAATCGCTGCTCGCCTTCACCCGCAAGCTGATCGCTCTGCGGCGGGCGAATCCGGCGCTCCGCTCCCGGGGCGGATTCCGCTGCCTCTATTGCAGCAAGGGGAAGAGTCCGCTTGTTTACGAGCGTTTCCTCGGGGACGAGCGCTGGGTGGTTGCGGTCAACCCGGAGGAGAAGGAAAACTCTGTGGAGTTTGCGCTCCCCGGAGCCGACCGTTTCCGGCAGGTGATCGACTGCGGCGGTGCGGTTCTGGAGGCCGCACCTGGTGCCGCGCTTCTGCGGATGCCGCCCTGTTCCTGCGCGGTCTGGAGCAATCGCTAACCTCCCCGGAAAAAACGCCCGGTTTTCATGCCGGGCGTTTTTTTGCGGGGGCGGTTTTTCCGGGAGGAGATGACCGCCCCCGCCGGTGCACGGGAAGCGTCTTCAGCAGCGGACGACGCCTTTGATGAAGTTACCGCGGTGCAGCTCCATATCCTCGTTGGCCTTGTCGAACTCCTCCATCGAGTAGAAATGGGTCGTCACCCCGGTGAACTTCCAGATGCCCCGCGAGAGCAGCATCAGGCAGCGCCGGCAGAGGCCCGCCTCGTACATGATCCGGCGCTCATGGCAGTTGATGGTGTCAATCGCCTTGAAGTTCCACAGCTTGTAGTCGATTGTGCGGAGCCCGTCGTTGTGGTACCCGCCGATGCCGAGACGACCGTGCGCACAGACCAGCTCGCCGGCCAGCTGCAGACCGTCTTCGGTGCCGGTGAACTCCATCACGTGCGGGAAGCCGATGCCGAAAATATCGGTCTTATGCCCGTCCCGTGTCAGATCCGGCGTGCCGATCGCCTTCCAGTCAAGCCGGTACTCCGCCGGAATCTCCTCCGGGGCGAGGACCTCGGTCGCCCCCATTTTCTTCGCATTTTCGCGTGCTTCCGGCCGCTTGTCGATTGCGACGATGTCGCCGTATCCCATCGCCTTGAAGAGCGAAATCATGCCGAGACCCATGTAGCCGGTGCCCACGACCGCGATCGGGTCGCCGAGCGTGGTCCACGGCATTTTCATGGCGGCGGAGAGCAGGCAGGCGAGCGGTTCGACGATGGCGTCCTCATCCTTGAGGTTATCCGGCACGTGACAGGTTTTATCCGGTTCCATGACGATATATTCGCGGTAGCCGCCGCCGCCGAGGCCGGTGACGCGATCGCCCTCTTTGAACTCCGTGACATTTTTCCCGCACTTTGCCACGACGCCGACCGTTTCATGCCCGAAGACCTCGCCCGGTTTTGCGGTCGACCACGGATACCACTCCGAATGGCACATCCCGGTATAAGTGACTTTCACCAGCAGCTGGTCGTCGGTGATCTCCGGAATCGGCACATCGATGATCCTGCTTTTGCGGGGTCCGGCCATCACAATCTGTTTCATGCGTTCAACTCCCTTTTCTATAATATGTGGTATGATTCTTTCCCCAGCTCCACCGGACGGCCCGAGGAGGCTGAAAGATAAACCGCGTCGATGAGCCGCATCAGCGTCACCGCCTCGTCAGCCGTGGTGAGCGGCTCCGCCTCCCCGTTCAGGGTGCGGATGAAATTTTCGGGGGCGCGCGTCCGTCCCATATCGTGATCGTGCTGGAAGCGGTAACTTTTGTCCATCGACACGCCGTTCTTCTGCGCGTAAAGCTCGCAGCTGTTCTGCCCGTTCACGCAGCGGATCCGCACGCCGGTCTTCTTCGCCTGCAGCGCGACGAAGATATCCTCCTCCTTCACAAGCTCGGCCCAGGAGTTGTGGATGCTCAGCACCCGCCCGGTTTTGAAACGGACGAAGCCGTGGCAGGCCGATTCGACATCAGTGGTCCCGGTCGTCGACACGACGCTGCCCCAGCTGCCGTGAAAATCGGGATCGTCCATAAAGTCGTGCGTGGTCTGCGCCAGAACGAATTCCGGTTCCGGGTAGTCCA